>NZ_AP025483.1:1439650-2159475 GCF_024347455.1 Vibrio echinoideorum
GGTTCGTTTGGAATTAGAGCCATTGCTAGAATACCGAAACCTGCTGTGCTGATAAGCTTACCAAGCATTGAACGCTGTTTAGTATCTAGGTTTTGTTGCTCTTCACCTTCAGCAACAAGTGGTGTATTCCAGTTAGTAAACAATGTATCAACTTCTTTCTCACGCTCAGTTGATAGAGGTTTATAGAAGAATTGAGTTGCTAAGAAGAAGCCACCAGTAAAGATTACGTGTGCAGCTAAGCTTAAGCCAACTTTAAGATCTGCCCACTCACGACCAGTCAATTGTTGCTCTAAACCAAATAGGTGTTCAATATCTTCTGCTTGTAGAGAAATACCAAAGATGTAAGAAACAAAACCACCGACAATCAATGTAGTCCAAGCCGACCAATCTGGTGTTTTACGAATAATCATACCTAGGAAGATTGGAATAAGCATTGGGAAGCCGATTAATGCACCCACGTTCATTACGATATCAAATAAGCTTAAGTGACGTAACGAGTTAATGTATAGGCCAATCGAGATAATGATTATACCCATCAGAATTGTCGTTAGCTTACTTACAATCACGAGTTCTTTTTGCTCTGCATTCTTGCGAAGAACAGGGCTATAGAAGTTCATTACAAAGATGCCAGCGTTACGGTTCAAACCTGAATCCATAGAAGACATTGTTGCAGCGAACATCGCAGACATTAATAGACCAACCATACCTGCTGGCATTACGTTTTGTACGAATGCTAGGTAAGCAGCATCACCCGCTTTATCACCCATTGAAGCGTACTCCAATGCGAAATCAGGCATGAATGCACTTACGTACCAAGGTGGTAGGAACCAGATAAGAGGGCCAACAACCATTAGGATACATGCTAAGCCTGCCGCTTTACGCGCATTTTCACTGTCTTTAGCACATAAGTAACGATAAGCATTGATACTGTTATTCATTACACCGAACTGCTTCACAAAGATGAAAACAACCCATAGTACGAATACACTTACATAGTTGAGGTTATTCCCCAACATGAAGTCACCTTGGAAATTATCAACAATGTTCGTAATGCCACCACCGTGGAAGTAAGCAGCAACCGCACAAGTGATCGTAACCGCCATGATAACTAGCATTTGCATGAAGTCAGATGCGACAACGGCCCAAGACCCACCAGTTACCGACATGATGACTAACACAGCACCGGTGAAGATGATGGTGGTTTCCATAGGGATATTAAATACAGCAGCAACAAAGATTGCTAGACCATTTAGCCAAATACCTGCAGAAATTAGGCTGTCCGGCATACCGAACCAAGTAAAGAATTGCTCTGAAGTTTTACCAAAACGCTGTCTGATTGCTTCAATCGCGGTTACAACACGAAGTTGACGGAACTTTGGGGCAAAGTACATGTAGTTCATGAAATAACCAAATGCATTGGCTAAGAACAGAATTACAATAACAAAACCATCGGAGAATGCGCGTCCTGCGGCTCCAGTAAACGTCCATGCTGAAAACTGTGTCATGAAGGCGGTTGCACCAACCATCCACCACAACATTTTGCCGCCCCCTCTGAAGTAATCACTAGTCGACGTGGTGAACTTACGGAACATCCAACCAATAGCGATTAAAAAGAAGAAGTAGGCGAGAACAACAAAAGTATCAATAGTCATCTTTTCAGCCTTTTAAATATCATAATTAACTGGGCTTAGATTAACGCGTCCAAAGGTTTATTTGTACTACAATATGTCTTTAGTATGATCTAGGTCGCATTGATTTTTGAGCGCACACGACAAGCTAGCTTAACTTGCTGTTTTTATTGTCTTTAATTGTTTTTATGAATTGCTCTAGATCCAAGATAAATTGAAGCTCAAATGTTTATATGTATTACAATATAAGTAATAAGGCTTTAGTTTGCCTTATTTATAAGATTTTAATTATAACCGTAACAAATGTGCTACAACTGAACGTGGTTGTGCGACGGGATTCACGTTAAATCTCCGTACTAAATCGCAAAATATTGTTTCTAGCATTTAAGTGTAGCTTATTGTTTTTATGTCGCTATTTTCTATTTCACGCCCTGAATTGCTCATTATTTATCCGTACTATTTATCTACGCGATTTATCCGCTCAATTTTTCTGCTGTTCTTGTGTTTAGAGTCTTGGTTTGTCCAACCGCTCGAAATTGGAGTAGGCGCTAGCGAGAATTATACCCAATACCCAATATCCGATATCCGATATCCGATATCCGATAAGCGATAATCATAGCCATAAGCCTTGTATTGCTTCATGGCGATTTCTAACCATATGTAAGAGGTTTGTATGCTTAATAGTGAGTAAGGGCGGATGCGTCGATACAGGGCTCAAGACACGGTATGAGTCGAGTGAGTTAGATTACATAAGTGAGTGCTTAGAGTGTTTGCCAGGTCGTGTAAGGCGTTTTAGCACAGTGAAATAGCACGTGCACAAAATTACAAATTACCAGTCACAAAGCTGGTGGATGGCCTGATAAACGGGAATGTATTGTAGAGGTCTTAACTTGTTTGAGCGTCGTGCTCTTCAGGTAACAGCCTCAAACTATCAACGATCAAACTTCAGTTACCCAAAAGATTTAGATAACAAAATCCAGTTATTGAAAAACCTCAGATAACAAAAAGCCCCACCGAAGTGAGGCTTTATCACGAAATCTAAAACAGATTAAGCGTTAACGTGAGCAACAGCATCACGAACAAGCTTACCTAGTTCGTCCCATTTACCTTCGTCGATAAGGTTAGTTGGAACCATCCAAGTACCGCCACACGCAAGTACAGAAGGGATAGATAGATATTCATCTACATTCTTTAAGCTTACGCCGCCAGTAGGCATGAATTTAACAGGGTAAACCGCTGTTAGTGCTTTAAGCATACCAGTACCGCCAGAAGGCTCAGCAGGGAAGAACTTCAACGTGCGAAGACCCATTTCCATTGCTTGCTCAACTAGGCTTGGGTTGTTTACGCCCGGTACGATAGCAACACCTTTATCGATACAGTATTGAACAGTACGTGGGTTAAAACCTGGGCTTACGATGAAATCAACACCCGCTTCGATAGATGCGTCAACTTGCTCGTTAGTCAGTACTGTACCTGAACCGATTAGCATGTCAGGGAACTCTTTACGCATGATGCGAATCGCTTCGATTGCACATTCTGTACGTAGTGTGATTTCTGCACATGGCATGCCGTTTTCAACAAGTGCTTTACCTAGAGGGATAGCGTCTTCAGCACGGTTGATAGCGATTACAGGAATTACTTTTAGGTTTGCTAGTTGTTCATTTAATGTAGTCATGAATTCTTTCTCACGTTAATTATGGGCTTGCTTTTAACTAAGCAAACCCTTGATTAATATATAAAGTGCGTAATTATAGAGACAGATCAGGCGTCGCATCTACAGGAATGATAGCACCTGGATGCTGAATCACGGTTCCTGCCACAATATGACCTGCAAATGCTGCGTCACGAGCATTACCGCCGCTCAAACGCTTAGCCAAGAAGCCAGCACTGAACGAGTCGCCAGCAGCCGTAGTATCTACGATGTTGTCAACTGGGTTTGGAGCTACATATTGAGCACTTTGGCTTTCGACGACTAAGCAGTCTTTCGCGCCACGTTTGATCACGATCTCTTTCACACCAGACTCAGACGTACGAGCAATACATTGTTCAATGCTTTCGTCGCCGTATAACTCTTGTTCATCATCAAACGTTAGTAGAGCCGTGTCGGTGTACTTAAGCATTTTCAAGTACCAAGAAATTGCTTCTTGTTGGCTTTCCCAAAGTTTAGGACGGTAGTTATTGTCGAAGAATACTTGACCGCCTTGAGCTTTAAATTTGTCTAAGAAGTTAAACAGCTGTGTGCGACCATTTTCTGTCAAGATAGCAAGCGTAATGCCACTTAGGTAAACCGCATCAAAAGAGAACAGCTTATCAAGTAGAGCAGGCGTGTCTTGCTGATCAAACATGAACTTCGCTGCAGCATCACTACGCCAGTAGTGGAAGCTACGCTCACCAGTTTCATCGGTCTCGATGTAATAAAGCCCTGGTTGTTTGTGATCGAGCTGAGCCACCAAGCTTGTGTCGATACCTTCAGCTTGCCACTTTTCTAACATGTCAGTACTGAATGGGTCAGTGCCAAGTGCTGTTACATAGCTTGTTTGGATGCCATGTTCTTTTGTTAAGCGTGACAGGTAAAGTGCAGTATTTAGCGTATCGCCACCAAAACTTTGCTTAAGCCCATCTTGTTTCTTTTGTAGCTCAACCATGCACTCGCCAATGACCGCGATGTTTAATGATTTCATATGCTTACCTTAGCAACTGAGGTTGCGCTATTCATTATTTTAAAAAGTCTTCACGCGCAGGGTTGAAGATATCAAGAAGGATGCTGTCTTGCTCTAGTGCAACAGCACCGTGCATCATGTGTTTACGAGCGAAGTAAGCGTCGCCTTCTTTAAGTACTCTCTTCTCGCCTTCGATCTCAGCTTCAAAGCTACCACGAACAACATAACCGATTTGGTCATGAATTTCGTGTGTGTGAGGATGGCCAATGGCACCCTTATCAAAACACAGGTGTACAGCCATTAGATCGTCAGTGTAAGCAACGATTTTACGTTTAATACCGCCACCAAGTTCTTCCCATGGATTTTCATCTAGCATAAAGAAAGAGTTCATTGTGTATCTCCTAATCTGTTTAAATCTTTTAAGTGTAACTAGCTTGCATTCATAATAAGGGAATGAGCCTAATTGTAATACAATATATCTAAAATTGTGTGATATTGATCAAGTGATACTTTATATAGCGTAAATAAATCAACAACTTAACAAATGCTCGATATTTGTCATTATTTAACTACATCAATGACTTATGGTGATTTATGTGATTCTACTCATCATTTAGCACCGAATAGGTATGATTAAAGCTCATATTGTATTACTTTATATGGAGTTTGAAAATTTAATCAAAGTTTAAACAGATAAACTCTTTATTGAGGGTGACAAAGAATATGACTACCAAACCAGTATTGTTGACTGAAGCAGAAATTGAGCAACTTCACCTTGAAGTGGGCCGTTCTAGCTTAATGGGCAAAACCATTGCAGCGAACGCGAAAGACTTAGAAGCGTTTATGCGTTTACCTATTGATGTTCCAGGTCACGGTGAAGCAGGGGGTTACGAGCATAACCGCCATAAGCAAAATTACACGTACATGAACTTAGCTGGTCGCATGTTCTTGATCACTAAAGAGCAAAAATACGCTGACTTCGTTACAAAATTATTAGAAGTGTACGCAGACAAATATCTAACGTTTGATTACCACGTACAGAAAAACACTAACCCAACAGGTCGTTTGTTCCACCAAATCCTGAACGAGCACTGTTGGTTAATGTTCTCAAGCTTAGCTTACTCTTGTGTTGCTTCAACAATGACACAAGAACAACGTGACAACATTGAGTCTCGCATTTTCGAACCAATGTTAGAAATGTTCACGGTTAAATACGCACACGACTTCGACCGCATTCATAACCACGGAATTTGGGCAGTAGCCGCTGTGGGTATCTGTGGTCTTGCTCTAGGCAAGCGCGAGTACCTTGAAATGTCAGTGTACGGCATCGATCGTAACGATACTGGCGGTTTCCTAGCGCAAATTTCTCAACTGTTTGCACCTTCTGGTTACTACATGGAAGGTCCTTACTACCACCGTTACGCGATTCGTCCAACGTGTGTATTTGCTGAAGTTATTCACCGTCACATGCCTGAAGTTGATATCTACAACTACAAAGGCGGCGTGATTGGTAACACAGTACAAGCAATGCTCTCTACGGCTTACCCGAACGGTGAATTCCCAGCATTAAACGATGCGTCTCGTACTATGGGCATCACTGATATGGGTGTTCAGGTTGCCGTAAGTGTTTACAGCAAGCATTACTCTTCTGAAAGTGGCGTTGACCAAAACATTCTTGGTATGGCGAAGATTCAAGACGCAGTATGGATGCACCCATGTGGTCTTGAGCTATCTAAAGCCTACGAAGAGGCTTCAGCTAAACAAGAAATCGGCATGCCTTTCTGGCCAAGTGTTGAATTGAGCGAGGGTCCTGAAGGCCACAACGGCGCACAAGGCTTTCTCCGTATGCAGGATAAGAAAGGCGACGTTTCTCAACTTGTTATGAACTACGGCCAACACGGCATGGGCCACGGCAACTTTGATACGTTGGGTATTTCTTTCTTCAACCGCGGTCAAGAAGTGTTACGTGAATACGGCTTCTGTCGTTGGGTTAACGTTGAGCCAAAATTCGGTGGTCGTTACCTAGACGAAAACAAATCTTACGCTCGTCAAACGATTGCTCATAACGCAGTAACGATTGATGAAAAATGTCAGAACAACTTTGACGTTGAACGTGCAGACGCGGTACACGGTTTACCTCACTTCTTCAAAGTTGAAGACGAGAAAATCACTGGCATGAGCGCATTTGCTAACGATCACTACGAAGGTTTTGACATGCAACGCAGCGTGTTCATGCTAGACCTTGAAGAGTTTGAGTCTCCGCTATTGCTAGACTTGTACCGCTTAGGTTCTACAAAAGGCGGCGAAGGCGATCACCAATTTGACTACTCTCATCAATATCAAGGTCAAATTGTTCGCACTAACTTCGAATACCAAGCAAACAAAGAGCTAAATACACTAGGTAGTGACTTCGGTTACCAACACCTATGGAATGTAGCAAGTGGTGAAGTGAATGGCACTGCGTTAGTTAGCTGGTTACAAAACAACACGTACTACACTTGGTTGGGTACAAGTTCAAACGAGAACGGAGAAATCATCTTCACTCGTACTGGTGCTAACGATCCAAGCTTTAACCTACGTTCAGAGCCTGCATTCATTCTACGTAGCAAAGGCGAAACAACATTGTTTGCTTCTGTTCTAGAAACACACGGTTACTTTAACGAAGAATTCGAGCAATCAGTAAACGCCCGTGGTGTTGTGAAAAACATCAATGTTGTTGCTCACACGAATGTAGGTTCAGTAGTAGAGATTACGACAGAGAAATCAAACGTGACAGTGATGATCAGTAACCAACTTGGCGCAACTGACAGCACTGAACACAAAGTAGAACTGAACGGCAAAGTATACAGCTGGACAGGCTTCTACTCAGTAGAAACAATTTTAAATCCAGAATTAGCAAGCACAGCAGAGCAGGGGAAATAATAATGAGCTATCAACCACTTTTACTTAACTTTGAAGAAGCAGCAGAGCTTCGTAAAGAACTTGGCAAGGATAGCCTATTAGGTAATGCACTGACTCGCGACATTAAACAAACTGACGCTTACATGGCTGAAGTTGGCATTGAAGTACCAGGTCACGGTGAAGGCGGCGGTTACGAGCACAACCGCCACAAGCAAAACTACATCCACATGGATCTAGCAGGTCGTTTGTTCCTTATCACTGAGGAAACAAAGTACCGTGATTACATCGTTGATATGCTAACAGCGTACGCGACGGTGTACCCAACACTTGAAAGTAACGTAAGCCGTGACTCTAATCCTCCGGGTAAGCTGTTCCACCAAACGTTGAACGAGAACATGTGGATGCTTTACGCTTCTTGCGCGTACAGCTGTATTTACCACACAATCTCTGAAGAGCAGAAGCGCCTGATCGAAGACGATCTTCTTAAGCAAATGATCGAAATGTTCGTTGTTACTTACGCACACGACTTCGATATCGTACACAACCACGGCCTATGGGCAGTGGCAGCAGTAGGTATCTGTGGCTACGCGATCAACGACCAAGAATCTGTAGACAAAGCACTATATGGCCTGAAACTAGACAAAGTAAGCGGCGGTTTCTTAGCGCAACTTGACCAACTGTTTTCGCCAGACGGCTACTACATGGAAGGTCCTTACTACCACCGTTTCTCTCTACGTCCAATCTACCTGTTCGCAGAAGCGATTGAACGTCGTCAGCCTGAAGTTGGTATCTATGAATTCAACGATTCAGTGATCAAGACAACGTCTTACTCTGTATTCAAAACGGCATTCCCAGACGGTACATTGCCAGCTCTGAACGATTCATCGAAGACAATCTCTATCAACGATGAAGGCGTTATCATGGCAACATCTGTGTGTTACCACCGTTACGAGCAGACTGAAACTCTGCTTGGTATGGCTAACCACCAACAAAACGTTTGGGTTCATGCTTCAGGTAAAACATTGTCTGACGCGGTTGATTCAGCAGACGACATCAAAGCATTCAACTGGGGCAGCCTGTTTGTAACCGACGGCCCTGAAGGTGAAAAAGGCGGCGTAAGCATCCTTCGTCACCGTGACGAGAAAGACGACGATACGATGGCGTTGATCTGGTTTGGTCAACACGGCAGCGATCACCAGTACCACTCTGCTCTAGACCACGGTCACTACGATGGATTGCACCTAAGCGTATTCAACCGTGGCCACGAAGTACTGCACGATTACGGCTTCGGTCGCTGGGTAAACGTTGAGCCTAAATTTGGCGGTCGTTACATTCCAGAGAACAAGTCTTACTGTAAGCAGACGGTTGCTCACAACACAGTAACGGTTGATCAGAAAACGCAGAACAACTTCAACACAGCATTGGCTGAGTCTAAGTTTGGTCAGAAGCACTTCTTCGTAGCAGACGACCAGTCTCTGCAAGGCATGAGTGGCACAATTTCTGAGTACTACACAGGCATAGACATGCAACGCAGCGTGATTCTTGCTGAACTTCCTGAGTTCGAGAAGCCACTAGTTATCGATGTATACCGCATTGAAGCTGACGCTGAGCACCAGTACGACCTACCCGTTCACCACTCTGGGCAGATCATCCGTACTGACTTTGATTACAACATGGAAAAAACGCTTAAGCCATTAGGTGAAGATAACGGTTACCAACATCTATGGAACGTTGCTTCAGGTAAAGTGAACGAAGAAGGTTCTTTAGTTAGCTGGCTACATGACAGCAGCTACTACAGCCTAGTAACCAGCGCGAATGCGGGCAGCGAAGTTATTTTTGCTCGCACTGGTGCTAACGATCCAGACTTCAACCTTAAGAGTGAGCCTGCGTTCATCTTACGTCAGTCTGGTCAAAACCACGTGTTTGCTTCTGTACTAGAAACGCATGGTTACTTTAACGAGTCGATCGAAGCCTCTGTAGGCGCTCGTGGTCTAGTTAAATCAGTATCTGTTGTGGGCGATAACAGTGTCGGGACTGTTGTTCGCATTCAGACTACTTCTGGCAACACTTACCACTACGGTATCTCAAACCAAGCTGAAGACACGCAGCAAGCAACTCACACTGTTGAGTTCGCGGGTGAGACATACTCGTGGGAAGGATCATTTGCTCAACTGTAAATGATTAACATACATGTCGTTTAACGATGACATGTATTGATGTGGTGCTTTGCGGGAACGAAGCATCACATTGAATTCAGTCGTGATTGCAAAATCGTTCGTTGAAACCAACAACGACTGAAAACATCGGGAATAAGTCAAACCGAGTAACTCTCACGAGTTGCTCGGTTTTTTTATGTCTGTAGAAAAGGGAATAATGTGAGCAGAGAAGGAGAACGTATTAAATAATTGATAACAGTCAATGTGGTGTCGATGTGTAGGCTACAGTATGTGTTAGAAATGAAATAATTAATGATAAATCATGAAGTTAATTGAAGGGTTGGCGATAATACTTACTGCTTCTTGTTCCGCCTATGCTGTTGCGGATAGCACGCAAAACAATGTAAATACAGAGCAATTCGTGCGTTACCATTATCAAGACAAAAACAGCTACGGAAAGTTGGTTAAAGACGCTATTTTTCCAATCAATGGTGACATCTTTAGCAAATATTCAATTGAAAAAACCTCGATTCCACTTGAATCAGTTGAACTGTTGCTTCCTACTGAGCCAGAGAAAGTCTTTGCCGTTGGTATGAACTACGTGAGTCATGCTGCTTCTCATCCTGATTTACCGCCTCCTTTATTCTTGAAACTGCCGTCTTCTTTGATTTTATCGGGTGAAACCATTCATGCCCCTTTTGATGCTCAGAATGTGCATTTTGAAGGTGAACTCGTGGTCGTGATTGGCAAAGAAATCAGTAAAGCCAGTCAAGAAGAAGCAGAAGATGCAATTTTCGGTGTCACGGTGGGTAATGATATAACGGAAAGAAGTTGGCAGAACAGTGATTTACAATGGTTGCGAGCCAAGGCATCGGATGGGTTTGGACCGATTGGTCACACTATTGTGAAAGGCATTGATTATAACAATGTCGAACTTACAACGCGTGTTAACGGCGATATCGTTCAGCAAGAGAACACCTCGTTTATGATCCACAAGCCGCGCAAAGTCGTCAGTTATTTGAGCCACTATTTTACCTTAAAGCCGGGTGACCTAGTGTTCATGGGTACGCCGGGGAGAACCCATGCATTGTCTGATAAAGATGAAGTGTCGGTGACGATCGAAGGCGTAGGGACGGTCACTAATGAAGTGCGGTTTTAATTGTGGGACTAATTTATAGGGTTTCCATTAAACAAAAAGCCTACTCAGTGAGTAGGCTTCGAGATGCTCTATTATCTAGATAAAAGCTTTTCTTGCTTTGGCAGCTAACCATTCAGAGAAGACTACTGTCACTAGAATCGCAAAGAAAATCACCGTTACTTGAGGCCATGCCAACATCGCCATTGACTCTTGCAGTTTCAATCCAATACCGCCAGCACCAACTAAACCTAACACTGTTGACTCTCGAATATTGATATCCCAACGGAACAAGCTCGTGCCGATGAAACTTGGCATTACTTGCGGAAGAATGCCGTAGTTCAACACTTGCAGTGGAGACGCCCCCGTCGATTGAATCGCCGACATCTGGGTGACGTTCACTTCTTCAATCGCTTCGTACATCAACTTAGCCACGAAACCAATCGAGCGCAGCGCAATCGCGATAATACCGGCTAGTAGCCCTGGGCCGATGATCGCCACTAATAATAAAGCCCAAATCAATGAGTTAATCGAACGACTTGCCGCAATGATGAACAGTGCGATAGGCCTAATAAACGTCGTGCTTGGTGTTGTGTTGCGTGCGGCTAAGAACGCAACTGGAAACGCGAGTACGATCCCTAATAGGGTGCCAAGTGTTGCGATATTAATCGTGTCCCACAGCGGGCTCCAAAGTGACTCTAAGTAGCTCCATCTTGGTGGCCACATGCGTGAAGAAATATCAGCAAGTTGATTAGGTGAATCCGTTACAAAATACCAGATTGTCTCTTTGTTCATGACCTGCCAGGCAAAAACGGTTAAAGCAACAAAGCAAAGCCAACCGAGCCAAAGCATTAGGCTCTGTTTGCTGTCGTAACGCTGCCATTGGGTACGATTCATGGCGCTTGAAGGTGTGTCATTTAGCGTGCTCATTTAGTCGTTCCTTACTGCACATGCTTACGGATGATGGTCGATAGGTATTCACACAACATCACGATCACGATAATAATCAATAGAATAGCGGCGGCTGCACTGTACTCATAACGGTCCATCGCGGTGTTCAATGTTGCGCCGATACCCCCTGCGCCAACAATGCCAATCACGGCAGATTCACGAAAGTTGATGTCGAGTCGGTACATCGAAAGCCCGATAAAGCGTGGCATCACCTGTGCTTGGATCGCGTAGTTCACCTGTTGTAGCCAGCTAGCGCCTGTTGCACGCATTGCGGTCAGAGGTGCAGGATCTATTGCTTCAATCTCATCGGCGAACAGTTTTGCGAGAAAGCCGATGGTAGCGAATGTTAGCGTGACAAAACCCGCAAACGTACCAAAGCCAAACAGAGCTACACACAAAATCGCAACAATGATCTCTTGTAAGCTGCGAGCGACAGAGATATACGATCGGCAGAATAGGTAAACAGGAGTCGGAGCTAGGTTTTTGGCCGCACCTAATCCAAACGGAATGGACAGAATGACGCCTGCCACGGTTGACGTGAGTGTCATGGTTAAACTTTCAATCAAACCTTGCGAGATGTTGTCCCAACGTCCACCGAAATCTGGATTCATGAAGGCCAAAATGAACTGCCAGCCACGTTCGCTGCCTTCGTAAATTCGAGTCCAGTTGACGTGTACCGATTGCGTCGCGAGATATAAGTAAACCGCAACAATGATAACTAAGCTCCAACGTAACCATGGATTTGAAATCAGTGGTGGCTTTGTCCACTGTGTTGGGTATTGCTGAGCTAACTTGGGATCTTGCTGAGCTGATTTTGAATGATGTTGAGCTTGCTTTGGATATGGCTGAATCATATTGTCGCCTCAGACAAAAGAGGATGAGTGATGATCAGGTTGTCTTCCTCTTCTTCTACTTGTTGGCTCCAATCTTCTTCACCGTAGATCTGTGTTAATACATCTTCAGTCAAAAGGTTTGGTGTGTCATCAAACACCACACAGCCTGCATTTAGGCCAACAACTCGGTCAACAAACTGTTTTGCCAACTGAACGTCGTGAATATTGATGATGGCAGGGAGCTGTTGCTCAGAACAAACCTCGCTGATCAATCGCATGATTTGACGTGCCGTACGCGGATCGAGCGCGGCCGTTGGTTCATCGATCAATAGTAGTTTCGGTTTTTGAGCTAACGCACGTGCAATACCAACACGTTGGCGTTGTCCGCCCGACAGTGCATCGGCTCTTTTATTTGCGTGCTCTAATAAGCCAACTCGGTCGAGTAGGGCATAAGCCGCCTGAATATCCGACTCTGGGAAACGGCGAGTAAAACTTTGCCAGAAATTCACGTAACCCAAACGGCCCGAAAGCACGTTTTCCATGACGGTTAAGCGCTCAATCAGTGCGTATTCTTGGAAAATCATCCCAATTTCGCGTCTTGATTGTCTGAGTTGTCGTTTAGAGAGGCTCTCAAGATTAGTATTTGAAAAAATGACTTCGCCGCTGGTGGGCTCAGTTAAACGGTTAATACAACGGATAAGCGTTGATTTACCTGCACCAGATGGGCCGATCAATCCTACAACTTCGCCGGCATTCACCGACAAACTAACATTAGTTAGGGCCTTGTCAGAGCTGGAGTAATGCTTGGTAAGTCCTTTAAGGGTAAGAGTAGACATAGAATTCCTATAGCGATGGTTTACTAAGAGTTCGCGTGAGGTTGACATGGGAAGCAAACCGCTGAGAGTGGTGAGTAACTGCAGGCGCGTAAGCCTGCAGTTAGTTTCATCAATGTGTGATTGGCTTTTTAGTTCGGTTGAACTTAGCTACACGTGTAAGACACTTTGTTTGCTGTATCGATAGTACGGATCACTTCCCAATGCTCTTGGTAAGTAATAGGAACAAACTTCGCTTCGCCGTTGCGCTCGAACTCTTCTTGTAACTTGGTGCCTTCCCAATCAAACGTGAAGAATGCTTGTTGAATCTTCTCTTGTAGTTCTGGCGTTAAGTTGTGAGCCGTGCCGTATGCGGTAGTTGGGAAAGTTTGTGATTTATAGATGCTCTTGATTTGCTCTTCTTTTACGACATCGCGTGAAAGCATGCGGTTCAAGACAGAGTTAGCGACAGCTGCTGCGTCGTAATCTTTGTGCGCCACGCCTAAGATAGAGTTGTCGTGTGCGCCAGAGAACGCCGGTTTGAAATCACGCTCCGGTTGAAGTTGGTATTCAGCATCTAGAATCGCAGAAGGTGCTTTGAAGCCAGAGTTAGAGGTTTGCGCTGTAAATGCTAGGTTTTTGCCTTTTAGGTCTTCAACCTTTTCAATACCAGAGCCTGGGTGAGTGATAATTTCCATTTCGTAACCGAAAGAGCCATCTTCAGCCGCCATCATGGTGAAAGGTGCAAAGCCTGCACAGTTAACGGCTAGAGGGGTTGAACCTGTGTTAAAGCCGGCAATATGAAGGCGACCTGAACGCATGGCTTCAATTTGAGCTGCGTTATTCTGTACTGGGAAGAAACGAACCGTTTTTTCCGTTGTTTTTTCAAGGTGGCTCAAAAACTCACTCCACACATCAGCGTATACTGCGGGGTCTTCAACTGGTGTGTAAGCAAAAATTAGTGTGTTTGGATCAACCCATTGTGATTCATCTTGGGGTACATCGGCCACTAAGTTTCCTGAACGGTCTTCATATCGCGTGTCCATTGCTAATGCAGAACCAGAAAAAATCAGCGCAGCAGTCATAGCGGTTTTAAGCGTGAGATTTGTTTTTGTCGGTTTCATGATTTCAGTCCAATTGAGTTATCTGTTGGGGATGGAGTATAGAAATCGAGGATGACAGAACCGATGCATTTTGATGACGGATTTATGAATGGTGTAACATAGTGTTTCTAGCTAAGTGGAATTAGATATTTTCTAAGCATTTGATTAGTTGAGTAAATTAATCGGGCACTATCCGCGTTGATTTTACTCAATTGGATGTAGGTTGAAATACTGTTATAGTACTCCTTAAATAATACATAAACATAACATATAAATAAGCGAACTTATGGCTAGCACTTTTAATTCAATTTCGGGCTCGAAGCGTAGCCTACACGTGCAAGTAGCACGCGAAATCGCTCGTGGAATTTTGTCTGGCAATTTGCCACAAGGTTCTATTATCCCTGGTGAAATGGCGTTGTGTGAACAGTTTGGTATCAGCCGAACGGCACTTCGTGAAGCAGTTAAACTGCTAACTTCTAAAGGTTTGCTAGAGTCCCGCCCGAAAATCGGTACTCGTGTAGTGGACCGTGCATACTGGAACTTCCTTGATCCTCAACTGATTGAGTGGATGGACGGCTTAACCGACGTCGATCAGTTTTGTTCACAGTTTTTGGGTCTTCGCCGCGCGATTGAACCTGAAGCGTGTGCATTGGCGGCAAAATTTGCGACTGCTGAACAACGTATCGAGCTTTCAGAGATCTTCCAAAAGATGGTAGAAGTGGATGAAGCTGAAGTGTTTGACCAAGAGCGTTGGACAGACATTGATACTCGTTTCCATAGCTTGATCTTTAATGCGACAGGAAACGATTTTTACCTGCCATTTGGTAACATTCTGACTACGATGTTCATCAACTTCATCGTGCACTCTTCTGAAGAAGGAAGTACGTGTATCAATGAACACCGTAGAATCTATGAAGCTATCATGGCCGGTGATTGTGACAAGGCGAGAATTGCTTCTGCCGTTCACTTGCAAGATGCTAACCACCGTTTGGTGACTGCGTAGTAGATGCGTAATAGAAATGGTTTAAAGTACGTCTGAGCCATTTCAGATTGAAATGACAGCTTTGTTCAAAATAACGACTCAGAAAGGTATGCCAAGCGCATGCCTTTTTTGTTGTCTGTCGTTTACGAAAATTATTGCTTTGTGTACGAAAAAAACCAGAGACTCGTGTCTCTGGCTTTGACTTATTTGAACGTTATAGGTTAAACGAGCGGCTCATTATGGATGCTCTTCAGCTTGCTTTCGTTTCTGCTTCTTCTTCATCTTTAACGTTGAGTAAACAGAGAATACAGCCAACACGATAAACGCTAGAGCAATAGGGCGCTCATAAAGGAAAGACCAACTGCCGTCGTACATCAATAATGATTTTCTTAAGTTGGTTTCGGCCATTGGCCCTAAGATGATCGCAAGCAAAATCGGTGAAGAAGGTATATCCAGTTTAGTTAAGACAAACCCAAGTAAGCCAAAACCGATCGCAATCCCTATATCAAACATCGAGTTATTAATCGCGTAAGCACCAACAATCGATAGGAAGACAATAATTGGGGTCATGATGATCTTTGGCACTTCAATAATGCGGCAAAAGAATCGGATACCCAGTAAACCAATCACCAGCATCACAAGGTTAGCGACTAGCATTGAGCTGAAAACGCCGTAAACCACTTCTGGATTTTGTGCAAATAGAAGAGGGCCGGGTGTTAGGCCTTGTACAATTAGAGCGCCTAATAGAACCGCTGCGACGGCATCTCCAGGAACGCCAAGTGTTAACAATGGAACTAATGAACCACCCGTTACACCGTTGTTGCCTGATTCAGCAGCCGCTAGGCCACGAACTGAACCGTTGCCAAACTCTTCTGGGTTTTTCGACGAACGTTTTGCTTCGTTGTAACAAACAAATGCAGAAATATCAGCACCAGCGCCTGGTACAGATCCGATTGTTGTTCCCATCAAACCACTTTTTATGGCTGTTGGTAGCATTTCTTTTAGATCGCTTTTGCTCAATAGTTTGTGATCAAATTTCGGCGCAACGACTTTCTTTTCAGAGAACAGCTTTTCTAGTTGGTTTAACGCTTCAGAAAGAGCGAACAAACCGATCAAAACAGGGATGACATTGATTCCGCTGTAGAGATCCATAATGTCGAAAGTAAATCTTGGTACGCTGCTGATTGGATCGAGTCCAACGGTAGAAACCAACAACCCAATCGTGCCAGCTAATAATCCTTTGAAAATGTTGTTTGAAGAAACACTCGCAATAATAGTTAAACCAAACAGAGCGAGTGCAAAATATTCTGGTGCATTAAAACGCAGTGCGAACGTCGCCAATTTGGGAGCAATTGCGATAAGAACGATAGTGCTTAATAATCCGCCAATAAATGAAGCCACAGCAGAAATACTTAATGCTCTGGCAGCTTGCCCTCTAACAGCCATTGTGTGACCGTCGAGTACACTTGCTGCCGAAGCTGGTGTCCCTGGTGTTTTAAGCAGTATTGCGGCAATCGAACCACCGTAAATACCACCAATGTACACACCGATTAACATCACAAGGGCTGAAGTTGGTTCCATGCCAAATGTAAACGGAAGGAGTATCGCAACGCCCATTGTTGCGGTTAGTCCTGGTAATGCACCTAAAATAACCCCACCTAGCACACCAAAAACAAGGACAGGAAGTACAGCAAAGCTCACAGCTGTCGCGAGACCATCAATTAGATATTCAAACATTATGACCTCCTATGACCACATTGCTTCAGGAAGCGCGATGTAGAACACCTCGCCAAATAAATAGTAAACCGCAAACACAAAAACAACGGCGACAACGTAATAAATTGGCTTCTTAACTTTGAAATAAACAAGGTAAAATATAAATGCAATCAAGCTAGCGTAAAGGTAACCAACGACACTGATGAGCAATGCGTAGCCGATCAGATAAGCAACGCCGAAGATGGACATTTTACTTACCATCGCTTCTTGTTGTTCTGATACACCTTTAAGTTTGTGTTGAACAATGAGAACAATGCAGATAGCAATTTGAGCAATCACAATCATCATTGGAAAAAATTTTGCATCGACACTGGCATCTTGATACATGGGACGATCAAACTGAGTAATCAACACGAGTGCTATTGCGCTAAGAATGATGATTATGGAAGGGAAGACGACATTTCGATTTAAGTTGGCGTTAGACATAGAATTTACCCCTAAAAAGTAAAGCAAGGGAAAGATACAAACTGATAAAAAGGCACAACTTGTCGTTGTGCCTATGAGTTGAGATTATTGAATTAATTCAGTAAGTGACTTTGTATCTTCTGCAACGAATGCAGTGAATGCTTTATCATCAAGATTGTGAATAGTCATCGCACCTTTCGCCATGAAAGATTTGAACTCCTCACTTGCCATTGCTTCATCAAATGCAGCACCTAGTTTCTCAATTACCGCATCAGGCGTATCTTTTGGAGCGCCAATACCACGCCATGTACCTGTTACAACATCAATACCTTGTTCTTTCAAAGTAGGAACATCAGGAATGTACTGAATACGTTCTTCTGACATCACCCCCAATGCTTTTAACTGGCCTGAACGAAGTTGAGCGATAGCTTCACCCGGTGTAACCATTGTTACGTCTGTGTGATGGCCTAATACGGCAGGAATTGCTTCAGACGCACCGTTGTAAGGGATAGCGTTTAATTTAATGCCTTGGTCTTTTTCTAAAGACATGAGGTAGAAGTTTGGCGCAGCAGTTGAAGCAAATTTTACGCTGCCTGGGTTTTCTTTGGCTTCTTTGATTAGGTCATTGATGGTGTTGTATGGGCTATCTGCTGCAACCAATACTACTGCTGGGTCTAAGTTGACTAAACGAATCAATCTAAAGTCGTCTGCTGTATGGCGCATCAAACCCATTTGAGGAAGCGAAGCGATTTCACGAGTTACTACTGTTAATGTATAACCGTCAGCTCGCTGCTGGGCACCAAAACTCATACCAACGGCGCCAGCGCCACCAGTACGGTTCATGATTGAAATATTTTGTCCCAGAATGTCTTTGGCGCTATTGGCAAGAGTACGCCCAACAGCATCTGTACCACCGCCGGCACCGAATGGCACAACCAAGCGAATGTTTTTGCTAGGGTAGTCTGCTGCAATCGATGTTGCAGAAACAAGAATACCAGCTGCTAGCATGATTGATTTTAATAGTTTACTCATAATAAGTACCTTCTGTTTCTAATTATTAGCGATATGTTTTTGTAGGGTTTTCAGCTTTTTCGGTTTGGTATTCGTGCATTGTTAACTGTTCAATAGCCACCGCTATCCAGCCACTGATTAGCATGTCATACCATTGTTGAACGCCACTGCAGGCAACAACAACATTTCCGTAAACAAATGAGCCGTAGAACAATAAGTCTTCGTCACGTAGTGAGGATGGGTGTTGTGAGTGCAGTGTTAGATTACTTGTAGATTCTCGCCATGCTTGTTGAGCTTTCTTACGAGCAAGGTGATCAAATTTGATAGTCCAATTACCAGGGTCTCCTAAAGATTCCTCATAAAGAATGGCGTCTTCGAAAGAGGCTTCCCAAGGTTTGAGGTGGGGATTCATAACGACAATATGCAGTTCTTTTCTATTGGTTCTTTCAAAAAGCTTGTCGATAGAGGGTTTTACGATGTCGATAGCGTCTTGAGTGATGTCTTTCATTGATCGCATGCTACATGTCCTTACGTTTCATTAGATGTATATAGAATATTGTATGACAATAATTCTTCAATTCATGAAGGCTTGGAAGTGGGGAGCGATCACAAGCGGAAGTCTACTAACTAGACTCCGATCTTGTTTTAACCATATTGTGTCGAAAATAGTGTGATTCTGGTCTTTTATTAAACTGGATATAAATGCACTCAGCTCCAGTTTATTTTGGCTTATTTATTAGGTACAAACTCACCATCATATGGCCACCGTTCTGTTAATTCATAAGGGCGAAAATTTTGGCGTGATAATAGAGCACCCTATAAAACAATGGATACATACGGACATGCTAGCGAGCTAACCTGTTTGTTTTTAGGAAGCGTGTTGCACTGTTTTGGTTCAATCATTTTCCATCTTTCTTAAACTATTCGGGTTGCTCAATACCCCTAGTCTTTGCATGTTCTCTTTATCAATCCCAGAGACAGCATCTTAAATTCCCTCTCTTAACTCATCAGGAAATGGTCTAAATAGAGGTGATTTCACATCCATTTTTATTTAGATCTAAAGATAAGAGCACTACACAAGTTTGAATTGAATTCTAATGATATTACCCGCTCGATTTCGATAAAAAACACTGGTTTATTGTGTGATGAATGATGCGAATTTGGTCACGAATTCTCTTTTATTATTTTTTAGGTCTTTGTGTTTATATGTGTTTGGTTGTATTTGTTAATAAGTGTGCAAAGTCTCACTTTTATTTTAAGTTGTTGTTTTTAAGATTGAATTTATTTTAAGTGTTTGATGTTTTGGGTTTTTACCTAAAACCCTAACAATTTCCTTAATGGATTAGCCATATTCCATCCTATGTCATATATATAATTAACTTAATCAATCAAAATAAGATCACCATCACTTATTTGGATTATTGTACTACAAATAAAGAGTCGAATTTCCTATAGTCCTCGTAACAAATTAAAACGGACAAAGGATACACGATGGAACTCAACACGATTATTGTCGGCATTTATTTCCTATTCTTGATTGCGATAGGTTGGATGTTTAGAACATTTACAAGTACCACCAGTGACTACTTCCGCGGGGGCGGTAATATGTTGTGGTGGATGGTTGGTGCAACCGCTTTTATGACCCAGTTTAGTGCATGGACATTCACCGGTGCGGCAGGTAAAGCGTATAACGATGGTTTTGCAGTAGCGGTCATCTTCGTAGCTAACGCTTTTGGTTACTTCATGAACTATGCGTACTTCGCGCCGAAATTCCGTCAACTTCGCGTTGTTACGGTAATCGAAGCGATTCGTATGCGTTTTGGTGCAACGAATGAGCAAGTATTCACTTGGTCTTCAATGCCGAACTCAGTGGTATCTGCGGGTGTGTGGTTAAACGCATTAGCAATCATCGCTTCGGGTATCTTCGGTTTCGACATGAACATGACTATCTGGGTGACTGGCCTAGTGGTATTGGCGATGTCGGTAACAGGTGGTTCATGGGCGGTAATCGCATCTGACTTCATGCAGATGGTTATCATCATGGCGGTAACGGTAACTTGCGCGGTTGTAGCGGTTGTTCAAGGTGGTGGTGTTGGTGAGATTGTTAACAACTTCCCAGTACAAGATGGTGGTTCGTTCCTTTGGGGCAACAACATCAACTACCTAAGCATCTTTACGATTTGGGCATTCTTCATCTTCGTTAAGCAGTTCTCAATCACGAACAACATGCTTAACTCATACCGTTACCTAGCAGCAAAAGATTCAAAGAATGCAAAGAAAGCCGCACTGCTTGCTTGTGTGTTGATGTTGTGTGGTGTGTTTATTTGGTTCATGCCTTCTTGGTTCATTGCAGGTCAAGGTGTCGATTTATCAGCGGCTTACCCGAATGCAGGTAAAAAAGCGGGTGATTTTGCTTACCTATACTTTGTACAAGAGTACATGCCAGCAGGTATGGTTGGTCTATTAGTTGCCGCGATGTTTGCAGCGACAATGTCTTCAATGGACTCAGGTCTAAACCGTAACTCAGGTATCTTTGTTAAGAACTTCTACGAAACAATCGTTCGTAAAGGTCAAGCATCAGAGAAAGAGTTAGTAACCGTATCTAAAATTACTTCAGCGGTATTTGGTTTCGCTATTATCCTAATCGCACAGTTCATCAACTCATTAAAAGGTTTGAGCCTGTTTGATACGATGATGTACGTAGGTGCGTTAATCGGCTTCCCTATGACGATTCCTGCATTCCTTGGTTTCTTCATCAAGAAGACTCCGGACTGGGCTGGTTGGGGCACGCTAGTTGTTGGTGGTATCGTATCTTATGTGGTTGGTTTTGTTATCGACGCAGAGATGGTAGCAGCGGCGTTTGGTCTTGATACTCTAACAGGACGTGAATGGTCTGATGTTAAAGTTGCGATTGGTCTGATTGCTCACATCACGCTAACTGGTGGCTTCTTCGTACTATCTACGATGTTCTACAAGCCTCTATCAAAAGAACGTCAAGCGGATGTTGATAAGTTCTTTGGCAACTTAGATACACCATTAGTAGCTGAATCGGCAGAGCAAAAAGTGTTGGATAACAAACAACGTCAAATGCTTGGTAAACTGATTGCGGTAGCGGGTGTTGGTATCATGTTGATGGCTCTTCTGACTAACCCAATGTGGGGACGCCTAGTCTTCATCTTATGTGGTGTGATAGTTGGTGGTGTCGGTGTTCTACTTGTGAAAGCGGTCGATGACGGCGGCAAGCAAGCTAAAGCTGTAACTGAAAGCTAATAGCTAGCGAACGTTTAGACAAAATGCGACGACTCGAAAGGGCGTCGCATTTTTTGTTTTGCGAAGTGAGTAAACGCGCCTGGTTTACAACATCAGACCTAAATCACGAAAACTGTAAAAAATTGTACGATCGAATCGAAACACATTCAATTGTCCTACAATAAGACGTATATTGTTACTAATTCCTTTCAATCAACTTGAAAAATAAGTGAGTTAGAATGAGCGACCAAAAATCTCTTGATGCAATCAGGAAGATGAAGCTGGAGAATGATACTTCAGCAGGTAATCTTGTAGACCTACTCCCTATCGAAGTACAGACTCGTGACTTCGACTTATCATTCCTAGACACCTTGAGCGAAGCACGTCCGCGTCTTCTTGTTCAAGCTGATCAGCTAGAAGAATTCAAAGCAAAAGTGAAAGCTGATGAAGCTCATTGCATGTTTGATGACTTCTACAATAACTCTACCGTTAAGTTTCTTGAGACTGCGCCTTTTGAAGAGCCTCAAGCGTACCCAGCTGAGACGGTAGGTAAAGCTTCTCTGTGGCGTCCTTATTGGCGTCAAATGTACGTTGATTGCCAAATGGCACTGAACGCGACACGTAACCTAGCGATTGCTGGTGTTGTAAAAGAAGACGAAGCGCTCATTGCTAAAGCAAAAGCTTGGACTCTAAAACTGTCTACGTACGATCCAGAAGGCGTGACTTCTCGTGGCTACAACGACGAAGCGGCTTTCCGTGTCATCGCTGCAATGGCTTGGGGTTACGACTGGCTACACGGCTACTTCACAGATGAAGAACGTCAGCAAGTTCAAGATGCTTTGATTGAGCGTCTAGACGAAATCATGCACCACTTGAAAGTGACGGTTGATCTATTGAACAACCCGCTAAACAGCCACGGTGTTCGTTCTATTTCTTCTGCTATCATCCCAACGTGTATCGCGCTTTACCACGATCACCCGAAAGCAGGCGAGTACATCGCTTACGCTCTAGAATACTACGCAGTACACTACCCACCATGGGGCGGTGTAGACGGCGGTTGGGCTGAAGGCCCTGATTACTGGAACACGCAAACGGCATTCCTAGGCGAAGCATTTGACCTGTTGAAAGCATACTGTGGTGTAGACATGTTTAACAAAACATTCTACGAAAACACCGGTGACTTCCCACTTTATTGTATGCCTGTTCACTCTAAGCGCGCGAGCTTCTGTGACCAGTCTTCAATCGGCGATTTCCCAGGTTTAAAATTGGCTTACAACATCAAGCACTACGCAGGTGTTAACCAGAAGCCTGAGTACGTTTGGTACTACAACCAACTGAAAGGCCGTGATACTGAAGCACACACCAAATTCTACAACTTTGGTTGGTGGGATTTCGGCTACGACGATCTTCGTTTTAACTTCCTTTGGGATGCACCTGAAGAGAAAGCACCATCAAACGATCCACTGTTGAAAGTATTCCCAATCACGGGTTGGGCTGCATTCCACAACAAGATGACTGAGCGTGATCACCATATTCACATGGTATTCAAATGTTCTCCGTTTGGCTCAATCAGCCACTCTCACGGTGACCAAAATGCATTTACGCTTCACGCATTTGGTGAAACGCTAGCGTCAGTAACAGGTTACTACGGTGGTTTCGGTGTAGACATGCACACGAAATGGCGTCGTCAAACGTTCTCTAAAAACCTTCCACTATTTGGCGGTAAAGGTCAGTACGGCGAGAACAAGAACACAGGCTACGAAAACCACCAAGATCGCTTCTGTATCGAAGCGGGCGGCACTATCTCTGACTTCGACACTGAATCTGATGTGAAGATGGTTGAAGGTGATGCAACGGCATCTTACAAGTACTTCGTTCCTGAAATCGAATCTTACAAACGTAAGGTCTGGTTTGTTCAAGGTAAAGTATTCGTAATGCAAGACAAGGCAATACTTTCTGAAGAGAAAGACATGACTTGGCTAATGCACACGACTTTCGCAAACGAAGTAGCTGATAAGTCTTTCACTATCCGCGGCGAAGTTGCGCACTTAGACGTAAATTTCATTAACGAGTCTGCTGAGAACATCACTTCAGTTAAGAACGTTGAAGGCTTCGGCGAAGTTGACCCGTACGAGTTCAAAGATCTTGAAATCCACCGTCACGTTGAAGTGGAATTCAAGCCCTCTAAAGAGCACAACATCTTGACGCTTCTCGTTCCTAATAAGAACGAAGGCGAGCAAGTTGAAGTGTCACATAAGCTTGTAGGCAACACGCTAGAGCTAACTGTTGACGGCGAAACGGTTTCAATCGAACTGTAATTCGTTGAAATAACAGAAGCTAGATATTAAAAACTCCGGGCGAAAGCTCGGAGTTTTTTTTGCCTAGCGAAAATGGGAGACGCGGTGCAAATGTACCTTCATGTAAGTTGGAATCGTGCCAGAAGTCCACTTATTGGCCTCTCGATGTCAAATCAATAGTGCAGAGCAGAGCCTGATTAATCTGATGTAGGCCGAGACAGGACATGTGTTCAACAATTATGTTGAATGAAAATGTACAGGAGTCGTATACGAGCTCCGTAAGTATGGCTTTGTAGTTTCCAAGAGCTTTTTATCACTTATTTACAGTGAACAATCTCAGTCACAGGCTGAAAAGAGAATAGTGAACTTAAAGTAGGTTGAGGCGTAGTTTGTTCATATTAATCGCATGAGCTATAGCGTGCGGCATTTCGTAAATAAACGGCTTTTTAAGGGTGATATAGTTCCGGTAAATATAAAACGTAAGCCATATTTTCTCGTAAATTGTATCGCCGTCACAACTTACGCTTAACCATCGAATGAATGCCCTAAAACTATTGCGAAACGAGAAAGACGTAGTTATTATAATGAGCATATAATCATACAATACTATATTTGGAGTTTGAACATGACTAAACCTGTAATTGGTTTCATTGGCCTAGGTCTTATGGGCGGCAACATGGTTGAAAACCTGCAAAAGCGCGGCTACCACGTAAACGTAATGGATCTAAGCGCTGAAGCTGTTGCTCGCGTTACTGACCGTGGCAATGCGACTGCATTCACTTCTGCTAAAGAACTCGCTGCGGCAAGTGACATTGTTCAGTTTTGTCTTACAACTTCAGCTGTTGTTGAAAAAATCGTATACGGCGAAGACGGCGTTCTAGCGGGCATCAAAGAAGGCGCAGTACTAGTAGACTTCGGTACTTCTATCCCTGCTTCTACTAAGAAAATCGGCGCAGCTCTTGCTGAAAAAGGTGCGGGCATGATCGACGCTCCTCTAGGCCGTACTCCTGCACACGCTAAAGATGGTCTTCTGAACATCATGGCTGCTGGTGACATGGAAACTTTCAACAAAGTTAAACCTGTTCTTGAAGAGCAAGGCGAAAACGTATTCCACCTAGGTGCTCTAGGTTCAGGTCACGTTACTAAGCTTGTGAACAACTTCATGGGTATGACAACTGTTGCGACTATGTCTCAAGCTTTCGCTGTTGCTCAACGCGCTGGCGTTGATGGCCAACAACTGTTTGATATCATGTCTGCAGGTCCATCTAACTCTCCGTTCATGCAATTCTGTAAGTTCTACGCAGTAGACGGCGAAGAGAAGCTAGGTTTCTCTGTTGCAAACGCAAACAAAGACCTTGGTTACTTCCTTGCTCTTTGTGACGAGCTAGGTACTGAGTCTCTAATCGCTCAAGGTACTGCAACAAGCCTACAAGCTGCTGTTGATGCAGGCATGGGTAACAACGACGTACCAGTAATCTTCGACTACTTCGCTAAACTAGAGAAGTAATCGACGTACGACCTCGCTAGGGTATTGCTTGTCTTCTAGGCGGCGATACCTCGGCGAGGTTCGTTTTTATCTGCAGTTCTGCTTTTTCGTAAATCCATTCATAACCGTTTCTTGCGTTCGTCCTTTCTTCCTTTCAAGCTCGCTTTGTTTCTTCCTTTTTGTGCCTCATTTCCTTTGCGTTACCCAAGCAAAGCTCTATTTATTTCTGTTCTTACTTTTACCTTTGTTCTAGTTAGTTCTACTTTGATTTCAACTTTCAACTTCATAAATCTTCAAGCAACTCTCCCTTCAGTAAGCCAATCGCCAATCTTTTGGTAAACAGAACCTTTAGTAAACTAAGCTACTAGCATATCCGTCTCAAACGTTTAAAACCTACACTGACGTTGCATTACTCATCGATCGAATACTTAAAAAGAAAGCAAAAAAAAGCCCACACAGCTGGTGACTATGTGGGCGTGCTCGGACGAGCCGTCTGAAAAAAAGGATGAACAATTTAAAGTGAAATAACGATTAACGAGATCCCCCGACAGTCTCTACGTTAAAAGTGTTCAATGACCTCAAAGCAAATTGCTTCAATTACCACTTTGAATTGAACAAAAGTATCCAGAAAGAACTTAAGTTTTGATTCAAATACACCATACCTTAGGGGTTATTGTATTACAAATAAATGTTAAAACTTAATGCCTTTAGTGAATGGTTGGTTTGCGAAAGTGTGAGTTGTTCCTCACTTTTCTACGCAAACAGATAACGCAGAAAAATTGATTTTAGTGAGGTGGATTATCGACGAAAATACCAACTTATCGCAGTGGATTCGATTTAATTACAAGTTTTTGCCTTTTTACTATAGGTTGATAAAAGTTAAGACTAATAACTGATACCTATGTCACAGAGTGTTTTTAGTCATTTTAAATATATCAAAGTCGCTCACAGAAAGGATGGTTAATTAAACATACAATATTAGTTGAAGTTGAAGTTGAAGTTGAAGTTGAAGTTGAAGTTGTACGGATGTGTCGACATGAATACGCTGCGTTTCACCGTATCTACGATAATGCAAAAAATAACCACTTTGTTCGGATGAAAATAATAGATATAGGTTGTACGGATAATGAGTTTTATGAATTCAAAACTGTCTCTAGGGTTCAAAGGTAAGCTGATTTTGATGGTGGCGATCGTCAGTTCCAGTGCTCTGGTATTTACGAACTGGTTTACGCTCGACTTGGCCACAGATCAGGTCAACCAAACGATATACAACGAGATCGACCACTCGCTAACGATAGAAATTAATCACATTGAAAATACCGTTCAGAGAACCATCGATACCGTAAATTCAGTTGCACAAGAGTTCATGAAGTCACCATACCAGGTACCTAACGAAGCGCTTATGCATTATGCCGCTAAGCTAGGGGGCATTGACAAAATTGTGGTGGGTTTCGACGATGGACGTTCTTATACATCTCGGCCTTCTGAGTCTTTCCCTAACGGTGTTGGGCTAAAAGAAAAATACAACCCAACGACTCGCCCTTGGTATCAACAAGCGAAACTGAAGTCAGGTTTATCTTTTAGTGACTTATTTTTCACTAAGAGTACTCAAGTACCTATGATAGGTGTGACGTATTCGTATCAAGACCGCGTAATCATGGCAGACATTCGATTTGATGACTTAAAAGCGCAACTCGAACAGTTGGATGGCATTTACGAAGCGAAAGGCATCATTGTTGATGAAAGAGGGATGGTTGTTGCTTCAACAATAGAGAACGTTCTTCCGCAAACCAATGTATCTTCTGCGGATACTCGTATGAAATTAAACAGCGCGATAGAACTGCCTGATCAGTTTATTGAAGGCGTGATTAATGGTTACTCAAGAATCTTGATGGCTAAAAAGGTTGATATCGGTAACCAAAAAGAGTGGTACATGATATCCAGTATCGACCCCGAGTTAGCTCTTGATCAATTGAATGGTGTGATGTCGAGTACTCGAATTCTGATTGTAGCTTGTGTATTTGGTTCGGTGATATTGATGATATTGCTTCTGAATCGTTTCTACCGCCCAATCGTATCACTTCGTAAGATTGTTCATGATTTGTCTCAAGGTAATGGTGATTTAACTCAAAGATTGGTAGAGAAGGGTAATGATGACTTGGGGCATATCGCTAAAGACATCAACTTGTTCATCATTGGCTTGCAAGAAATGGTTAAAGACGTGAAATTCAAGAACTCAGATTTGGATACCAAAGTCTTAAGTATTCGAGAAGGTTGTAAAGAAACCAGCGATGTATTGAAAGTTCATACAGACGAAACCGTTCAAGTTGTCTCTGCGATTAATGGGCTTTCAGAAGCGTCAAACGAAGTTGAAAAGAGCTCTCAATCGGCGGCAGACGCAGCGCGAGATGCGGCTGCGTTCAGTGATGAGACCAAGCAAATCAATACGGTGACTGAAACGTATATCAGTGACCTTGAAAAGCAAGTGTGTACGACTTCCGACGACATTCGCTCTATGGCCAACGAAACGCAAAGTATACAGTCGATTGTCTCTGTGATTGGCGGTATTGCTGAACAAACCAACTTGCTGGCATTGAATGCGTCGATCGAAGCAGCGCGTGCCGGCGAACACGGCCGAGGTTTTGCTGTGGTGGCTGATGAAGTTCGTGCACTGGCTAATCGTACACAAATCAGCACCTCGGAAATAGAAGAAGCGCTGTTGGGTTTACAGTCGAAGTCGGATGGTCTAGTTAAATCGATTGAACTGACCAAGAGTAATTGTGAGATGACTCGTGCTCAAGTTATCCAAGCGGTAAACATGCTGGCTAAGCTAACTGAGCAGATGGAAACCGTGAGCCGTTTCAATAACGATATTTCTGGGTCGTCTGTGGAGCAAAATGCATTGATTCAGAGTATTGCTAAGAACATGCACAAGATTGAAAGCTTCGTTGAGGAGCTGAACAAGTTAAGCCAAGATCAACTGACAGAGTCGGCAGAAATCAAAACACTTAATGGTAGCGTCAGTGAGCTTATGAGCAGCTTTAAAGTTTAGTGTACTTACAACTAACATCTAATAGTTGTTAATTAGCCTTAATTTTCAATGATTTAAAATTATTCATCAAAATGAAAGCCACTCAATAACGTTCGCGTTTAGAGTGGCCTTTTTGCGTCCCTATCATATGAAAACGCCGTATTCATTGCTCATTTCACTTGATTTGTCGCATCTCACATTCTGATAATTACTCAATTGACATAAAATAGTACAAATATACATTATCACTTAACTCTTATGGATAAGTGAGATAAATGTGAATAAGCCAATTTTTGTCGTCGTGCTCGCTTCGCTTACGTATGGCTGCGGTGGAAGCAGTTCAAATAGTTCAAGTGACAGCAATGACCCTTCTGATAACAGCAATCCAGGGATGTCTTATGGCGTTGTCGCACCTTACGATATCGCTAAGTATCAAAACATCCTTTCTAGTTCCGATCTTCAGGTATCTGATCCTAATGGAGAAGAAGGCAATAAAACCTCTGAAGTTAAAGATGGCGATTTCGATGGCTACATCAGCGATTATTTTTACGCTGATGAAGAGACTGAGAATCTTATATTTAAAATGGCTAACTATAAGATGCGATCTGAAGTTCGCGAAGGAGGAAACTTCGATGTTAATGAATCCGGTGTGAGGCGAAGCCTGTATGCAGAAATAAGCCTACCAGATATCGAACATTCAATGGCAAGTTCACCTGCTGATCACGATGAAGTGACGCTGTTACAGATACATAATAAAGGTACGGACGAGAGTGGAACGGGTTATATTCCTCATCCGTTATTACGTGTGGTTTGGGAGCAAGAGCGAGATGGCATTACAGGCCACTATTGGGCGGTAATGAAAAATAACGCCATTGATTGTAGCAGTGCTTCAGACTCTTCAAATTGTTATGCCACTTCTTATGATCGGTACGATTTAGGAGAGGCGGATCTTGATAGCTTTACTAAGTTTGATCTTTCTATTTACCAGAATACATTGGCGATCAAAGTGAATGATGAAGTAAAAGTGAACCAAGATATCGCCTATTGGGAACATCTCCTGAGCTATTTCAAAGCCGGTATCTATAACCAGTTTGAAAATGGTGAAGCCACGGCCTATTTCCAAGCGCTGAGATATACCACAACTCAAATCAATGGCTCAAACGATTGGGATATTAGTGATTGGAAGTTGACGATTCCTGCTAGCAAAGACACTTGGTATGGAAGTGGCGGCGATAGTGCTGCTGAATTAGAACCTGAGCGTTGCGAGTCGAGCAAAGACCTTCTCGCAAATGACCGTGATGTCTACCACAGCGATATTAACCTGTCTTATTTCAATACTGATGAAGGGAGGATGCATTTTAGAACCGATATGGGGTATGGAACCTCAACTCAAAACTCTAGCTATATTCGTTCTGAATTAAGGGAGTTGTATCAAAGCAATACACAACCCGATTGCAGCACCAGTGATGAAGACACAAGCTGGTATTTGAATGACACCAGAACCAATAAAACCAGCCATGAGCTAACGGCAACTTTACGCATCGAAGACTACCCGAATATCAATAACCAAGATCCAAAAGTGGTACTTGGGCAAATTCATGGTTGGAAGATTAATCAAGCATTGGTGAAACTTCTTTGGGAAGGAGAGGATAAGCCAGTACGAGTAATACTGAACTCCGATTTTGAGCGCAATAATCAAGATTGCAGCGGTTGCGAACCATTCAGTGTTGAATTGGGTACATATACAGCCAGTGAAGAGTGGCGATATACGATTCGTGCTGACGAAGACGGTGTTTACCTGGCGACCCATGATTCAGATGGAACCAATACTGTTTCGCACTTGATTCCTTGGGTTGAGGATTACCAAGACAAAGATGGCGATACTGTTTCGCTAACGTCAGATTGGACATCCACAGATATCGCCTTCTATTTCAAGGCGGGTATTTATCCCCAATTTAAGCCAGATAGTGACTATGTAGGTGAGGTGTTTGATGTGAGCTTTAGTTCTTTACGAGCTGTGCATTTTTGACCGAGCCGATGCTTGAATAGCGATAACTGATACTAAAAAAAGGCCACATTAGATCCTAATCATGTGGTCTTTTTTCTCTGAAAAATTGATCAACTTAACTAAAAAATCGTCATTTTAAACGGATGATTTCTTTCCGTTTATCTACCGATATTGCATTCCTATTTTTTATACATTGTCTTTTATCAATAAGAAATGTGATCCAGTTAAAGTATGGTAAAACGGAAAGTGTCCTCAGTCTCATTTATTCAATGAAATGTTTTATTTGTATTATAAGATTACGTAATATTTCCATGTTATCGCAAATATTGAGGTAGGAATTGCCTTATAGCTCGTGTTTGCTGATTTTTATGTCACCTACAAATACTGCCTTTGTATTATAATAATGGATTTAATATGAAAAAAATCATTCTAAAAAGCTTACTTGCCTCTTCTATTATACTTGCGGTTGGTTGTGCGAGTACTAGCACGCCTAGCGTTGATTTCCCGAATAACAAAGAAACCGGTGAAGCTCTCCTAACGCCGGTTGCTATGACGGCTAGCAGCCATGATGGTAACGGCCCAGATCGCCTGTTTGACCAAGATCTAACAACACGTTGGTCTTCAGCGGGTGACGGCGAGTGGGCAATGTTGGACTATGGTTCAGTTCAAGAATTTGACGCTGTTCAAGCATCATTTAGCAAAGGTAACGAGCGTCAATCTAAATTTGATATTCAAGTTAGTGTTGATGGCGAAAGCTGGACGACAGTGCTTGAGAACCAAATGAGTTCTGGCAAAGCGATCGGTTTAGAGCGATTCCAATTTGAGCCTGCGGTTAAAGCCCGTTACGTACGATATGTTGGTCACGGTAACACCAAAAACGGTTGGAACAGTGTGACTGAACTAGCCGCTGTTAACTGTAATGTTAACGCTTGTCCTACTAGCCACATTATTACTCCAGCAGTAGTAGCAGCAGAACAAGCAATGATCGCTGAAATGAAAGCAGCGGATAAAGCGCGTAAAGCAGCACGTAAAGACCTACGTTCTGGTAATTTCGGTGTCGCAGCGGTTTACCCTTGTGAGACAACAGTGAAATGTGAAACACGCACTGCGCTACCTCTACCAACGGGCTTACCTGAGACACCTCTAGCAGGTAATGCACCTAGCGAAAACTTTGATATGACTCATTGGTACCTATCTCAGCCTTTCGATCATGATAAAAATGGCAAGCCTGATGATGTTTCTGAGTGGAACCTTGCAAACGGTTACCAACACCCTGAAATCTTCTATACCGCTGACGATGGCGGTCTAGTATTCAAGGCTTACGTGAAGGGTGTACGTACATCTAAAAACACTAAGTACGCACGTACTGAGCTTCGTGAAATGATGCGCCGTGGTGACCAATCTATTAGCACTAAAGGTGTTAACAAGAACAACTGGGTATTTTCAAGCGCGCCTGAATCAGATTTAGAAGCGGCAGCGGGTATCGATGGTGTTCTAGAAGCTACCTTGAAAATCGATCACGCAACAACGACAGGTAATGCTAACGAAGTAGGCCGCTTTATCATTGGTCAGATTCACGATCAAAACGATGAGCCAATTCGTTTGTACTACCGTAAACTGCCAAACCAAGCAACGGGTGCGGTTTACTTTGCACATGAGAGTCAAGATGCGACTAAAGAGGACTTCTACCCTCTAGTTGGTGGCATGACTGCTGAAGTGGGTGAAGATGGTATCGCGCTTGGCGAAGTGTTCAGCTACCGCATCGCAGTTAAGGGTAACACGATGACTGTCACTCTAATGCGTGAAGGCAAAGACGACGTAATGCAAGTGGTTGATATGAGCGAAAGCGGCTACGACGCAGGTGGTAAGTACATGTACTTCAAAGCGGGTGTTTACAACCAAAACATCAGCGGCGACCTAGACGATTACTCACAAGCGACTTTCTACCAGCTAGACGTATCGCACGATCAATACCAAAAGTAATCTAACCGAATAAGCAATAGCCTCCAACTCCTAGAGCTCGGAGGTTTTTTTGTGTCTGTTATTTGGGCAGAAACCATCAGTTGTTAAAGGTAAACATATAGATTAAAAGCTGGTGGCTGACCTTAACTTCTGTTTTGAACATCCTCTTTCCGATCCCTAATCTAATATCCAACGCATAGCCTTTCATTCGTTCATAGACCTGCATCAATAAGCCATAGATTAACAATCTAGGGTGAGTGTTAAACATTGGCTTAGGTTGCTTTTGGTTTGTTCAAACTGATCGCCATATCGCTATCAATACTTATATTTAACACTAGATACTAAGGGCAATTTATTGGCTGATAATACCTTGCACCTAGGATGATTAGTTCTGGAAGTCATTGAATAAACAACGGGGTTTGTATTGGTAAACTGAAATTGAGTTGGCTATTAAAAGCCCAAATAACAGGATGGAGAGGTTAGGAGATTACTACTTTTGAAGTTAAGGAGATTTTAGAGATTTAGGTGAGTAGGTTCGAGGTATATATTGGAATACCGATTACAAAAAAGCCTCTAGTAGAACTAGAGGCTATTGACGTAATCAAAGAGTTATTACTCAGCAGTAAATTGAGTTACACGTTCTTGGATCTGGTCGTCAGTAAGTACTTCATTCCAAACTGCAATATTGTCGACTAAACCATTGAAATTTTTATCGTCTCCTGTCGAACCTCCCAATAGGACAAGTTTGTCGGTTGTATCAGCATTTGGTAATACTTCGATATCAACATTTTTCGAAGCCACTTGTGTTCCGTCAATATAAATACGCATCTCTCCATAAACACCCGCATCTGCAGCTTCGGCATCATATATAGCCATAATATGGTGCCACTCGTTATTTAAGATAGAGGTGTCTGATTTAGCTTCTGTACTGGTGGAAATGCCGCCATAAAGTTTGAGTTTTATTTTGTTTAAGTTGTTTTCTGAGATATCGTCACCTTCGATATACAATTTAAAACCGGTTTCAAAATTACTATTTGAAGAGTCTTTATCGTAAAAATCGAATATAGCTACGTCATCACCATAGAAAGTACCGTCTAGGCGGGCCTGTTGATTTATGACAGCTTCGATTGAGAATGAACTATCAATCAATTCAACCCCTGTAGGTACATCTGAATTACGATTGTAATATAGGTAGGTATACTCGTCACCCTCATTAGCTAGGTTTTGGCTAATCGATATTGCAGTATTCTCAGCGCCTTTTGCTCCAGTAGCAGCTGAATAATTCTTACCGCCAGTAATCCCAATTTGGTTGTTTGAAGAGCCAGAATCAGTTTCTAATTCGGATTCGCTTGATCCTGTAAATGTGTACTCATTTAACGCAACCGGGAAGTCGCCTACTGGTGGTTCTGGGTTTTCTGGGTCAACAGGTTCATCGCCACTTAAACTAATAACTGTTGCTTCAGAAGTGCTGCTGTTATACGGACTGTTATTTAAGTCATACCCGACAGAGTAGTCGTTAAAGTTGTCTTTGAACTCTTCAACATACTCTCCAGTAGATTCGTTAAGTGAGTATACTTTAAGGTTGTCAGCAATTAGCTCATAGGGTGTTACACCACTGTTTGTACCTAGACGAAGCGCAATAACTTGAACTTCTTTAAAGCTACCTGGATCTGAAGAAACTGCACCAGTGTATGTTTCGCCATTGATTGTAAAGGTATGTGACGTTGGCGTCCAAACCACTTCGACAGTTGCATCAAATGTACTGTTTGCGTCAAAGGTACCGCCAGTCGAAGTTAGTGAACCAGAAGCATCGCGGAATTGAATAATACCGTCACCGATAGCTATATCACCATGATGATAAGCGTTACTTACTTTATCGTCTTCATCATTTGTTGAGTAAAGCGAAATATAAGAGTTGTTCTGACCTTCATCAACCTGTTCGCTGTCAGGGTTGAGTTGATAAGTCAAATCAACAGTCAATTTACCCGAAGAGATCGTTTTTCCAACTGTGGAGCTGGTGTTCAAGATCTTTAGTCTTAGCTCACCGGTGTCATCGGTTAATGTATCTAAAATTTGAGCCGCGTTATCTACACCTGAAGCTTCATCAGCTGTGTCTGCAGGGCCAGTAACTTCAGCATTATCGCTGTGGTCGGTACCTGAAACAGGAATGTTACCGCTAATAGCAAGACCACCGTCAGCAGCGGAGTAATCGCCATCTACAGATACCGTACTTACCGTACCGTCATCATTGAATAGCGTGAACGCGACTTGACCTGAAGTTTCATCTTCAATTGTCTCTTCATAAGTGGTTTCAAATCGTTCATATTCACCAAGTACGGTATCAGCTGAATTGTCAGTATAGTAATAAAGTGTCTCACCATCTGCAGAGAAGCGATATACGTTGGGTAAATCATCACTACTCGATGATGAATAGGCTGCTGAAAATGCTGCGGTATCAGAAAATTCCCAATAACCATTTAGTAATGCTGAGGTTGGTGTATTTGGATCGGTAGAACCATCCGTCGGAATAGGTAAACCATCACTGTTACAACCAAATAATAAACCTGTCGAAAGAGCGACAGCAGTAGCGACTTTAGAAATCTGCATAAAAAATTCTCTTTATGATATTAAATCCATATGTAAATCACATAAGAAATAGATAATGAATAGCCGTTAAATATTTATTAGGATGAAACTAATCTAAATTAGAACATCCTATTAATTAAATTAAATTAAATTAAAGTAATTAAAATATGCCCCAGAAAATTACAAGAGGAGAGGGGGTATTTAATAAATTGACTATTTCTAATTAGAATGAGTAAGCAACACCAACACGGTATTTTGCTTCGCGGTCTTTAGAAGATGAACTGATATCTGACGACCAAATCTCAGCAAACGGTTTCCAAGAACCAAACTTGTAGTTTACTTTTACGCCAGCATCCCATTCCCAATCATCACTATTATAAAGAAGTACGTTGTCCAAAGATTTTACATAGTTTGCTTCGTAAGAAAGGCCAAGTTTAGGTAGAGACTCTATTTTGTAGGCACCGGTTAGTGTAATTTTTGATTTTTGAGCTGACTCTAAACGTTCGCCAGTTTCTGAATCCTTATCACCAAATTGCGTATGGTTACGGAAGTCAGCATATTCATGACGGTAACGAATCGCGGTTGTTAAACCCATGTCTGCTTTATAGCCAACGCGGAACTGAGGTTTAAACGTAACCTTCTTCATCTTCCAGTCGCCATCGTTAGCATTAGGCTCATCCCAATCCCAAGCAATAGGCATACCCATTTGTAGATACCAATTGTTGTCTATTTTGTATGTCGCAGTGTTATCTATCTCCATACCATAGATGTACCAGTTGCCATCGTAGAAGCTCTGGCTGTTCGCTGACTTAACAGAACCTGAATCTTCATCGTAGTAAGAATCATCAGTGTGGAACTTAAGTTCCAGGCCAGTAGAGTGTTTCCACTTGTCTGACAGCTTAAAGCTTTCACCTAGCTTAACTCGATGTTGATGGCGAGCGTCTACGTGAGCAGTATCGCCATTTGTCTTTGTATAATCCGTCGCAGCACGATACTCGTAACGATAATCAAGAGTTGCACCAGTAGCTGTGCCCGCTAAAAGAGTACATGCAACAGCTGCAGCAATTTTTGTAACAGAATTCATACCTTTGTCTCACTATTATTTTTTTATTTTGGATACATCCAATGTACCCATGGCTCACAAATCAACACCTTACGTGGTATTAAATTAATGTATGACAAATATGATATTTATTACCGGGTCAAATTTCTGTGAGATCTATCAAAAACTTCTGAATAATCGCCTGAATATATAGCTAAATGCTATGAATATCTCAATTATCACTCTGTTTTTTAAATCGATAATGACTTGGATCTCATATTTATAAACGTCGTAAATCAACTGATGTCAATGTGTTAAAATAAGACAAATAATTCAATTTATAACTATTAATGGCATACAAGTAACAGAGCTGGTTGATGGGTATGATCACTTGCACGGTAAATTCAAGGTTAGCTATTTTAAAGTTGGCGTTAGAGAAGTGTTAATCAGTCGTTTTTGTGTTGTTGCTTTTTAGGTGGTGTTTAAGTCGGAATAAATAGTCATTATTACGAATTGGTGTTTAACGTAGTTTTTATACTGAGAGTGTTACTTGGTATTGGTTAACGATAAAGGATAAGTCATGTTTAAGAAAAACATATTAGCAGTGGCGTTATTAGCGACTGTGCCAATGGTTACTTTTGCAAATAACGGTGTTTCTGATCCAGTGCCTGCTGATAAGTTTGATATGCGTAATTGGAAAATAACGATTCCTTCGGATATTAATGAAGATGGTCGTGTTGATGAAATAGAAGGGGTAGCGATGATGAGCTACTCACATAGTGACTTCTTTCATCTGGATAAAGACGGCCACCTTGTATTTGAAGTACAGAATCAAGCTATTACGACTAAAAACTCGAAAAATGCACGCTCTGAATTGCGTCAGATGCCACGTGGTGCAGATTTCTCGATTGATACTGCTGATAAGGGAAACCAATGGGCACTGTCTAGCCACCCATCTGCCACTGAATACAGTGCGGTAGGTGGAACGTTGGAAGCGACATTAAAAGTCAATCATGTCTCTGTAAACGCTAAATTCCCAGAGAGATATCCAGCTCATTCAGTGGTTGTTGGTCAAATACACGCTAAGAAACACAACGAGCTTATTAAAGCGGGAACTGGGTATGGACATGGCAATGAACCACTGAAGATCTTCTATAAGAAGTTTCCTGATCAAGAGATGGGGTCAGTATTTTGGAACTATGAACGTAACCTAGAGAAGAAAGATCCTAACCGTGCTGATATTGCTTACCCTGTTTGGGGTAATACATGGGAAAATCCAGCAGAGCCGGGTAAAGCGGGCATTGCACTAGGTGAAGAGTTTAGTTACAAAGTGGAAGTGAAAGGCACCATGATGTACCTGACATTTGAAACGGCTCGTCACGATACGGTTAAGTACGAAATCGACTTGAGTAAAGGTATCGATGAACTTGACTCCCCAACGGGCTATGCTGAAGATGATTTTTATTACAAAGCTGGCGCATACGGCCAATGTAGCGTAAATGATACTCACCCTGTTTGGGGGCCGGGTTGTGCAGGCACTGGCGATTTCGCTGTTGATAAAAAGAATGGTGATTACAACAGTGTGACCTTCTCTGCACTTAAGCTTAACGGTAAATAGATACGAAATAGAGCAAGCAATAAGCTAGCTCAATCAAGCATTTTTAAAGGCCACTTAACTCAATGTTAAGTGGCCTTTTTTTATTTGAGCCTTTTATATATGGCGTTTGTGTTTATTAATGCATCCAACACATCAAGACGGTTTGCTGGTCTTGATTAATGTCATATGCAGTCTGCTTATTGAGGTATATGAATAGAGCTCACTCTTGCTGTCGAGAATTAGTTAACCAAGAGGGTTGATTAACCCAAACTAGAAACCAATCAAATATGAAATCTAAAACAAAACAGCCTTGTCAAAGGACAAGGCTGTTAATCAAACTGCTTAGAGCTTAGAGCTTAGAGCTTAGAGCTTAGAGCTTAGAGCTTAGAGCTTAGAGCTTAGAGCTAAAGGGAACGACTACTTCTAGTCATACATCAATTCATTGGCTTTGTTTGCATCAAACTCTTTCAAAGATTTACGCGCTAAGTGTCTAAACGGGAACGCTTTGACTATCTCTTCGAAGGGTTGAACTGCAAATGCCCAAAAAATAGAGCCATCTAAGCCAAAGATAATCAATGTGCACAAAGGGATTGAAACTATCCATTGGCCTGTAAAGTTTATTTTAAATACGTCTGTGGTTTTACCTAGCGCTCTCAAGACATGTCCGTGCACGGTGTTGTAGCCCCGAACGATCGGCAAGAAGATGTAGAGTGGGGCAATAACAGCCAGCGCTTGATAGGTTGAAGGATCTAAGTCTGGGTATACGTCGCCAATCACCACACTTAAACCGGCAAACATAACGGCACAAATGACAGAAATACCTACCGCGACATCGATACTGGTATCAACATTTTTAGTTAGGTCTCCCATTTTCTTGGAGCCGATCGCTTGGCTAATCGTAATAGCGGAAGAGTGCGCCCAAGCGGTAATGAACTGAGTCCCAGCTCGTAACCACGGCATAACCAAGGTAATCGCAACGTACGCGTTGATATTGAGTTGCGAGTACAATAATTGATAAATCGTCGCGCCAATCGACAGCATGGTTACATTCGCTGCTACTGGGAATATCTCAATAAAGTGGCGGCGGATGTTGGTGATGAATTCTGACTTTTGAGTATCCAATTTCAGTGAAACGGATGAATCGTAGTGCACACACAGAATTAAATACACTAAACGGATGGTGATCGCGATAACACTGCCAAGTGCTGCACCTTGTACGCCGATGCCTTCAAAATTAGTGAAGCCATGAATAAGTACATAAGAGAGCACAGCGTTGATCGGTAATTCGATCAAGTAACCCTTAAAGGGGACTTTGGTTCTTCCTAATCCATTAAACAGCGCGATGATGACTTGCGTTAATGCCGTGAAAATCACGATATACTTGGAAATATCCAGATAGTGGCTGATTTCAAGATGAAGCGTTTTGTCGTCGGTTAAGGCTTGAATCAAAGGTTGTTCGAAAAAGGTAAGTAGAAGCCAAAATATCGATGCAACGCCGAGGTTGATGAATAAACCTGCCCAAAATGCTTTGGAAAGGGAAGAGGTTACACCAGACCCTACAGCACGACTGAGAACAAGTTGTGTACCATTCGCCAATGCCATTTGAATACCCAACACAAAGGCGATGATGGTCGTGGCAATACCCATTGCGGCGAGAGGAATTTCACCGAGCGGAGATACGAGCAAGGTATCGATCATTAACATCGACTGCATCAGTAATGCGTTTAAGGCTAGGGGCCAGGCGAGAGAGAAATTTTTCCTTACGTACGATTGCGAAGACACAAACAACACCTTATGTGTGTAACCGTAAGCTTCACTGAGATGACCTGAGTTCAACGTTTAAAGATGAAACACTACGGTAATTGATGGTTAAGACAAGATTGATAACTAAAACAAAATTGGCGGCTAAAGAAAGCTAACGATTAAGGTAAAACTGACCATTAGAGTAAGCTGACAGTTAAAGCTGAGACATTAACAACAGGACTGATTCGTGCTTAAGAAAGCACTCATTTTGATCAACACGAATCAGTTCCAGTCAGTCTTGGTTATGCGAACGCTAATTCAACCTTAGATAATTTTTGATTTTCATCATCAAGCAATAATTGAGAAGCGACTCGCGCCTGCTTTGCATTGCCGGACATGATCGCATCGTATATTGCTTTGTGTTCTTCTAGACAGAAGCGTCCGCCTTCTGCGGAATGATCGATAAACTGCTTGAAGATCGTCGACAAGATATTTGCGAACGGGATGTAAAACTGGTTACCAGTCGACAGAAAAATCGTTTGGTGAAACAAATGGTCGTGCGTTGTCCATTCTTCATAGTCAAAGCTGTTAGCTGCGAGTGTCATTTTTTGGAAAAGAATAGAAAGCTCTTTACGCTGCTCGACAGTTGCGTTGGTTGCCGCCAGAGCACATGCTTCTGGATCTATTGCTTTTCTTAAACCCAAGAATTGGGATAAGAAGGGTTTAGTGTCTTCTAAATCTTGAATCCAATAGAGTAATTGCGGGTCTAAAAAGTGCCATTGTGTTCTCGGTTTTATACGAGTGCCGACTTTAGGCTTTGACTCAATGAGCCCTTTTGCAGAAAGCAGCTTTGTTGACTCTCGAAGTGCAGTTCTGCTTACTCCAAAGATCTCGCAGAGCTCCATTTCGCTGGGTAACTTCTGATTTTCTTCTAACTCGCCAGACAAGATTTTGCGAGCAATTTGCCTTGCTACTTGAACGTGAATTCGGCGGCTTGAATCTTCCACCAATGTAAATATTGACATTTAAACCACCTGAAATTGAAATTTAAAAACAAAAAAACCAGACGAATCTGGCTTTTGGTGTCAGTGTATACGTCTATGTTGCGTGAGGTTTTCCCTCATCTACTACGGTCTATTGACCAAATGTAATGCGCTTTTATAGCTCTGTGAGCAGATTAGCTTCGCGACTTTATTCTTATTAACTTAGAGACCTTGTTAACTTCGCGACCCTGTTAACTTTCCGGCCATGCTAACTTTCCTAATTTGTTAACTTTGAGACCATGCTGAATATAACTTAGCTCGCCTTTTTAATTAGGAAGCTAGGGCGCTATTTGTCCGCCGTTTACATCCAGAATTTGTCCTGTGACGTAACCGCTACAAGCGTGCGATGCGAAGAAAGCAAAAGTAGGAGCCACTTCTTCAATATTGCCAAAGCGTCCCATAGGAATATTGCTAGCAATGGTCGATTTCAGTTCATCACTTTTGCCATCGTGAAATGCGGTGTCGATAGTACCCGGTGAAACAATGTTGAAACGGATATTGTCTTTAGCAAACTCTTTCACCCAGTTGCGGTGGATATCGTGTAGCCACGCTTTTGATGCGGCATATACGCCAGCACCCACACCACCACCTTCACGAGCAGCAATCGAGCCTGTGCTGATAACACACGATGTTTGCCCAGACTTAATGGCAGATGCGCGTAAATGAGGGATAGAAAACTTGGTTGTCATCAATGCAGAGCGAACGTTAAGATTCATTACACGCTCATAAAATTCGTCATCGATATTTTCTAGGTTTGCACGACCGCCAAGGCCACCTGCGTTATTAATCAACACATCCATACCACCGAAATGATCGGTGAATTCTTTGACTAATTTTTCGCAATCTGATGTTTCCATCAAGTTTGCTGGAAAAAACGCAACATCACCGCCAAGTGCTGTGAGCTCAGATAGAACACCATCAACTTTTGGGCTGAAAGCTCGACTATTGATACCAATCTTTGCACCGTACTTTGCGAAAACACGTGCGGTAGCTAAGCCCATACCAGCGGTAGAGCCAGTAATTAGAATGCGTTTGCCCTTTAAGTCATTAAACATCAGCGTCGCCTATATTGTAGATTATTTGCGTTAATAAATCATACAATAACACTTGCTATATTCAAGTGTGGCTATCTCAAAACTGATCATTAACGAGATTAATAGTCGGGGTAAAGGTGGTTTTGTGAGTTTGCGCATACAAAATCAGTGTAAATAAGAACTATTTGTATGAATTAATGGCTTGGTTATGGTTTGTGTGGTCAATCTTTATAAGATTAACAAAATATTGCCTTAGACTATATTAGGCTTGACCTCACGTTATTCTTATACTGAGTTGGTGCAGGTATAAATCAGTGTTATAGTCCGCGTTAAATAATACATATCTAATAAGTAAGTAGACACATGGCTGGCTCTTTCAATTCGATTTCAGGCTCTAAGCGAAGCCTTCATGTGCAAGTTGCACGTGAAATCGCTCGTGGTGTTTTGTCGGGCAAATTGCCCCAAGGTTCCATTATCCCTGGTGAAATGGCGTTGTGTCAGCAATTTGGGATAAGTAGAACGGCATTAAGAGAAGCCGTTAAGCTTCTGACTTCAAAAGGCCTACTAGAATCTCGTCCAAAAATAGGTACTCGCGTTGTTGACCGCGCATTCTGGAACTTTTTAGATCCGCAATTGATTGAATGGATGGATGGATTAGCAGACACCGATCAATTCTGCCATCAGTTCTTGGGTTTACGTCGTGCGATTGAACCTGAAGCGTGTGCGCTAGCAGCTCAGTTCGCTAGCGCTGATCAACGTATTGAATTGTCGGGTATTTTTCAACAAATGGTAGAAATATCGGGTGCTGAAGAGTTTAACCAAGAAAGTTGGTTAGATATCGATATGAAATTCCATAGCCTTATCTTCAATGCAACGGGTAACGACTTTTACCTGCCATTTGGTAATATCTTAACGACTATGTTTGTTAACTTTATTTCTCACTCTTCTGAAGAGGGAAGTACGTGTATTAACGAGCATCGCCAAATTTATGAAGCAATCATGGCTGGCAACAGTGATAAGGCGCGCCAAGCGTCGGCAAGCCACCTATTAGATACCAATCATAGATTGCCAATAGCTAGCTAACTGTTTTTAAAAGGTTTTAAATCTGAAGTTCTAATCGTTTTTGTCTATAGATTTGAAGAACTAGGGCAACCAAGATTAAAATCATTGTCCAAATAAGATACACATTTAAAAAAGCACGTTTGATACGTGCTTTTTTTACATCCAAAATTGATGAAAACCTGACCAATGTCCAATATTTAACCTATTGTTTGTTGTTTTGTTAAAAGCACTAGCAACTGACATTGTTGGTTATATAATAATACTAATTAAATTATTGCGAGTGTGATTATGCCTCAGTCTCTTTTGCCAAATATTCTTCAATTTATCGGTCAGATAGACCCTTTCGATAAGATCCCTAAAGAAGCGCTTCGTGAACTTGCCTCTAATGTTCAGATCACTTATCTCGGCAAAGGGGATGTGGTTGATCTGTGTGAGTCGGGTAAAGAAAAGTCGCTCTACATCATTCGAACCGGTTCTATGGAACAAAGAAAGTCAGACGGTGTACTTCGTGCGCGTTTAGGCAGTGAAGATTTGTTCGGCTTTACGTTCTTAGATTCTGAAGTTAACGACGAGAAAGGCTACAGAGCGATCGCAATCGAAAACACCTTACTTTATGTGATTCCACACTCGGCACTTCAAGCGCTGTTCAAGGCATTTCCAAGCTGCGCTGAACATTTTGCGTCACAGGCTCAGGTTCGCTTGAAGTCGGCACTCGATGTGGTGTGGTCAAACAAAGAGAAAGGCTTGTTCATTCGTAAGGTTGAAGAAGTCGCAAGCGGACAGGTTGCAATCGTTAAGTCTGAACAAACCATTCAATCGGTCGCGGTTGAAATGTTGCACCAACGTTCGCCCTGTGCGGTGATCTATGAAGGTGAAACCATTGTTGGCTTGATTACCGATCGAGATATGACCAAGCGAGTCATCGCGCATGGTGTCAGTACCGATAGCTTGATTTCTGAGGTGATGACGCACTCTCCACTGACGGTTAAACCGGATGATCTCGTGTTGCATGCCGCATCTATCATGATGCAATTCAACATTCGTAACCTTCCAGTAGTAAAAGAAAACAAAGTTGTTGGCCTTCTTACTACGTCTCACTTGGTTCAAAACCACCGTGTTCAAGCGATCTTCTTAATCGAGAAAATTAAATACGCGGGCAGCGTGAAAACCATGTCTTCATTTACTTCCGAAAGACAGGCTATTTTTGAAGCGCTGGTGGAAGGTAAAGTGGCACCTGAAACGGTGGGTAAGGTAATGACCATGATTATGGATGCCTACACGCGCAGACTCATTCAGATAGCGATTGATAAGTTAGGCCCACCACCTTGCGATTTCTCTTGGATCGTGGCGGGTTCGCACGCGCGTAACGAAGTTCATATGTTGTCGGACCAAGACAGTGCGATTGTACTCGCTGACGATGCAACCGACAGTGACCGTATTTATTTTAAACACCTAGCAATGATGGTGACCAACGGGTTAGCGAGCTGTGATTACCCATTGTGTCCGGGTAAATTCATGGCGGCGACGCCAAAATGGTGTCAACCATTGGGCGTTTGGAAGCACTATTACAAGAAATGGGTAGCAAACCCTGAATACGAGCGCTTACTCAACATCAGTGTTTTCTTAGAGATACGTACTATCTATGGTAACAGCGAGTTCGAAGGTATTCTTCGTGATGAGCTGCATTCAAATATTCGCGGCAACCGTGAGTTTTTAAGCACACTAGTGAAAGATGCGGTGAACACCAACCCACCACTGGGTATCTTCAACAGTTTGGTTCTAGAGAAATCGGGTGAGAATAAGAAAACACTCAATGTGAAGAAGTACGCCATCAACTTGATTATCGATCTTGCGCGTATTTACGGATTAGCGGTGGAATGTGATTTGTCGGCAACCGATGAACGCTTTGCTGCAGCCAATGAAAAAGGCATGCTGAGTGATGACGCGTTCAAGAACATCCTTGGTGCGTATCAGTTCATTCTGTCTTTCCGTTTCGGTCATCAGCTCGAAGCCCTAAAGAATGGGGAAGTGCCAGATAACAACATCAACCCAGACAGTTTTGGTAGCTTTGAACGTAAGCACTTGAAAGATGCTTTTAGGATCATTGCCGATCTTCAAGAAGCAGCGAAAATTCGTTTCGGAGCGCGTTAATGAAAGCCTTGTTGAACTACTTTCACCCGCTTGAACGAATTAAACGCAAGCGTAAGCAATATCTGGGTACGGTTAAGTTGCCAGAAGCGTTACACGATCTTGTTGAACAACCTTGTCCAGAGATGACGGATAAAGCTAAAGACAGCGATTACATTGTGTTGGATCTTGAAACGACCGGCTTAGATAGCGAACAAGATCTTATTTTGTCCATGGGATGGGTTGATGTGGTTAAGGGGAGAATTGACTTAGCATCAGCCAAGCATATTTACCTTAATAACGATTCTCAGATCAATGCAGAAACCGCAGTCATTAACCACATCACACCACAAATGTTGGAAGAGGGTGCATCGATTCATGATGCAATGCTGACTTTTTTTGAAGCAGCAAAAGGTAAAATTATTGTGGCGCACGCTTGTGTCGTAGAAGAGACCTTTATTAACCAATATTTACTTAGATGTTATGGATTGAGGGCGGTGCCTTTACTTTGGTTAGATACATTGCGTATTGAAAAGACGATGGAAAAAGCGATCAGTAATCATGAAGAAGTGGATTTAACTCTAGCAGGAACACGTGGAAGATATGGGCTTCCTGAGTACAACAGCCACAATGCCTTAGCCGATGCGGTTTCAACGGCTGAGCTACTTTTGGCTGAACAAAAACGAGTGGTTCCGAACGATGAAGTGACACTTTCATTTTTGTATCGGATCAGTCACTAAAGTTAGAGCTAGAATTAGAGTAAGCGCTAGAAAGTTTTCTGCTCGTTCATTTACGAACGCATAGATTTGAAGGTACAAAAAAGCCAGCGATTGCGCTTGCTTTTGTTTAGGTCTTAGAAAATTAGGACAGTAATTATCTTAGATTCTTCATATTGGGTGCAGTTTAGAAGCTGTAAGTAAGACCTACACGGCTACGTAATTCACGAGTTGCTTTTGTTGAAGAAGTGCTCACATCACCAAATTCTACATACGGTGCCCATTGACCCATAATGTGGCGAATACTTGCGTTCAACTCGTAGTTGGTATCATCGTTATCGTAGATGTCGTAATCGTCAGCTTTGTAGTAGTTACCTTCAAAACCGAAACGCCAGTTTTCTATTGAGTAGTTAACGTTTGCCGTTAGACGATGACGACGCTGATTAGAAACGTTTTTATCAACCGTGATTGGTACACCGTCACTATCAACGATAACGTCGCCATTACTATCGAACTGGTACTCTGAGCTGCTCGTGTTCTGTCTCATATCGTAACGGTAACGAGCACTTAGGCTTAAACCGTCAATGCTATCCACTTTGTATGTTGCACGAACTTGAGGTTTATACGTAACGCCAGATTCGCGACCTTCAATCGGCATACCGTAAGTCATCGTCCAATTGTCGTTAAGTACGTGACGGTAGTTTAGACCAAGCTCCCAGCCATTATTCTTCAAGTCTTCCATGAATTTACCGTCTTCTCCCTTGAATTTTGCTTCGATATCTACAAGGAAGTTGCCAATGCTATCGCCCAGTTTTACACGAGTAGCGTGTTGATCTGTGTGACTCTTGTATTCGTGTCTCATATCGAAAGACGCCGCAGATACAGAGCCAGCAGCGAGTACAGATGCCACAGCAATCACGATTTTAGTTTTATTCATGGTATTAGTTCCATATTTATAGGTTGAGTATTGGCCCTAATTTCGAGCCAAATAGAGTAGTTCTTGTCTTTAATGCATTTGGTTGTAGAGATAATCGTTTAATTACCAAACATTTATTTGCATTTAAATAATACAAATATGCTAACGATTAGAGTGCTGTGGTTCTGTGAATTAGATCGTGTTGTCATGATAAACCCCCTATTTACAAAGGGTTACAAAGTAAGGGTTATAATATAACTCATTGTTTTAAAGTGACTTGTCAAATCAGTCTCGTCGATTTATAGAGTTTTCTCTGTCAATAAATGTGCGCTACAGCAAAAATTCGAATCTTTAATTACCATTTTTATTTGTAATACATTATTATTTACTAACTTTCAGCGGCGATACATATGTTTGACATGTTGAATGTATGCTCATGTAGAGCGTGGATAGGTGAACTGATGGTTCATCTCTGAATTTCCAAGAGTGGATTACAAGTTAAAACGCTTTAAAAGCGAACATGGTTTAAAGGCTCTAAGCGGTTGAGAGGTTATGAAAGGTTATAAAGGTGCAAAAGCTAAACGTGGTTTAAAAGCTGTAGTGATTTAAAACCTACGGCACTTGAAAACCTACGACATTTTGAAACTTAAAGTAGCTTAAAAGCATTCGGCATTTGCTTGAGGTGATTGAAAGCCTCAAACAGAGAAGGATTGAAGTGTAGTAGGCAAGTCAGTGACATAGCCTGCTATATAGGTCTGACTTTGGTGCGATTGGGAACCGTCGCTCTAAACTGATGACAAAAGAAGAAATCGTTGAAATGCTCGTAAGAGCATTTTGATTATTGCTCCTAACTATTCTAATTATAACTTCTGCTTTCCTTTAGAGAGGTAGGAGATGACAGTGAAGATCTGTCTTTGCGCTCATGTTGATACAGGCAACATGGGCGTTTTTTTTGCTTTGAATTCATGGGTTAGTAGGTGGTAGGACTGAGGCGGGATGTTCTTTTAAATTTCCAGAATCATTGGAGTTGATATCGTTGTATTAATATCGATGATTTTGTGTGCTTATTAAACTCTATTGAACTAACCGACAAGAAGCACTCATGCATGATGACATGAATGCGTCTTGGAGTAGGTCTAGTCTATAAAAGGTTAACTTTGCGTCGGCATCCATACTTGTTTGGACGTAATTTTGTGGCCTTTAAAGGTTAGCTCCTCAACCTTATCTCCGTTCTGATTCCAACGAGTTAATGTACCATTGGCAATTTCACCGTCATCAAACTTGGTCTCACTGGCCTTGTGACCGTTCGGGTAATAATCCGTTACCAACCCATCTTTTTGCCCTTTGCTGTATTGAGCAGTAAGGCTCTGTTCGCCGTTTGGATACCATCGAGAGGCAACGCCTGACAATTCATTATCTTCATAATTGAGCTGTGCTTTTTTCTGCCCATTGGGATACCAGGCTTCGGCTTTGCCCTGCAATTCACCTTTTTCGTAATTCACTTTAGAAGCGATCTGACCATTCGGATACCAGTTGGTTTCTAGTCCAAGCTGTAGGCCGTCAGCGAATTGCGCTTGAGTTGCTATTTGGCCGTTATCGAATGCCTCTTCAAATTGACCAGTAAATGGTTTTGAGTGGTTGACTTGATAAGCGACACCTTTTCGCATTTGTAGATAATCAACAGCGTCTTCACGCGGTGTAGCTGCGTAACTCATAGAAGACATCGTACTAAGAGCAATCAATATTGGGATGTATTTCTTCATAATGACACCTTTTCATTGGACGGGGGAAAGTGTAGTCGGTGTGTTAAAAGCATTTCACTTCCGAGAATAACTGTCAGCACCTATTACTGGTTTTCAAGTTTTCATTATTAACGGTCTAATAAAGGGAACTTTTTAAAGCGAAATTGGACGTTAAGATTGTCATATTTGTAATACAAATGAGTTGGGTTGAATCATCTTTATAAATTATATGAAATGCTTGTTATGATGTCTGGTCGTGGATTTTCTAGTTACGATTAAAATTTTCTAATGATGATTTAATCTTTTTTTGAGATTTAATTCACATTTAGAGGGATTTTGCCTCAATATAAAGACTTTGGTTGCCAGAGACTGCACTGGCTTGATGAATTACGCTCCCGAACGGTGCAACTTTGAACTCGATCACTTGTATGATTATTAGTGTGTAATAGTCTAAGATCGTCGTCACGCATTTAAGTTATTGTAGTACAAATGTACTTGTCATCTATCTATAGTGAACCTAACAAAAAAACATAAATAAAAGGTCTCAAGATGGAACTCAATACCCTGATAGTTGGCATCTACTTCCTATTCTTAATTGCAATAGGGTGGATGTTCAGAACGTTTACAAGTACGACAAGTGATTACTTCCGTGGAGGAGGTAACATGCTTTGGTGGATGGTAGGTGCAACCGCATTTATGACCCAGTTCAGCGCATGGACATTTACCGGTGCAGCAGGTAAAGCCTTTACTGATGGCTTTGCAGTAGCGATTATCTTCATCGCTAACGCATTTGGTTACTTGATGAACTACCTATACTTTGCTCCTAAGTTCCGCCAACTGCGTGTTGTGACGGTAATTGAAGCGATTCGTATGCGTTTTGGTAAGGTTAATGAGCAAGTGTTTACTTGGTCGGGCATGCCAAACAGTGTTATCTCTGCGGGTATCTGGCTGAACGGCCTTGCGATCATCGCATCGGGTATCTTCGGCTTTGACATGACGACAACGATTATCCTAACGGGTTTGGTTGTATTGGTAATGTCAGTAACAGGCGGCTCATGGGCAGTAATCGCATCTGACTTTATGCAGATGGTGATTATCATGGCTGTGACAGTAACGTGTGCAGTGGTTGCGGTTTACCACGGTGGCGGCGTTACACAAATCATTAACGACTTCCCAACTGATTCATTTATCACGGGTGATAACCTTAATTACCTAAGCATCTTCAGCATCTGGGCAGTGTTCATCTTCTTGAAGCAGTTCAGCATCACGAACAATATGCTGAACTCTTACCGTTACCTTGCGGCTAAAGACTCAAACAACGCGCGTAAAGCGGCACTACTTGCCTGTGTACTGATGACACTGGGTCCAATCATTTGGTTCATGCCTTCATGGTTCATGGCAGGTCAAGGTGTTGATTTAGCCGCTGCTTACCCTGAAGCCGGCAGCAAAGCCGCTGATTTCGCTTACCTTTACTTTGTTCAAGAGTACATGCCGGTTGGTATGGTTGGTCTTCTGATTGCCGCGATGTTTGCAGCAACTATGTCTTCAATGGACTCTGGTCTAAACCGCAACTCAGGTATTTTTGTTAAGAACTTCTACGAGCCGATTCTTCGCCCTAAAGCGACAGAGAAAGAGCTAATGGTCGTTTCTAAAATAACGTCTACTTTCTTCGGCATCGCGATCATCTTGGTTGCTCTGTTCATTAACTCTCTTAAAGGTCTGAGCCTTTTCGACACCATGATGTACGTGGGCGCGTTGATCGGCTTCCCAATGACGATTCCAGCATTCTGTGGCTTCTTTATCCGTAAAACACCGGATTGGGCTGGCTGGGGCACGCTAGTAGTCGGTGGTGTGGTTTCTTACTTCGTTGGTTTCGTTATCACAGCGGACATGATCCAAAACTGGTTCGGTTTGAATGAACTGACAGGCCGTGAATGGTCTGACCTAAAAGTGGCTATCGGTCTTATCGGTCACATCATATTTACTGCTGGCTTCTTTGTTCTTTCAACGCTGTTCTACAAGCCATTACCGGCGCACCGTGAGAAAGACGTAGACAAGTTCTTCAACAACTTAGCGACACCATTAGTTGCTGAAAGTAATGAACAGAAGAAACTGGATAACAAGCAACGTCGTATGTTGGGTTCACTTATCGCGGTAGCGGGTGTGGGCGTAATGACTATGTTTGTACTGCCAAACCCAATGTGGGGACGCATGGTATTCGTTCTGTGTGGCTTGATTGTGTTCTCTGTTGGTCTGTTACTTGTTAAAGCAGTCGATGACAAAGTCGAGCAACAAGACGAAGTGACTCCAGCCGAAGGCTAATTTAATACGCATCCTAAATAACATCACGGCCACCTAAATGGGTGGTCGTCATTTTTATAATCCAAACTTTAACGTGAGATGTACGATGAACAAAAAACTATTATCGGTAAGCATTATTAGCGCGTTCACGCTCGCTTTTGCAACAGGCTGTACAACACAAGAAAAAACAGCACCGGTAGTCAGTGTCGCTGAACAAGCTACGCCTGCTATTAGCGAAATCGACCGTAGTTACTTATTGAGTAGTGACCGCTTAACTGAGGTGGATGGCAATACAATAAACGTTGCATCAGAAGAGCAAGTAGCCGCGCTTAAAGCACAATTTGAAAACCTAAAAGATGGCGACGAAGTTGTTATTCCTAACGGTAAATACGCGAATTTAGGTCAAATAACTATTACCGCGAATGACATTACCGTTAAAGCAGAGCAAGCCGGTTCTGTATGGTTAACTGGCCTGGTTCAGTTTGAACTTAAAGGTGATGACATCACGCTAGATGGCTTAGTCTTTACCGAAGGTGGTCCAAACGAAAGATTTGGCGGCGTTCGAATGATGGGCGACAACAACACTTTACAGAATTCAACCTTTTACTACTTTAACCACGCTTATGAATATCAACCCGATGAGCGTCGTTCTGAATACCCGAGATACCTGTGGGTTTCTCTGTGGGGTAAAGACGGCAAAGTGATCAACAACCGCTTTGAAGGCAAACAAAAGCGCGGTACGTTGATTGGTGTACAGAAAGATGATTCTGCAGACAATCACTTGATTGCTAATAACATCTTCATGGATCAGAAACCGAATCAGTTTAATGAATTCGACATCAAAGAAGCGATTCGTTACAACGGCAACAGCTGGGAAGCACTTCGTATTGGTGATTCAAAATCCTCTCAGTGGGATTCCAATTCAAAATTCGTGAATAACTTGATGATCGACATGGATGGCGAGCGCGAGCTTGTCTCAGTTAAGTCGGGTGGCAACACAATTTCTGGTAATACAATTTTTGAAAGTTCTGCTTTGATTTCTTTGCGTCATGGTAAAGGAAGTAGTGTTGAAAATAACATTATTCTAGGTAATAAAAAGAACTTAACTGGTGGCATTCGAATCTATGATGAAGACCATGTTATCCGTAATAACTACATTGCGAATACACGTGGACGTGACGGTGTAATTGAAGGCAATGCTGACCTACGTGGTGGTATCGTGATTAATACGGGTATCATTGATGTGGCAAACGGCGAAGAGCTAGATCAGTCGGTTAAAGGTAAAGAGCTTAACAAACAGTGGACGCCTAAAAACATCACCATCGAGAACAACTCATTGGTTGATACACAGTGGGGCATTATCTATGGCAATCAAACTCACCGTGTGAGCCTGTTCAATAATGCCGAAGTTGAAAAGATTTATGCCGGTGTTGATATCGCGTTTAATAATAACGTTGTCGACAATTCAGAGTCTCCAGAGTTTGTCAGTGTTCGCGCAACGGAAGATTATCCGTTAGTGGACGCAACGTATGACAATGAAACATATGTTGGCCAAGTGACAGCATCTGAGCAGATCTCGAGCTACTCCGTTGAGTTACCAGCAATGACCGTCACTAATGGCATGAACGCTTATCAAGGTGAAGGTGCAGACGTGTCTAAACTTGCGTTAGTGACGGCTGAAACAGCGGGTCCAGATTACGTCCTTGAGAATACAACTAAGTAACTTATTGGCTAATGCAAATGCTAAACGCTAAACGCTTAATGGTTTGGGCTATCAAACAAATTTACGATAGCTGTCTGGGTCATTAAAACTTAAAAAGCCTCAACGGGTAATGCCTGTTGAGGCTTTATCGATCTTACGTCTTGACCATCTCAATCTTACGTCGTGACTACTGTTATTTATACTTATGCAGCAGATCCCAAGGAACATTGCACAAGTGGTGGTCTTCAGGGAACTGGCTAAGGTGATGCTGGTGGATATCATCACTGGCGGCATAACTGGTCAATGGCAGGATCTCGAGAGCGATTCGGTCTGCATCATCACGAGAGGTAATATAGCGCTCAGCTTCAGTTAAGTGCAGGGCATTAGTGCTGTAAACACCAGTGCGATATTTCTCACCCACATCGACGCCCTGTTTATTGACGCTGTATGGGTCGATGATCTCAAACAGATGTTCCATTAGAATGGTTACTGAAGTGATGCTTGGGTCAAACTCTATCTGGACACACTCCGCGTAGCCATCATAGTCACTATTATTTGATGTACCGTTTTCTGTTGTATTGCTTTTTACGGCATCGATTGGTGTCTGTGCGGAGTTTCCATTCGCACGGCCTGCTTCTGTGCTGATGACACCCGGAACGTATTTGATAAATTCTTGTACACCCCACAAGCAGCCGCCCGCCAAATAGATTTGTTCCATACTTACCTTTTACTTCTCTGTGTTTGTTGTTCGTTCGATGCGTGAATCAATATAGTGATACACGCACGTATAAAAAAGCGTGTATACAAAATAAGTGTGCACATAAAAACAAGTGTTTAGGTATTGTAAACCTGTGCGACTGAACAAACATAAGTCTAATAGGATTTGTGATTATATAAGCTAGTATTGCGTTGTCACCACCCCGAATTTCAAGATTAAGTGAGCGTTAGCCAACCATGTTTGATCAAATAAAAGATTTCATCAATCCGAGTAAGAATCCAGACCTCACACAGGCTCAGGAATACCAACGTAAGCATCTGCCGACACTGTGGCTGTTGGGCAAAACGGGAGCGGGCAAGTCATCGTTTATTCAAGCGGTCACGGGTGATTCCTCTATTGAAGTGGGGAATGGCTTTGCTCCATGCACTATGACTGCAATGTCGTATGAGTTTCCTCAAATTAAGCCGGTAATGCGATTCCTTGATACCAGAGGGTTGGGTGAGGCGGATTATGATCCTAAAGAGGATCTAGAAGAGATCGGCCAAGCGGGTAATGCGTTAGTCGTGGTGATGAAAGCCGATGAGCCTGAGCAATCCTCCGTGCTTGCGGCTCTGAAACAGATTAAGAAACAAAAGAAGATTAAACACTTGTTGCTTGTTCATACGGCGGTTTTGTTTTCCAATGAAATAGACCGCGCAAGACAAATTCAATTCAACATCAACCAAGTAGAAACGGTTTGGGGTAAGGGATTGGAATCGGTCGCGGTGGATTTCGAAACGGATGACTTGAGTAATAACAGTGGCTCAGTTTACAACTATGACATCTTGTTAGAAAAGTTGACCAATATCCTTCCTGTTATTGGAATGATGGTGGTAGACAAAGAACATTCCACTCAAGAAGAAGCCAACTTTGACCAAGTCGAAAACGAAGTGCTTTGGTACGCGGGAAGCGCAGCGGCGAGTGACCTGATTCCGGGTGTTGGCTTAGTGTCTGTACCTGCGATTCAAGCGAAAATGCTCCACAGTTTGGCGAACCAATATGGGGTCGAATGGAACAAGAGAGTCTTCAGTGAGTTGATAGGTACTTTGGGAAGCAGCTTTGCTTTGCAATACGGAATGAAGCTGGGCACTCGACAGCTGATAAAGTTGATTCCGGTTTATGGTCAAACGGTCGGAGCGGTTGCAGCCGCCGCCATGAGTTTCGGTACCAGCTATGGTTTAGGTCGCGCGGCCTGTTTTTACTTCTATCATAAGAACAAAGGCGAAGAAGTCTCTGAAAAAGAGATGCAAAATATTTACAAAGAATCCCTGAAAAAAGGTAAGGCGGCGTCGGGCTATGAAGAAAATTAGAAACCTATTTCGATTATTGGCCGTTCTGTCTAGTGGACGTTGGGGCATTGCTCTGATTTCGGCCATCTTCCCGAGCATCATCATGATGGCATTTGGTCTTTTCTTGGCGATCAAATATGGCTACCTATTGGAAATGTCGATTGCCATTGCGGTGAGTACCTTGGTGTTCACCATTCCTTTATTCATTTCTAGCCGTTCTTCGCGTAAACCAACTTATAGCGACTCTTCTTCACATGATGAAAGTGACGTTCAACCTGAAGCCGGAGCATCGCCCAAGAATTCAGACATCAATGATGCGCTGGTTAAAGCGTCTGATGAATGGTCTCAAGCAGAGCTATCAATCTGGAACGACTCGAAACACCATGTACGACAACAGTTAATGGTCGACATCGAGTGGGGTAATCTCGACCAAACCGGTTTAGAGGTACTTGAGTTCGTCGCCAAAAAGTTTGATAAGAAATCACTCGATTTTTCAATCCCTGAAGGGCTGAAGCTGTTTGAAGAAGTGAGCCGACGATACAAGTTAGTGGTACGGGGACATATACCGGGAATTGAGTATCTTAAGGTTTCCTATATCAAAGCGGGCTACGAAGCCTATGACAAGTACGGTGAGCTAGGGCAGAAGATCGTTAAAGCCGCTATCTGGGGCAATCACCTTAAGAATCTGTATTTGAATCCATTGAAAGTGATTTCTGATTTAGGTCGAGAGCAAGCGACATCATCCATGACCAAAGGTGTGGTTGATGACATGCAATACGCCGCGAAACAAGCCTTACTCGATGAGGTGGCTGCGGTAGCGATTGATCTCTATAGCGGTCGATTCAGCATTGAAGATGAAGCATTAAGAGCGTCTGATGTTTCTGAAATAGATGAACAACGCTTTGCACCAGAATTAGAGCCAGTAAGAATTGTGCTGGTGGGGCAAACAAGCTCAGGTAAATCGTCACTGATTAATGCGCTCAAGCAGGAGCTCGTTGCCGAGGTGGATGTATTGCCATCAACCGACACTTCAACCGTATACAACGCGTTTGTCGATGACAATGATGTTCGAGTGGTTGATCTTCAAGGGCTGGATGGTAATGCCAAAACCGAAGCTCTAATGCTTAAAGAGATGACCCAAGCCGATGTGGTACTTTGGGTGCTTAAAGCCAATCAATCGGCTCGTGAACTGGATAAGCAATTGAAGGGCAAGTTTGATGCTTTTTATGACGATCCTAAAAACATCTCACGCAAGAAGCCAATCGTTGTTTCGGTTGTGAATCAGGTCGACCGATTAAAGCCTGTTGATGAGTGGCAGCCTCCGTATGACTTAGAGAACCCAACATCGGCCAAAGCAAAGATCATTGCTCAAGCACTCGAATACAACCATATATTGCTGCAGTCTGATATCGTGTTGCCGCTCGCTATTGCACCAGAAAAGACGATTTTTGGTTTAGAAGCACTCAAGCAGATGCTAATCGAAGGCATAGCTGATGCTAATAATGTGCAAAGAAACCGCCAACGTTTGGAGGCAATGAAACGGGGAACATCGGTTAAAGGTCAACTGAACAAAGTAGTGAAGGCCGGTAAGAAGGTAGCACCAAGTGCATTGAAGGCAGCGACACCAAAACTGGCTGAAATGGCCATCAAGCAAGTTGTGAAGAAAAAGTAAGTCATTCACTGCGAATACGGTTCTGGTGGGGCTTGAGGCTCATCAGAACTTAGCTATTCTAGATCGGCGATTTTTAGTGCTTGGCTTTATTAGATGAGAGCTTTTTAGAAAACAGCCATCTTCGCCCCTTATTAGATAAGTATTGAGTTTAAAAGAGATTCGATATTATTAAGTAACTCAACGAACTAGTTTAATAGTATATAAACTGATGGGATTCACAGTTTATATGACACGCTATGGTATTTAATTGCCATTCTAAATATTGATCACATTTATACTTTCTTTCGCTGTATTTATAAAACAATTACACTATATTTAAATTTCGGATCACCTTGATTTCAACGTAGGGATATATTGTGAACATGTATCTGAAATGGCAATCAACCACATGGCTAACCTTGTTAGCTTGGTATACTTTAGATCACCAGCTCTCGTTTCTCCTTTCTTCAGAGTAGTACCCTCTAGGCGTCACGCGCCAGCGGAGCCCTTGAGCTTTGCCAATCCTGTTAATTTTGTCTTTAAGAAGCTTCATAACCCATGCGGCCGCTATTTGTGTTGTTGTGCATGAAGTTCTTATCTATTCGTTATTATTAATTGGATCCTAATCAATACGTTATTGATTAATAAATTATTTCTAGCTATTAATTTTTAATCGTAATTATCACGAGAGTGATCGTGCGTTAAATTAAATTAAATTAAATTAAATTAATGGTGATGACTCGTGACATTTAAAAATAATGAATTTGGCTTTTCCCGTTTAGGCTGAATTTGTTGAAAGGTACTATTATGGAAAACTTCAAGCATCTACCAGAACCGTTTCGTATTCGCGTTGTAGAACCAGTAAAAAGAACAACCTCTGCATATCGTGAGCAAGCCATTGTTGACGCGGGCATGAACCCATTCTTACTGGATAGTGATGATGTGTTTATCGATTTACTGACCGACAGTGGTACAGGTTCTATTACTCAGCGTATGCAAGCAGCGATGTTAATGGGGGATGAAGCTTACAGTGGTAGCCGCAGTTACTATGCATTGTCGAATGCGGTTAAGGATATCTTCGGTTACAAGTTGACGATTCCAACACACCAAGGGCGTGGAGCCGAGCAGATCTACATTCCTGTTCTTATCAAGAAGCGTGAAATGGAAAAGGGATTGGATCGCAGCAAAATGGTCGCCCTTTCTAACTACTTCTTCGATACCACGCAAGGCCACACTCAAGTGAACTGTTGTGTAGCGAAAAATGTCTACACCAAAGAAGCGTTCGATACTTCAGTGAATGCCGACTTTAAAGGCAACTTCGACGTTGTGAAACTGGAAGAAGCGATCTTAGAAGCGGGCGCTGCCAACGTTCCTTACATCGTGAGTACCATTACCTGTAACTCTGCTGGTGGACAGCCGGTATCAATCGCGAACTTGAAAGCTGTGTATGACGTGGCTCAGAAGTACGATATTCCAGTGATTATGGATTCTGCTCGCTACGCTGAAAATGCCTTCTTCATTCAACAGCGCGAAGCGGGTTATCAAGATTGGACAATCGAGCAAATCACGCGTGAGTCTTACAAATACGCTGATGGCTTAGCAATGTCTGCTAAGAAAGATGCGATGGTGCAAATGGGTGGCTTGTTGTGCTTCAAAGACGATTCTTTCATGGATGTGTACACAGAGTGTCGAACACTGTGTGTAGTTCAAGAGGGCTTCCCAACCTATGGTGGCTTAGAAGGTGGCGCGATGGAGCGTTTAGCCGTTGGTCTATACGACGGCATGCGCCAAGATTGGTTAGAGTACCGTATTGGTCAGGTTCAATACCTTGTTGATGGACTAGAAGCAATGGGTATCGTGTGCCAGCAAGCAGGCGGTCATGCTGCGTTTGTAGATGCGGGTAAACTGCTTCCTCATATTCCGGCTGGTCAGTTCCCAGCACATGCTTTGGCGTGCGAACTCTATAAAGTAGCGGGTATCAGAGCGGTTGAGATTGGTTCATTGCTGCAAGGCCGCGACCCAGCGACAGGTGAACAGCACCCATGCCCTGCGGAGCTATTGCGTCTTACTATTCCAAGAGCGACGTACACACAAACCCACATGGATTTCATTATCGAAGCATTCGAGAAAGTAAAAGAGAACGCTGGGAAAGTAAAAGGGCTTGACTTTACCTATGAACCGCCTGTGTTAAGACACTTTACAGCGCGCTTGAAAGAGGTAGAAACCAGTATCAAACAACCTATAAAGAAGAGTAAACCAGAGCTAGAAGAAGCTTAAAGTACAAGGAAATACATTAAGGTCTGTTGAATTTTCGAACTGATTTTTCAGTGAAAGCTAAACAGTCATTAACACAAAGGCTCCTATTGGAGCCTTTGCTTTTTTTGAGCAAGCAGAACTAAAACCGTAGGAGTACTATTGTTTTAATACTGAGCTCAGCGTATCAAAAAGCCATTGATTCAATGGAGCATCTTTCTGAGAACGACGGCAACTCATCACATAACTCACATCAATCGTAAGATTTTCTGGTAAATCAATGCTGCGACACCCTTCTGGCACACTGCCATCTAGGGTGATTCCAAAATAATCGGACTTCAGCACAATATCGTGGATCATTGCGGGGTGATCGGCTTCCACTTTTGGATCGACATGAAATCCGATATTTCGAAGGCGACCGAGAATAGGGTATTTATTGTCATTCCAGCCCGGGGTTTTAAATAAGATGATTGGATAGTTGACGAGCGATTTAAAGCTTTGTGCTTTATGATCTTCTCTCACAAAGAATACGACTTTTCCTTTTCCAATCTCTTTCTGTGAAATGGACTGCGGCAGGCTTTCATCAAAGTAGTGAACGGCTATTGCGTCTTCACCCTCGATGATTCTGTTTTTTACATTAGTGCTCCATCTCTCCAGTGAGAAGCGAACATGCGGGGCTCCTTTACTCAGAGTGAGGTAAAGCTTAGAACCAAAGCGCTCCCAAAAAAGTGTATTGGCGTAGATTTTCACATCTCCCTGATAAGATACAGGGCAGAACTCTTGATGCTTTATCGCCTCGACACTGCTTAGTATCTGCTCAAAATTATCAATATTGTTTTCAATAAATGTCGTTGGTTCGAACCCATGCTTGGTTTGAATGAACAGTGGGTCGTCCAGTTGTACTCTTAATTTCGAAAGGTTCTTACTGATCGCCCCTGGGGTTTTTCCTAGCGATTCTGCAACTAAGCCAACATTACGAAGCTCATACATACGTTTGATGACCAAGATATTCTGAATATCGAGATTGATGTCCACAAGCACTCCGAATTGCTTAGATGATAACGATGCTAATCTTTGGCGCAGTGAAAGCCTAAAGACCATCTGACTCTAATATCATAATCATCACTGCCAGTTTTTAAGACAGCACAACGTCAAGATGTGAACTATTTCTTTGATTTATCAACGAGTTTCCATTTAGTAAATATTGGTTTTCCTCGAAAAGCTGATATTCGGTTGTTAAAGTTATTTCAACAAAGAAACTCAACAATCAAACAAATATAATATTAAAAAATCATAAGAGGTGATGTATGAAAAAGTTAATCGCACTAGGCTTGATGGCTATCTCAATGAATACTGCTTTTGCTGCTGATGGAACTTATACAGGAACCATCGATATGACAAGAAGCGAGGGTAATCAGGTAAACGCAGAGCGTGTCGAGTCTAACCCTACTCTTGAAGGAAGAAATGAAGCCGCTAACGGTGGAATAAAATTCCAAAAGCACGTTGATCAAGGCCAAGCGATCCAGTTGAATGGCCGCCGAGATTAATGTACTAACCTTACTATCATTGTCATAAGAAATGCTGCGCCCTCGGGTGCAGCATTTTTTGTTTTGGGATTTGGAGTATTTTATAAACCCTAGTGATCTAGCCTTGGCATGTTGTGTAACGTGTGGCATTTTGTTCTCTAACTCTAACTCTAACTCTAACTCTAACTCTAACTCGCAATAAGGTGTTGGTTAAGCATTACAAGCCAGTAAGCGAACGATTCGAAAAGGACTAGGAATGACTCAAAAAGAAACGGGAATGATTCGTCATATTCTATTGATTAAGTTTAAAGAAAACGCAGAGGCTTCAGAGGTTCAAAAACTAAAGATGTTATTTGAAGCGATGCCAAACAAGGTTGACGGGGTAACTTCAGTAGAGTGGGGGTTAAATGATAGCCCAGAGAATAAGAACCAAGGTTATACCCATTCAGTTTTAATGACGTTTAAGGATGAAAAGGGGCGTCAGAACTATCTTCCACACCCAGAGCATGATGCGCTGAAAGATGTATTTCGTCCGTTGTTAGACGACATCATCGTGTTTGATTACTCCCTATAATTAGTCCTCTCTGCATGCTCTCTAAAGCCTAAAGCCTAAAGCCTAAAGCCTAAAGCGATAAAAGCGTATATACCTAAAGTTTATTTACACAAGGTATATACGCTGAGTCATCTCGAATAACTAAGCGTTAGGGCTTGTGTGGCAGAGCCCTAACCGAGAAAGCCCTAATCAAGAAAGTACCAACTACTCTGTAGGAGAGATAGTCACCGGGGCGAACGAAGCTACTGCATTTCCGCCGGCACCTGGGTGATCAACATAAGAGGTGTTTTGCATTAAGGTGTAGTACACGTCCACAAAGTCATCATCATTCACTAATACACCATCAGGAATCACATCGATAATCTTGCCTGTGATCTGAGGGATGATCGCGTAACCCTGAACTTCTGGATCAGGAATCATCTTCAGTATCTCTTCTGCGGCTTGAACTAAGAGTTTTGCTAGCGCTTTATAGTCTGTTCCATCATCGTGCTCCATTAAGATCATATCTGCAGCGCCCCTGCGGTAGCGAGGCCAGAAAATGACGGTTTGATTTGGGTAGTACGTCTGTTTGTCATAATCCAGATAAGGCATTTCTACTAGATCTATTTGAGGCTCTAAGCGGCTTGAATCTACCCCTGTCACAATGGCATAGATTTCAGCTTTGCCAGAGATCCACGGTTCTTGGTCTACAGCCAAACGAATCTTTTTTAACTGAGTGGTATTCAACGGCTCAGGTTCTGACATAGCCATGGAGCGCGTAGCCTTACCAATAAATGTTTGTGTCTTAGTGCTACGGCTTTCACTGTTGCTGCTTGTGTTTTTGGAGCCGGAATTGATTTGCGTTGTTGTACCCAGTTTCTGCATCTCGGCCTGCATCGCCATTAAGCCTGCTTTGAGCTCTTCAGCACCGTTGCTATCAACGACAAATACTGGGACGTCTGGCATTTGGTACACATCGAGTTCATGAACCTGTCCGTACACGTCATACGCTTCAATGTATTGCCAATTCGAATCATCACCTGATGGTTCAAACGCAAATAATGGGTTTTCGCCGTTCTTCCAGGCTTCAATCATCGCTTCATCAGCCATGCGAATTTCTAAAACAGAGTCGCTGAAGTCGTTGATCCCTTTCATCTTGCGATAACCAAGGTCCGCTTTCTGCATCCTGCTTGAAAATACAGAGTAGGGCTCAATTTATCGACAGGCGTGGACAAGTTCTTTTCTGAGATTTGAGCCTTTAGGGAAAGCTCAAGATCGGAATAACGCTCGCTGATTTGTAACGCCAAAGATTGCTTTTGTGCTGAGGCGTTCTCCGAAAGAGAGCGTGAGTTTACTGTGTCGATATTGTTTGCATAGGACTGGAAGCCAACCACTGTCGTTGCAAGCACCATACTGATAGAAATAGATGGTCTCATAAATAATCCTTATTTTAATTTTTATCATTAATAGAGCATTTGCCCTATAAGGATTAACCTATCAGTAACGTGAATGTGTTTAAAAGTTAGTCAGTTATTTTTGTTTCGTTGTGCAGCACAGGATCTCAATTTAAACTGTTTTTATAAAACAATGCCTAAGCAACCTTGATATTTATAAATTAATAAACGTATCAGTAAATAATTTACAATATTATTAACTACTATGGTGTTTCATGAAAAAACCTACTCAAAGTGAGTAGGTTTTTGTTGCGCGGTTAACCGCTAGTTCTTCGTTTTATAACCTGTTTAAGAGGCCCGTTCTAACTCAATCTAAACGTAACGTTAGGCCAGAATAGTTCGAGTATCCGCGCAGTAACACATGGTAGGTGATACCCGGCTGAGCGCTCACACTACACTGCTCATTGTTGCCAGCACGATAAGGGCGACAATCGTAGCTTGAGGTTGTCGGCTTACTGCCTGATTTAACGTAAAGGTCGGCATCACCTGAACCACCAGACATTGAAACCGTCACGCTGGATGCAGAATCAACGGTGAAGGTATAGAAGGTCTCTGAGGATTGATTCCCGCTCAAGTTCGCAATCGGTGTGCCTTTCGTTAATACATTGCCAGTTGGAGGCATCACACCACAACTTGCATTGACGCCTACTGTATTAAAAGCATCTTCAACATCGGCAACCACATAGCCCATGTCCGCTGCGGCTTTCGCTACGCCACACGCACCGGCATCGAAGGTACTGTTTGCCGTCCAATACAACTGGTTGGCAACCGTGAATATCTCAAAACCCTTACGCACATCCCAGCCAGACTTGTTCGCTAAAAGGTAAAAGGCACGGTTATAAACACCGCTAGATAAGTGAACGTTCAAGCCATCGTAGTATTGCGAGGCGTGATCAATCGAACGACCATCTTTTGAAGGTTGATCAAAGTAACGCAAGCCGCCTTCTGATTTGAATATATCGCTTCCGACAATCCAATCCACACTGCCACGTAAGTAGTATTCAGCCGCTTCGCCCGCAATATCGGAGAAGGCTTCATTGATACCGCCCGACATGTTTTGGTACACAAGGCCGGAGTTTTGCTCAGTGAAGCCGTGGCTGACTTCGTGCGCGCTTACGTTGATATCGACCAATGGGTAAAAGGTGCTTCCACCATCCCCAAAGGTCATCGATGAGCCATTCCAAAAGGCATTTTCATAGTCGGTACTGTAATGAACTCGCATCGTCAGTTGGAAAGTTAAAGGCGATGTGTTCATCCACTCTTTGTACATATCAAACACGACATTACCGAAGTAATGAGCATCGTTGAGAGGCGAGTAGGAGCCATTAACGTATTTGTGGTCAGTATAATTGGTGTTGTCGCTACAGTCGTAACTGTAAGCTGAACTTCCAGAGGTTCCGTTGTTCAAGTCTACAGTTTTAACCGAGTCATTTTCTAACGTACAAGTTGTACCTGTCTTGTCGATGGGAAAGCTAGGGAAGTCACTGCCATATTCATATCGAGTGGTTTTGAGGTTGCCACCTGGGCCAGTACCTAATGCTTTAGCGTGGTTTAGTCCATTCCATTTTTGGAGCACATCGCCAGTTGTGGCATCAATAAAGTAGAAAGGGCGCTCTGGCATTGAGGACGCGATAAAGAAATCGACCAGATACACCACTTGGGCGACTTGGTTCTCGTCCAGTCTCACCATCAGTTTCGCGTTTTTGTTTTCAATCGACTTTTTGCCGACAGTAAACGTGCGGTGAGAGGATATCGCAGCTTCAATCGCTTGTTCTCGATTCAGCTTTGGCGCGATGCTGGATAGGTCACCACTGATCCCTTGTGCCATGGAACCGAACACTTGAGTGGGTTGGTTCTTGGAAAGGGTGGCCACGACCGAAGTATTAAAGATGGGTAAACCTAGGTGAGTTTGTTGATAGCGGACTTTGGTTTTTCCATTGGGCAGTACCACCCGTTTTACTTCAGAAAAACCTAATTCTAGTGGGGCAACACTCTTCGACTGAGCGACGAGGCTTTGTTGTAGCAGTGTATCGTTATCGACTCTGACCATTTCTGCAGCGTGTGCAGTAAAGCCAAAAGATGTACCTAGAATAGCTGCTATTTTCCAGCTTAGTTGACGTTGTTGGTTCATTTTTCGTTCCTGATTTTAATATAAACTCCTTCTTCCCAACGGCTTTATAGGAAGTCTATATGCAACACGATGATACCATGTGTTGCGAATCAAGATTGGAAGAGCATTTGGATTTATGACAAGTTTATCAGGGAGATTTATTTTTAGAGTATGTAATTCAAAGTTTACAAAAGCTCTTATCGATCAAATTGTTTTTATAAAATGTAAATTTGTTATTTATCGTAAATGTATGATAGGGAGGGAGTTATTAAAATCTGATTTGTTTTAATCGATAGAATTCATTTCTCTAAACTAACTTAGATATTTCTCTGTTTTCATCTTAATTACAAATGAGTAAATAATCGATTTTTTGGAAGTGGGAATATTGTCTTTATTATCAATAGTTAACTTGTTTTAACAATGTTATTAAGTACAGATCCAATCTTTTCTACATTTAGTTCTGTTAGATAGAAAAATTTTACATTTTCTTGTTCAATCACAAACTAAGAAAGATAACTCATTGTTATTAATCGAGTAAGTCGCTTAAGATAGGCAGCATAAGAAACTAGACAGAAAAATTCTGCATTTAAATACAGAATTTCTCTGTCTAATAGCTGTTATAGCTAAATATTAATTTTGGAGATAATTTGAACGTTTCTAAACATTTAAACAAAAAAAACATCATGTGGTGTTGTTTGTTAGTACTAGTGTATTTTGTGACTCATGGCTTTGTTAAATATGGGCTAGAGCACTATACCGATAACCTATTACCAGAGTTTACAGACGTGTTTTTTGAGCTTTTTGTCGTTTTACTGGTTTTCAATAAATGGCAAGAGCGGGAAGCATCAAAACAAAAAATAGCCAAAGAAAAGCGCCTTAGAGAGTTTTTAATCTTCATAATAAATGAATTCTCCAATTTTAAATCAATGCCAGAATCGTTTAGTTTTTATGGTCTTTCTCATACTGAAAATCAAACTGTTCTAAATCGATTAAAGTCAGAATTTACAAGTGAGAAAAGTACTCCAAGCTCATTTCGCCATAGTTTTATCTATCATTGCCAAGTTGATGTAGATGCTTTAACTGCGCTTTTGCCAGTGGCTGCTGATTTATCTGAAGAACACTTCAAGTCATGGGCGCGTATAGTTTACTACATCAAAAAATCAGCCATGCTTGATATTAGTGTTCGTGAAGACTTTGAGCAGTTTGATGAGTATATAATTAAATTAATTGATTACATTAGACGTTTTGATAAAGCTTCATTTGACAATAAAATTTATCACGGTGCGATTTAGCTATAATCGGGTAGCCGGAGGTATTTACCCTCCAGCCCCCACACCACCCTGCATGCGGATCCGCACAGGGCGGTTCATTCAGAACGCCTAACTTATATCTTCTGGTTTGGATATTGAACAGCGATCCATCCGTCTTTCAGTGAAAATAATCCCGCCTTCCTAAGGTAATCATTACTCAGTGCTTGCTGTATCCCAGGTGTTTTCGAACTTCGCCACGGCCCTTTGCTTGTGATACCACAACCAACGGCAGTTTGGATCCAGACTCCGCGTTTAAGTAAGTTTTGCACCTTTGTCCGTGGTTTACGCCACTGACGCCAGTAGCACATACGTACTCGTCGACGTATCCACTGGTCTAAATCGACACACGCTTGATAAGCGTTAGCGATGCCAAAGTAATTAATCCAGCCTTGCAGGTATTGCCGTAGTTTAAATAATTGATAACTCATACTGACACCCCAGTTTCGGTTTGTGAGTCGCCTTATCTTTTGTTTCAAAATACGTACCGTTTTAGCGTGCCACTGGATCTTACCTCGGGAAAAGGTGAAACCAAGGAACTTGCTTTGAGCTACCTTAACCACTTGGCTTTTCTGTTCATTAACAACCAGTTTTAACGTCGTGGCGAGGTAGTGAGTAATGCTCTTTAGCACGCGGACTCCCGCTCGTTGAGACCTCACCAGAATAATGAAGTCGTCCGCGTAGCGGGCGAATTGATGCCCTCTGTTTTCCAGCTCTTTATCCAGACTATCCAACATAATGTTTGATAGTAATGGCGAGAGTGGACCACCTTGAGGCACACCTTCCGAGCTTGCTTCAAATTGGTCGTTGACCATCACACCGGCACGGAGGTATTTACCAATAAGCGCCAGTAGACGCTTATCCTGTATCTTTTCCTTCAGTTGAGTCATCAAGAGATCATGATTAACTCGGTCAAAGAATTTAGACAGGTCAACATCGACAGCAAATGTTCGTTTCTGTTTAATGGTATCCCGTACTTTCAGTACCGCTTGTTTGGCATTTCTATTCGGCCTAAAGCCAAAGCTGTTAGTCGAAAAGAAGGGGTCAAACAGGGGGGTGAGTATTTGAGCAATGGCTTGCTGTATCACTCGATCAATAACGGTAGGGATCCCCAATTTGCGTTTACCGCCATCGGGTTTATCAATCTCTACACGTCTGACCGCTGAGGGTTTATATTCACCGTGCTCTAATTGAGATTTACATTGCTGCCAGCCCCCTTGTTGTAGCCAAAGCGGGAAGGCGTCGATGGTCATGCCATCGATACCTGCCGCACCTTTGTTGGCTTTAACTTGACGCCATGCTTGCTGTAAATTTTCAGATCGGAGCAATTGAGTGAATAGATCGCTGTTGAAGGATGGTTGCCTATCATTACGCTGTTGATAGTAATCGCCTGTCGGCGTAGTGGGTATCGACAAGTTTGACAAGACTCCTCCTTCTTCTAAATGTTCAGGCCTTCACCTTGTCCCAACCATTACGATGGGCGTTTGGCTACTATGCCGTCTGCTGACTTCTGCTTAATCACTTAACGAGTTACCTCGTAAAGCGCTATCGTTGTTCATCGGTTTCGCTCGCGTGAGTTGATGATGCTCACGCGCCAGGCCTGTTGAACCAGAGGCCAAGCTGGTTAGGTTAACAATCGCTTGTTAAGCAGATCTCCCCAGATAAGGACATGGACTTTCACTGCACAACTGCATCATTTACGGTGGTCATTAAATCACTTGGCTTCGTCGTCTTGTGCCAACTCGCCTCTGACCTACGCCTAGTATGATGTTCTTGTTCATCAGCTCGCAGTTTTGCTCGCGGCTTCCTTCAGACCATTCCTCGCGGAAAAGCCCTTGCCATTCGCTAGTAGTTAACATTTAATATCAACAAGTTGATGATTAAATGGTGATTTTCCTACAGAGGACTCTCACCTCATTAGTTCATACCCATGCTGGGCGTACACAAAGTATTTAAGAGTGATTCGCAACGCTTGGCGTTTTCGCTTCGCTCAAGTATAGCCAAGCGTCGCTCACACCTTAACGCGTAGTTATGGTATGATGTTCCTTTTGATTTATGAAGGTGTCAGTATGTTAAAGTCGGTAATTGTAGTTCGTGCGAACGAGAGTCTAGATAAAGATGCTATTGATCAGATGCTTGTTAAAGGGTTCGCACCCGGGTTCAAAGCCTCTAAGGCTAGAGTTAATCGTGAAATTCAGCACATTATTATTACAAACACTGAGAATAATAGAGCGCTATTAGCTCAAGTTAAAAAGGCAACTGTGCACGAGTCCACAAAGAAAACAGAACCAAATAGTGATGGTCGAATTGATGTGTATTTTACAAATCCTAAAGAAGTAGACCCTAAGGCCCTATACGAGAATGTTCAGTTTAATAATTCTAACCCTGTACGTTACATAGGTGAGTACTGGAAGTAGCTTTGAATACATAACTAACAAAGCATTTAAGAGTGATTCGCAACTCTTGGCAGTTTCGCTTCGCTCAAGTATAGCCAAGCGCGGCTCACACTTTAATGCGGCGTTATGTGATTATTGGTAAATCGAGGGTATATGAGTCAGAAAGAATACGATGCAATATTGGTAGATACATCAATATTTGACGGGAACGGACTACGGTTGGAGAGTGGTTTACTAAGTAAACTAAAGCAGTTTGCCAAGAGTGATATCGACTTTCTGATGCCTGATGTCATAGAACATGAAATTTTAGCTCACCTTGATAAGAAAATTAGAGTTTCACGTAACGCACTAGAAAAAGCTATTAATGATGCGTCTTCCCATCTGTTTTTTGATGGCAGCATTTTAAACGATGCTAAGAAGTTACTGGTAGATAGCACAGAAATTGAAGAGCTTGCTAAATCAAGGCTAGAGGCTTTTCTTAAGGCTACGAACGCACTTAAATTAGAGTGTGACGACTATATTTCTGTTGGTGAACTGCTAAAGAAATACTTTTCGAATGAAGCTCCTTTCTCAGAAACAGGTAAAAAGAAGAATGAATTTCCAGATGCCATCATACTTATGGCTGTTGAAGAGTGGGCTGACCAAGAGGGCAAGTCGGTTCTCGCAGTAGCAAAAGATAATGATTGGGAGCGTTACTGTCAGAGCTCAGCGAATATTGATCATATAGACGATTTGTCAAAGGCCTTGTCACACTTTAACACTGCAACAGCCCCATATGCTTTAGTCGAAAGCCTCAAGCAGTCTTTAGACTCATCTTCTGCAGTCGGATTTCTATCGAAAATCGAATCAAGCTTAGAGCTCGCTCTGTTGGGCTTTACGCCAGACCAAGAAGCAGATTCTCAATTCTATTGGGAAGCGGATGGGGCATCAGGTCGGTTTAATAGTTTTAAATTCATGGAACATGATTTCACAGTCGTAGATACAGATACAGATACAGATACAGATACAGATACAGATAAAGATTGGGTAGTCATAGAAGCTTGGGCTGAAATTACTGTGGAAGCAGATGGCGAGTTTTCATTATCAGCTTATGATGGTATTGACCGAGATTACGTAGGCTTGAATAGTATCACCGTAACAGCTGAAGCTGAATTTCAGTCTGAAATACTGATTACCATCTCTGGTGACTTGAGTGGTGATATAAATGAACTTGATATTGATGACGTCGAAATAGTTGACTCTATAACCACTATGGATTTTGGTGAACTAGAGCTTGATTACGGGGACTACTATTAATCACATAACAAATTGCTCAAGAGTGATTCGGCACGCGTGGCATTTTTACTATGCGTTGCGTTTGATGTTTAAGGGGTATGCGGAGGCATCGGTATTGCGTTGCTCACCCCTTTACAGGGCGTTATTGCATTCATAGTTCATCGTAACAATCATTTTCCCTAGGTTTAACGTCCACTAACTCAACGTATTTTCTGAATTGAACATAATTTGTGGGCGTTTAGCTAACACCATATTTTCACTTCCATAGCTCAATTAAAACTAATAGTATCAGTGCTTTAATAACGCATGATTTTATGAGAGCAAGAACATGAAACACACTCCAAGTTCTTTTATGGAAATGAAAGGGAAACAACGTATTCCGATGTTGACCGCTTATACATTCCCAGTGGCTGCAAGTATCGAATCTGCTGGGATACCTATTATTCTTGTTGGTGATACTGTCGGCATGGTTGAAATGGGCTTTAGCAGTACGCGAGATGTGACCATTGAGCACATGGAATATCATGTAGGGGCAGTGCGTCGCGGTGCTCCAAATACTCACATTATTGGTGACCTCCCATACTTAACCGACCGTTCTCCTGAAGTCGCGTTAGTTAATGCTAAAAGGCTGATGCAGGCAGGTGCAGACAGCATAAAGCTAGAAGGTGCGAAACTCGATGTTATTGCTCACCTTGTCGCAAACAATATCCCAGTTGTTGGCCACACGGGGTTAACTCCGCAAACGGCAACAAATTTCAAGAAAGTAGGGCAATCTGCTGAAGATGCTCAAACCGTAAGCGAAGAAGCAAAAGCGATTCAAGAAGCGGGTGTGTTTATGTTGGTGCTTGAGCACATTCCTTCTTCACTTGGCGAATCGATTACTCAAGAGGTTAGTATTCCTACGATTGGGATTGGCGCGGGTGCTGATTGTGATGGTCAGGTATTAGTGATCAATGATGCGCTCGGACTTGGTAACCGATGGCCTCCGTTTTCAAAACAGTATGCTCATTGCAGCCAAACTATCTTTGACGCAGCAAATGAGTTTGCTACGGAAGTAAAAACGAACGTATTTCCGAACAACCTGAGCAAATAAGCCACATAGATAATAGCTTTAGGTTAAATCGTAATGCATGGCATTTTTCCGTGCATTACGATAAGCATATGATGTGTATTTGGACGTTCGGTGTTGAGCTGTCTTGACTCTCTCATCAAACGTCAGTTTCATGGAGGAAACATGACAAGCGACCAACTATTGGAAAAGGCACTTTATAGCAGTGCTAGCATCCACCAACCTCATTCATTAAAAGCTTATTTGGCTGCGAATTACCTTAATGATTATTTCGGCACAACCGACAATGTGTGGCTTAAAACGAGTGAGTTGATAGATAAAAATGAGATTGAAGTTTTAGGCGAGTACTCAGCAACGCTACAAGCGCCTAAGTTTACGGATTTTCGTATTCATAGGATATTGGATAATGGGGTATACCCAGCGTCGTATGCTGCTTTAATGCAGTGGCATGAGAATAAGGGCTTTCAAGATATCTTTTCGCATTACGTTTCGCAGGCTTCTCAAACCAGCGAATACCTTTCCCACAATGTGACTATCTTATTGGCGCTGAACCGTGTTTACAGTGAGTTAGAGCCGTCTCAAGTTCCAGCGTTCCTCAACCGCTTCACTGAATTTGTCACATCGACAAGTTCAGGCGGCGACCAAAGCACTTATGCAGGTGAAGTCGTAGATCTCAATAGCGTATTACAAGCATGCTTAAAACAGTTTGGTTTCTTTGGGCATAACCTCATTACGCTGACGTGGATATTGCGTTGCAAGGAAGAGTTGTCGAAAGAGCAATATGACGCAATGCTTTCTAATCTTTATCGACAGGCCAATAGCCCTTTGGAAGATCCTGACGATGAGATTGATCAAGCTATCCTAGCGCAGTGTCAAAGCTCAGATAATTCAGGTGAGCTCTATGACAATGTCCACCGATTGGTTTTTGGGTATACATCCAACCTTCACCAGATAACCCTAGCGGATGCATTGTGCTTTCTTCACGAACGATTCCCTGCACATACATCGGGGCTAAAGCACATTGCCGAGTATCAGTGTCGTCTGTTAGAAAAGTGAGTTTAATTAGGACGTTGCATTTAACTTATGCAACGTTATCAGTCTAGTTAGCGCAGAAGTACAACTTACACGCTAATCGGATCTCAAATTGAGAAAAGAACTACTTGATAATGCAGCTATGCTCTTTACTTCTGAAAACCAGTCCGGTGTCAAATATGGCTCACATATTACGGATCTCCCACGCAAAGGCGAACGTTTGCCTTTTGTTTCTCGGAATTTAGTTGCAGCAGTAAATGACATACAAACATAGAGGTAGCGCACAGAATCGAAAAAGGGGATATCGCGATTACGTAATCATTGATCTAGCCGATAGTGAGATAGTGATAAGAGGTCGATAATTCGTTGTCGGATCTAAATTAGAACTTTAAATCTAATTTCTAAGTAGTTGTTATCTCAGGAAGAGTCTTTGTGCTATGCGCCCCTATATTAAATACATTATCCCTATTTTAATTCCTTTCATTATCCTCGTAATGCCGCTATCAGCGTTTCCATTTGAAGGCCTTACGATTATTCAACAACGCGTTATCGCGATCTTTTTATTAGCGGCATTGTGCTGGGTGTTCGAGCCCATCCCGATCTACGCGACGTCTGTTGTTATTATCGTTCTGCAATTGTTGATGTTGTCGGATAAAGGGCTGATCTTTTTAAGGTTTGAGCATGGGCAGGAACATTTTGGTGAGTTGTTAAAATACAGCGACATCATGGCGACATTCGCCAGCCCAATCATCATGCTGTTTTTGGGCGGTTTTTTCTTAGCAATGGCCGCCACTAAGTATCGATTGGACGTAAACTTAGCCCGTGTATTATTGAAGCCATTTGGACAAGACCCAAAATTTGTGATGCTCGGCTTAATGTTGATCACTGGTATCTTTTCGATGTTTATGTCTAACACGGCAACAACGGCAATGATGCTATCTATTTTAACGCCGGTACTGGCTGTGTTTGGCCCGAAAGACCCCGGTCGTATAGCGTTTGCGCTTTGTATCCCTGTTGCCGCTAACATCGGTGGCATTGGTACCCCGATCGGTACCCCCCCGAACGCTATCGCACTTAAATATTTAGTTGGTGACAACCTAATTACGTTCGGTGAATGGATGGCATTTGGTGTGCCGTTTGTCGTTATTATGATGGCGTTAGCGTGGTTTTTAATAGGCTTTATGTACAAAGCTGACCAAAAGAAAATCGAGCTAAGCATCAAAGGCAAATTCCTTAAAACGCCCAAAGCCATTGCGGTATACGTCACTTTTGCGCTCACCATCATTCTTTGGTTAATGGGCTCAAGCCATGGCATGAACTCTTATACCGTCGCTCTGATTCCTGTTGCTGTGTTCTCTCTCTCCGGGATCATCAATAAAGAAGACCTGAAGAAAATTTCTTGGGACGTATTGTGGCTTGTCTCAGGTGGTATTGCGCTTGGCTTAGCTCTCGATAAAACTGGCTTAGCAAGGCTCGTGGTACACAGTATTCCGTTTGATACTTACTCACCATATGTGGTGTTGTTCGGAGCGGCGTTCTTGTGTTTGGTAATGGCAAACTTTATGTCTCATACCGCAACGGCTAACTTGTTAATGCCAATTATGGCTGCATTAGGGTCGTCTATGGCTTCACTCACGCCACTAGGCGGTGAGTTAACGTTAATTCTGGTTGTGACTTTTGCCGCTTCATTAGGTATGTCGCTGCCAATCAGTACGCCACCGAATGCGTTGGCTCATGCCACAGGTCATGTGCAAAGTAATCAAATGGCCAAAATCGGTATTATTTTAGGTGTGGTTGGTGTGCTACTGAGTTTTGTTATGGTGTGGGTGCTACATTCAATTGGTCACATAGGATAACGATACGTGTATCAACAAAAGCTAGAAGCACTTATCGATCGTTATTTTAATCAGATAGAACGTCGGGTGACGTGCCGTGCCGGTAACACCATTATTGAACAATCAGCGTTAAACACTCGTTTATATTATGTGTTTAGTGGAGAGCTGGAAGGGTTTTATTCCGAAGCGAATACACCGCAAGTGCGAGTGTTTAGCGCGGGTAGTGGGGCTTTTATAGGTGTTCATAGCTTCTTTTCAGGTAATTGGACAGCATCTTCAACGGTTGTTGCCAAAACCGATGTTGAGTTAGCGTGGATCGATAAAGACACGCCTGCAGAAGATGAACGTAAGTTTGGTCCTCTTACCGCACAGTTCACACCTGTGATCGTCAATGAGTTGTCGCGTCGTCAACGCCGTGCAACACAAGAAGCGATAGCGAAACAAAAAGCGCTAGAGAAGTTACATACTGCTGAGCAAATGACGACCTTGGGTCAATTGGCTGCAGGGATTGCCCATGAGCTTAACAACGCTATTGGTGTAGTAAATAGTAAATCTGGCCGACTTGAAACGGTCATCATGGATCTGCTTGAAGAAGTGCACCCAGAAGCCAGTCAATTTTTCGATTTTGGGTTAATGCATGGTCAGAAAACGTCGTCGTCAGAAGCGCGAACACGTGGGCGACAATTTGAAAGAAAATATGGTTTAGACAAAAACATTGCACGCTCTCTTGCAAAGGCGATTCCAATTAACGCTTTATCTGCAACAGACGTTATTTCAAAACATTGGCTGAAAAACCCAGAAGAAGCGATTCGCTTTTGGCAGATGGGCTGTGATTTACATGATTTACGTTTGGCATCTAGACACACTGTTGGCATCGTAAAATCGGTTAAACAACTTGGCAGAATTGACATTGACACCGAAGAAGCGGTTGATATTAACGACTCCATTAACCATGCCTTATCGTTGTTACAAAGTGAGTTACGTAGAGTGTCTGTGCGATTGAGCCCAGCAGATTTGCCGACTTTTAAAGGCTCGAAAACAGAGCTCGTTCAGATTTGGGTCAACATTGTAAAGAATGCTTGCGATGCAATGTCGAATTCAGACGATGCTGCAATAGAAATTCAAACCAGATTAAATAAGAAAAGAATATTAGTTACGATCACGAATAACGGCCCTGAGATAGACGAGGTGACTCGTAGAAAGGTATTTCAGCCCAACTTCACCACTAAAAAAGGTGGTTTATCGTTTGGATTGGGCTTGGGTTTATCAATAGTTAAGCGGATTGTGGCGGGTTATGGCGGAAGTATTATTGTGAAAAGTGATGCTTCTAAAACTGTATTTAGGATCAAGTTACCAGTAGAGGGTGAACATGGAGAAGCTTAATTTAATCTGTGTCGATGACCAGAGGGAAGTACTGAGCGCAGTGGTACAAGATTTAGAGCCGCTGGCGAGTTGGCTGAATATTGAAGATTGTGAATCAGCGCAAGAAGTGCTTGATCTCATTGATGAACTTGACGCAGAAGGCGAATACATTACCGTCATCGTGTCTGATCATGTGATGCCAGGGAAAACGGGTGTGGAGTTACTCACTGAAGTGTTCCACGACAGCCGCTTTCCGAATACAAAGAAAATTCTTCTTACGGGGCAGGCTACTCATACTGATACCATCAATGCGATTAATGCAGCAGGCATCGACCGTTACTTTGAAAAGCCTTGGCAAGCAAGCACATTAGTTGAATGCATTCGTACTCTTGTCACTGAGTACATATTTGATCAAGGGCTTGATTACACGGACTATCAGAATGAGCTCGACCAACAGGTTGTGTTGAGACGCTTACGTTAGTCTCTTATGTTAGCGACTTACATTAGTCATTAATGTAAGTCGCTTGAAATTATATGCACCGAAGGACGCTTTCTGAAGGAGTTTGTCTTTGAAAGACGTAATCATTCGGTGCATATATTGCTCCTCTCATTTTAGTCTTAAATGAAACCTCAACCTGCTTGGTTCTACGACTGATGCTGGTGTAATGTGGACAACTTAATGGAACATTGGCAAGTCTAAATATCGAGTCGATAAATCCTTGAAGCGCTCTCAGTGGCATAGAAAAAACTCGCTTCACCATGAGCGCAGTCGTGATAGCTAAATCACTGAACCGACGTGGCCTCCCGTGCTTATTATGTTTGCTTTGCGCCCACCCGCTTATCGCTTCTTCACTAATCCAAACGGTCAGAGATCCGCGATTAATGAGTGATGGGTTGTATTGCTTCCAGTTGGTCGTTTTGTTACGAGGTTTAGGCATGGTCAAGGTATGGTTTTTGAATTCCCTAGAGGTTCAGTTGATTCCGGTAGCCAAGCCGCAGTTAGAGAATTGTGGGAAGAAACGGATCTTGAAGATTTACAACTGCTCGCCACTCATCAAGCTCTGAATAACGTCGGTGGTGAGATTCATAATGTAGTTTTGAATGCGGATCAGAATGATGAGCCTAAAATGGTCGAAGTAGAAAGACAGCAAACTTTCTATTGGCTAGCCCTAAGTTATTTCTCTTGATGATTTTTATCGCGCAGATATCGAGTTTATAGAGCACCATTTGAGCCGGTTTGCTTCTCAAATACGCCAGTCACATCACCACCATCTTTATTCATCGTTAGTTTCACGGAGGAAACATGACAAGCGACCTTTGTCTAACGTGAGCGATTCGCAGTTTGTACTTGTTCTATTGAGTAAAAATAAGTCTGGTGGACAGATGTGAATATCTAACAGGGACTTACCACATTAACGCCGATATATATGTTTTGAAGTGAGGCTGGATTCATAATAGGCTAACTCGTCGTGCTTGCGTAATACGGGCTCACGTCTCAGTCGATTTTTGTGTGTACGATGAAACAGTTGATGTGGATGTGTCTCTCACTAACTAACGTAACGTTAGCACTAAGAGCCATACTACAAGGAGGTTTTATGTTTCCATTAGATATATTTGTTACTTACACGCTGGCTTGTTTACTGCTAGTTATCTCGCCGGGGCCGGATAATTTGCTTGCTATAGGTCGAGGTTTAAGCCAAGGCCGATTAGCAGCAATAATGTCAGGTATGTCTTCTGGGGTGGGTATTCTATTTCATGTCGTTGCCGCGACCTTTGGGCTTACCCTTCTCATTCAAACTTCTGAAGTAGCGTTTTACGTTGTCAAACTCGTTGGCGCTGCTTACCTAATTTGGTTGGGTGTGAAAGTACTTCGTACGAGAAATTTGTTCACATTAGAACCAGCGAAAAAACAGCCTCTAAAAGTCATATTTTCTACGGGTTTTCTATCTGCCGCGCTTAATCCAAAGCCAGGTATGTTTGTTCTTGCTTTTGTACCTCAATTTGTAAACCCAAACTTAGGGTCAGTGACAACTCAAATGATCGGTTATGGCGTTTGGTTTGCTTTATTAACGGCAGTTGGCTTTAGCTTAATGGGTGTTTTCTCGTCTCAATTGTCAGAGTGGTTCAGGAACAAGCCTAAGTTAGTGTCAGGGTTGAATATTGGTGCAGGTATTACATTCGTATCTTCTGGGTTAGCTGTTGCGTTTATGAAGCAGCGATAATCTGTGCGCTAGGCATTGATTTGGTAAGATTCACAACGTTTGGCATTTTTACTTTGGGTGCCAATCGTTTTAGTTGATAGTCGTAATCACAATTCAACAGAGCGCTCGGCTGCAATGTGATTTAAACAAAACAGATAGGATATTTTATGGACAATGAGCAATTAGAGTATGCAGGCTTTTGGGTGCGATTAGGAGCTGCGTTGCTTGATACCTTCCTGTTCTTGCTGGTGACTATGCCTTTATTGTATTGGGTATATGGTGACTACTATTTTGATTCAGATGAGTTCATCTTAGGCGGCTGGGATATGTTGTTAAATTGGGTGTTCCCTTTTATCGCAACGGTTATATTCTGGGTTTATCGATCGGGCACTCCAGGCAAAATTGCTTTGAAGCTTCAAGTTGTGAATGCGGAGACCGGAGAGGCGCTTTCTACGGGCAAATCAATTTTAAGGTACCTTGCGTATTACGTAAGTATTCTTCCACTGTGTTTTGGCTTTGTTTGGATTGCGCTTAGCGGAAAGAAACAAGGTTGGCATGATTTAATTGCCAATACAGTCGTTGTTAGGCCTACAAATAAGGGTATTGAACCCGTAAAGTTTGGAAAGTGAGCTTAAGAATAATTCCAACTGACAGATAACGCGTGAATCGTTATCTGTCACTTCAGGTAATACGTTAAGAGTGATTTAACACGCGGTATTCTTAACTCATATCTTAAGTGTTTCCATAAGGTCAGTAGCCAGTAACGGCAGTGAATTTGAGTGTGTCTTAGTAGCCTTGAACACTATTTAACGCACCTGCATAGACGCTCAAAATTATCTACATCCGCTAAATTTATGTTAATGGGGTTTTTGGACAGTCGCTCTGTATTCTGTCTATTCCTCTACGATTCGCTTACGTCGTAACCTTGATGGCTTTACGCGACCGCGGTGATTTATTCGTTAGGAAATTGAAGGTAGAACAATGATTTCATGGATAATTATGGTGTTTGCAACTATCGGAGCAATGGTCGTTAGTGTAATCAGTGGCTTCCTCTTTTTTGACGAGTTTATTGGTTTATGGCCTGAGCCAGTTGTTGGCTTTATTACAGCATTCCTCGTTGTTTCTACTGCCTATGTCACTGCACCTAAATATCCAGTGATAATATCCGGAGTTGTATTGCTTCTCGGTTCTTTTGTATCTTGGAAATACCTTTCCACTGCTTCATATCCTGAATGGCATGAATTGGCCTATCAACAGACTTATATACCATTATTTACAACACTTTTAGGTGGTGTCATAGGGGAGTTGGTTATTATTTATTACGGTCAATTGATTTTGGATAATTGCCTGACAAAACGATGAAATACAAAGTTGTAACCAAGTGATTTGTAGCCTAACAAGCCACTAAAGCAGACAAGTAATACCTTCAACTATGGACTAGATAATGATCGTAAGGACTGCGACAAAGGAAGACTCTGGCAAGTTACTAGAGCTTATTGAGCAAAAAGCTGAGTTTGATCGAAGTATGAAAGGCTTCAGCGGTGAGGTCTCTACAAATGTAGAAAAAATTGAACGCACGTTATTTGGTGATCATCCATTTGCTCATGCTTTGATATTGGAACTGAACCATGAAATTCTTGGCTTTGCTCTATTTCATTATCGATATTCGTCTTTTCGTGGTGAGCCATCAATCTGGCTTGATGATCTCTTGGTTTTGGGAGGGCAAAGGTCGAAGGGTTATGGTCGTGAACTTATGAAAGCGTTAAGGTCACAAGCTGAAACATCGTTGGTTTCGCACATTTCATGGACTGCGAGCCCAAACAATAAGAAAGCCCATGAATTCTACAAAATGTTAGGTGCTGAGGTCGAGCGAATGGATGGTCAGAGACCGTATTATTATTGGGCCATGTGCGGCTAACCATAATTTTAGATTAGGTGCTGTTCGGGAATGTTGATGTTACGAGACTCCCACTTGGTCGATAGGAGTATTTGTTATCTAAATAAGACGCTACAAACATTCCCTCTCCTAGGAGTTAAAATGGAAAGTGAAAGACTCAAATTGGTGCCTCCATCATTAAAATTTACCGATGCTATGTATGTCGTTATTGAGGAATGTAAGCCGGAGTTTTCCCAGTTTTTACCTTGGGTCTCAAACTCTTTAACTACAAAAACTCTTGAAGATAATATCAAAGAAGCTGCCATTAACTTCTCCAATTTTACCGGGGAGTTTTGGTTTAATATCATCGAAAAGAAAACGGGTTCGTTTATAGGCGTTGTAGGTTTTATCATTAGAGATGAATCTGTGCCGTATTTTGAAATTGGTTATTGGTTACAAACATCAAAAACAGGCTTTGGCTACATAACTGAAGCCATTCGTTTAGTTGAACAATATGCATTTGATGATAAAGGTGCTCTACGAGTCGAGATTAAAATGGCAGGATCAAATCTTAAAAGTCAGGCTGTTGCAAAGCGGTGCGGTTATTATCTTGAAGCACAGTTAGCTAATACTAGGCGTTTGCCATCAGGGGAACTCGATAGCACGTTTATCTATGTAAAAACATGCTTATAGCAAACGGTTCAAGCCGACAGTCAGCGGATGATATTTTCTGTTTCAACTTAGTTTAGTGTAATCGGTGCGTAGTTGTGAGTTCAAGTTTGTGCTGATTTATATGGATTCTCTATTATCAAATATCCATAAAAGTTATGCTGATGGTTCTATGACTGCGGTACCTTAGATTTAGGTTAATTCTCAACTTCTAGCGAATTATGTATTGCTCTATAATGGTCGCGTATTACATGAGAAGAAGATATTGATGAACAATAATAGAGAAGTAATTGCATACCTCCGCGAGAGTATTCCGGTGTTTGAATGCGTTAAGGGCTGTCATGATTGTTGTGGGCCCGTAACGACTTCTTCTGAAGAAATGTCGCGGTTACCAGTGAAGACTGACGCTGAGCATGAAGCTGCCCTAAATGAATATAATTGTGTGCATTTAGGGCCTAATGGGTGCGAAGTGTATGAAGAAAGGCCACTAATCTGCCGATTGTTTGGCACAACACCTCGTATGGCATGTCCAAATGGGTGTCGTCCAACAGAGATGGTCGATTTAAAAATTGAACGTCAGGTGCATTACTTCATCAGGAACACTCGCCAAGTTTTAGTGTAGTTGGCTCAATAGCCAACAGATCGAACTACAATCACATAAGCATTAAAGATAGCCCACCTATAGTATTTTCAGTTTCGTACTTGTTAGGCAATGAAGAAGTTGCGACTAACTTATGTGACTTTTTGATCGCAGCGGCCAGTGAAACAGGTTCTGTCTCGGATAAAACAGTGCAATATTGTCGCAATGCGTTAAATGGTTAGAAGTCCAATTTAACCAATGGGTAACACAGTATATGAAAGGGAAGGAGACTCAGGATGAGTACAGGTTTTAAAGGTTCGTGTTTGTGTGGAAGTGTTCGCTTTTCGGTTAATGGATTCAGCGAAAAGGCAGCAAACTGTCATTGTTCAATGTGCCGAAAATTTCACGGCGCAGCTTTTGGTACGTCAGTTGGTGTTCAAGGCTTGAGCTGGCTTTCCGGCATTGATTTACTCAAAGAGTTTGCGGCATCAAACGGCACAACACGAACATTCTGTTCCAACTGTGGTTCAAGTTTAGGTTTCAGAGTACAAGGGGAACCTTTAGAAAACATCGAACTAGCGATATCGACATTCGACGTGGATATTCCAGTTAAAATCGATGCTCAGATTTACACCAACTACAAAGCGAACTGGTGTGAATTACAGCCAGACTTACCTACGTATTCAGAAGGGCGAACAAGTTAATCGATCTTCGATTCTTTGAATCGCAAATATTGAATGCACAGTGATTATGGTTAACGTGCTTGGTGTTGCCCAATTCTTAACGCACGTTGACTTCTCTCCCCAAATTTATTGAGGCAGATCGAAAAGATCGGGTTTTCATACAACCCTATATTGGCATCTATCCATACTGAATCCAGGAGGAAAGTATGAGATGGTTAATAATTAAAAATGCGTTCATTACGCTTACTATAGGATTTGGAATTGTATGGCTAATTTCTCGAGGAGACTATCTAGCCACAGCGTCAGTTTACCCGATCGACTTTGTGTTCTTATGGTTGGGCGTTGTTTTAGCTGGCTTCGCATCGATTTATACAATAGATGACCTTCAACGAGGTTCATGGCATAAGTCTGCTGTGATTTATGCATTTTATTATTATGGTGCATTCGGTCTTTTTGCAGACGGCCACGTTGCGGATTGGGCTCATAGCACTGGTTACATTGAGAAGTTGTTTATGTCTGGCTTTATAATTTTCGTCTCGTTATTTTCAATAGTCGTGCCGTTAATCGTGTTCACGATCTCTGTTATACAGGCACATCTTCTTTCTATCGCAGTTGAAAATAGGCAGCTGTAAACAAGTCAATTATCTACATGTTCGAGTTTTTAAACAGGTGTGTTAATTAGTTAAATAAGATGCGAAGGTAGGCCAAAATATTCATCATTTTGTACATGGAGGTACAATGAACATCGGTATATATATTTATAATCAAGCAGAAGTTCTCGATTTCTCTGGCCCATTTGAAGTTTTTAGTACGGCAAAGCGCTTAGGTGCTGAAGATCTAAATGTATTCATGGTTTCTGAGCACGCCGAGCCAGTTGTCGCCCGTGGTGGGTTTAAGGTTCTGACTGACTACTCGTTACAAAATCATCCAGAGATAGATTTGTTAATGGTAGTTGGCGGTGTGCATACTGACGAGATGAACAAGTCGAATGTACTGGATTGGTTGGTATCCGTTGAGCCAAATGCTGAACAAATTGTGTCAGTTTGTACTGGCGTGTTTTTATTGGCTAAAGCGGGCTTACTTAAGGGGTTAACAGTTACTACCCATTGGGAAGATATTTCCGATTTGGCATTACAGTTCCCTGATTTAAATGTGGTTAGTGATAAACGATGGGTAACATCGGAGAAGTTCACAACTTCAGGAGGCATTTCTTCAGGCATCGACATGAGTTTACATCTGATGTCTGAGCGCTATGGTTTAGAGTTTGCCACGGTAGTCGCTCGGCAAATGGAGTACAACTGGCAAGAGTCTACATACTAACCCTCCAAAGATGACTCTATGTGTGTTGTGTATTTTATGTGTTGGTTTGGGTGTTTAAAGCACAAATGAAAAAGGACATTACATGGACATTAGAATAGGAACCTTGTCTGACGTTGAAGGAATTACTGATATATTCAACTTCTATATTGAACATACCAACGCGCGTTTTGAAGAAGAGAAATTTTCGTTGGAAAATCGCCAGCAGTGGTTCGCTCAGTTTTCAAACAACAGCAAACATCAACTTTATGTCGCGATAGAAAATGGTGCGTTATTAGGTTTCGTGTGTTCTCAGCAATACCGGGCTATATCGGCATTTGAAGATACCGCAGAGGTCACTATTTATCTTGCGGCAGAAGCTCAAGGTAAAGGTTTAGGCTCTAAGCTTTATTCTCACCTATTTGCATCGATTAGTGATTATGGTGTTCACCGCGTACTCTCAGGTGTTGCTTTACCTAATGAGGCTTCAATAGCATTTCATAAACGTTTTGGATTTCGAGAAGTCGGAGTGTTCAATGAATATGCGAAGAAAAACGGTCAATACATCAGTTCAATGTGGTTAGAGAAGGCGTTAAACAAGGAATCAGATTGATTAGGATGGTTCAAACACGATGCAATACTCTTGGTACTTTAATTACGTATTGCTCAATGTTTGATTTAGAAACAAGGGACACAATATGGAAGTAAGGTTGGTCAAAGGTTCCGATCCTAAGTTCGCTGAATCGATCACCAAAACGAATATGGCGAGTTACTATCAAACTCGTGGAATCGCTTGGGGTCATAGTCAGTTTTTACGTAGCTGGGATGAACTGGATAACTATGAAATTTATGTAGGGGATAGTCGTATTGGTGTTATCCGCTTCAGTTATACCAGTGATACAACGTTTCTTAGGGACTTGCAGATATTAGCTGAATCTCAAGGCAGAGGCTTTGGTTCTAAATGTTTGGATTTAGTGATTGAACATGCGAACAATCAATCATCGACTCAGTTAGTGTTACGAGTGTTCAGTGAGAATCCCGCCATTAAGTTATATCAATCAAAAGGTTTTACAAAGGTTTCTGAAGTGAAAGGGCTTGTTGAAATGGAGCTGCTTTTAGGATCATCATTGAGAGGGTGTCATGGATAACCGTATCCAATTAAATTTTGTTAAATATACACTGCTTGAGTTCGCACTCGCTGCATTCTTATTGTTGTCTGTTTATTGGCTATTTGATGGTAACCATCAATCACTGCCTACTATTGGGTTGATGCTCAGTTCTGTTGCGGTATTAAAAGTCGTGACGCTATGGTGGCAGTTTCGCAATAGCTCTTTTGAAATATCGAACAATCATGTCTGTTTCGATGGTCACGCTTGCGATATCAAGTTACAGGGAAATATTCTTCCTTTTGATATCGGGTCAGTTATCAAGCTTTCATACACGAAAGGAGCGATGCAAAAACGCAATATCTACCTTCCTAAAGGTGCTATGAACCAAGAAGAATGGAAGCGTGTGTTAGCGTGTCGGACATAGTTTTACGGCTTTAGTTTGTGTTGTGCGTCAGTTTGTATTTCGGATGCGGTTCGTGTGCTAGTATCGCCTTTTTTGCATCGAGCTAATCTATGACTAACGATCATTTCAAAGGTAAATATGAGGTTGAGCTGAAGTATCGACTTAGCTCTAAGTCTGAGTTCTTGAAAACTTTGAACCTAATTCCTCATGAAGTAATGCTGCAAGACAACCTAGAATGCGATTGCTATTTCGATAGCTCTGATAGAAGCTTACAGGCTCAGAACAAAAGCTTGTGTATTCGTACTATGGAGCCGTCGGGCATCAAGTTATGGATTGTAAAAGGCCCTGAGCCTGATCGATGTGAAGCGACAAATATCACCGATGCGACGAATGCCAAGAGCATGCTAGAGAACTTGGGATACGAAGTGATTCTTAAAGCGCAGAAAACTCGCAGTATTTACTTTGTTGGAGAGTTCCATATCACGGTCGATTCTCTTGCGGGTATCGGTGATTTTGCTGAGTTTGCAATCATGACGAATGATGAGTCTAAGCTATCCGCTTATAAAGATGAACTTTAGTTATTGGCGAGTCAATTCGGGCTAAGGCGATCTGCGTTACAGACTAAATCATATAAGCAAATGTTTGAAGAAATACTCGCATAGCAAAGCGTTTCAAAGGGAAGTATGGATACGATTATCAAACAAGCAATCGAATTGCGAAAAGAAGAAAAGTATCAAGAGTCTCGTGACTTATTGGCGACGCTGCTAAGCGATAAAAGTTATGCAGCAAAAGCTCATTTACAGATCGCGTGGTCTTACGACAACCAAGGTAAAGAGCAACAGGCCATAGAGCACTATGTGTTGTCTCTGTCTGGCGTGCTTTCTTCAGTAGAGCGTTTTGATGCGCTGTTTGGTTTGGCGAGTACTTATCGAAGCCTTGGTCTTTATGCAGAGGCTTTAAACTATTTCGAACAGGCTATGGCTGAGTATCCTGACTCGATAGAAGTGAAACCTTTCTACGCAATGTGTTTGTACAATTTAGGTCGCCATAAAGAGGCGACGTCGCTGTTACTTGAGCTTTTAGTTTCCACGACTAATAGTGAAGCGATCAAAGAGTACCAACGAGCGATTTCTTTATATGCTCAAGACCTAGATAAAACCTGGTAAACAGCCGCGTATAAAGCTCATCTGTTTGCTTAAACACGATGGTCTTAGCCTTGTTTTACCTTCTTAGGGCGAAACTTTCTACCGTCCATAATATTCAAAGACATCAGTGTTAGGTTGGTCGCGCCTGCTATCAGTTCTAAAACCTGAACGCCATAAAACACTGAGTCGAACTCTCCTAAACTTGCCCATTGATTCAAAAAGTACGCGGCCGGAATCAAAATAACGATCCCGTTGAACGCGATAATGGGCATGCGTTTACTTTTACGCTCAACTATTTTCCCTTTACGTTGTTTTGCCATAGCTGCACCGGTCGCACCCGTGATAGCAATGGATGGGACAAGAATAAACAAGCCGGGAAAAACGATCATCGACTTGACTAGCTTCACTGATTCCAAAGTGCCAAACAGTTCTACAAGCAACGTGCTGGTAAAGAATGTAGCGACACACAGTGTTGATATTAATGCTGCTGTTCTGTGGATTATTGGTTTCATATCATTTACGCCTTTAATTCGGTAACATGTTGTCAACTTGGTTTAAGTCTAATTTAATGACAGCATGTTGTCAAAGTGAGTGTTATGGATACGAATGGAGAAGTTTTCACAAAGATCGCACTTGAGATCTTTAAGGTCAGTGGTCTATTGAATGCTGAGGGTGACAAATTAACCGAAGAGTTAGGGTTAAGCAGTGCCAGATGGAAGGTGATGGGGGCGATCGAAAAGTCGGATGATCTAGTCACGGTTTCTCAAATTGCTCGTATTATGGGTCAAAGCAGACAAGCGACTCAGCGTGTTACCGACATCATGGTGAAAGATGGCCTGCTCACTTGGCTTGATAACCCGAATCACAAAAAAGCAAAGTTGGTTAACATGACTGAAAAGGGCAAGGAAGCGTATTCGCTATTAGATAAAAAACAGGAAGTATGGGCTGAAAGTGGCGCTGAAGGCATTGAAAGAGACGAGCTTGATAAGGCGTTAATCACTCTGAAGAAGATGGCTACCTTCTTAGATAGATAAATAGATAAATAGATAAATAGAGAATGGCAGTTGAGAAGAGTACGAAAGCCTAAGCATCAATGTGATACTTAGGCTTCAGGGCATAGTTTTTGTTTGTTGGGGAAGCGTTAAGCTGAAAGCTCTTTACGAACGATCTCTGCTCCTGCACTTAGCGCATTAAGCTTCGCTGAGGCAATTTCGCGAGGCAGGGGCGCCATGCCGCAGTTAGTACAAGGGTAGAGTTTGTCTGCATCAACATACTTAAGTGTTTCTCTAAGAGTGCTAGCCACTTCTTCCGGTGTTTCAATGGAGTCGGTAGCCACATCAATCGCACCGACCATCACTTTCTTACCACGAACAAGTTCAAGTAGCTCAAGTGGTACATGAGAGTTGTGGCACTCTAAGGAGATAATGTCGATATTCGATTGCTGCAGCTTAGGAAATACCTCTTCGTATTGGCGCCACTCTGTGCCTAACGTCTTTTTCCAATCGGTATTCGCTTTAATGCCGTAGCCATAACAAATATGTACTGCAGTTTCGCACTTAAGCCCTTCAATGGCTCTTTCCAAGCAAGCAATACCCCAATCATTCACTTCATCAAAAAACACGTTAAACGCAGGTTCATCGAACTGAATAATATCAACGCCTGCAGCTTCTAATTCTTTCGCTTCTTCGTTGAGGATCTTCGCAAATTCCCACGCCAGTTTTTCACGGCTTTGGTAATGCGCATCGTAAAGCGTATCAATCATGGTCATAGGCCCCGGCAGAGCCCATTTGATCGGTTGGTCGGTTTGCTGACGTAAGAACTTTGCATCTTCAACAAACACGGATTTCTGACGAGAAACAGGGCCAACGATTGTAGGTACACTTGCATCGTAACGGTCGCGGATTTTAACGGTTTCACGCTTTTCAAAATCAACGCCATTCAGATGTTCAATGAAGGTCGTTACAAAGTGCTGACGTGTTTGTTCGCCGTCACTCACAATATCAATGCCTGCTTGCTGTTGCTCGTGCAGAGACACACGCAGCGCATCTTGTTTGCCGTCTGTGAGTTCAGCGCCTTGAAGTTTCCATGGCGACCAAAGCGTCTCTGGTTGTGCAAGCCAAGACGGTTTCGGCAAACTGCCCGCTGTTGAAGTCGGTAATAGTGTTTTCATAATAATACTGCCTATCCTTGGGTGGTTTGAGAGCGCAATAGACGATTAAAGTGCGTAATTTGCCGACCAGTTCTCTAGAACTGATTGGTATGGCTTAATGAATTTCTCTTCTGCGAACTTACCTTGCTCAACCGCTAGCTGGCCTCGCTCTTCACGGTCGTACACGATTTGAGTTAGCGAGTGATCCAAGTTTTTCAAGTTTGGTTGGTAACAGTTGCCCGCAACCGCGTTCGCGTTGTAAATCTCAGGTCGGTAGATTTTTTGGAACGTACCCATGGTGCTGATGGTGCTGATAAGCTCGAGGTTAGAGTAATCGTTCAGCAGATCACCAAAGAAATAGAAAGCTAAAGGTGCAACACTGTTTGGCGGCATGAAGTAACGAACCTGTAAGCCCATCTTCTTAAAATATTGCTCAGTTAAAGAAGACTCATTCGGTTGGTATTCAAAACCTAATACTGGGTGTTGGTTTTCAGTGCGGTAATAGGTTTTATTATCTGACACACTTAAGCAAATAACAGGTGGTTTATTAAAGTTCTGTTTGTAAGCTTCAGAGTTAACAAAATATTTAAAAAGCTTGCCGTGTAAATCACCAAAATCTTCTGGAATGCTGAATTTATCTTGGCCTTTATTATGATCCAACAGAAGTACGCTAAAGTCATAATCTCGAACATAGGAAGAAAAGTTATTTCCGATAATACCTTCAATACGCTCGTTGGTTTTACGGTCCAGAATATTGGTTTTCAGCACTTCAATTGAAGGGAATGCTTCACCGTTGCTTTCAATGTCCATATCAACAGAAATGATTTCAAGCTCAACAGAGTAACGGTCGCCCTTAGGGTTGTCCCAGTGTGCTAATGCATTGAAACTGTTATCGATCATCTGCAGTGCATTACGCAAGTTTGCTTGTCGGCTGTCGCCTCTAGCCAGGTTAGCAAAGTTGGTTGTGATACGCGTGCTGTCTGCTGGCTGGTAGTTTTCGTCGAGGCTAATGCTCTTAATCGTAAAATTAAATTCTTTATTCATGCTGATTTGGTATCCCAATTTGTTTTCTGATTCTCTCGGCCTTTAGTATTAAAACGGCTTTTATTTTTTTGCTTGTGACCAGATTAAGAATCGAAGGCTATGCTGTCTGAAATTAATGCTTAGTAGCATTACTGTCGTATAAAGTTAATTGCTTAAGGTTTTTATACGTGGATAGGTTCACCATTAACAATGGTATTACTTCACATTGAACATGAGGAATATTCATGATCTATTCTGTTTGAATGTTTAAGTCGGTGTCAGTTATATTAATTAGCTTGATGGAAATATAACCACATTAATAGTGCGTTATTTAAGACAATTAATTTAATTAAGAGATGGATGAAATGGGTGAATTGCTGTTGTTGATTTTATACTGTGCATTATTAGGCAGTGGTGTTGGTTTTCTTGCCGGACTTTTGGGGATTGGCGGCGGGCTGATCATTGTTCCGGTGCTAAGCAGCATTTTACTTCACTTAGAGGTTCTACCTGCGGATCAAGTGGTTGTTGCGGCCATCGCTACCTCGTTGGCATCGATACTGTTTACCTCAACTTCTTCTGCACTTGCTCACCACAAAAACGGGAACGTGCCTTGGGATCTAGCGCCTTGGATCATGCTCGGTGTTGCTCTGGGTGCATTGGTTAGTGGCTTTATGGCGGCTTTATTGCCAGAAAAAGTTGTTCGTATTGTGTTTGCAGTGAGTGTGGTTCTTATCGCAATAAAGATGTTCTTAAGCAGCAAAAACGACGCGCCTAAAGAAAGAAAATTGCCAAATAAGGGCATCTTAACCGTCTTGACAACGATCACGGGCGGTTTGTCTGCGATGATTGGCATTGGTGGTGGTGCATTACTGGTTCCGCTGTTGACGTTTTTCTCTGTCGATATGAAAAAGGCCATCGGTTGTGCGTCTGCTTGTGGCATTGTCATCGCGTTATTTGGTTCAATCGGCTATATCAGTTCAGGCAGCAGCCAGTTTGCTCTAACAGATGGATTTGCTGGTTTTGTTTATCTACCTGCGTTACTGGGTATCGTGTGCACCTCTTGGTTTACTGCCCCTTTAGGCGCAAAAGCAACCAATCATTTACCTGTTCCAACGATTAAGAAAATCTTCTCAGTGTTGTTGCTCGTTATTGCGGTAAGTATGGTGGCTAGTTAGTTACCATTCGTCAGGCTATTTATTAGGTCTGTAGATATAAGGCAACTGTAGATATAAGGCAGCTACGAATAGATAGCTCAGCATGAACAAATAGAAAAGAGCAGCCTTGTGCTGCTATTTTTATGTGTGTAGCCGATGTTTCTACGGTTATGTGCATGAGTATGTTCAGAAAATATTGCTGTTTAACCTAATTCACTGCTATAGCTAAATGTATCTTGTTTGATTCAACGGAATGCTATCAATGAGTGATTTATGGATCCTTTAACGCAGGGCGTGCTAGGCGCTTCTTTGTCACAGTCGGCAAGCAAAAAACAAAACTTGGTTGTCGCTGGGGTATTAGGATTACTCTCTGGAATGGCGCCGGATTTAGATGCGTTTATTCGATCACAGAGCGATCCTCTGTTGGCTTTGGAGTTCCATCGGCAATTTACCCATTCACTTCTTTTTATCCCCATTGGCAGTTTGATTTGCGCCTTGGTTTTGCATCATCTCATAGCAAAAAGGCGTGGACTCTCTTTCAAACAAAGCTGGCTTTTTTGTGCTCTGGGGTATGGCACACATGCACTGTTAGATGCTTGTACCACTTATGGCACCCAGTTACTTTGGCCTTTCACCAACGCCCGTTTTGCTTGGAATACCATTTCAATCATCGATCCTATTTATACGCTTCCCATCTTAGTATTGCTTGTGTGTGCAACGTTGAAACGAGCGCCTTGGCTTGCACGTGTTGCGTTTGTTTGGGCTCTAATTTATCCAACATTAGGGATGATTCAGAGAGGCAGGGCAGAGGTTATTGGTTGGCAATTAGCGGAAGAAAGACAACATAAGCCGATTCGATTAGAGGCTAAGCCGAGCTTTGCGAACATCTTAGTTTGGAAAGTGGTGTACGAAACAGAGCATCGATACTATGTAGATGCTGTGCGGGTCGGCACCTCGGTTAAGAAATATCCTGGAGAATCGATCGCTAAACTCAACGTTAGCCGAGATTTCCCTTGGATCGACCCGAATTCACAACAAGCGAGAGATATTGAACGGTTTCGATGGTTTTCGAATGGCTATGTGGCACAAGATCCAATGGATGAACTGCGTATTATCGATGTCCGATATTCAATCGTACCGAACCAACTGAAAGCGCTTTGGAGCATCAAGCTATCAAAAGCTGTTGATGCCGATGCGCATGTAAAGTATGAAACTCATAGAGACAATACACCAGAGTCGAGACAGATCTTCTTCGGTATGCTGAAAGGAGGTTGATGGATTCCGATGATTTTCTTCATTGGAGCCACTTCCATATTTATGTTGGTAAGCAGTTAAGTGTAGTGCGTTAGGTTTTGTATGCTATTGGCCATAAGTACGATAATATTTGGTTAGTCTCTCGAGGGAACCTACATGCTTATACCGTTTGGTCTAAAAAAATGGAAAAATACACCACGTCAAAAACGTCCTTAATGGTTTAGCTTGTGACTGCATTTGCCCCAGTTGTGGAAAACAACTCATTGCTAAAAACAAAGGTCAAAAAAAGCGTCCGCATTTCGCTCATGCGATTGAGACTGATTGCTTTGACTATGAAGCAATGACTTACCTTCATCAATATGCACAACAGCTATTAGAATCAGAACAATGCATTGTATTACCTGAATTCACATACACACCTGAAATAATTCTACTCGACGACACGGTTCTTAGTGGAAAAGAGATAAAGTACCCAACAGCAAAGGTTTGGTTTGATTCTGTGCAAAACGAATATTCTTGGCACAAGTATCGAATTGATAGCCATGGCAGACTAAAACATCGCTCGTTATTTATTGAAATTACAGTTACTCATGAGTGTGAGGCAGAAAAGTTAGCAGCGATAAAAAAAGAAGATCAGCCCGCTATAGAAGTCGTTTTAACTAGCCTGCATAACTCTGATAGATTGTATCAAGATAAAGAAATCAGAAAGGCTCTTTTCAATCCTACTAACGCTAATTGGATACACCATCCGAAGGCAATGGAAAAAGTAAATAAAGCTCTAGCTGAACTAAAACTTGAAGCTGAAAACAGGAACCGTGTTATTCAACATCGTTTAGATGCTGAGGAATCTAGGAGACAACAACTATATGAGCGTGAGCAGAGAAAAGAGCATAATATTGAAAATGCGAAACAGCGATTCAGAGCTGAGATCAAAGACGAACTAGATTGGTTGGGTACTGTTGATAACAGTTGGATTTTTCGAAATGAATAGCAGAAGCAAAACGTTAACCCTGATTTTTTGAAGTGGGTGAGTGTAGATAAATACTCAGGCCTAATTAATTTTAAAACCGATGTTGACTGGATTATCGAGTGTCGGCGTGAGCAATGGCAAGCGCTTATAGTTGATCATTTGTATCGAATTGGTATAAATCAAGACATAAAGGCTTTCGATATAAAGCGCTTTGTTCAGAAAAATGCTCCTATGAATTCAAACATGTTGCGATTGAATACGGCTCAATATCAAGCAAGGCAAAAAGCAAAAGCTAACGGGTCACAGACTAACAAGCGTATTGCTTGGTATTTAACGATTGAAGAAAACCATAAGATAATCTCTCCTTTCAAAGTAATACTTGATTACCTTCAGTATTGAGCAATCAACGATGTAGTGACCACTACACTTGCCCCAACTGTTTTTCAGTTAAGAGATCAAAGCATCGAAGATTTCAGACATAGAATGCAAAAGAGAAAGGAAGAAGCAGCAAAACTTCGAGAAGAACGCTTACACAAAGAACGTGAAGCAGAGCTTATTACAGAGCGGAATAGGCAATTAAGTGCCGAAATGAAGCAGAAGCGGATTCAAGAGATGATTGAAGCAGACGAGTTTGTTTTCAACCACCACGGTGGTTATGGTCTAAGGTGTAACAGTTGTCTATTTACATCACCTAAAAATATGGTGTTAGTAAATTCAAATTGCCCAGTCTGCAATAAAAAAACAGACTACAAAGAAGTGTTCATTACGCAAGATTACCTTGATACTGCGATACATCGATATCAATGTGGGGTCTTGCCTCTGAGAAGCTTAGAGCGTTACCCGCAGAGGTAAAGGGCACATTAAGTGCCCTTTACCTTATAAATAACGGCTTCTTAGGTGGTCTTTGAAGTACTGCGCATTCAAGGTTTCGCCCGTTGCGCCTTTCACCAAGTCATCGGTGGTCAGCAGGCTGCCTTTGCTCCAAATATTTGATTCTAACCAAGTGAAGATAGGTGATAGGTCGCCATTTTCAATCACAGAGTTCACATCGACAGTTTTCTTCATTGAAGCCATGAACTGAGCCGCGTACATCGCACCTAGTGTGTACGACGGGAAGTAACCGAATGCGCCGTCTGTCCAATGGATGTCTTGCATACAGCCATTAGTGAAATTGCCTTGAGTGCTTAAACCAAGGTATGACTGCATCTTGGTGTTCCAAAGCTCAGGAACATCGGTGTGTTTGATGTTGCCGTTGATCAAATCACGTTCAATTTCGTAACGTAAGATAACGTGTGCAGGGTAGGTCAGCTCATCAGCATCGACACGGATGAAGTCTTTCTTCACGCGAGTGTAGATCTTCTGGAAGTTCTTTTGTTCAAACTCTGAACCAGAGAACTGTTGGCCCGCTAGGTTTGCTAGGTGTCCAATGAATGGGTCGCTGCGGCCAACTTGCATCTCAAAAAATAAAGATTGAGATTCATGAATACCCATAGAACGAGCTTCACCCGCTGGCTGTCCAGCTAAGTGCTTTGGTAAGCCTTGTTCGTAACGCGCGTGCCCAGTTTCGTGCACGATACCCATTAATGATTGAACGAATTCAGCTTCGTCATAGCGAGTCGTGATACGCACGTCTGAAGGCACACCACCACAGAACGGGTGAACACTTTCATCCAATCGTCCGTGTTCAAAATCGAATTGAAGCAGCTTCATGACTTCTAAGCCAAGAGCTTTCTGCTTCTCGGTAGAATAGATGCCCGATGGTGCGTTAAATTGCTCGCTCGATTGCTTTTCGATCACTTCGTCGATCAGGCTTGGTAGCCATGTTTTAACGTCTGCAAACAAGGTATCAAGTGAAGCAGAGCTCGTTCCCGGTTCATAGATATCCAGCATGGCATCATAAGGTGTTAGGTTCGCTGCATCGGCGCGGATCTGCGCTTCTTCAAGAGACAGCTCAACCACTTCACGCCAGTTCTTTTCGAATCCAACCCAGTCGTTGTTACCACGTTGGCTACGCCACGCATGTTCACATTTTGAACCCGCTAGAGACTTAGCTTCAACCAGATTTTCAGGAAGTAGGTTGGCTTGTTGCCATTGGCGTTTAATTTCACGCAGAGACGATTGTTGCTCGCCATTCAAAGCTTCGTTTTCAGCGTCTGAAATCCAATCGCCAAGCTGTGGTTGAGTCATTAACCCATGAATATGAACCGAAAGCTCGGCCATCGCTTCACTACGAGCTTGATTACCACCAGATGGCATCATTGAAGCTTGGTCCCAACCACAAATAGAGGCTAGATGTTGAAAGCGTGAACATTTTTGAGAGTGCTCGACTAGTTTTTTGAATGCGCTCATTTGACTACTCTTAATTTGGTTTCTTTAAATGATCCTTAGGACTGCGTTGGCTTTAAGGTTCATCTCTAATGTACTTTTATTATGGTTCTGCTTTTTAGTGACGCTGTGCTTCGTAGTTGAAGGTACAGCGATAGAAGATACAGCGATAAAAGCTTGAGGCGGTACGATGCCTTGAATTTACTATTTCTTAACAAATTAAACTGTTCCATTGTGCACAAAATCAGTGACTTGTATAGCAGATGACAATTGTTGCTTGCGAATTGTTCAGATACACGGTATTGATGATAAATCGCTAAACAAAGATGATAATGATATGGATATTTTGAACTTTGAGGCATTTCTGATTGCCATCACTATTTTAACGCTAACGCCGGGTTTAGATACGGCATTGGTGATTCGCAATACAAGTCGTTCCGGCTTAGCTGACGGTGTTATGACCAGCTTAGGTATTTGTAGCGGCCTTTATGTGCATGCATTTTTCTCTGCTGTGGGGATCTCTGCGATTCTTGCTCAATCAGCTGAGCTCTTTCAAGCCGTTAAAATGGTGGGTGCGGTTTACCTGATTTGGCTTGGCTTAAGCAGTTTACGAGCTTTGATGAAAAATGGCGGAGGGATGCAGGTCGGGGAGCAGGCTAAGCAAGCATACAGCGCCAAGCGTTCTTTGCGTGAAGGTTTCCTATCTAATGTGCTGAACCCGAAAACGGCGGTTTTCTATTTGGCCTTTTTACCTCAATTCGTAAACCCTGAAGGTTCACCTTTATTGCAATCCATGGTGATGGCTTCGGTGCACTTTATGATTGCGATGGTGTGGCAATGCAGCCTAGCAGGTGCATTGAACTCCGCTAAAAATTTGCTCAAGAATGCGAGTTTCATGAAATGGATGGAAGGTGTGACGGGCATGGTGCTGGTGGGGCTTGGCGTTAAACTTCTGATGGAAGAGCCTGCGTAGTTTTCCTTTTCTGTCGCAGATAAATAGATAAATAGATAAATAGATAAATAGATGAATAGATGAAAGCCCACGACGTGTCGTGGGCTTTTTTGCTATAGGTAAACCTATTGTCAGATGTGAGCCACTGCGTTATTCAACAACGCTGATGTTCATCTCAGCGCCTTCGAAACCTAAGTCACTTAACTCATCTGCATTAAAGTTGGTGGTAACTTCGATATCGCCAATGCGCTCAGTGGTTTCGCTGACTGAATCAACGCTTCTTTTGCTACGAACACTGTTGGTAATTGGTGTTGCTTGGCCAATTTCAATGGTGCCTGCAAATTGAGATTCAGCGTTAAAATCGCCAGATACGTAAGAGTGGAATGGGCGTAAGCTTCCACCAGTCGCGTACTGCATGCTTGATAAACCGGCTTCTTTGATAGCCCAGCCCCAGTCCCACCATTTCGTTTCGCCTGGGATGTATCGGTGATCCCATTGGTAGCGAATATCGGCTGATTCATTGCTGCTACGGCCCATAGTGAAGGTGTGAGCTTTGTACGGGCGGTTGTCTGGGTGAGTGTGCCATGCGTTACCACCCCAACGAAGGAAGCCGTTAAATTCAACATCGTAACTGATGTCGGCGTTGAATCGGTAAGGATAAGAGATGGTTGAACGATACAGCTCAACTCGAATCGGAAGCTCTGAATTCGCAGGAACCATAGGACGAGCTTGAAGTGTTACTTGCTCGCTAGTGGAGTTGCCATTGGTTTCAGCGAAGCTCTGGTTTGCTTCTAACTTAATCGTTAGCTTAGTCTCGCCAACTAAAGGCCATTTGAATGTATTCTCTGTTTGAACACTTTCGGAGAACCCATAGCTGTTGGTTTTAGACCAGTTTGTTGACTCATCAACTTTGAGGTCGACAACGACTTGTTGCGCGATGTTACTTCTGTTTCTGGCCGTTGCATAAACGGTCTTAACCAGTTCACGATCGGACTCGACGACATCGCCGTGCCAAAAGTTATTGTCGTTGACGGTGTAGGTAAAGTTGTCGACGGTGATCTTAGTCTTTTCGTTACAGCGATAACCATCACAAGAACCACTGTTGTTGCCTTGTATTACCCAAGAGTCGCCTGAGCGGTTAATCGTCATGTCCTCACCAACATACTGACTGTTATTCCCGCCAACCCACGCATAACCTAGGTTGTGAGCCAGATAGCTAAGAGGGCGTACAAAATCATTGCGGTTGTTTACTAAGTCATATTCAACATCTATCTCGCTGCCTTCTGTGACGGCTTTAGCAGAGTAGTTTGGAATTTCAGATTGGTCATTGTTGGGATAGCAGAACGTTGATCCGCTGCTCGATTGTTTAATTTCGCCATGATAGCCAGGCCCCATGATCACCCAGTTTCCTTTCAGCCCTGTGATCTGCCAAGTGCCCATACGAGCGACCAAAGCACTCTTTTGTTCTTCAGCCTCATAACGGTCTAAAGGGCGATAACCAGAGCGACATACATCTTCACCAAGTTGGTCAAACACTATTTGGTCTGGGTAAACCTTTGCGTTTACACCGGTTGATAGAACAGACAACACTGCGGTTGCTAAGAGACTTCTGTTTATACTAATCATTAACAATTCCCTCTATTGTAATTTTTCTATTTTGATAATGTTTTGTGCGTCGTGCTTTTAACAAGACAAGTTCACTTTTTCATGTTGATAAATAGATAGATACTGAAAAGGGTTGAATTAATTTACCGATTTAATTCAATGGCTTGTAATGTTGTTTTTGTATTTAAATGAAAGGGTATGCAACTAAAGAAAATTTTTTTGATAAAGCTCAAACCATTTTTAGAAAAATTATATTTTATTACCTGCACTCTAACGTCATTTTATTTTGACGTAATCCTGTTGCGTTTTATATGAATGGTTAAAGAGAGGAGGAGGTGTTCTTTCCAAGAAACGCGGCGTTTAAATAGAGTTGATAATGAATATAATAGGTATTAACTTAAGTTATCGCTTAGCTAGAAGTTGTGTTCGACCCGTATTACAGGTTCGAATTATGGCAAATAATTCATTTGAACTTAAAACATCAATATTCAACGTTAATGGGTCATTATTAAGCAGGAGGTAAGGCGAGAATTGAGTGTCATTCATCGCTTTCTCTATTTTTTGTACAGAGACTAAGTCGATGGTACCTAAAATGGAAAAATATAATGATTGAGAAGGCCTTGCTCTACCTTTGAATCGAAAAACGATGGGATCGGGCATGTGATCGTCTTGAACTGATACGAGATGTAAGACGGTATTGCTGCTTATCTTTGTTAATCCATCGGTACGTAATACGTTTCCTTCTAACATAAGGTCTACCACACTATGCTGATAGCGGTGCTCTTTCTGTGGTTGGGGGGAAGGGATAAGCCATATGCTAACGAATAAAAGTAACGCAGAAGATAGCGCAACGAATGGCTTCATAATTGGCCTCTCTTTAGGAATAATGCTATTTCAGCACTGACTCTGTCCGATTGCGCAGGTGTGTAAAAAATATTGACGGATTGACGTGTGGCTTTATCGAGTAAGGAAAGTTCAGAATGCCCCGGTTCTTCGCTAATATAAGCCACACAATCGCATTGATACTTATAGAGAATGGCTTCTAATTCAGGGCTTAACACTATATCGTGTTCTTGGAAAACCTGTATCTGACCAATCCACTGTTCATTGAGTCGGTTGACGGGGTAGATATCACCGAGGCTTCTATCGTTAATTTTAGCAAAAGCCAGCAGTGCCGATGCCAGCAGTAAACAACCCGTTGTGAAGTAGCACAGCCTATTTCGGTTGGAGACGGATTGCTGGTGGTCAGATAAAGTTTGTTCAACACTAAGAGCGTCAATCTCGTGAGTATTGATGGGTACATGGTCGCTTACGGGTACTAGAGGAATATAGGTTACGCTACTTGCTTGCGAGTCGACAAATACGCATTCATCGATAAGGCGGTAACCGATCTTTGGCACAGTTACAATTGGAGTCTCTTTGATGCCGAGTCTAACAAACCCTTGGCGAACTAAACTTATGCTTTTCGCAAGTGAAGTATCCCCTATGAATTCGCTTCCCCATGCGAAGTTAATAATATCTTGTTTGCTAACAATTTCGGGCGAGTTTTTAAGTAATAACTCTAAAACGCGAGTCTCACGATATCCTATTTTAATAGAACGTTCGTCGTTATAAATACGGTTTTTAATTGGGTCGAATCTGATCATATAACCAACGTTTTATTTTTATTATAATTCTCTCAACAATGTAGATGACTATAAGCTTACTAATATATGAATTAAAGTCACATTTTCCAATCTAGTGTTTTTTTGTGTGGTTGAAACAAAATGCTATTTATTCGTTTATGACTAAAAAACGGCCATCTATACATAGTCTGTTAAATATAAGTAATATCTAATTAAGTGTTGGTTTTATTAGTGGCCCTTTTATTAGCTTTCTATTAGGGGTATTAATTCGTACAACAGTCTAATTAATATCCTGCTATATGTAGGGGTATAAGTGTTAGTAATGATTTGTTCAGTTTAACGATTGAATGAATATAAAAAAAGCCCGCATTTTATTACGGGCTTGGTGTTCAATCAATTCAAGTTATGCTTTAACGGCTTCACAATCATTTGAAGAAGTTAAAGGTTTGAAGAATAGCTTTGTTTCTTCGATTACAACGTGGCGTAACAAGATAAGACCGATTAGGTTAGGAATAGCCATTAGGCCGTTCACGATATCAGCCATTAGCCAGATCATGTCGAGTTTTAAGAACGCACCAGAAGCAACCAATGCTATGAAGATGATTTTGTAAGGTAGGACCGCTTTCGTTCCCAACAGGAATACAACACAACGCTCACCGTAATAGTTCCAGCCTAGGATGGTCGTAAATGCGAAGAAGATTAAGCCAACAGAAACTAGCATTGGGCCTAAAGTATCGGCGTTCAAACCCACAGCGAATGCATGAGTGGTCATCGCCGCACCAGAGAGATCGGTCTGCCAAGCACCCGTTAAGATAAGCGCCAAACCCGTCATCGTACAGATGATGATGGTGTCAAAGAAGGTACCTGTCATAGAGATAAGGCCTTGCTTCACGCACGAGTCGGTTTTAGCCGCTGCTGCTGCCATAGGCGCGCTACCCAGACCTGATTCGTTCGAGAATACACCGCGAGCAATACCTGATTGGATAGCAAGCATGATGCTAGCACCAAAGAAACCACCCGTTGCCGCTGTGTTGGTGAACGCAGAGGTAACAACAAGGGTAATAGCATTCAGTAGTTGATCGGCGTTTGAAGCCAGAACGCTTAAACACGCAACGATGTACATGATAGCCATGGTAGGCACGACTTTTCCTGTCACCTTAGCGATCGATTGAATACCACCAAGAGTGACAACCGCCACTAATATCGTAAGAACAACAGCAGACATTTCACGAGACGCACCGAATGAAATTTCAGTCGCGTCTAAGATAGCGTTAACTTGTGGGAAGGTACCAATACCGAAACAGGCAACTCCCAAAGCGAAGACAGCGAACATCACCGCTAAGATTCGTGAGCCGACACCGTACTGCAAGTAGTACATTGGACCGCCAACCATTTCACCATTGCTGTCGGTTCTACGGTATTTAACAGCAAGTAGACATTCTGCGTATTTGGTCGCCATACCAAAGACAGCGGCAAGCCACATCCAGAATAGGGCACCAGGGCCACCAATCTTGATTGCGGTCGCTACACCTATGATATTACCTGTGCCAATCGTTGCGGAAAGCGCAGTACACAAAGCGGCGAAGCTTGATACGTCACCCGTGCCGGATTTGTCTTTGGTGAACACCATTTTTAGCGCAGTTGGGAGATGTCTAAACTGGAGTAAGCCTAAACGAAAAGTGAAGTAAACACCGGTGCCAACTAATAGGATGAGTAGCGGTGGTCCCCAAACGAATTGGTTGATGGTTTGAAGTGTAGCTTGTAGATGGTTCATGGTTTCCCCTTAATAAATTAAAAATTTAAGGAGAAGAGGGAAGGCAGTGCAGATCACAGGGATCGATAGCACCACTTAATACATACGGATTTCTAGATAGAATTCTTTTGTTAATTAAGGCTGTTGCTTTCCACTCCTCTGTCCTTTTGCCTGAGAGTTTCACTTAGCGAATCACTTATAGATAAGTAACGGGCACTAAGCTTGCTCCTTCGGCGACCGTTTTCTACAATAAAGTAGTACGATTCTCTCCAGAGGTTCCTCCAACGACAGTCCTCACTTTTCTGGATTTCTCCAGCATAAAGCGCCTGAAAGATTTACTTCTTCGGCGGGTTAATCTAACTAAATGTTAATATTTAGTTAAAAACCACTCTCCTGCAGTCTTCATCGGAACAATTACCTAAATAATTAGGTAATCTGTAGCCGTATCCTAGATCATATAAAATGTGATGTCAGCTACAAAATATCTGTTTGCTCAAATGTTGTTCAACTAAATGATCAAACAACGAGTCTCTGACGTAACTTGCTTATTTAAATGGTATAAAATAGAGAAACAAGGAGGAGTTATGACTCGATTGATAGCGATTGTTTTTTTATTGGCTTTGGCATTTGTGCTGTTTCGTTTCCGGACGAACGAAAAAGTGCAGAAAGGGGTGGTGATAGTTATCGTTAGCAGTTTCCTTTTGTATACGGCTAGCTTGATGATTTCGGAGCTAACTCGTTAGACGCGGTGGCGTTCAAACGATAGCGAACGAGCGAATATAAACCTAAGCGATGTATTGAACGGTTTAAGTGGCCGTGTTCGGTTTAACTGAGCCGTCAAAATCAGTAACAGTGTAACGTTAAAAATATTTTTGGGAGTACCCGCTAGTGAACCAGCAATCTGGACAAAGCGAACAAGATGAAGTGGTTATTATTGAAGAACGAGATAAACGTAGTCAGCTTTATATAGGCATTGCTGCGGTTATTGGTCTGGCTTTAGGTGGCTTGGTCGGTTCTACAATCACGTCATCGAAGTGGGAGTCCAGTTATCAGGTACTCGAAACGCGTTACCAAGAACTGAGCGACAGTAAAACACAGTTGATGACGTCAGTTGAAGCGAAGGTGGCGAAAGTCGATACAGAAATCGATAAAAAAGTAGAAACTGCGCTAGCGAAACAGGCAGAAGAGCATCAAAAAGAACTTCAAGATTTAGCCAAACAATCTTCGGTTTTAGAAAAGGCGAACTACTCGTTAGAACAGCAGTTAAATGAACAAAAGCAAACGTTAGAACAAACTCAGCAAAACAATCAAAAACTCAATCATCAGGCTGATATGCAGTCCACTTTGTTTGAACGCTCGCGTGAACTTTTCCGTAAAGAATTACAGATATCCCAAGAGCTTGAAAAACTTGAGAAGGAAAGAGATGACATCGAACAGAAACTTGGCCCTTTGAAGCAAGCGTGTGATGTCTTCTTAGATGGCACGTCATGGGACGCTAAATCTGATGCTTGTGAGAAACAAGATAATGCTAACTCTCGATTGAGTGATATCAGACAAATGATTGAAGTTCATACTATGGATCTCAAGCAAATCAAAACGTTAACCGAAGAGATGGGTTTGTAAGCTTAAACGCTTAGTCCACTCATAGGTAAGCCTGTGTGCTAATGAATGCGTGATAGCAAATATTCAAACGCCCACATCATGAAAATGGTGTGGGCGTATTTCGTTCTAAACGTGTGGTCTTGTATTGCTATGCCGTTTTATCTCAGATAGCTATATCGTTTCGTCGCAGGTAGTTGAGTGCTTTTGTCACAGATAGTTATGTCGTTTCGTCACGGGTAGCTGAGATCCGTTTGCAACCGTTTACCAAGGCTATCCGTGATTAGAACCGTAAAATTGCCTTTGATGTGTGACTGGTTGAATATTTGGTGATTTTGCTCGCATATTTATACGCTGGGTAAATAGGATAATGGTGGTGTTCTAGGATGAACACGCGGTCTGTTGTCATTCTGTGATTAGACCATCTCAATGGATAGGCAAAGGAGGGAGCTATGCCTGAATACCTGTGTGAGACTTGTACCGTAGCTTATTGCTTTGATGATTGTCATTCGTTGCTAGCAAAAAGAGAAATGATTGAAGTCGAAGAGTCACTTGACCGAAAAAAAGTAAGCGAAGATCCTGATCGGCTTGAACAAGACAGTACAGGCGTTAGTTAGATATTAAGATGGCTAGATACCAAAACGGATAGGTATTAAAACAGATAGGAATATTGCAGATTTTGATTCAGACATAAAAATTCCCTACGAGCTAAGTCATAAGCCAGTAGGGAGTTTAGATTAGTAGCAGTACTGTTCTCGCTTTCTCAAGCAAAGGGTATTACAAAAATTTTTAGAACAGTGTTATTTGACGATAACTTATTGATGAAAATCTATTTGTCGTAAGTCTTGATTTCGCCTGATTTTACGCGCGCAACAAATGATTGCAGTTCTTTCTTCACAACAGGCATCAAGAAGTACAGACCAAGAATGTTGAAGATAGACATCGCAAAGATAGCCGCATCAGAGAAGTCGATTACCGCACCAAATTGAATCGTGGCACCAATAACAACAAACACGCAGAATATGACTTTGAAAATCAGCTCAGTTGTTTTGCCTTCACCAAATAGGTAAGTCCACGCCTTAAGACCGTAGTACGACCAAGAGATCATTGTCGAAAACGCAAACATGATTACCGCGAGCGCTAGTGTGTATTTGAACACTTCTGCGGTTTCAGTAAACGATGCAGCAGTAAGCGTTACACCCGTTAAACCTGTTCCATCATATGGACCTACGTTTAAGCCAGCGATAGTGATTACCAATGCCGTCATTGTACAAATGATTACCGTATCAACGAACGGTTCTAGTAGTGATACAAGACCTTCAGTGATTGGTTCTTTTGTTTTTACTGCTGAGTGAGCGATTGCTGCTGAACCTACACCCGCTTCGTTTGAGAACGTAGCACGTTTCAGGCCTTGGATTAAGGCGCCAATAAATCCACCAACCACACCTTCGCCGGTAAATGCACCTGTAAAGATTGCATTGAACGCAGGACCAACTTGATCAAGGTTAGAACCGATAACGATGAGAGCCATACCGATATACAGAGCAGCCATCCAAGGAACAACTTTTTCTGTTACAGAGGCAATAGAAGGCATACCGCCAACAATAACGGAAAATACTAAGGTAGCGAGTACAAGCCCTGTGATAACACCGTATTCACTCGGTACATCGAATGCGTAAGTTAACATGGCATGTGCTTGGTTAGCTTGGAACATGTTACCGCCGCCCAATGCGCCTAAAATACACATTAATGCAAAACCAATAGCAAGGCCTTTACCTAGTCCACCAAGTCCTCTTTCGCTCAGGCCTTGGCTTAGGTAGTACATTGGACCACCCGAAACGACACCTGAAGGTAAGATAGTTCGGTATTTTACACCTAAAGTACACTCACAAAATTTAGACGCCATACCTAGAAGACCACACAAGATCATCCAGAATGTTGCACCCGGGCCACCAATCGCGAGTGCAGCACCTACACCTGCAATATTACCAAGCCCTACGGTTCCTGAAAGCGCGGTTGTTAACGCTTGAAAGTGAGATACTTCGCCATCCTCTTTGGAGTTAGGGTCGGTATACTTACCTTTGATAATGTCGATGGCCATGCCAACACGTTTAAATTGAACAAAGCCAAAATAAACAGTAAAGATAATCGCGGCGAGCAATAGCCAGCCAACAATGATTGGGAAGTTTGCTTCACCAAGTGGGACACTTTTAAATATTAATCCAACGAACCACCCTGTGTAGTCATTGAAAAAACCATCAACACTTTGGCTCAAGTTACTGATACTTTGGCTAAATGATCCTTCTTGTGCAAATGCACTGGAACTAAACAATAATATAAACCCAAAAAATAATTCACGTAAGTTTTTCATGGTTTTCCCTGTCTTTTTATTAAATTATGTTTGCTGCTGTTGTGTTTGTTTTCTATTTGTTTTTTACGTTTCAGTGACTCATCTATTTCACTCGACGGCAACATAAACGGCTGTAGCTAGGTCGAAAAACGAAATAAATATAAGTACTGATCTTGCTTTGTATGGATATCCTTTTGGTATGTGAACCAATAAGACTATGGTATTCGGCCTACCAAGTCCTACTGACAATCCTATACATAAAAATAATACCCTCAAAGAAATTTTTACAATAAATTTACAATTGTTCGGGTTTTGTCATTGTTTTGGAATAAGTCGATGCTTTTTAGGTTGTAAAAGGCATATGCAGTAGCTGTTATAGCGACGGGCTAAGGTGAATTATAGTGGGGGATCACAGGGAAGTCGGCGAGTTTGAATATTCGATATGTGCTTGGGAAGCGTTTATACAATTGATGGCTTAAGATGGAATCAGGCCAGAGGGTATTAAAAAGGCCCTTTATCAGAGCCTTTTTAATGGTTTACGATGAGCATGAGGCTTAGCGTTTAGAGACTAGCGCTACACAGCCCCAGTGATACGTTTACTCGATTTGTGGTAGAGCTTGAGCGCCAACAGCGATCCCCATAAAGCGACTTGTCCCCATAGCAATGTCCATTGAGACGCCACTTCTTGCCAAGATGCACCCATCTGATTAAGCGCTAAGAAGCCTTGAATAGCTGGTGTGCTTGGGAATAACTGCGATAACAGTACTAGCCATTCAGGCATCATTTCAACAGGCCAGATAAAACCTGAAGAGAAGATCAGCGGCATTGAACTGATTAACACCACAACCGTGACTAACTCTCTTCTTGGCACTAGCTCACCAATAAAAATCCCGATCAAACAACTGGCCAATAAGAAGGGCAGCAGTAAGGTCAAAATTTGTGTCGTTGAGGCGAGTAAGTTTATTCCATACATCGAAAAGCTCGCGCCGAAGTAGTACATCGACAACAAGTAATAAATGCCAACTAAAGTACAGCAGCGAGCAAGCATCAGTTTTGCCGGAGAGGTCTTACTCCAATAGCCAAACGTGGATTGAGCGTTTTGGGTTGCGCCAACTAAACCAGAAGCCATGGTTAAGGTTTGTTGCAGGATCAACACAAAGACGGCTGGAACCACGTAATCGATGTATCCCATGCGGCTATTGAACGTTGGTTTTAGGTTCAAGCTAAACGCGCTGTAGCCTTTGGCTGCGGATTCTAAGGGCACTCCTTCTACTAACAAGTGACTGACCTTAACTTGTGCAGCTAACGTGCCACCTGCCTTGGCAAGTCCTTCAACAATGGTTCCGTACACTAAGAAGTAAGAAGCATCGCCGGCGTAAGAAAGCGTCGGGCTCTTACCGAGCAGCAAGTCTTTATAGAAGTCTTCTGGAATGACGAGGAACCCACCGACCTCTTGGTTAAGTACGGCTTGTTTTGCATCTGCGATGCTGGAGTCTCGACGTACCAACTCGATTTGAGAGGTGGCATCCACCATTCGTTCTAATTGGTAGCTGCTTTGACTCTTGTCCAAGTTTACTACCGAGGCTTTAAGCTGTTGAGGAACTTGGTGCGCGTAAGGCAATGGATACAAGAATGAATAGAAGACCACACCACCAAATACCGTAAGAAGTACAACAGGGTTACGCAGTACCGCTAACAGTTCTTGTTTGAGCAGTTGAGTAAAGTTCATCGTTTTACTCCTTGTGGTGCTGATTGTTCAGATTTCTCTTGCTGTGTTGTTTGTGCTGACGATGTTGCGTTTGCAGATACAGATAGGGCTGCTTGGGATGTTAGAGCCGTTTGTGCGGACAGATCCGATTGCGCCAAGTGTTTCTTAATCAACAACATCACCACGAAAGCAGGTATCGCATACCACAACATAGAGGAGAGGCTGATAAGCGACTGTGCCACGCTCGCGCCATAACTTGATTGTGCTGTTTGTACTTCGATGTAATGACTCACGGGCAGTAAGCTTCTCCAGATTTGCGCTGCTGTGTTCATGTCGGTGACTGGAAAGGTAATACCCATGAACGCAAAGCTTGGTGCTGTAAAGGCGCCAGCGAAACTCATCGCCCTTGCTGGATCAAGCGTTAAGAAGAAAAACAAACAACCCATGATGATACAACTGATGACGGTAAGCAGTTGGGCGAGGGTCAGTGCCACAAAACTGCCGTTAAACGGCCAGTCTAAGAGGACATAGAACCAAAAGCTAAACGCGATACCAAACATCAAAAACAAGACAAGGTAGGGCGTTAATGTTGATGCGAGTGACTTCATCGGGGCGTTGGATAGCCAAGCGTGAAGGCCACGTGCTCTAACGTTCGCCGTCAAAACCAATATCGTGCCCACCACAATCATGATCTGCCATAGTGCAGGAATAACCGCAGACACCAAGAACTGAGCATAACTGGTGTTCTTGTTAAACAGTGGCGTGATTTGGCTTTGAACGGTAACCGCTTGGCCTAACGCCGACTGTACTGTGGTATCACCGTGTGAAAGCTGTTTAACGACTTCAAGTTGTGCGTTAAAAGTCCCCTGAGCCTGCAGCAGAGCGGAGTTCACCAGTTTGCCGATCAAGATAAATTGGCTGTTATAGAACACGGATACTTGCGGGTTTAACCCTAGGTAAATATCTCGGTCAAAGTGTCTAGGGATGACAACATAGCCATAGATTTCGCGTTCAATCATCGCCTTAGCTGCTTCGCTAGCCGAGCTGTATTTCTGACTCACTTGCAGCGTCGGTGAAGCATCAACTAAGCGCGTGAACTGTTGCGAAATTTGGCTGTGTTCAAGATCAACCACCGCAACGGGTAAATCACGGGCGATGCCTTGTGAGAAAATCAACCAAATACTGGCAGCAAGAAGCAAGGGTATCCAAGTTAGGCACGACAACAACCATTTGTCTTTGCGGACAATCGCCCACTGCCTAAGCAAGGTATTCTTCGCTCTATGATGCTCAGTTGATTGCGAGCCAGTAGATCGAGAGTTAGCAGGCATAAGTCACCTAAAGTTCAACCACAAGGCTCATACCCATACGCAGTGTTTCGCTTGTGTCGATAGGGCGAGCTTCTACTTCAAACGTACGTAAATCGAAGCCTTGCGCAGCATCGGTTGAGCGCCAGGTTGCGAAATCACCCATTACGGCAATGTGTGTCACTTGGAAAGTTAATGATTTATCCAGAGCCGGTAGGTACGCCTCAAACTGGCTGCCTTTTTCGAAGTGCTTAAGCATATCTTCACGCACATTGAGCACGGCCCATGCATCCTTCGTATCGATAACAGTCACAACAGGGAAACCTTGTGGTGCGAGCTCACCGCTGCTCAATAGCACCTGAGACACTTCGCCATTAAACCAACTGTGGATTTGTGTGTCTTTTGCGTAGGCTTCAACTTCTGCTACTGCACCTGCAGCCATTAGTGCTTTTTGAGCGGCAGCCACTTTGGTTTCGTCACGAACACCTTCTTGGGCTAGTTGGTACATTTGGAAGGCAGCACTTTCGGTGTATTTCGCGGCTTGCCATTGTGTTTTGGCTTCATCACGTTTTTGTTCTGCGACGACACCGTCGTTGTAAAGGTTGTTTACACGTTGGTAGGTCTTATCCATTAGATCGGCAGCTGCTTTTGCCTTCAGCCATTGGTCTTTTGCTGCTTGGATTTGTTGAGTACGGGCGCCATTCTCTGCTTCTTGAGCCAATGCCCCAGCCGCTTTTTGACCTGCTTTTGCTTGTTCTAGTTTCGCGTCGATCTCAGGGCTAAGAAGAGAAAAGATTAATTCGCCTTTTTCAACAGCATCACCTTTACGTACAAACACCTGGTCAATGCGTCCAGGCACTTTGGATGAGATACTGTACTGCTGTGCGTCAATTTGGCCTTGCAGTTTAACGGGTTGTGGTTGATACGCTTGGTAAAAACTGTATCCGACCCAGCCAATAACACCGATACCAACTAAAGATAGAAGAAGGGGCTTAATAGGTTTCATGAATTATCCTTTTGACTGGCTATCGGTGTCTGTTTTTGAGTCGAAATCAGACGAAACAGAAGATGTTAAGTAACTTGAGTAAGCATTCATTTCGCTGGTTAGCGCCAAAAGCTTATTGAGAGAAATTAGGTATTTGAATCGCGCAGCAGATTGCTGTGTTTTGATGCTTGCAAGATATAGCTCTGCATCAACCACTTCTAGCGAGTTAGAAAGCCCTTGAGTGAAGGCTTTTTTACGAAGTAATAGGTTCTCTTGAGCCAAAGCCAAACTTGAGTTGAGGCCTTGAACCTCTTCAATTGCTTGGTTTGCTTCGAGGTAGGTTTTTTGTACCAACACCGTTAAGTCTTGCTTGGCTTGCGACTTAAGGAATTGCACCTGTGATACTGCGCTGTGAGCGGCGGCGACTTTGTCTGAACGACCTGACGTATCAATCAACGGTACATTCACACCAATGCCGACTAACCAATCAGGTTTCATCTCACTGGCTAACGAATCATCTTCGTAAAGGTTGTAATCACCGTAAAGGTACACTTCTGGGTAGTACTTACCTTTTTCGGCCTTGATTAAGCTGCTTGCTTGTTTCTCTTTCGCATCAAGGATCTTCAAACCAGGGTAAGTCATCAATGTTTGATCAATAAAAACGTCCATATGTGGCAGGTTTCTATTGATGAAAAGTTGCTCTGAGGGTTCTACACTTTGGCTCTGACCAAGGATCTGAGTCAGCGCTAATTGAGCAATCTTGAGATCGTTCTGAGCTTTAGTACGCTCGACAACCGCTTTGTCTAATGAAGCATCCGCTTGCAGGCGTTCTACTCGTGCGATTTGTCCTTGTTGTTCAAGCTTGATGGCGAAATCACGATGTTGAGTTAGACCTGCTTCAACCGCTTGACGTGTTTTCACAACGTCTTCCGCTAAGATCACCGAGAAGTAATATTTACTTAAGTCTTCGTAGCGAGCCTGTCTTTCCATTAACAGTTGGCTTTGCGCTTCTTCACTTTTACCTTCTGCTGCGTTTTGCGCCGCGGTAATTCGACCGCCAGTAAAGATAGGCCAAATGGCTCGAATCGAAGAGCTAAAGATGTCTTGCTCGGTGATGGTTGAGGTAATGCCACCTAGTTGACCTAATAAGGGCGCAAATGCTGGGTTTACACCACTTAAGCTGTCGCCAAATTGTTCGCCATTAATGGTCACATCACTATCAAGGTGAGTGTAATTTGCACCTAACGTAACAGAAGGGAGGTTAAGGCTTCCAGTTGCGTTTTGAAGATGTTGGTAACGCTCAACATTCGCTTGTTGAGCCGCAAGAGAGTTGTTGTTCTCTTGGAGTATTTGCCACGCTTCTGAAAAAGAGAGTGGGGCTGCATAGCTAGGCGAACTGATAGTACCGATAAGAATACTGGCAATTGCAAGGCATCGGAATTTCGGTTTGGTCATCGGAACTCATTACCAATTTAGAGTATTAACTCTAATGTTAACAGGGCGATCGTCGTTTGTCTTGAACAGATTGCTTCTATGAGCAGTAGGCTTCTTTAAATAGGTCGCTTCATATAAGCAGCTCGCTTCTATGGATAGATAACATCTATAAACAGATAGCACTTATAAACTAATAGTACTTGTTAACTGATAGTACTTATTAACTGATAGCACCTATTAAACCAAAAGACTCACATTGGCAGAGAACGATACCACTCGTTAATTTAGTGTGAACAGGCTGAGTGGTATGGTGTCAGGGACAAACGACACGAAAAGAGCACGACAAAGCGTGCTCTTTACGTTCAGTATAGAGATATTTGTTACAAAATGAAGGGATCTATTTGAAGCTTGGGCAATGGTGGTCGGCACGCCACACCAATTGTCGAGAGCCTTGCATCGTTTGTAATAAATCTCTGCCTGACATTTGTGGGAAAGCTAACAACACTTTTAGGTCGAGTGGGGATCTCTCATCCTTCTCATATGCTCTGACATGAGTAAAAGTAGATTGCAAGTTATTGAACAGCATCGCCTTAGTAAGGCAAATTCCAAAATTATCGCGTTTCATTGCCTGGTTTCCTTTTCAACAATGTTTGTACGTTATGTTTTTAATCCTGTTTCTGTTGGACGTTGCCACTGATCTAAACTTCCTGCTCATCAATGTTTTATTATTGGGCGCTGATTTCATCAGTCACCTCTGAGTTGTCTGCTGGCCTATAGTGTAAATAGAGATGTATGAACGAGATTAGGTTGATAACCTGTTTGTTCAACAATCGTAGCGGCGAGCGTGCAACTTTTAGTTATAGATACGTCCAGTGAGCGAAGAGTTGTTGTCTTTTTGTTAACCGAAATTTCGATTTAAAGCACCGTCTGAAAATCATGACTTATGGCTTGGCAACAATAAACTTCTTCATATGCAACCATTATAATTGTATTTATTTTGAACAACCTAAAAAACACCTAAAACCTTAGTGATCTAGCTCAATATTTATTCGTTTATTTGTCTTTTTAAGCTAATCAGTTCTAAAAACGAACAGGTTTTCGAGCGGTATAACGTAAAGGAATATCAATTAATAATCTGGTCAATTATTTAGTTGAGTAACAGTCACAGATTCGTATAAGTAAAAAGGCCATTTGATTAACTTGGTGTTAACATTGTTCGCTAAGTACTAGGGACGGTTTTATATGAAATGGAGTAGCATCAGCTTCAGAAAAAGGTTGCTGATTATCATGACGGTAACTGGCCTCGTTGAACTTTTGATACTTTCAGCTGCAGGTTTTTCTTATATCAAACAATCTCAAGAACAAGAGATGGGTTTGAAAGCGCTAGGTGTTGCTGAATTTCTTTCTGAATCGCCACTTGTTACAAGTATTCTCAAAGAAAATGGCTCTTTAAATCCGGATGGCGTTCCCTACGTTTTATCTGAAGAGACCCAAGTTAAATTTCGCAACCTCACCCAGTTAATTGGTGCGGCGTTTATCGTTGTAGGTGATGACAAAGGTATCCGCTTGATCCACCCGTATGACGACAGGCTCGGTAAACCAATGCGGGGTGGCGACAATCAAAAAGCCCTCGTGTTAGGCGAGTCTTATGTGTCGACGGCTAAAGGATCGCTTGGTTTCTCTGTTCGTGGTAAGTCTGCCGTAAAAGATCTGCAAGGTGGCGTAATTGGAGTTGTATCTGTTGGTTACCTTTTGGATTCGCTGCAAGACAGAATCGAATCTTATTTAGCCTTCTTGATTGTGATGGCGCTGTTAGTGGTTGCGGTTAATGCAGTGATTTCAAGTTATGTCTCTCGTCGTTTTCAACGCGCTATCTTGGGATTTGAACCTGAAGAGATTGGTCGTTTATACGTTGAGCTCGATGTGACCATGAGTACCGTGAAAGAAGGTATTTTAAGCATCGATAAAAACGGTATTTTACGTTCAATAAACAAAAGTGCGTGCGATATTCTATCGATAGACAGAGAACAATCAATTAACCAGCGTCTTTCCGATGTGCTGGCGGGCAGTGACTTGGAATTGCTGTTATCAACGGGAGAATCCGATCACGACGTTGAGTTGTTTCTCAACAATAAGCGAATTATTGCAAACCGCAGTCCGATTATTGTTGCTGGTGAAGTGGTTGGAGCGGTATCCAGTTTCCGTTTAAGAGACGAAATCAATGACTTAACGGATCAACTTTCTCAAACTAAAGAATACGCAGATTTATTGCGTTCTCAAACGCATGAGCACCAGAACAAGCTCAATACGATTAGTGGCCTGATTCAGATGGGCGAGTTGGAATCGGTCCAGCATTTGATTGGCCAAGAAACGGCTCATTATCAAAGCCTCATCGAGTTCTTAAGAGAAACGGTGAAAGATCCACTTATTGCCGGCATGCTGTTGGGGAAAACAGAGCGAGCGCGTGAGATCGGTCTGGAACTGAAAGTCGAAGAGGGTTCAAGGTTAGAAGCGTTACCAAGCCGATTAAATGCTGATGACGTTGTCACAATTCTTGGCAATCTGATTGATAACGCTTTCGATGCCACCATGATGGCGATTAAACAAGAAGGGCAGATTGTTCCAGCACGCCGCGTTATCGACGTGTCGATCAGTGATTTTGGCAATGAAGTTATTGTTGAAGTGGAAGACAAAGGATGTGGTTTGCCGAAACACTTGGCGACCGATGCGCTGACAGAAAAAGGTGTGTCTAGTAAGGCGAAGCAGAATCGCGGTGTCGGTTTGTATCTCATTAAGCAACTTGCTGACCGTTATCAAGGGCAGTTAGAAATGGTTGATAACCCAGGCTTTGGGTCACGCGTGACGGTGTACTTACCGAAAGAAGAACAATAATAATTGAGCACGGAGCGATCGAGAGAAGATCATCGTGACGAGAACATAATGGTTAAAGGAAGAACATAAATGAACGCAATCACGAGAGTCATGGTCATTGAAGATGATATTGCGATTGCAGAGCTGCACCATCGTTATTTAGAACAGATGGGTGGCTTTGATGTGGTTGGGATTGCGACCACACAGTCTGAAGCGTTGATGCAGTTAGATATCTTAAAGCCTGACTTGGTTTTATTGGATGTGTATCTGCCGGATGGGTGTGGACTTGATATTTTGAACCACGTTCGCGGCAGTAATCAGGGATGTGATGTGATCTTGATTACCGCAGCTCGTGACGTCGATACACTGCAACAAGCCATGCGCGGTGGGGTGGTGGATTATCTGCTTAAACCTGTGATGTATCCTCGCTTGGAAGCTGCGTTGAAAAAGTACCAATCACAACAACAAGAGTTTGAAAGTGCGTCGGATCTCAATCAAGGATTAGTAGATAAGATGCTACAAGCGAATGCCAAAGCCGATTCAGGCAAGCTATCAACGTTGCCTAAAGGAATCGATGGGGTAACGCTAGATAAAATCCGTGCGATATTTCAACAAACGGATGTGGACAATATCACTGCAGATGAAGCGGGTGAACGTATTGGAGCAAGCCGCACCACAGCCAGACGCTACCTAGAGTTTTTGATCACATCGGGTGAATTAGTCGCTGACTTAAATTATGGGACAGTCGGTCGCCCTGAGCGTTGCTACAACAAACCGAAAAGATAACATGAAGTCAAAAGACAGCTTTCATATTAAAGAGCTCAAAGGCAGTGCTTATATTAAAGTCAAAATGTAAAACCAGTTGAATAAACTGGTTTCATTTTACTTATCACCCCTCATATCCCACTCCGCCGACCAGATACCATTCTTTCTTGACTACAATGTTTGTGAATGCTGATTTGCTTCTGTTTCAGTCTTTGTTAACTCAACTATCGATTAGATTTTGTTCGAAACGAGTCAATATTTAATCGATTGCTTTCACAGTGGTTGATGTAAATCAAATAGTCATAGACAATACTGTCCCGAATAGAGGTGATAGTCTTCACCCTCGTTTACCAAACGCATTCTCAAGTGTAATAGGCACTCGCTATTGATGTAATAGCCAAGACCTATTATCTATTTTCGTATGTCGCTGATACCTTTGGCGAATACTAAAAACCTTGTTTTTATAGGAAAGATGATGGTAATACCTGAAAACAGCAGCATCGTTATTTTTGGTGCGTCGGGAGATCTAACTTATCGCAAGTTAATTCCTGCCTTGTACCACCTGTATGCTAGCAATCAACTACCTGAATCCTTTGCGATTCTTGGAGTGAGCCGTACTGAGTACAGCGATGAGTCTTACCGTGAGAAGCTGAAGAAGTCTCTTCAGGAAATGGAAAAAACTGAACCTGAGACGCTGAATGCATTTATTGAACATCTGCATTATCAAGCGATCAACACTTCAGATGTAGACGATTACGCTCGTTTAGCACAACGTCTAGACAAGCTTGAGCAAGACTACCAATTCGAAAACCACAATACATTGTTCTACTTGGCAACCCCGCCAAGCTTGTACGGTGTGATTCCAGCAAACCTTGCTGCACATGGCCTGAACGACGAAAAGAACGGCTGGCGTCGTTTGATCATCGAGAAACCATTTGGTTACGACTTAGCATCAGCTCAAGCGTTAGATGAAGAGATCCATCATCACTTCCAAGAACACCAGATCTACCGTATCGACCATTACCTTGGTAAAGAGACGGTTCAAAACCTTCTAGTGCTTCGTTTCTCAAACGCGATGTTCGAACCACTGTGGAACCGTAACTTTATTGAATACGTTGAAATCACAGGTGCTGAGTTCCTTGGCGTTGAAGAGCGCGGCGGATACTACGACGGTTCTGGCGCAGTTCGTGACATGTTCCAAAATCACTTGCTACAAGTTCTGGCAATGGTTGGTATGGAGCCACCTGCTCAAATCAATGCCGATTCGATTCGTGATGAAGTGGTTAAAGTACTTCAGTGCCTGAAACCGCTAGAGGAAGGTGACTTACGTAAAGATCTAGTACTAGGTCAATACACAACATCTGATGTTCGTGGTCAGCACTTACCTGGTTACCGCGAAGAGCATGGTGTTGCTGATGATTCACGTACCGAGACGTACATTGGTCTTAAAGCATACATCAACAACTGGCGTTGGAATGGTGTTCCTTTCTACGTACGTACGGGTAAACGCTTACCAACTCGCGTAACTGAAATCGTGATTCACTTTAAGAACACACCACACCCAGTATTTGGTCAAGATGCGCCAGAGAACAAGCTGATTATCCGTATCCAACCGGATGAAGGTATTCAGATGAGTTTTGGTTTGAAAGAACCAGGTGCAGGTTTTAAAGCAAAAGAAGTGAAGATGAACTTCTCTTACTCTGACTTGCCTGAAACTCAAATGCTGACGGCTTATGAGCGTCTTCTTCTTGATGCGCTGAACGGTGATGCGACTCTGTTTGCACGTACCGATGCAGTAGAAGCATGTTGGAAATACGTTCAACCAATCTTAGACTTCAAGCAAGATCCTCAAGCACTGTTTGGCTATGCTTGTGGTACTTGGGGCCCGCAAGAAGCGGATGAACTTCTGCGACGTGATGGCCGCGCATGGCGTTTCCCATGCAAAAACTTAACAGACACGGATTACTGCGAACTATGATCAATCACAAGATCTTTGCAACGCCTGAACTGGTCGTTGAAAACCTAGCAAACGAAATGAAAGTTTACAGCGAGCAGGGCAAACCTGTTCACATTTCACTGTCTGGTGGCAGCACGCCAAAAATGCTTTTCAAGCTTTTAGCTGAAGCACCATACGCGGAAGGTATTCAATGGAATAACCTTCACTTCTGGTGGGGCGACGAACGTTGCGTTGCACCTGATGATGCAGAAAGCAACTTCGGCGAAGCGAACGCGCTATTGTTTTTAAAACTAAGAGAATTTTCTCAAGTAAACTTTCCGTCAGAGAACATCCACCGCATCCGTGGTGAAGATGAGCCTAAAGCAGAAGCAGAGCGTTTCGCAAAAGAGATGGCAGACGTGATTCCAACTGAAAACGGCACGCCTGTATTCGATTGGATTCTGCTAGGTGTTGGCGCAGACGGCCACACAGCTTCACTATTCCCGGGTGTAACTGACTACCAAGATGAGAACCTATCTGTATTAGCTTCTCACCCAGAGTCGGGTCAGATCCGTGTTTCTAAAACAGCGAAAGTTTTAGAAGCAGCAAAACGAATCAGCTACCTAGTACTGGGTGCAGGTAAAGTTGAGATCGTTAAAGAAATTCATACAACTCCTGCTTCAGAACTGCCTTACCCGGCAGCGAAAATCCAGTCTAAAACTGGCGAAACAGAGTGGTTCCTAGATTCAAATGCAGCAAGTGCTATCGCATAAGTGCGAATAGCCGCAAGGAGATAAAATAATGAAAGGTGATATCGGTGTAATTGGCCTAGCAGTAATGGGTCAGAACCTTATCCTAAACATGAACGACCACGGCTTCAAAGTTGTGGCTCACAACCGTACTGCTGCTAAAGTAGACGAGTTCCTAGAAGGCCCGGCTAAAGGTACTAACATTGTTGGTGCTTACTCTCTAGAAGAGCTAGTTGAGAAGCTAGAAGCGCCACGTAAAGTGATGCTTATGGTTCGTGCTGGTGACGTTGTAGATACGTTCATCGACAAGCTTGTACCACTTCTAGACAAAGGCGACATCATCATTGATGGCGGTAACACTAACTTCCCAGACACAAACCGTCGTGTTGCTGCTCTTCGCGAGAAAGGCATCCACTTCATCGGTACGGGTGTTTCTGGTGGTGAAGAAGGCGCTCGTTTCGGTCCTTCTATCATGCCAGGCGGTTCTCCTGAAGCTTGGGAAGCGGTTAAGCCTATCTTCCAAGGTATCTCTGCGAAAACTGACGCGGGTGAGCCTTGTTGTGATTGGGTTGGTAACGACGGTGCTGGTCACTTCGTTAAGATGGTTCACAATGGCATCGAATACGGTGACATGCAGCTTATCACTGAAGCATACCAGTTCATGAAAGATGGCCTAGGTATGAACCACGATGAAATGCAGGCTGTATTTGCAGAGTGGAACAAAACTGAACTAGACAGCTACCTAGTAGAAATCACAGCTGACATCCTTGGCTACAAAGATGAAGACGGTGAAGCGCTAGTTGAGAAGATCCTAGACACTGCTGGCCAAAAAGGTACAGGCAAATGGACTGGTATCAATGCACTAGATATGGGTATCCCTCTGACTCTAATCACTGAGTCTGTATTCTCTCGTTGCCTGTCAGCACTTAAAGATCAACGTGTTGAAGCTGAGAAACTGTTCGGCAAGACTGTAGCTCCAGTTGAAGGCGACAAGCAAGAGTGGGTTGATGCAATCCGTCAGGCTCTACTTGCTTCTAAGATCATCTCTTACGCTCAAGGTTTCATGCTAATGCGTGAAGCGTCGAACGAAAACGGTTGGGATCTAAACTACGGTAACGTTGCACTTATGTGGCGTGGTGGTTGTATCATCCGTTCTGCATTCCTAGGCAACATTCGTGATGCTTACGAAGCGAACCCAGAGATCGCATTCCTAGGTTCAGATGCATACTTCAAAGGCATCCTAGACAACTGCATGGGCGCTTGGCGTAAAGTTGCAGCTAAGTCTATGGAATCAGGCATCCCAATGCCATGTATGACTTCTGCACTAACGTTCTTAGACGGCTACACTACCGCTCGTCTTCCTGCGAACCTTCTACAAGCTCAACGTGATTACTTCGGTGCTCACACTTACGAGCGTACTGACCGTCCACGTGGTGAATTCTTCCACACAAACTGGACTGGTACAGGCGGCGACACTGCTTCTACAACTTACGACGTATAATCGTTAGTTAGGAGCAGTTAAGAACACGTTTGTTCTTTAAGCTGTAAACTAGAAAATAAAAGGATGCCAATTGGCATCCTTTTTTGTTGGTTTTTAGGTATGGTTTGACGGTCAATGATCAGCGGCTTACTGTTAGCACTTAGAGCACTTAGAGCACTTAGAGCACTTAGAGCACTTAGAGCACTTAGCACATAACAGTTTCAGCAGCTTATTAGCTAATTTAGGCCGTCATAATATGTGGCTGAATTTCGTCGTTGTACTGCTCTCGAATCGACATGAAATGCTCTAGATTTTGCTTAAGCGCTGAAACGCATTTTGGATCAAACATAGAACCAGTGTGCGCCTCAATATAAGCCATTACGTCATTCAGTGACCAAGCGTGTTTGTAAGCTCTTTTGCTCATGAGTGCATCAAAGACATCCGCGAGTGTCACGATTCGCGCCTCTAGGGGGATCGCGTCTTGGCTTAGCCCGTCGGGTAATCCTCTGCCATCAAATCGCTCATGGTGGTGGCGAATAATATTCTTAATGAACTGTATTTCATCCATGCACATTGAGCTGTGGTGAGAGAGGGCGACCACGTCATTAACCATCTCTTCACCATACAAAGTGTGATTGTTCATGATGGCTCTTTCTTCTTTGGTGAAGCTGCCAGTGCTGAATAACACGTTATCTGGGATCCGATATTTCCCTATGTCGTGAAAAGGGGCATATAACCGAATACGATGAATGAACTGATGAGTAATCTCATTGTTACTGTGTGATAAGGTGCGGGCCAGCTGTTCACTGTATTTCCCCATTCGTATTAGATGTTCTTTGGTTTCTGGATCGCGAGCGTGCCCCATGTTTAAGGCAATTGCTAATGATGATTGAAAGTGACGCTGTCGCTCAAACAGTTGAATGAACAAGCTAGAAATGACTTGAGTGAGATAAGCAATATCACATTGAATGTATTGTTGAGCAAAAAAACCGATTGATGAAGCGTTAATAAACACAAACCCAAGGTTACTTTCTTGGTAGTGAATAGGCGTCGTGTAACTGCTTTGGTGACCAAGTTTTAATAGATGTGAAACTTGTTTTGTCGGATGGGTAGAGGTGAGGTCGTCGATTATTCGAGTGTCTAGAGATTCAGCCATTCGAGACAGCTCAGATTCTGGTTTAAGTTCCTGTTCGATATAGCGATGTTCGGCTTCTTGGCAAAGGCTATCCGAAACAAAGTAATTCGAGGCTCTGTTTTCACTGCACAGTACGACTGAAAGCCGAGATAAGATGGGGTAATGTTCACGAGCGAGCCGGAAAAGGTCATCAACGATGGCGATAATGTCCTTATCTTGTGCGGCTACTCTGTTGAGCTGGGAGTAGTCAAACATATTGCAAGCCAACCTTTGTTTATATTTATATCAATAGCTTAGTCAGATCTTTATTATTTTTAGTATCGATAAAACCATAGCATTGCGTACTGATAAAGTGCAATGTCATCATTTAATAAATGGTTATTTCATAGCGGTACCATCATTTTTTGTTAACTTGAACTGCTGTGTTCTTCTTAATTAGAGAAGAGTATGCGATGTTGATGAAAGGAAGTGATGTTAATGAGAATCCGAGCGTTAAATGACCGTTTTGAAATTAAATGAAAAGATAAATAGGATAACGCACATGCTTTATGCCATCATAAAGGCATAAATAAGGGCAATGGATATAATGCCTAAGTGATTGAGCTAGAAACGGTCAGTGATGACGGTGTTCTAGAGTATATTCAAGGCCGTGAGCTGCCTTGAAAAAGGTAATGTTATGACTGAAGAAGAAAGAATCGAACTGCAACAAAACAACCCTCTACACGGCTTAAAGCTTGACATCATGATCACTGAGTTAGTGGATCATTATGGTTGGGAAATTTTGGATGCAGCAATGCGTATGAACTGCTTTAATACTAAGCCAACGGTAGTAAGTGCAGTTAAATATTTGAAGAAAACAGAATGGGCACGTGAAAAGGTTGAAAACTTCTACCTTTACCGGTTTAAGCGTATGCCTAAAGCTTCAGATATCGAGTATCAGATGCCCCCACGTTCACGTACATTCCGTCATGGACTAGAACCACGTGAGCCAATGGAATTGACGGTAGAGTCGATTCTTGCATCACAAGCTAAAGCGGCGTCTGCATTTAAAGAGCGCCGAGGCGGTAACGGCCGTAACTTTCGTCGTTAGATAGACGAAGTCTTGACTGCAAAATACAAAAGGAGCCTAAGCGCTCCTTTTTTAATGCGTATAACTTTTAAATACGTCTAAAGCTTATTGTTTTTGAGCCTTAAGCTTCGTGGTTCTTTCTTTGATTCTTCCAAAGGTCAACAACATAGACAATGGCGCTGATCAGTAAGAATAGCGCTGACACAGAAAACAGAGCGGGCATTTTGAGAATCCACGCGAATGTGGCAGCAAGAAAAGCGACAAAGCAAATGAGTCGACTTGATGACATGACATGACCGAGTTTGATGTTCATAACGCCTCCTAATGAAGTCTCACTTTTGACAGGCGAATTATCTCACTTTCATCAAAATAAAGGCTAAAAAACAGTCTAAATTGTTATCAAATTTGCTAATTGAAGGACTTGCTTCACATATTACGGCTTGGCTATTTTATAGTTCATAAAATAACCAGAGAGATGTTTGAGGTTGATTTGATACCTCTTCAATACTTAACGATTTGCGTTGTGTTTTGCGAACGAAAACCGTGATTACTGTAAGAAGTGGTTCGAATAAAACTTAGTTGGCATGGAACCTACTTTGTATAGAGCCCAGTTGGTATAGAACCTACTTAGCATAAAACCTAGTTGGTATAAAAAAAGTAAGCGGTAATCAAAAAGCTAGCGACGATCACTGTGATACGAATGTACTGCTGTGGAATACGGCGAGAGATTTTTGCTGAATAATAACCTCCGACCAAGGTTCCGCATAAAACAGCCACTCCTGACGGCCAGTCTATCGAGCCATTGATGACGAAAAACACGATTGCCGCTAACGATGCACACGCAGAAACCAGCAGTTTGATGCCATTCATTACGTTGATGTTAGTGTAGCCAGCAAGTGCTAAGTAACTCAATGTCACTATTCCTAACCCTGCGTTAAAGTAACCGCCATAAACACACACGAGGAGCAATAACAAAGCTGAAAAGAAGGCTCCTGCGCTGGTGGCGTGTTTGTGTTTAGCCGTAACTTTTTTGAGCCATTTATTAAGCGTTCCGCCAAAGGTGAATAGAAGTGCTGCAAAAAGTAGTAACCAAGGAACGGATTGAGTAAATAAGGCTTCTGGTGTGTGCAATAGTAAAAACGCACCAATACCTCCACCAATGACACACAAAGCGATGACGAGTTTAAGTTGTTTTGTGCCTGATTGAATTTCGTGTCGAAGCGCGTAAGCACCACTGATATAACCCGCGCATGAAGCAAAGGTGTTGGTGGCGTTAGCGGCTATCGGAGGGACGCCAGCAAATAACAAAGCAGGGAAGGTGATGAAACTGCCGCCACCCGCGATGGAGTTAAGCACACCGCCAATCACCCCAGACAAGAATAGAATCAACCAATCCATAGTTTAAAAATCCAATGCGTTAAATGAATAATTACCTTACTTGATTTCGTTATGAATATCAGAGCTATGTATTATGAAGGATCGAGTTTGTGAGTTTGCTACCAACTCGCGATTTAGCTTACCGCTGTTGTTATTGCGATTACTGCCGTTCTGTTGTTTCTGTTTCTGCTGCTGTTATTGATATTGCTGCCAATGTCACTGCTATGGTTAAAAAAAAGGAGCCAAGGCTCCTTTTTCGTTCTGCTGTCTTTGTTGAGTTTTAGACTTCTACCGGCGTTCTTCTAAAGCTTCTAAATAGCTTAACCAAGATTGGACTAGAAAGTACAAGTACAGCAAGAATGGTGAAGGTCATTGTAATCGGACGCTCCCACAAGAAGCTAAGTCCATTATCGCTGATCATCAATGCTCGTCTTAAGTTTTCTTCCATCAAACCCCCGAGAATGAAACCTAACAACAACGGTGCTAGCGGGAAATTAGCCAACCTCAATGCGATAGCTGCCATCGCGACCAATAGCATGATGAAAACATCCATGGTATTGAAGGAAACTAAGTAAACACCTGTAATAGAGAAGAACAATATCATTGGTAAAAGTACGGTTCTTGGTACCGCTAGTAACTTAGAAATGTACGGGATCAGCGGTAAGTTCAAAATAACCAATACGATGTTGCCGAAGTACATTGAAATAATCACTGACCAGAAAACATCAGGGTGTTCAACAAACAGACGCGGGCCAGGTTGAATACCGTAAGCGATCAACGCGCCGAGCATAATGGCTGTCGTACCAGAACCCGGAATACCAAGCGTTAACAGCGGTACAAATGACCCACTTGATGCTGCGTTATTTGCAGATTCCGGAGCCACTAAACCTCGGATACTGCCTTTACCAAATTCTTTTTGTTTGTCCTTTGGCGCTAAACTACGCTCCATACCGTAGCTTAAGAAAGCCGCGATGGTTGCGCCTGCACCGGGTAGAACACCAGTAAAGAAACCAAGGATTGAAGAACGAATTGAAACGGGAGCAACTTCTTTGAACTCTTCTTTGGTGATTTTCATGCTACCAATATCAGCCATCTTTTGGCTTTCTTCGCCGCTAGTGTCTTTCTCTGGTTTCAAAATGCCCATTAAAGTCTCACCTAAAGCGAATGTTGCCATTGCCAATAGTAAGAAACTAAAGCCATCCATAAGGTCTGTTAAGCCAAATGTGAATCGCTCTACACCGACGCCTTTATCAATACCAACTGTTGAAAGCATTAGGCCAAGGATAGTCATCATCCATGCCTTAATGACTTGGCCGGGGCCTGCAAATGCGGCTACAGCCGATAACCCAAGTAACATTAGGGCGAAGTAGTCTGACGACTGGAAGCTCAAAGACACGCTTGCTAAGGCCGGTGCCGCAATCAACAACATAATGGCTGAAAGTGTACCGCCAGTAAACGATGAGTAAGCCGCCAATGCTAACGCTTTGCCTGCTTGTCCTTTCTGCGCCATTGGGTAGCCATCAAACGCCGTGACTACTGTTGAAGAACAACCTGGTGCATTGATTAGGATTGATGAAGTAGAACCACCAAATACCGCACCGTAATACACTCCAGCCATAAGAATAAGGCCAGAAGAAGGATCTAAACCGTAAGTAATCGGTATCATCAACGCAATGGCTGAAATAGGACCTAATCCCGGAAGCATCCCAATAAAGGTACCAACAAAACAGCCTACGATGACCATCATGATGTTCATTGGCATCACAGCGGTCGAAAGTCCTTGTAAAATTCCATCTAACATAATGTTATCCCTACCAAAGAGTGAAGATTAAACCAGGCTCTAGGTAGATATCTAAGCCTTGAGTTAATAGAAGAAAGAACGCGATAACGAATGGGAATGACGCGCCAAATAAAATAGATTTACGGCGTTCACCCAATAAGTAAAAGCCTGCGAGTAAGAAGAAGCTTGTTGCCAGAACAAACCCAAGGTAAGTAAGGCCAACTCCGTACAGTGCCATTAACACCAAGAACCCAATCAGTAGCTTCCAATCAAAGTCAGAGATTGCACCGCTTTCTTTGTCTACTTGCCCAGTAACGAGCAACAGCAGTGATAATCCAATACCCGCAAAGGTTAGAAGTGTTGGTAATGTGCGAGCCGTAAAAGGTTCATACTCGTCGCCAGGGAAAAGAGGAATGAGTGTGGTTTGGTAGCCATAGCAAAGGCACACGAGTAAAAAAATCATTGCCCCGACGCGATCGCGACATAACAAATATTCTTTACTTAAAAATTTGGTTGGTAGGTCCGACATATCCAACTCCGTTTGGGGTAATAAAGGAACGTAAAAAAGCCGTACATGAGCGAGTTAGTGAATAATGTCTGGGATCACTAACCTAAGGTAAGCGGATTACAATGCTTAATATTTAAGCCACTTGCTTCTCTAGTGATTAGACAAGTGTGAGTAATTCGATACGAGTAAACAAAGGAGTTTGAAGTTAACTCATGTACGGCGAAACAAGGAAAGAGTGAAGAGGGAATGGATAAGATACCCTCTTCGGTTATAGATTATTTCAAGAAACCAAGCTCACGCATTAGGTCGCCCATCTGTTTTTCTTGGTCTTCTAGGAAGGCGTAAAAATCTTTGTCAGCTTTGTAGTTGTCGATCCAACCGTTACGGTCGCGAACTACTTGCCATTCATCAGTCTTGTACATTTTGCCAAGCGCTACATTCCACTCGTCGATTTTTGCTTGGCTAGTGCCAGGAGCGGCGAAGAAACCACGCCAGTTAGCAAATACTGTTTCGTTGCCGTATTCAGTCAGTGTTGGGATATTAGGTGCAGCATCAAGACGCTTTGGTGCCGTAACAGCAAGCACTTTTACTTGGCCAGATTTAGACATCTCTAGCACTTCACCAAGGCCAGTAGAAAGAAGCTGTGTTTCGCCAGACAGTAGCGCTGCCATTGCTTTGCCGCCTGCATCATATGCGATGTAACGTACTTTCTTAGCGTCGAAACCTTCGCCTTTGAACGCCGCTGCTACCACAAGGTGATCCATACTGCCACGAGCTGAACCACCTGCGATTTTCACTTTACGTGGGTTGGTTTCGAACTCTTTTACTACATCTTCCCAAGTGTCGTACTTCGAATCAGCAGACGCCACGATTGCACCGTAGTCGGCAATAGTTGCTGCAACTGGTGTCAGGTCTCGGAAAGATTGTGGGAAGATACCTGTTAGTGAGCGAACAACGATAGGTGTTGAGTTCACCATCAACGTGTCTTCTTGGCGTTGAGCTGTTTCGATTAGGTGTGCAATGGCTTTACCGCCGCCGCCACCAGACAAGTTTTGGAAAGAGACATTTTCAACGATGTCTGATTTCACTAATACATCACCTGTGCCACGAGCCGTCATATCCCAACCGCCGCCAGCACCGCCAGGGATTAGGAAGTGGATTTTCTCTAGGTCAGCAGCAAAAGTGTTGAAAGAAAAGGTAGCTGCGATGATAGAAGCCGCAAGAGTAGGTTTCAGTGCCTTGAACATGGTTCACGTTCCTTATGTAGGGGATCTCTTCAATGGAGAGAAACTTATGTTTTATATCCAGCTGCTAAACACACGAGTAGGGCATTGCTTAGCAGATGAGGTTAAAGTTAACGAGGTGTTAACGAATTGTCTTTAATGCGGCGATATTGAGGATAAAGAACATTGGGTGAATAAAGTTCATAAAGTTCACGGGGAAGTAGGTTTAGTCGATTTACTTTTGAATGATGTCTGGATCTTGAAATTGCCGTCAGCATTTAAAAGCGATTGAATTCATAGAGGAAATTGTGTCTTACTAGCGCTTTTAATTCGGTGCGTTGGCTATTGGTCTATATTGTTAGTTGTTACTACTATATTAATTTCTGCAACAGAATAGGGTTTGTAGAGGTGTTACATTTTAGATATGGAATGATGCGTTGCTAGAGTTGATGTGCAACTACAATAGTATAGATAGCGCTAGCCTGTTAAGTTCTGAGTTGGCGATTATTCAAGGATAGAATAATGGCATTAAAAAAAATTTCGTTACGCTTTACCGTTGGAACAATGTTCATACTTGCGACTGTGCTAACTGCTGTGGTTGCCGTTTCTCTTCAATACTACTTCAGTAAAAAGATGGCAACAGAACATACCTTGTCGAAATTGACGATGGTCTCCAATGATTTGAGTGATTATCTCGGTGCAGTTGAAACTGATGCAGTTAATACGGCACGTTTACTTGCTTCAGTGAAGCGTTCTATTAGTCAACGTTTATCCAAAGAAGAGTCACACAGTATCCTCGCAGAGGCTATTAAAGATAACCCTCTTTTTTATAGCATTTACATTGGCTCGCCTAACGATGATTTCTTTCAAATTATTAATTTAGAATCGGCCTCTTCTGTGAGAAACAGAATCGGCGCCGCGCAGACAGACCGGTGGGTCGTGATTGAAATCAAAAACAAGGAACAAGGACGTGTCCGCACGACGAATTACTTTGACCAGAACTTCACACTCAGAAAGTCACGAGTGGAGCAGAGTAACTACTTTCCGACTGCTCGGCCTTGGTATATTGCAGCCAATACTGAAACCGTTGAAAAAACGCAACCTTACCTCTTTCAGCATTTACAGATTACTGGGCAAACTTACTCTTTGGCTTTTAAGTCAAAATTCGACGGGAATGTTCAACATGTAATTGGTATCGATATCGTTCTATCTTCTCTAGCTTACCAACTATCAGCATCTGCGTTAGGGTTAGATGAAGACAGTAAAGTGGAATCTTTTTTATATTCTAAGTCTGGGAATATCATCGCTTCTAACCGTAAGACCAATACTCAAAATTTATTGCCCGAAGTGTCTAAAATTAGCTTGTCGCCAGCACAACAAACTTTGATAGAAAATACGCCACCACTTTTAGTTTCAAATCAAAATGATTGGGGGCCGATGGACTTTTCGGTTTCGGGGCAGCCTAACGGTTATGCGATTGATCTTCTCAACATGATTGGTGATATGACGGGGTTAAGGTTTGAATTTGTAAATGGGTTTTCTTGGGGAGAGCTCGTTAATAAATTTAAGAAGGGCAGTATTGATGGCCTGCAATCGGTTCAAAATTATCAAGATAATGGGATAAATGGTTTATATACAACAGCAATCTATGAACTGCCATTTTCTGTCGTAACGAGAGAAAGTGCACAAGCCGTGACGAGTTATGCCGAACTTGATGGCAAGAAAGTGGCTGTTTTATCTGGGTGGTCAATCATTCCTCAATTGAGGAATGATTTTCCAAATATCGAACTGGTTGAGTTTGATAGTTTGGAATCTGCATTCAATTCCGTCAAAAAAGGAGATTGCTTCGCGGTGTTGGACGCAGAGCCAGTACTGTCATTTGCATTAGATAGATTTTTTCATTCAAGTTTGAGAATCAATGACATATTGCGAGATCTAAAGCAAAACTATCCAAGTGAGTTCCATGTAGTGCTGCAGAACAAGCACCAATCATTATTGCCGATCATCAATCAAGCGATGAGTCAGTTAAGTCGTGAGCAAATCGATTCATTGGCCAAGAAGTGGTTTCATGGGAATGGGTTTAAGACGGATACAACAGTTCCTTACTCAGAACTTTACGATATGACTGATGTGGCGACAGTTGAAGGTAAGATGAGCAACGTTGAATTTAATGGAGAGGCAAAACATCTATATCTTACTGAAATAGAAACGGGTGAGGAGAATTCCGAGTATTTTGCTGTATTAATTCCTGAGAGTGAAATCTACCATTCTGTTAATAAACGAGTCGCGGCTTCAATTGGAGTCACTGTCGTATTGATGTGTTTGACGCTACCTATCGCATGGATTTTCGGTGCGCCAATTGTACGTCCGATCCGTCAATTGAGAGAAGAAACGAATCGAATAAAGCAACGTGATTATGACAATGTCGAACTTGTTGAGACTCGAATTAAAGAAGTGTGGGAATTGTCTGTCGCTGTAAAAGATATGGCTTCTGAAATCAAGCAACATGAGCGGACTCAAGAAGAGTTTGTTGAAGCTTTTATAAAGCTTATCGCGCAGGCCATTGATGATAAATCGCCATACACCGCAGGGCACTGTAATCGCGTGCCTGAGTTAGGTTTAATGCTTGCTAAAGCCGCTGAAGAATCCGAACTCCCAGCGTTCAAGGCGTTTAAGTTTGCCAATGATGTCGAACGTCGGGAGTTTCGAATTGCGGCATGGCTACATGATTGTGGAAAGATCACAACACCGGAACACATCGTCGATAAGGGCTCTAAACTAGAAGCCAATTACAACCGTATTCATGAAGTACGCACGCGTTTTGAAGTGCTTTGGCGAGATGCTGAAATTGAGGCTCTTAAAAAGCTTTTAGATGGTGAGAAATCCAAAGCAAACATCGATGAGGAACTAAAACGCAAGCAAGTAACATTGGTTGAAGACTTTGAATTTATAGCCTCTTCAAATGTTGGAGGTGAGTTTATGAGCGATGATAAAGTTGAACGAATCAAGCTGATCTCAGAACAAACATGGCAACGTAATTTTGACGAAAAACTGGGCTTATCTCCTGCCGAGGAATTTGATTTATTGACGAATAGTACGGGCGATACAAGTCTTCCTGTACAAGAAAAATTATTGTCGGATAAACCTGAGCATATCGTTGAACGAGTTGGGGCAGTGAACTTTGACCCTCGACATGGAATACGAATGAATGTACCTGAGCATCAATATAATTTGGGTGAGATTTACAACTTATCAATTGCTCGCGGTACATTAACTGCGGAAGATCGGTTTAAGATTAATGAGCACATAGTCAGTACTATTAAGATGCTTGAAAATCTGCCATTCCCGAAAGAACTAAGTCGTGTTCCTCGCTATGCATCGACGCACCATGAAACACTCAAAGGCACTGGGTATCCAAGGAGGTTGACTGGCGACGATCTTTCCATTCCAGAACGTATTCTGGTGATCTCCGATATTTTTGAGGCACTAACCGCTGCGGATAGGCCTTATAAGAAGGCGAAGCCGATTAGTGTTGCTGTCGATATTATGTACAAAATGGCGTTGGACGAGCACCTCGATATAGAACTGTTTAGGTTGTTCCTAACTAGCGGTACACATATCCGTTATGCCGAAACGTATTTAAAACCGGAACAGATCGATCATATAGACCTATCAAAATATGTAGTTGAAGGCGTCGCTGCTTAACTTTGCCAGAAAGCATGAATGGTTGTTGACCTCACTTTATGTAGTGAGTTGGGGTTTCTCCGGTGTGTTGCTTAAAGAAATGAATAAACGCACTGTCACTGGAGAACTCTAACTCGTGGGCAACCACAGAGACACTCTTTTTTTCTGACAATTGCTCAATGGCACTTAACAACCGCCATTGTTGACGCCAAGCTTGGTAAGGCATCCCCGTTTCTTTGATGAATAACCGGCTAACGGTCTTGCTGCTTGCTCCAATATGCTTGGCCATTTCATTGAGTGGTTGAGGTAACTGTGTTCCTAGTTTTACTTTTTCTAACCACAACGCTAATCGTTTATCTTTTGGTAAAGGCAGCGTTAGCTCGTTCCTTTCTGCGTAAGAAAGTTCCTCGCAACACAACGCCAATGTGTTGTGTTGCTCTTCACTAGGTTTATCCCAATCCCAAAAAGCCATTCGTTCGATCAACTCTTTTAGTAGTGGCGTGACGTTAAGAATGCTCAACTCTTTAGGCAAATTTGTAATGCGAAGAGGATCAAAATAAAGCGAGCGATAGGCCACGACATTGGTCATGGTTGCGCAATGCTCAATTCCCGCGGGTATCCACGCCACTTTGGTGGGCGGCAACACACAATGCATCCCGTCAAGCGTAATACTGATGCAACCATGTGGTGCAAACAACAATTGTGCACGGTTGTGTGTATGCATACCAGAATCATGCCTGCCGACTTGGGCGGCAATGCCAACAAAGGGGTAGGGCATACCATCAACATAAAAAGGTGTGTTGTCATCGATCAACATGATTTGTCCTTATTTTGATGTTTGTTGTTCTACTGTTGATATTTGAACATAAATGAAATCCATATACTTCTCTTATTCCAGTTTTAGAAGAGAATAATATGAATAAAAAACCCCATATGGGACTGATCATCATTCTGCTGATGTTTCCTCAAATTGTTGAAACTATTTACGGCCCAGTATTGCCGCACTTAGTTGATTATTTTGGTGTATCAATGGCAAGCGCAAGTCAAACCTTGTCGATTTACTTTATTGCTTTTGCTGTGGGTGTTGTTTTTTGGGGGCGAGTTTCTGATCTTGTTGGGCGCAAAAAAGCCATGTTGTGTGGTTTGTTTATTTATGGTGTTGGTTGCCTGTTAGCCATAACGGCAACTCAATTTGATATGGTCATGATTGCGCGGGTTGTTTCAGCTTTCGGGGCGGCGGTAGGCTCAGTTATTGGGCAAACAATATTACGTGATAGCTATGAAGGCAAAGAGCTAGGGAAAGTGTTTTCGCTAGCAATTGTTGCAGTATCAATTAGTCCTGTTGTTGGCTTAATGTCAGGAGGATTGATTGCTGAATATTTTGGACACTTAGTGGTGTTCAGTTTACTGCTTGTCATGGCTTTTATATTGCTGATCGTATCCGCCTTTTCTTTACCCGAAACGAAACCCGCTGACACCAAAACGGTCAGTTTTATTGGTATTTTCACGGTAATGCTAAAAGATAGGGATATTTGGAAAAGTGCGATTCTTGTGGCTTGCTTTAATGTCATGATGTTTAGCTATTATTCTTTAGCGCCATTTATGTTCAGCCAGTTTGGCTTAAGTTCCATTGAATTTGGTTACAGTGGCGTGATATTAGCGGCAGCATCTGTTTTAGGAAGCTCGATGAATAAACGATTGCTAGTAAAAGAATGGGGTTCCCAAAGACTCATTCAGATCGCGGTGTTCATCAGCTTTATTGGGGCTGTTCAGGTGTACTTTTACCAAGACAGCCTTTGGTTTCTTTTAGGTATGGCTGCTGTGGTTGTAGGGTTTGGTATGGCAAGTCCTAATATATTTAGTACGGCGTTGGTCAATTATAAACAGCAAGCTGGCACAGCAGGGGCGGTTCTAGGATTGTTGTATTACTGTTTAATTGGTGGGGGATTAGGGCTTGCTGGTGAGATTGGTAACTTAGGGGTAGTGCTAATAGGAATATCTTTATTGGCAAGCACTATGTTGATGTCTCGTGATTAACCAATTTTGAGAGTGTTAATCTTGTGAATAATAAAGAGAGGCGATCATTGCTTCTCTTTTTTGGTCTAAATAGCTGATGAGTAGAAATGAATACTATCTCTAAAAGTTGACTGTCAGTTGTCGACACATTGTTTTCGAGCAAATTTGGGGTGGGTAAAGGTTTGAAGCTTGCTCACGATTTAACTTAATGAATAACATCTATTTATTTTCTTTTATGGCTTCGTTTCACTACTTCTCTACCGGTTAATAAAAGTACTACCTTAGTCTAAATTGTCGACAATCTACTTGATTGTCGACAATTTGATCGTGTATTTTATGTTCATGTTATGAAATTGTTGACAGTTAGGGTCGGCAATCAGAAGTGAGCTGCGTGAATATGAATACTGCGATAAAAGATCTCACCTTAAGTGCAAACACGAAAACACGTGTGAGCGACAAAGAAAACACCAAGTCGGAAAATCTGACAGAGTATCTCGTTGAGGCGATTGTTAACGGTGAATTACCACCGGGCAGTAAGATCTCGGAACCTGAACTGGCTAAACGCTTCGAGGTAAGTCGAGGACCATTACGTGAAGCGATAATGCGTATCGAAGGGCTTGGCCTGATTGAGCGAATTCCTCATGTCGGCGCTCGAGTTATTACTTTTTCGGCAGACAAACTGCTAGAGCTGTACGCGGTGCGAGAGGCATTGGAAGGCATGGCGGCGCGCTTAGCAGCGAGGCACATAACACAAGAAGAGCTTATCGGGCTTGAAGGATTATTGTCGACACACTCAAAGCACATCGATGAAGTTGAGGGTTCTTCTTACTTTCATCAACATGGGGATTTCGATTTCCATTACCGCATTATTAAAGCGAGTCGTAACAGCAAACTCATTTCGTTGTTGTGTGACGAGCTTTATCACCTATTACGCATGTATCGCTATCAATCGCCTAGGGCTCAGTCTCGACCAAAAGAGGCGCTCGATGAACACAAATACATCCTCCAAGCGATTCGTAACCGTGATGAAGAGCTAGCAGAAATGCTAATGCGACGACACATCTCGGGTAGCCGCTTGCTTATAGAGCAACAAATTCAATCCAAAGATCTTGATTAAGCGACCATTGGAATCTGTCAGCGGATCAGTGCTGGCGATAACCAAAAGCCGTAAGTCTTAAAGGTTAGCTAGAAATAAACAATTAACAGGGAGCGTCATTATGAAGTTATCAGCAGGAGCAAAGTTCCGACAAGCTGTGCAAGACAACGACCCATTGCAGATCGTCGGTACGGTGAATCCGTATTGCGCGATGATGGCAAAGAACTTGGGGCATCAGGCGATCTATTTGTCGGGTGGAGGTATCGCCAATGCGTCTTATGGTTTGCCTGATTTAGGTATTACGACATTGAACGATGTGTTGGTGGATGTTGAACGTATTACCAATGCGTGTGATCTGCCTTTGCTGGTGGATATCGATACGGGTTTTGGTGGCGCATTTAATATTGCACGTACCATTCGAGCGATGGAGAAGGCAGGCGCAGCTGCAATTCATATGGAAGATCAAGTGGCCCAGAAACGCTGCGGTCATCGACCAAATAAAGCGATTGTGAGCCAGCAAGAGATGGTCGATAGAGTCAAAGCGGCAACCGATGCTAGAACCGATGAGAGCTTTGTGATTATGGCGCGTACGGATGCATTGGCGGTTGAAGGCATTGATAGTGCGATTGAACGAGCGATTGCGTGTGTTGAAGCGGGCGCTGACATGATTTTCCCTGAGGCGATGAATCAGCTAGACCAATACGTGAAGTTCTCGGCGGCGTTGAAATCAGCAACGGGTAAGCACGTGCCTATTCTTGCGAACATCACTGAGTTTGGCCAAACGCCACTCTACAACTGTAACGAGTTGGCCCGATCAAGTGTCGACATGGTGCTTTATCCATTGAGTGCGTTTCGTGCGATGAACAAAGCGGCGGAGAATGTTTACAAGCACTTGTTAGTTGAAGGCAATCAAGAAGCTCTGTTGGATTCAATGCAAACCCGTAAAGAGCTTTACGAACACCTGAATTACCACGACTACGAAAACAAGCTTGATCAGTTGTTTTCAAGTGAAGGGTAAACCAGTTTCAATTAATCAAAAATCAACTTAATCCAATAACGTGAAATGGTTAGTCGCCATATCCAGTACCGATGATAAAGATCATCGGACATATAAACAGGCAGCACCAAAGAGTGCAGGCGGCTAACACAGAAAAGGAGTTCATAATGTCTGTATCTTTGAGTGATAAAGCAGCTGTCGATAATGTATCAACCGCGAAAAGCAACGGAAACAAAAATGAAAGCACGAAACCGATTAGTGCGCCAGCTTTAGGTGGTGCAGGGTTACGAGGACAAAGTGCGGGAGTCACGGCGCTATGTACGGTAGGCCAGTCAGGAACGGGTTTGACCTACCGCGGCTATGATATTACCGACCTTGCTAATCATGCTCAATTCGAAGAAGTCGCCCATCTATTACTAAGAGGTCATCTGCCAAGCCTTAAAGAGCTTGATGATTATAAGACCCTATTGGTTGGCTTACGTGGTCTGCCTGAACCACTGAAAGCAGCTCTAGAACTGATCCCCGCAGACGCTCATCCTATGGATGTGATGAGAACGGGCTGTTCAATGTTGGGTAACTTAGAGCAAGAGTCTGATTTTTCTGAGCAACTGCCGGCAACCGAACGTATGCTCGCACTTTTCCCTGCCATTATCTGTTACTGGTATCGCTTTAGCCATGATGGTGTGCGCATTGATACTGGGGATCAAAGCGAAGCGTGCATTGGCGGTTATTTCTTGAAAATGCTAACGGATAAAGCCCCAAGCGACCTTCATAAGCAGGTGATGCATTGTTCACTGACGCTTTATGCAGAACATGAGTTTAATGCATCTACATTTGCGGCTCGAGTTTGCGCATCAACTTTATCTGACATTCATTCTTGTGTTACCGCAGCGATTGGCACGTTAAGAGGCCCATTACACGGTGGCGCAAATGAAGCGGCGATGGAAATGATCCAAGATTGGCAAACCGTTGATGAAGCGGAAGCGAACATCATGAATATGCTCGCTAACAAAGACAAAATTATGGGCTTCGGTCATGCCATTTATCGTGAGAGCGACCCAAGAAATGCTCTAATCAAGCGTTGGTCAAAAGAGCTAGCTCAAGAGGTGGGCGATAAACAGCTTTATGTTGTTTCGGAGCGTGTTGAAGCGGTAATGAAGCGAGAAAAAGGGCTGTTCTGTAATGCCGATTTTTTCCATGCTTCTGCTTATCACTTTATGGATATTCCAACCAAACTGTTTACTCCGATCTTCGTGATGAGCCGACTTACGGGTTGGACGGCACACGTATTTGAGCAAAGAGAAAATAATCGCATCATTCGCCCAAGTGCAGACTACACCGGGCCAGAACATCAAGACTGGCTACCTATACATCTACGTTAGCCTTCTATATCGAGTCAACTTATATCTCGAGGTGACCTTTATCTTCACGTGGCAAGAGCTCGAGAACCAAAGAATAGAATTTAACAGATAATGGTGGATGTATGTCTGATGTGAAACTTGAACACAAACAAAATCTTGAAAATAGAAAGTATCGAAAAGCTTTACCAGGAACGAGTTTGGAATATTTCGACGCTTGCGAAGCGATAGAATCGATATCTCCGGGCAGCTATAAAACTTTGCCCTATACGTCGCGAGTATTGGCGGAACAATTGGTAAGACGCTGTGATCCTGAAACCCTTGAAGACAGCTTAAAACAGATCATTGAACGCAAGAGTGACTTAGATTTTCCTTGGTACCCTGCGCGCGTTGTGTGTCATGACATTCTAGGTCAAACCGCTTTGGTTGATTTAGCAGGCTTACGAGATGCAATTGCCGATCAAGGTGGAGACCCTGCCAAGGTTAACCCCGTTGTGGAAACTCAGTTGATCGTCGACCATTCACTGGCAGTGGAACATGCAGGTTTTGATAACGAAGCGTTTGATAAAAACCGCGCTATCGAAGAACGTCGTAACGAAGACCGTTTTCACTTTATTGAATGGTGTAAAACCGCCTTTAAAAACGTGAATGTGATTCCTGCTGGTAACGGGATCATGCATCAAATCAACTTAGAAAAAATGTCGCCAGTCGTTCAATCTAAAGAAGGCATTGCGTTTCCAGATACTTGTGTTGGTACTGATAGCCATACTCCTCACGTTGATGCTTTAGGTGTGATTGCGATTGGGGTTGGTGGATTGGAAGCTGAGACGGTGATGTTAGGTCGTCCTTCTATGATGCGACTACCTGATATTGTTGGGGTTAAGTTAACTGGCCAACGACAAGAAGGGATCACTGCAACGGATATCGTGCTCGCGATTACCGAGTTTCTTCGAAATGAAAAAGTGGTTTCTAGTTACTTAGAGTTCTTTGGTGAAGGCGCTCGTGCACTGACTATTGGTGACCGCGCCACTATATCGAATATGACGCCAGAATACGGCGCGACAGCAGGTATGTTCTATATCGATGAACAGACCATACAATACCTAAAGCTGACAGGACGCGAGCCTGAACAGGTCGAGTTGGTCGAGTTATACGCCAAACAAACTGGCTTATGGGCCGATGATTTAGATTCCGCTCAATACGAACGTGTGCTTGAGTTTGATTTGTCGAAAGTTGAGCGCAACCTTGCAGGGCCATCCAATCCACATCGTCGTTTACCAACCAGTGAACTTGCCAAACAAGGCATCAGCCAATCATCGTGGAAAGAACAACATTCGGCGAAATATAGCGATGACCAAATGCCCGATGGTGCTGTGATTATTGCTGCAATTACGTCATGTACCAATACCAGTAACCCAAGAAACGTGGTAGCTGCTGCGCTGGTGGCTAAAAAAGCGAATCAACTTGGGCTGGTACGTAAGCCATGGGTTAAGACGTCGTTCGCTCCGGGTTCTAAAGTTGCCAAGCTCTATCTTGCATCTGCAGGTTTGCTTCCTGAGCTAGAAAAATTAGGCTTTGGCATCGTGGGCTATGCGTGCACTACCTGTAACGGAATGAGCGGGGCCTTAGATCCCAAAATCCAACAAGAGATCATCGACCGTGACCTATATTCGACCGCTTTGCTATCGGGGAATCGAAACTTCGATGGTCGAATTCACCCTTATGCCAAACAAGCGTTTTTAGCATCACCGCCATTGGTCGTCGCTTATGCCTTAGCTGGTACGATTCGCTTTGATATCGAAAAAGACAGCTTAGGTACAGACAGCAACGGAAAACCGATCTACTTAAGTGATTTATGGCCGAGTGATGCAGAGATCGATGCGGTTGTCGGTGAGCATGTTAAGCCTCAGCAATTCCAACAGATCTACGTAAAAATGTTCCAGCCAGACGAGGAACAGGTGACGACTGAACCGCTTTATGACTGGCGACCTCAAAGTACCTATATTCGCAGGCCACCTTATTGGGAAGGAGCTCTTGCGGGAGAACGAAGCCTATCTGGTATGAGGCCGTTAGCGATTCTGGGTGACAACATCACTACGGATCACTTATCGCCTTCTAATGCGATTCTGGCATCCAGCGCGGCAGGAGAGTATCTAACCCAAATGGAAGTGCCAGAAGAGGACTTTAACTCTTATGCGACCCATCGAGGCGATCACTTAACCGCGCAACGAGCAACATTCGCCAACCCTAAGCTATTTAACGAGATGGTGAAGGACGCTGGAGAAGTCGTACAAGGTTCATTGGCACGAGTTGAGCCCGAGGGGCAGGTTACTCGAATGTGGGAAGCGATAGAGACCTATATGAATCGAAAACAACCGCTGATAGTGGTTGCTGGAGCCGATTATGGACAAGGTTCATCAAGAGACTGGGCGGCTAAAGGAGTTCGTCTTGCCGGTGTTGAAGTGATTGTTGCTGAAGGGTTTGAGCGAATTCACAGAACCAACTTAGTCGGTATGGGCGTGTTGCCCTTGCAATTCAAAGCGGGAACGGATCGAAATACTTTAGAACTGGACGGCACTGAGCTTTACGACGTGTACGGTGATATTGAAGCCGGTTTCGATTTGGCTCTAGTGATCACTCGCAAAACCGGTCAAAAACTCGATGTACCAGTCACTTGCCGTTTAGATACCGCAGATGAAGTGAATGTGTACAGCGCTGGTGGTGTATTGCAGCGTTTTGCCAAAGACTTTCTTGCACAGTAGGAGCTTGATATGACAAACAAACAGATCAAAGTGCCTGCAACTTATATGCGAGGAGGCACGAGCAAAGGGGTTTTCTTTAATCTAGAAGACTTGCCTGAAGCGGCGAAAATGGCGGGTGACGCGAGAGATGAATTACTCTTAAGAGTCATTGGCAGCCCAGATCCTTATGGTAAGCAAACCGATGGTATGGGGGGGGCAACTTCAAGCACCAGTAAAACTGTGATTGTTTCCAAAAGTAGCAAACCCAATCACGATGTTGATTACCTATTCGGCCAAGTGGCGATAGATAAGCCGTTTGTGGATTGGAGTGGTAACTGTGGGAACTTGTCTGCAGCGGTCGGTCCGTTCGCTATTCATAGTGGCTTGGTTGACTTGACTCGTATCCCTGAAAACGGTGTTGTTGAGGTGCGAGTATGGCAAGTGAACATCCAGAAAACCATTATTGTTCATGTGCCTATCATCAATGGTGAAGTCCAAGAGTTAGGTGACTTTGAGCTTGATGGCGTGACTTTTCCTGCGGCAGAAATACGAGTCGATTTCTTAGATCCTGCCGATGGTAATGGCTCAATGTTTCCAACTGGAAATGTGGTCGATTTCTTAGATGTCCCTGAATTGGGGTGTATCAAAGCAACCTATATCAATGCAGGGATTCCGACCATCTTTGTTGATGCAAAATCTGTTGGCTATTGTGGAACTGAACTTCAATCCGACATTAATAATGATTCAAAAGCCTTGGCACTTTTTGAATCTATCCGAGCGCACGGTGCGGTCGAGATGGGGCTAATTGATACCTTGGAGGAAGCTGAGTCTCGTCAACATACTCCTAAGGTGGCATTTGTCGCTAAACCTCAAACCTATAAAGCATCAAGTGGTAAAACGGTTCCTGTTGAAGATACTGATCTTTTGGTTCGTGCCTTGTCGATGGGGCAGCTTCATCACGCCATGATGGGAACGGCTGCGGTTGCGATTGCTTCTGCTGCAAGTGTTCCTGGAACTCTGGTTAATTTGGCTGCTGGTGAAGGCCAACGTGAATCGGTGACCTTTGGCCACCCGTCAGGAACCTTAAAGGTAGGTGCGAAAGCGTTGCAGACCGAAAGTGGGTGGAAAATTGAGAGGGCGATTATGAGTCGTAGTGCTCGAGTGATCATGGAAGGTGCCATTCGTGTGCCTTTTCCTAAGTAAAGCAACTGTCGTGAACGGTTAAATTTTCACGAACACAACGCTGAGAAAAGAGTGCACCCAAGTGACACTGCTAAAAGCAAGGTGCTTGGACTAATGGATTAATCATGGAGGAGGCACTATGTCTGCTACGAATCGAATGAATAAAAAAACAGATTACATCACCGAATATCAATGGGCGAGGGAAGACCCTAATTCGTTCTGGGAAACACAATCACAATCGATAGATTGGTTTGAGTCACCGAAAACGATATTACAAACTGACGATAACGGTATTGAACGTTGGTTTCCTGATGGGGTGATGAATACGTGTTGGTTGGCGCTGGATTATCATTGTGAAAATGGTCGCGGTGATAAAGTGGCGTTGATTTACGACTCGCCTGTAACGGGTACTCAGTCGTCCTACACTTACAACAAATTACGTGACCAAGTGGCAAAAGTCGCAGGCATGTTAGCAACACAGGGAGTGACCAAAGGTGATCGTGTGGTTATTTATATGCCGATGATTCCCGAAGCCGCGATGGCAATGCTAGCGTGTGCCCGTTTGGGGGTTGTGCACTCTGTGGTGTTTGGCGGTTTTGCTCCTCATGAACTTGCAGTTCGTATCGAAGATGCTGAGCCTAAGGTGTTGATTACAGCGTCTTGTGGAGTCGAGATAAACAAGGTTCTGCCATATAAGCCAATGGTTGACAGAGCGATCATGGACAGCCGTTGGAAACCAGAAAAAGTCGTGGTATTCCAAAGAGAGCAATGTCTGGCTGAACTGAACCAAGATAGAGATGTACTCTGGCAGCAGGCCGTTGCGGATTCGCTACCACATAGCTGCGTTCCCGTTTTGGCAACCGATCCTTTATATATCCTCTATACATCGGGAACCACCGGTAAGCCGAAAGGCGTAGTCCGTGATAATGGTGGTCACGCGGTCGCGATGAAGTACTCGATGAGCACTATCTACGATATGCCGCAAGATGGTGTTTTTTGGGCGGCATCTGACGTGGGTTGGGTTGTCGGCCATTCCTATATTGTGTATGCGCCACTGATTCACGGTTGCACCTCTATTCTGTTTGAAGGCAAGCCGGTAAGAACACCCGATCCAGGCGCATTCTGGCGTGTTTGTGAAGAATACAACGTTGATGTGCTGTTTTCTGCCCCAACGGCGTTTAGGGCGATCAAGAAGGAAGATCCTGACGGAAAATTACTTGAGAACTATGATTTGTCGTCGCTTAAATCAATTTTTATGGCTGGTGAACGTTTGGACCCTCCGACATTAGATTGGGTGGAATCCCATACTAATAAGCCGGTTATTGACCATTGGTGGCAAACAGAAACAGGTTGGGCTATCTCCGCAAATCCTACAGGGCTGGAATCTTTGCCGGTTAAAGCGGGCTCTTCTACCAAGCCTGTACCAGGTTACCAAGTAGAAATTCTTAATGAATTAGGCGAAGTAGCTCAACCCCATCAACAAGGTTTTGTCGCGCTCAAGCGTCCTTTACCACCGGGTTGTTTACCTACGGTCTGGCGCAACCATGATAGATTTGAATCCGGCTATCTGAGCCAATTTCCGGGTTACTATGTTTCCGGTGATGGCGGCTACCTCGATGATGAGGGATATTTGTTTATCATGGGGCGCATTGATGATGTGATCAACGTAGCAGGGCATCGTCTGTCTACTGGGGAAATGGAAGAGATCGTTGGTGGTCACCCCGCGATTGCTGAATGTGCCGTTGTCGGTATTCATGATGACTTGAAAGGGCAACTACCGCTTGGTTTAGTTGTGTTAAAAGATGGCGTGAAAGTTGATGATATTGAGTTACAAGCTGAATTAGTTGGTAAGGTTCGTAATGAAATCGGCGCTGTCGCCTGTTTCAAACAAGCTTTAGTTGTTGAGAGGTTACCGAAGACTCGTTCAGGTAAGATCTTGCGCAGAACCATTCGTCAAATTGCAGAAGGTGAGCAGTATGTGGTGCCTTCGACGATTGATGATCCGACAAGCTTAACTGAGATTGCCGAGAAGCTGGGTAGATAGTATCGGCATAAATAACGTCATTGGCGCTAAGTAGAATTAGGTTGAATCTGGGATATGAGTTGGCTTGCTTAAACATAACCATTAGTGATGTTTTACCTAAACTTTACTTTATTCATCTTACCAGACCGTTTGCTTATTATGACCTCATTATGATTCCCACATATTGAGGTCACTCTATGCGAACCTATTTTTTGCTTATCGCTTTACTTGCTAGTGGTGCAGTTGATGCTGCTACTTCAAAGGATGAGGTTAGCCGAGTGCTGCTAGAACCCCTGAGTCATCCAAAAGTATTTAAATGTGTGTCCAAGACTGGCGTCGATTTATATCAAGCTGTGTTTGATATTAAAGATGGGCATGATTTTGACCCGATAAACTCCAAAATGATCGTCAATTCAAGAAAAGGTCACTACGAATATCAAATTCTGGGCGCGGTAAGGTCTGAAAGAGCAGGAGAGATTGTAGTGTTGACTCGACACGTTGGCGACGATGTTAAAGTTGCCGCTATGATCGATGAGGAGAATGGGAAAATACTTGGAATTGGTGATAAAAATCATTATCGAGATTGTGGTGTAAGGCCGCCTCCTAGTGCAGCAGATATGCAGAACTTTTGGTCGAAAGGCTAAAACAGATTATTAGATTATTAGATTATTAGATTATTAGATTATTAGATTATTAGAGTTATTGAGGCGGCCTTATCGGTCGTCTTTTTGCATCTACGGAAAAGTGATAAATCCAATATTTCCAAATAATGATGTGTTGATTGATTAATACATAGCCAATCATTATGTATCGCCTAAACTGGCCTTTATTTATCTCACTAAGCGTTCTGTTTAAGATAGCTTCATTCCAAACGAAACCAAAGCGAGACTCCTATGACACTCACTAAACCTTTCCTTTTAGCGACACTGATTGTGACTCTTTCTGGCTGTGCATCTCCTGCCACTGATAACGAAAATGAAAACGCAGCGCGTAATCGTGGTGCTATTGGTGGTGCTTTACTAGGAGCGACGGCTGGAGCGCTGACCGGAGACGCGAGCTTAGCGGTTAAGGGTGCTGCACTAGGAGGTGTAACAGGTGGAGTCGCTGGTTCGATGAAAGATACCGATGACGCAAGAAATGCTCAAAGAACTCAAGTGACTGCTGACGGTTTAGCAAAAGATAATCGCACCGATGCTGAAAAGCGAGTTGCTGAGGTAGAAGCAGAGATTAAGCTGATTGAGTTGGAACAACAGCTTGCTGAACTGAAAACTGAGAAAGACAACGACGGAGCGTAACCGCTAGCTCTTATTCTCGTCTAATCACTTTAAAATAAGTTAATTCAAACAAATGGTCACAATAATGTGGCCATTTTTGTATCTAAAATGTGCTGTTCAAACAATGAATTAATTCAATCACTTGTATAGATACTGACTGCAAGTAAACTAGACTCAATTTAGATACTAATTTGGTTTGAGAAGCGTACTCGTCATGAATGTCACCTTAAGGGCAGCAAAGCACACCGATCTAGAGCAACTTAATGAGTTGATGTTTGATCTCCACCACCATCATCATATTGCGTGTCCTGAGCATTTTAAAACAGCGGAAGAGATAGAACAGGAAAAGAGTATCGCACGATACTTAGATGACCCTGAATGTTTGGTGTACGTGGCATTAAGAGGGGAACTGATTGTTGGTTTTATTTCTGGGCACTTCTGTGAGCTGATCTCAACGGTGAGTAAGCCCGTTCAGATGGGCAGCGTTGATGAGCTTTTTGTGTTGCCTGAATACCGCAAAGCAGACGTAGCGAAAATACTATTGAATCGAATTGAATCAACGTTTGAAGATTATGGCGTGACACAGGTTTTTGTGGAGGTTTGGCACTTTAACTCACCTGCCAAGGACTTCTATCAAAAAATGGGGTTCACTCCTCACATTCAATGGATGAGGAAGTCTTTGCACAAAACATAGACAGCGATTTTGTGTGGGTTTGATTACACTAAGCAAAATGCCTTAGCAGATTTCTCTTTCTTCTTTTATTTTAGGTAAATTCGTTGATTATTCGATATGTATTAACTTTTATTCTGTCTTTTTTGAGTGTGACTTCTGCTTGGGCTAATAACATGTTGCCCGATCATATCGCAGGTGCTTTGTGTGTCATACGTGCTGATAACCAAATCGTGTTGGTTGACGAATTGATCACCGGTCATTTATCTCTGCCGGGTGGCACTGTTGTTTCTGGTGAGCCGCCAGCCGCCGCTGCGCAACGTGAAACATGGGAAGAGGCGGGGTTGTCCGTTACGGTCGGCGATGTATTGGGTTATACCGATAGCGCTGTTGTGTTTGATTGTGTTTCTGATTCTGAAGTGATCAGCTACAAAGCTCGAAATGAGTTGGGTGGCTTCGAGGTTCCTATTTGGTTCGCGCCTCATTATGGCGTAGAAGTGAGTAGGGCTATGTTATTACCTCCCACCGAACTGCAAGCTAATCAATATCGCTACCCAGAGCAGTGGGCAGAGATTAACGACCTGTTTTTATCAGCGACAGATCAACCGGTGACTTACGTTACTGAGTTGATGGGTGCCGCGCCAGCAATTCATCAAGTAGAGTTGAACTGGATTGTCTCACTTCAAAATGTGTTCGATACGATACCGAGTGTGTTTTCTATTACGGTACTGTTGACCGATTTGCTGGCGAAGCCATGGGTCTTTATCGTGATCTTGCCGCTGGTGGCTTGGCATTTTGGGCGTAACTTTGCATTGAAGTTTGGTTTTGCATTGATATCGGTAACACTGCTTACTTTAATCGCCCATCAAGGTTTTGGTTTTCCTCGTCCACATGCCTACCTTCCAACCTTGAAGTTGGTGATGAGTAGTGGTTATAGCTTTCCTAGTCTGTTAGCTGCGTTGTGGGTTAGCTTAACATTGTTAGTACTTTGGAAGTTGGAACGTCTGTTTGAAACAAAGTCGCTGTTGACTGTCATTTTTGGTTTGTTGTGGATCATGTTGTTCAAAGCTTATTCGGGCAGTGCGTTCTTTAGCGATGTTTTGATGGGGGGCGTGCTAGGTGCATTAACAACTTGGCATATTGTGAGATTAGATTCGAAACCCGATGTTGATATCAGTGCTTTATTGAGCTCTAAAGGTGTTTGGTGGGGGCTGTGTCTACTATCAATTGTTCTTACCGTTATTTGGCCATTGCCAACATTCTCTTTTTGGGTGGCAATTTTGATGACAATTGCATGCTTGGTTACGTTAACGGACTCTAAACCTCTAGTTGGTCAATTCTCATTCAACATCGTCTTTGGAGTTATGGTGGTGTTACTTGCAGGTAACCTGTTGATTAGTTGGGGTGGAAGCTTCGTTTCATTTAGTGGTATCGCCTCATTTATCATTGAGACTTTGCGTTTCCCAATCCTAATTTTATTGGGCGTTGTGGCATTTCGTCTGCCTTGGAAAAGACAATAAAAGAAACTACGAATAAAAAAGAAGGCTGTGCAATGCACAGCCTTCTTTATTTGAACCCACAGTCAAATGTGTTTATCTAACGTTTTATGAGTTGAAGACAAATTTTTCAATCGCGACGGCTACACCGTGATCATCATTGCTTGCCGTAATGTAATCAGCCAACTTCTTGGTTTCTTCCATTGCGTTTTCCATCGCAATGCCCATGCCCGCGTATTCAAGCATATGGTGATCGTTTTCAGCATCGCCCATGCAGATCACTTCTTCCGCAGTAATCCCCAAATGTTTAGCAATAGCCTCAATACCCACACCCTTGTTTGAATTTGGGTTTAAGAACTCTAAGAAGAATGGCGCACTTTGCACAATAGTAAACTGAGTCTTAAGCTCTTGTGGTAACTTGCTGATGATTTCGGTGAGCTTGCTTGGCTCAGCAACAATCATCGTTTTGATGATTTCGTGGTCGTCTTCTAGTTGAGAAAAGTCGAACTCGGTAATATCTAAGCCGTTAATACGCGCTTCAATAGCGGTGTACTCATTGTTTTCAGGGGTGATTAAACCATGAATCTTGCTGAATGCATGAACATAACCACCAAGCTGTTCAGCAAGTGTTGCAATCTCTTTCGCTGCTTTACCATTGCTGATCTCGCTATGAATGAGTTCTTTTGTAGACACGTTTTGAACCATCGAGCCGTTGTAGAAGAGCACAAAGTCATCTTCGCCGTTGATCGAAAGTTCGTCTAACTTACTTTGCATGCCTTCTAAAGGGCGACCAGAAGCCAGAACCACTTTTACACCTGTAGCACGTGCTTTGGCAATCGCATCTTTGTTCTCTTGAGAAATTACTTTGTCACTGTTGAGCAGTGTGCCATCCATATCAAGAGCAATCAGTTTGTACATGTTGTTCCTTACCAAAAAATTAAAAGCTAACAAAATCTAATAGGCGAAAGGATAAGGGAACTTGAAAGTTCAGGCTAGGGGTTTGATCAACTCATTTATCGATACTCAATTGTTTGACCAAAAGGGGTAAGTGCTTTAAGGTCTGCGGTTGATTTATTTGACCAAATGATTGAGCTGAGGGAAAGTTGTACAAGATTAATGAAATGTTTGAAACTATCCAGGGTGAGGGCGTGTTTACTGGCGTTCCTGCTGTTTTTGTTCGTCTACAAATTTGTCCTGTAGGCTGCTCTTGGTGCGACACCAAACAGACTTGGGAAGCATTACCCGAAGATGAAACTAGCCTTGGCGATATCATGGTTAAGACAGAGGATTCACCCACTTGGTCAGCTATCGATGCTCAAGGAATTGTGAATGAATACATCAAGCAAGGTTATACTGCTAAACACATTGTGATTACTGGTGGCGAGCCGTGCATTTATGATCTTGTCCCTCTTACTGAAGCATTTGAGCAACACGGTTGTCGCTGTCAGATTGAGACCAGCGGAACATCAGAAGTCAAAGCAACCAGTGATACTTGGGTTACAGTGTCACCAAAGGTGGCGATGAAAGCGAAACTGGAAATCTTAGACAGCGCCTTACAACGCGCTAACGAGATTAAGCACCCAGTAGGCACTGGGAAAGACATCGATCAGCTGGATGGTTTATTGGAGCGAGCTGATGTTTCGAGTGAAACTGTTATCGCATTGCAACCAATTAGCCAGAAAGATCGCGCGACGCAGCTTTGTATTGATACCTGCATTGAGCGCAATTGGCGCTTATCAATCCAAACTCACAAGTATTTGAGTATCGCGTAGGTTGCATTTGTTTACTGGCCTAGATAAGTCGCTAGTAGAAGATTTTCGTAAGGATTTAAGATGAAAAAAGCAGTTGTAGTATTCAGTGGTGGTCAAGACTCCACAACATGCCTTGTTCAAGCATTAAAAGAGTATGATGAAGTTCACGCGATTACTTTTGATTATGGTCAACGCCATAAATTAGAGATCGAAGTGGCTCAGTCATTGTCGAAAGATCTTTGTGTGAAAGCGCACAAAGTGATGGATGTGACTCTTCTAAATGAGCTAGCTATTAGCTCTCTGACTCGTGACGATATTCCAGTGTCTCATGAGCTACAAGAAAATGGATTACCGAACTCCTTTGTTCCTGGCCGTAACATCCTTTTCTTAACGCTAGCTGGTATCTATGCATACCAGATTGGTGCTGAAACCGTTATTACAGGTGTGTGTGAAACTGATTTCTCAGGTTACCCTGATTGCCGTAATGACTTCGTAAAAGCAATGAATTCTGCGCTTGTACAAGGCATGGACAAGCAGCTTGATATCAAAACACCATTGATGTGGCTAAACAAAGCTGAAACATGGGCGATGGCCGATCAATATTCAGCACTTGAGCTTGTGAGAAATAAAACCCTGACATGCTATAACGGTATCATCGGTGATGGTTGTGGTGATTGCCCAGCATGTGAACTACGAAAGGTCGGCCTTAACGATTACTTAGCTGACCGTGAAAGTATTATGGCTGAGTTGGTTCGCAAACAGACTGAGTATAAATAGCTTCAGGTAGATCAATCGGCTCATTATAAGCATCAATTATGCAGTTTCGGCCGTTACTCTTTGCTTGATACAGCGCTTGGTCAAGAACAGAATATAGATCATCAAAGTCACTTAATGCGTTTGAGGTTGCTAGATAAGCAAAACTCGCGGTTACATTAAGTGGCTTTTTACTTTCAGACAAGAAGACACTGTTTGATATCGCATAATGCAGTTCTTCAACGCGCTCCCGAACCTCTGAAGGTTTGGTCTCGGTCAGCATGATAAGAAACTCTTCGCCGCCTAAACGTCCAAACAACTCATCTTTAGTTAAGTGTTTTCTTAGTTGGCTGCTTACGTGAACGAGCGCTCTGTCACCCGTAGGGTGGCCATGCTCATCATTAATCTGCTTAAATCTATCTAGGTCGAGTAAAACAAGCACGTGCTGTTTTTTGTTTTCTTTGCAATGTTTAACTCGCTTGATCCTACGAATTATTTCGGTGCGGTTGTACGCTTTGGTCATTGCGTCAATCGCGGCTCTCGCACGAATGGTTTTGTTTGCTACTATCGTGAAGCTGACAGCGCAAAGTAATACAACCATAATGATATTGTACATCCACCTTTGATGTTCCATCTTCTCAATTTGAAGGCGATCGAGGCTTGTCTGGTGTGTTAAGAAAGAGCTCTTTAATTCTTGCTCATATTTGGCGTGAGTAAGGTCAAGTGCTTCAAAGGCTAACCTGTTATCGATGTCTCTAGCTTCCATTTGTATGGCTGAATGTCGTTGATAATAGTAGAAGGCTTGTTGGTAACTATTGAGTGATTGGTGAATGTCAGAAAGCTGAAGAAGTGCTTGCGCGACGTATTTTAGTCTTGTGACTTGCTCAGCTAACTCCAAAGCTTGCTGTGCATAGTTGAGCGCTTCAGTTGTCAGCTGTTGTTCTTCGAACATGTCACTTATTGCCAAATAAGCGTTGATACGAATTACATCATTGTTAAGCTCATTGGAAGCCGAAAGAGACTCAACCAAATAGGTTTTTGCTAACTCATAATCATGTGTTTGTGTGTAGGCCTTTCCCAAGCCTAAGTTTGTTAAAGCGATACCATAGTTGTGGGGAGACTCGCCTAACATTGCTTTGGCTTTTCGAAAGTGATTTATTGCTAGTTCACTTTGATCTTGGCTGAGATACAAATCGGCTAGGCTATGATGCACTTGAGCTTTCATTAAATCAGATGTATCGGCTCTGAGTATGAGTGCTTCTTTAAGGTACTGTTCTGATTTTTCGTACTGTTTTAGTTCTTTGAGTAAGTTGCCGACATCGTTATAGATCCCAGAAATATCATGTCCCTGTGGAAATACGTTGATCAATGATAAGTAAGTATTTAACGCAGCTTGGTAGTCACTACGGAAATGGTGATTATTGGCGATAACCCTATAGATCGCGAATTTTGGTAATACTGGGTCCACGATGTTTTGAAAATCAGTTTGAAGTGCAGAACAATAATAGTTCGCTTGATGGTATTTAGCTTGTTCATTAAGAGAACGACATAATTGGTATTTTAGCAAAGCTCGCCCAGTAGAATCATTGCGTGATTGCATCTGTGTTAATAGCGTCAAAAATCCCTGTTGAGCGTCCTCATAATGACCTTGCCTGTCTTTCATTAACGCAGAAATAAAATCTTTTTCTATTGCTTGGTATTCACTGTTGTTCGAATCAATACCATAAAATGGCTGCGAGCGATGACTCATGTAGTCGTATAATAATGATGAAAGGTAGAGCTTGTCTCCATAGTTACTTAAGCTCGTGTAACGTGTTTGCAGCATGTTCAATGCTCGGGAAGGGGAACGAGTTAAAGTGGATAAATAGAGCGCATTCCAATCAGCGTTGGATGTGGATCCCAAATTCGTTTTTGAGTACATGATTGATGGATCGTTATGGCGATCTAGTGTCGATACTTGGCTATAAGAATAGAAGCTAGTTAAAAGCAGAAAGGTAGTGAGAATGGAGTGAATCACAAGAAGTTGTCAATCAGATAAAGAACGACATTCTATTATTAGTTTGATGTTGCTTCAATTTTTGATTGGTATGAATAGTGGTTTATGCGAGTTGTATCTCTAATTCATCGGTGGATATTAGAGAGATATCGGTCGTACGTGTCGTACGACCGATATTGGAAACTAGATGTATAATTTCGCTAGATCAGAAGGCTCAAGTTCTTTGCCTTCTAATGTTGCATTCCAGTTAGTACCAACAAGAACGCCGTCCTCAGCAAGAGTCAGTAGCCAATCTTCTACAAAGATATCTAGTGGGATTTCCAATACTTCAAAGTCAGCCCATTCTTCAACATTGTGAGTCTGAGCATCTTCTTTTGAAGACCAAAAAGGCATTACTTCGCTGCTTTCGAATTCACTTGAGTCACATGCTAGCCAACCCTCATCGTTACGAAGGCCCCATACCAGCTTAGTTTCTTGTGTTTCAGAAACGAAAAGTTCTAGATTTGCTTGAGTATCAGCAGTTAGTTTGCTCATGGATTAATTCTCTATGTTGATAACGTGGCAAGATTAACATTATAGACGGCTTAGGTATATGCTATTTAAGCATTTATAGGAGGACTGAAACGCTACCTAAAGGTAACGTTTCAGTTTGAGTAGATCGAGTTACATTACTTTCCAATTTTTGTGAAGATATGCCACTCTTCTTTGATATTGCCTTTAAACCCGACAACGGTAGCGACAACTTTTCGATGGAGCGCATGGTTGATTTGAGTGTCATTACTACTAAAGGAACTGTCTCCATGCCCAACTATGTTGATTCTAGATGGCTGAATACCATTACTGATCAACGCTCGCCTTACATGGGATGCTCGCTCTTTTGACAACATCAAGTTATGTTTAGCGTTACCAACCTTACTTGCATAACCTTGTAATTGAATACTGGTGCTTTCATAGCGTTTAAGAAACGCAGCCATTTGTCTAATTTGACCAAGGAATACAGGGTTAATTTCTGTGGAATTGTTGGCAAATAGAATATGAAGTGCTTTCTCTTCCGTAGATTCGAAATACGACCCACAGCCATCATTGTCTATCTCAGCCCCCATCTGTGTATCAATGCATAAATCGCGGGCGTTAATGACACCATCATTGTCGTCATCTTCAAGATCATAACTTTGCGTGATCTCTGGAAGCGCTCGATATTCGAACTCTTCATTGTTTGTTTCAGCTAAAATGTTGGTAGAAACAAACAGCAAACAAAGCGGAAATACAGTTTTTAGCAGCTTCATTAGTATTTCACCTTTTCGTTCCATTCTTGAGGGGTATCGACACGAAGTCCTATTAGTAAGTTGCCGGTCGCGTTCATGACTCGGTATTTCGCATATTGTTCATCGTACTTGGCATCCAAGTATCCTTTGCGAGCTTCAAAGAGTTCATTCTCAGTGTTAAGTAAATCCAATAAGGTTCGTTTACCGATGCGGTATTGCTTCTCGTAAGAGATGACCGTATCTGATGCTGAGTCTACGTGGTCTGATAAGAATTCTTTTTGTTGGACAGTTAAATCAAGCGCGCTCCATGATAAGCGCAGGCTTTCTTCCACGTTACGAAACGTACTTTCACGCAGGTCTTTGGCTTTATTCAGTTGGTAAGCTGCACTTTCAGCGCGATCTTGATCAGCTCCGCCGTTATACAGGTTGTATCTCAGGCGAACCATCGCGGAAAATTCGTCACTGCTACCTTCGTTGCCACCTGCATCATCACGCCAGGTTTGTGCCGCTTCGAAAGAAACCGTCGGATAATTTGTGCTTTTCGACTGTTTGTATTGGAACTTAGCTGAATCTACATCGGCTTGGGCAATCTTGATAACAGGATGTTGGTTAAAAGCCTTTGCAAGTGCACCGTCGACTGTGTAGGGAATAGCTCCCGCGTCTGCTCGGGGAAAGGTCAACCCTAACGGAGACTGACCAACAATGCGTTTGAATTGAGTGTGTGTATCAAACAAATTGTTTTGCGCTGCAAGTAAATTACCATGCGCTTTTGCAATACGAGCTTCAACCTGAGACATATCAGCGGTAGATCCGATACCAGACTCAACACGTTTTCGAATATCTCTGTAGATATCTTTGTGCGTAGCTAAGTTGTTTTCAGAAAGAGATAAGACTTCATAAGCCTTCACGGCATCTAGGTATACTTTGGTGACTTCGAGAGCGATATCTTGGGCGTTTGAGAGCAATTGATAGCGAACGGATTCTGCATCAGCCGCGGTACGATCTATGTCATTAGAAGTGTTAGAGCCATCCCAAATTAATTGAGTCAACGTAATTGTCGCTTCTTTACGTGTCAGATCTGTTGAATCTTGATTGGTCACCAAGTCGGTATGTTCGTAACCAATTCCGCCATCTAGATCTATACTTGGACGATAAGCACCACCTGAAGCGTCATTAATATAACGTTTACTAACATACTCATTATATGCACTTTTAATGTCAGGATTGCTCTCCAACGTAAAAGCGACGGCTTGTTCTAGAGTTTGTGCCGCAGCTGGAAAGGCCATTGCGATGGCTAAACTTAATGTAGTTGTTTGAATCCTATTCAATTTGCATCTCTCCAAAATGAGTCACATCTGAGTTTTAATTTTGCTAGATAATATACAAAATTTAGATGAACCGCCAAAAAAATCACGATCACTACGATTGTGCTCGTAAATGGTTGTCAATTTGTTAACCGATCACTGTGCGTTCTATGGTGTTTTTAAGCACTTACAACGTCTACTAATATCTCAATTATTTTACGTTAACACAATAACTTATCTCACTTTTGAGAGTGTTTTAAATGTTGTTCTGTGTGATCTTTGTCATTGGTGTGTACATGGCTTTGTTAAATAATGCATTCATAACTATGAATTATATAGTTTTAAGTGTTATATTTTACCTAATATTATAAATAAAATGTCACTATTTTGACGTTTTGATTGAAAATCGGTTTTAGGGGTTTATATGGACATGACAGTATTGAATGCGAGCGGTGCATTGGCACTTGGTCAACGCATTGTTATTTCGGTAGATGGTACAATCAAAATTTTAGACGATGGCCAGCCCTTGCAAGCTGGGGATGTCGTTTTAGAATCCCAAAATGGAAGCTCTGAACCTCAGATTTCAGTCAAGCGTTTTTCGCCTGAAGATGGCGGTGAGGTTGAGCTCGACCAAGACATTGCAGATATCTTTGCTGCTCTAGAAGAAGGTCAAGACCCTACAGAATTAGGGGAAGAGTTCGCAACGGCCGCCGGTGAAAGTGGTTCTAGCCTGGTGAGTAGCGGAACGATTGAACGTGACGGCGATGAAACTATTCCAGGTACCGAATTCGTAACGACAGGTTTTGAAGCGCTGGGTATGTCTCGAACTCAAAGCTTGAGCCTTCTTGACGCTTTCCGCTCGGTTGAGCAACCTAACAACGCGCCTACCTTTGTTGACAACAATAACTCTCCTGTCGGCGACGCTCTCTCATTTACAACCGATGAAGATACCCCAGTAAACGGAACCCTTTCAGCTTCAGACGAAGACGGTGACTCTCTGTCTTTCACCAAAGCCACTGATCCCTCAAACGGAACTGTTGTTGTCGATGAAAACGGTGACTGGACCTATACACCTAATGAAAACTACAACGGTGATGATAGCTTTACGGTTGTTGTCTCCGACGACCAAGGTGGCACGGACACCATAACCGTCAATGTCGGCGTTACTCCAGTCAATGACTTACCTGTCGGTGACGATATCTCAGTCACCACAGATGAAGATACTCCAGTAAGTGGATCACTCACTGCAACCGATGCAGATAACGATCAGTTAACGTTTAGCAAAGGCACAGAACCGTCGAATGGCTCGGTAGTCGTTGACGAAAATGGTAATTGGACATACACCCCAGACGAGAACTACAACGGCAGCGATAGCTTTACTGTTGTGGTTGATGACGGTCAGGACGGTACAGATACCATCACTGTTGATGTTGGAGTGACGCCAGTCAACGACACGTTCGTTGATGCGGATGAAAGCATCAATGTTGCAGAAGACAGTGGTGAGAATACGGGCAACGTTCTAACGGGCACCTCAAGCCCGGATGGCGACGTCACGGTGACGACGTTCAGTGTGGGTAACCAGACGGTGAACGCAGGCGAAAGCATCACGGTGGACGGCAAAGGCACCATCAGCATCGACAGTGAGGGTAACTACACCTTCACGCCAGTGACGAACTACAACGGCGCGTTCCCAACGGTCACGTACACCATGACCGACGGTCTGGAAGTGGATGGCACGCCATTAGAAACGTCGACGTTGGATCTGACGGTGACGCCAGTCAACGACACGTTCGTTGATGCGGATGAAAGCATCAATGTTGCAGAAGACAGTGGTGAGAATACGGGCAACGTTCTAACGGGCACCTCAAGCCCGGATGGCGACGTCACGGTGACGACGTTCAGTGTGGGTAACCAGACGGTGAACGCAGGCGAAAGCATCACGGTGGACGGCAAAGGCACCATCAGCATCGACAGTGAGGGTAACTACACCTTCACGCCAGTGACGAACTACAACGGCGCGTTCCCAACGGTCACGTACACCATGACCGACGGTCTGGAAGTGGATGGCACGCCATTAGAAACGTCGACGTTGGATCTGACGGTGACGCCAGTCAACGACACGTTCGTTGATGCGGATGAAAGCATCAATGTTGCAGAAGACAGTGGTGAGAATACGGGCAACGTTCTAACGGGCACCTCAAGCCCGGATGGCGACGTCACGGTGACGACGTTCAGTGTGGGTAACCAGACGGTGAACGCAGGCGAAAGCATCACGGTGGACGGCAAAGGCACCATCAGCATCGACAGTGAGGGTAACTACACCTTCACGCCAGTGACGAACTACAACGGCGCGTTCCCAACGGTCACGTACACCATGACCGACGGTCTGGAAGTGGATGGCACGCCATTAGAAACGTCGACGTTGGATCTGACGGTGACGCCAGTCAACGACACGTTCGTTGATGCGGATGAAAGCATCAATGTTGCAGAAGACAGTGGTGAGAATACGGGCAACGTTCTAACGGGCACCTCAAGCCCGGATGGCGACGTCACGGTGACGACGTTCAGTGTGGGTAACCAGACGGTGAACGCAGGCGAAAGCATCACGGTGGACGGCAAAGGCACCATCAGCATCGACAGTGAGGGTAACTACACCTTCACGCCAGTGACGAACTACAACGGCGCGTTCCCAACGGTCACGTACACCATGACCGACGGTCTGGAAGTGGATGGCACGCCATTAGAAACGTCGACGTTGGATCTGACGGTGACGCCAGTCAACGACACGTTCGTTGATGCGGATGAAAGCATCAATGTTGCAGAAGACAGTGGTGAGAATACGGGCAACGTTCTAACGGGCACCTCAAGCCCGGATGGCGACGTCACGGTGACGACGTTCAGTGTGGGTAACCAGACGGTGAACGCAGGCGAAAGCATCACGGTGGACGGCAAAGGCACCATCAGCATCGACAGTGAGGGTAACTACACCTTCACGCCAGTGACGAACTACAACGGCGCGTTCCCAACGGTCACGTACACCATGACCGACGGTCTGGAAGTGGATGGCACGCCATTAGAAACGTCGACGTTGGATCTGACGGTGACGCCAGTCAACGACACGTTCGTTGATGCGGATGAAAGCATCAATGTTGCAGAAGACAGTGGTGAGAATACGGGCAACGTTCTAACGGGCACCTCAAGCCCGGATGGCGACGTCACGGTGACGACGTTCAGTGTGGGTAACCAGACGGTGAACGCAGGCGAAAGCATCACGGTGGACGGCAAAGGCACCATCAGCATCGACAGTGAGGGTAACTACACCTTCACGCCAGTGACGAACTACAACGGCGCGTTCCCAACGGTCACGTACACCATGACCGACGGTCTGGAAGTGGATGGCACGCCATTAGAAACGTCGACGTTGGATCTGACGGTGACGCCAGTCAACGACACGTTCGTTGATGCGGATGAAAGCATCAATGTTGCAGAAGACAGTGGTGAGAATACGGGCAACGTTCTAACGGGCACCTCAAGCCCGGATGGCGACGTCACGGTGACGACGTTCAGTGTGGGTAACCAGACGGTGAACGCAGGCGAAAGCATCACGGTGGACGGCAAAGGCACCATCAGCATCGACAGTGAGGGTAACTACACCTTCACGCCAGTGACGAACTACAACGGCGCGTTCCCAACGGTCACGTACACCATGACCGACGGTCTGGAAGTGGATGGCACGCCATTAGAAACGTCGACGTTGGATCTGACGGTGACGCCAGTCAACGACACGTTCGTTGATGCGGATGAAAGCATCAATGTTGCAGAAGACAGTGGTGAGAATACGGGCAACGTTCTAACGGGCACCTCAAGCCCGGATGGCGACGTCACGGTGACGACGTTCAGTGTGGGTAACCAGACGGTGAACGCAGGCGAAAGCATCACGGTGGACGGCAAAGGCACCATCAGCATCGACAGTGAGGGTAACTACACCTTCACGCCAGTGACGAACTACAACGGCGCGTTCCCAACGGTCACGTACACCATGACCGACGGTCTGGAAGTGGATGGCACGCCATTAGAAACGTCGACGTTGGATCTGACGGTGACGCCAGTCAACGACACGTTCGTTGATGCGGATGAAAGCATCAATGTTGCAGAAGACAGTGGTGAGAATACGGGCAACGTTCTAACGGGCACCTCAAGCCCGGATGGCGACGTCACGGTGACGACGTTCAGTGTGGGTAACCAGACGGTGAACGCAGGCGAAAGCATCACGGTGGACGGCAAAGGCACCATCAGCATCGACAGTGAGGGTAACTACACCTTCACGCCAGTGACGAACTACAACGGCGCGTTCCCAACGGTCACGTACACCATGACCGACGGTCTGGAAGTGGATGGCACGCCATTAGAAACGTCGACGTTGGATCTGACGGTGACGCCAGTCAACGACACGTTCGTTGATGCGGATGAAAGCATCAATGTTGCAGAAGACAGTGGTGAGAATACGGGCAACGTTCTAACGGGCACCTCAAGCCCGGATGGCGACGTCACGGTGACGACGTTCAGTGTGGGTAACCAGACGGTGAACGCAGGCGAAAGCATCACGGTGGACGGCAAAGGCACCATCAGCATCGACAGTGAGGGTAACTACACCTTCACGCCAGTGACGAACTACAACGGCGCGTTCCCAACGGTCACGTACACCATGACCGACGGTCTGGAAGTGGATGGCACGCCATTAGAAACGTCGACGTTGGATCTGACGGTGACGCCAGTCAACGACACGTTCGTTGATGCGGATGAAAGCATCAATGTTGCAGAAGACAGTGGTGAGAATACGGGCAACGTTCTAACGGGCACCTCAAGCCCGGATGGCGACGTCACGGTGACGACGTTCAGTGTGGGTAACCAGACGGTGAACGCAGGCGAAAGCATCACGGTGGACGGCAAAGGCACCATCAGCATCGACAGTGAGGGTAACTACACCTTCACGCCAGTGACGAACTACAACGGCGCGTTCCCAACGGTCACGTACACCATGACCGACGGTCTGGAAGTGGATGGCACGCCATTAGAAACGTCGACGTTGGATCTGACGGTGACGCCAGTCAACGACACGTTCGTTGATGCGGATGAAAGCATCAATGTTGCAGAAGACAGTGGTGAGAATACGGGCAACGTTCTAACGGGCACCTCAAGCCCGGATGGCGACGTCACGGTGACGACGTTCAGTGTGGGTAACCAGACGGTGAACGCAGGCGAAAGCATCACGGTGGACGGCAAAGGCACCATCAGCATCGACAGTGAGGGTAACTACACCTTCACGCCAGTGACGAACTACAACGGCGCGTTCCCAACGGTCACGTACACCATGACCGACGGTCTGGAAGTGGATGGCACGCCATTAGAAACGTCGACGTTGGATCTGACGGTGACGCCAGTCAACGACACGTTCGTTGATGCGGATGAAAGCATCAATGTTGCAGAAGACAGTGGTGAGAATACGGGCAACGTTCTAACGGGCACCTCAAGCCCGGATGGCGACGTCACGGTGACGACGTTCAGTGTGGGTAACCAGACGGTGAACGCAGGCGAAAGCATCACGGTGGACGGCAAAGGCACCATCAGCATCGACAGTGAGGGTAACTACACCTTCACGCCAGTGACGAACTACAACGGCGCGTTCCCAACGGTCACGTACACCATGACCGACGGTCTGGAAGTGGATGGCACGCCATTAGAAACGTCGACGTTGGATCTGACGGTGACGCCAGTCAACGACACGTTCGTTGATGCGGATGAAAGCATCAATGTTGCAGAAGACAGTGGTGAGAATACGGGCAACGTTCTAACGGGCACCTCAAGCCCGGATGGCGACGTCACGGTGACGACGTTCAGTGTGGGTAACCAGACGGTGAACGCAGGCGAAAGCATCACGGTGGACGGCAAAGGCACCATCAGCATCGACAGTGAGGGTAACTACACCTTCACGCCAGTGACGAACTACAACGGCGCGTTCCCAACGGTCACGTACACCATGACCGACGGTCTGGAAGTGGATGGCACGCCATTAGAAACGTCGACGTTGGATCTGACGGTGACGCCAGTCAACGACACGTTCGTTGATGCGGATGAAAGCATCAATGTTGCAGAAGACAGTGGTGAGAATACGGGCAACGTTCTAACGGGCACCTCAAGCCCGGATGGCGACGTCACGGTGACGACGTTCAGTGTGGGTAACCAGACGGTGAACGCAGGCGAAAGCATCACGGTGGACGGCAAAGGCACCATCAGCATCGACAGTGAGGGTAACTACACCTTCACGCCAGTGACGAACTACAACGGCGCGTTCCCAACGGTCACGTACACCATGACCGACGGTCTGGAAGTGGATGGCACGCCATTAGAAACGTCGACGTTGGATCTGACGGTGACGCCAGTCAACGACACGTTCGTTGATGCGGATGAAAGCATCAATGTTGCAGAAGACAGTGGTGAGAATACGGGCAACGTTCTAACGGGCACCTCAAGCCCGGATGGCGACGTCACGGTGACGACGTTCAGTGTGGGTAACCAGACGGTGAACGCAGGCGAAAGCATCACGGTGGACGGCAAAGGCACCATCAGCATCGACAGTGAGGGTAACTACACCTTCACGCCAGTGACGAACTACAACGGCGCGTTCCCAACGGTCACGTACACCATGACCGACGGTCTGGAAGTGGATGGCACGCCATTAGAAACGTCGACGTTGGATCTGACGGTGACGCCAGTCAACGACACGTTCGTTGATGCGGATGAAAGCATCAATGTTGCAGAAGACAGTGGTGAGAATACGGGCAACGTTCTAACGGGCACCTCAAGCCCGGATGGCGACGTCACGGTGACGACGTTCAGTGTGGGTAACCAGACGGTGAACGCAGGCGAAAGCATCACGGTGGACGGCAAAGGCACCATCAGCATCGACAGTGAGGGTAACTACACCTTCACGCCAGTGACGAACTACAACGGCGCGTTCCCAACGGTCACGTACACCATGACCGACGGTCTGGAAGTGGATGGCACGCCATTAGAAACGTCGACGTTGGATCTGACGGTGACGCCAGTCAACGACACGTTCGTTGATGCGGATGAAAGCATCAATGTTGCAGAAGACAGTGGTGAGAATACGGGCAACGTTCTAACGGGCACCTCAAGCCCGGATGGCGACGTCACGGTGACGACGTTCAGTGTGGGTAACCAGACGGTGAACGCAGGCGAAAGCATCACGGTGGACGGCAAAGGCACCATCAGCATCGACAGTGAGGGTAACTACACCTTCACGCCAGTGACGAACTACAACGGCGCGTTCCCAACGGTCACGTACACCATGACCGACGGTCTGGAAGTGGATGGCACGCCATTAGAAACGTCGACGTTGGATCTGACGGTGACGCCAGTCAACGACACGTTCGTTGATGCGGATGAAAGCATCAATGTTGCAGAAGACAGTGGTGAGAATACGGGCAACGTTCTAACGGGCACCTCAAGCCCGGATGGCGACGTCACGGTGACGACGTTCAGTGTGGGTAACCAGACGGTGAACGCAGGCGAAAGCATCACGGTGGACGGCAAAGGCACCATCAGCATCGACAGTGAGGGTAACTACACCTTCACGCCAGTGACGAACTACAACGGCGCGTTCCCAACGGTCACGTACACCATGACCGACGGTCTGGAAGTGGATGGCACGCCATTAGAAACGTCGACGTTGGATCTGACGGTGACGCCAGTCAACGACACGTTCGTTGATGCGGATGAAAGCATCAATGTTGCAGAAGACAGTGGTGAGAATACGGGCAACGTTCTAACGGGCACCTCAAGCCCGGATGGCGACGTCACGGTGACGACGTTCAGTGTGGGTAACCAGACGGTGAACGCAGGCGAAAGCATCACGGTGGACGGCAAAGGCACCATCAGCATCGACAGTGAGGGTAACTACACCTTCACGCCAGTGACGAACTACAACGGCGCGTTCCCAACGGTCACGTACACCATGACCGACGGTCTGGAAGTGGATGGCACGCCATTAGAAACGTCGACGTTGGATCTGACGGTGACGCCAGTCAACGACACGTTCGTTGATGCGGATGAAAGCATCAATGTTGCAGAAGACAGTGGTGAGAATACGGGCAACGTTCTAACGGGCACCTCAAGCCCGGATGGCGACGTCACGGTGACGACGTTCAGTGTGGGTAACCAGACGGTGAACGCAGGCGAAAGCATCACGGTGGACGGCAAAGGCACCATCAGCATCGACAGTGAGGGTAACTACACCTTCACGCCAGTGACGAACTACAACGGCGCGTTCCCAACGGTCACGTACACCATGACCGACGGTCTGGAAGTGGATGGCACGCCATTAGAAACGTCGACGTTGGATCTGACGGTGACGCCAGTCAACGACACGTTCGTTGATGCGGATGAAAGCATCAATGTTGCAGAAGACAGTGGTGAGAATACGGGCAACGTTCTAACGGGCACCTCAAGCCCGGATGGCGACGTCACGGTGACGACGTTCAGTGTGGGTAACCAGACGGTGAACGCAGGCGAAAGCATCACGGTGGACGGCAAAGGCACCATCAGCATCGACAGTGAGGGTAACTACACCTTCACGCCAGTGACGAACTACAACGGCGCGTTCCCAACGGTCACGTACACCATGACCGACGGTCTGGAAGTGGATGGCACGCCATTAGAAACGTCGACGTTGGATCTGACGGTGACGCCAGTCAACGACACGTTCGTTGATGCGGATGAAAGCATCAATGTTGCAGAAGACAGTGGTGAGAATACGGGCAACGTTCTAACGGGCACCTCAAGCCCGGATGGCGACGTCACGGTGACGACGTTCAGTGTGGGTAACCAGACGGTGAACGCAGGCGAAAGCATCACGGTGGACGGCAAAGGCACCATCAGCATCGACAGTGAGGGTAACTACACCTTCACGCCAGTGACGAACTACAACGGCGCGTTCCCAACGGTCACGTACACCATGACCGACGGTCTGGAAGTGGATGGCACGCCATTAGAAACGTCGACGTTGGATCTGACGGTGACGCCAGTCAACGACACGTTCGTTGATGCGGATGAAAGCATCAATGTTGCAGAAGACAGTGGTGAGAATACGGGCAACGTTCTAACGGGCACCTCAAGCCCGGATGGCGACGTCACGGTGACGACGTTCAGTGTGGGTAACCAGACGGTGAACGCAGGCGAAAGCATCACGGTGGACGGCAAAGGCACCATCAGCATCGACAGTGAGGGTAACTACACCTTCACGCCAGTGACGAACTACAACGGCGCGTTCCCAACGGTCACGTACACCATGACCGACGGTCTGGAAGTGGATGGCACGCCATTAGAAACGTCGACGTTGGATCTGACGGTGACGCCAGTCAACGACACGTTCGTTGATGCGGATGAAAGCATCAATGTTGCAGAAGACAGTGGTGAGAATACGGGCAACGTTCTAACGGGCACCTCAAGCCCGGATGGCGACGTCACGGTGACGACGTTCAGTGTGGGTAACCAGACGGTGAACGCAGGCGAAAGCATCACGGTGGACGGCAAAGGCACCATCAGCATCGACAGTGAGGGTAACTACACCTTCACGCCAGTGACGAACTACAACGGCGCGTTCCCAACGGTCACGTACACCATGACCGACGGTCTGGAAGTGGATGGCACGCCATTAGAAACGTCGACGTTGGATCTGACGGTGACGCCAGTCAACGACACGTTCGTTGATGCGGATGAAAGCATCAATGTTGCAGAAGACAGTGGTGAGAATACGGGCAACGTTCTAACGGGCACCTCAAGCCCGGATGGCGACGTCACGGTGACGACGTTCAGTGTGGGTAACCAGACGGTGAACGCAGGCGAAAGCATCACGGTGGACGGCAAAGGCACCATCAGCATCGACAGTGAGGGTAACTACACCTTCACGCCAGTGACGAACTACAACGGCGCGTTCCCAACGGTCACGTACACCATGACCGACGGTCTGGAAGTGGATGGCACGCCATTAGAAACGTCGACGTTGGATCTGACGGTGACGCCAGTCAACGACACGTTCGTTGATGCGGATGAAAGCATCAATGTTGCAGAAGACAGTGGTGAGAATACGGGCAACGTTCTAACGGGCACCTCAAGCCCGGATGGCGACGTCACGGTGACGACGTTCAGTGTGGGTAACCAGACGGTGAACGCAGGCGAAAGCATCACGGTGGACGGCAAAGGCACCATCAGCATCGACAGTGAGGGTAACTACACCTTCACGCCAGTGACGAACTACAACGGCGCGTTCCCAACGGTCACGTACACCATGACCGACGGTCTGGAAGTGGATGGCACGCCATTAGAAACGTCGACGTTGGATCTGACGGTGACGCCAGTCAACGACACGTTCGTTGATGCGGATGAAAGCATCAATGTTGCAGAAGACAGTGGTGAGAATACGGGCAACGTTCTAACGGGCACCTCAAGCCCGGATGGCGACGTCACGGTGACGACGTTCAGTGTGGGTAACCAGACGGTGAACGCAGGCGAAAGCATCACGGTGGACGGCAAAGGCACCATCAGCATCGACAGTGAGGGTAACTACACCTTCACGCCAGTGACGAACTACAACGGCGCGTTCCCAACGGTCACGTACACCATGACCGACGGTCTGGAAGTGGATGGCACGCCATTAGAAACGTCGACGTTGGATCTGACGGTGACGCCAGTCAACGACACGTTCGTTGATGCGGATGAAAGCATCAATGTTGCAGAAGACAGTGGTGAGAATACGGGCAACGTTCTAACGGGCACCTCAAGCCCGGATGGCGACGTCACGGTGACGACGTTCAGTGTGGGTAACCAGACGGTGAACGCAGGCGAAAGCATCACGGTGGACGGCAAAGGCACCATCAGCATCGACAGTGAGGGTAACTACACCTTCACGCCAGTGACGAACTACAACGGCGCGTTCCCAACGGTCACGTACACCATGACCGACGGTCTGGAAGTGGATGGCACGCCATTAGAAACGTCGACGTTGGATCTGACGGTGACGCCAGTCAACGACACGTTCGTTGATGCGGATGAAAGCATCAATGTTGCAGAAGACAGTGGTGAGAATACGGGCAACGTTCTAACGGGCACCTCAAGCCCGGATGGCGACGTCACGGTGACGACGTTCAGTGTGGGTAACCAGACGGTGAACGCAGGCGAAAGCATCACGGTGGACGGCAAAGGCACCATCAGCATCGACAGTGAGGGTAACTACACCTTCACGCCAGTGACGAACTACAACGGCGCGTTCCCAACGGTCACGTACACCATGACCGACGGTCTGGAAGTGGATGGCACGCCATTAGAAACGTCGACGTTGGATCTGACGGTGACGCCAGTCAACGACACGTTCGTTGATGCGGATGAAAGCATCAATGTTGCAGAAGACAGTGGTGAGAATACGGGCAACGTTCTAACGGGCACCTCAAGCCCGGATGGCGACGTCACGGTGACGACGTTCAGTGTGGGTAACCAGACGGTGAACGCAGGCGAAAGCATCACGGTGGACGGCAAAGGCACCATCAGCATCGACAGTGAGGGTAACTACACCTTCACGCCAGTGACGAACTACAACGGCGCGTTCCCAACGGTCACGTACACCATGACCGACGGTCTGGAAGTGGATGGCACGCCATTAGAAACGTCGACGTTGGATCTGACGGTGACGCCAGTCAACGACACGTTCGTTGATGCGGATGAAAGCATCAATGTTGCAGAAGACAGTGGTGAGAATACGGGCAACGTTCTAACGGGCACCTCAAGCCCGGATGGCGACGTCACGGTGACGACGTTCAGTGTGGGTAACCAGACGGTGAACGCAGGCGAAAGCATCACGGTGGACGGCAAAGGCACCATCAGCATCGACAGTGAGGGTAACTACACCTTCACGCCAGTGACGAACTACAACGGCGCGTTCCCAACGGTCACGTACACCATGACCGACGGTCTGGAAGTGGATGGCACGCCATTAGAAACGTCGACGTTGGATCTGACGGTGACGCCAGTCAACGACACGTTCGTTGATGCGGATGAAAGCATCAATGTTGCAGAAGACAGTGGTGAGAATACGGGCAACGTTCTAACGGGCACCTCAAGCCCGGATGGCGACGTCACGGTGACGACGTTCAGTGTGGGTAACCAGACGGTGAACGCAGGCGAAAGCATCACGGTGGACGGCAAAGGCACCATCAGCATCGACAGTGAGGGTAACTACACCTTCACGCCAGTGACGAACTACAACGGCGCGTTCCCAACGGTCACGTACACCATGACCGACGGTCTGGAAGTGGATGGCACGCCATTAGAAACGTCGACGTTGGATCTGACGGTGACGCCAGTCAACGACACGTTCGTTGATGCGGATGAAAGCATCAATGTTGCAGAAGACAGTGGTGAGAATACGGGCAACGTTCTAACGGGCACCTCAAGCCCGGATGGCGACGTCACGGTGACGACGTTCAGTGTGGGTAACCAGACGGTGAACGCAGGCGAAAGCATCACGGTGGACGGCAAAGGCACCATCAGCATCGACAGTGAGGGTAACTACACCTTCACGCCAGTGACGAACTACAACGGCGCGTTCCCAACGGTCACGTACACCATGACCGACGGTCTGGAAGTGGATGGCACGCCATTAGAAACGTCGACGTTGGATCTGACGGTGACGCCAGTCAACGACACGTTCGTTGATGCGGATGAAAGCATCAATGTTGCAGAAGACAGTGGTGAGAATACGGGCAACGTTCTAACGGGCACCTCAAGCCCGGATGGCGACGTCACGGTGACGACGTTCAGTGTGGGTAACCAGACGGTGAACGCAGGCGAAAGCATCACGGTGGACGGCAAAGGCACCATCAGCATCGACAGTGAGGGTAACTACACCTTCACGCCAGTGACGAACTACAACGGCGCGTTCCCAACGGTCACGTACACCATGACCGACGGTCTGGAAGTGGATGGCACGCCATTAGAAACGTCGACGTTGGATCTGACGGTGACGCCAGTCAACGACACGTTCGTTGATGCGGATGAAAGCATCAATGTTGCAGAAGACAGTGGTGAGAATACGGGCAACGTTCTAACGGGCACCTCAAGCCCGGATGGCGACGTCACGGTGACGACGTTCAGTGTGGGTAACCAGACGGTGAACGCAGGCGAAAGCATCACGGTGGACGGCAAAGGCACCATCAGCATCGACAGTGAGGGTAACTACACCTTCACGCCAGTGACGAACTACAACGGCGCGTTCCCAACGGTCACGTACACCATGACCGACGGTCTGGAAGTGGATGGCACGCCATTAGAAACGTCGACGTTGGATCTGACGGTGACGCCAGTCAACGACACGTTCGTTGATGCGGATGAAAGCATCAATGTTGCAGAAGACAGTGGTGAGAATACGGGCAACGTTCTAACGGGCACCTCAAGCCCGGATGGCGACGTCACGGTGACGACGTTCAGTGTGGGTAACCAGACGGTGAACGCAGGCGAAAGCATCACGGTGGACGGCAAAGGCACCATCAGCATCGACAGTGAGGGTAACTACACCTTCACGCCAGTGACGAACTACAACGGCGCGTTCCCAACGGTCACGTACACCATGACCGACGGTCTGGAAGTGGATGGCACGCCATTAGAAACGTCGACGTTGGATCTGACGGTGACGCCAGTCAACGACGGCCCAACCATCGATGTGGTGGCAAAGCCTACGTTCAATGAAAACGACGCGGCGGTAGATACCGTGGTGGCGACGTTCACGGCGTCGGATGAAGAAGACGGCACACCAAGTGTTGCCTTCACCCCGGGCACAAACACCGATAGTTACTACGCGATCAGCGGCACCGATGTGGTACTGACGCAAGCGGGTGTTGACGCGGTGAATGCAGGCGAGACACTACCAGCGGTGAGCCTAACGGCGACCGATAGCGACAATGCGACGGCGGTAGACAGCGATACACCAACTTATAACTCTGTTGACGCTATAGATGATGGTTCGTTAAGCCAGGAATACACTGCTTTTGCCGATTTCACTGATGGTATTACGATTCCAACTGGAAGTGATGGCGAACCTCTGTTCTCGATTGAAGCCATTACTTATGACTCAGATGGTAATGAGACATCAGGGACTATATCTGAATTAAGTGGCTTTGGAATTGGTGTCGCAGGCTCTATTAGGGATAGCGGACAAATTGCTGATCAGATTGAATATGATCCTGGATCTGACACCTCTGAAAAAATTAAATTTGAATTTAGTGAGCTAGCTAATAATGTCGATTTTAGCGTTTCACGACTTTTTGGTAGTGAAAATGAAGGAGAACAAGGTGCTTGGTCTGCATATTATAATGGAGAGCTTGTCGCTTCAGGAGTATTCAAAACGGATTCTGGCGCTTCTACGGGCGACTTTAACATCGACACCGGTGATATTGTATTTGATACGTTAGTCTTCGAAGCAGATTCGAATGGTGTACGAGTTGGGGATTCTTCTGATTATGTCTTATCTTCAATTCGCGTTACCGGAATAGATCTAGGTGATGGTGCCATCATTGTTGATGAAGACGACGGCGTATCTGTGACCGACGCTAATGCAGGGCTTCTTGCAAACGATATCGATGATCAAAATGATACCTTTTCATTGACCGCTGTAAATGGCCAGACGATTACTAATGGTTCAGTTGTTACTCTTCCAAGTGGCGCATTGCTTACTGTTTATGCCGATGGGACTTACGACTATGACACCAACGACGTCTATGATTACTTGCAAGCTGGGGAACTAACGACTGAGAGCTTCACATATACAATTACAGATGAACATGGCGCAACAGATACTGCGACAGCAACTATTAATATTATTGGTAGTAATGACGCTCCTAGCGGAAATCCAGATACCGCAACTCTCGAAGAAGGTAGCACAGTCACCTTTACGTCTGATCAGTTGTTAGTTAACGATGTTGATAACGATGACACGAATTTGGCTGTTCTTTCGCTAGCAAGTGATTCGTCTGGTACAAATGAGGTTGATATATCCTCTCCAGGTTCGACGTTCTCTACAAGTTTAGGTGGGACGGTAACTATAAATGATGATGGTTCATTTAGTTATCAAGCTCCTCAAGGCCAGGATCATACTCAAGGCGTAGCAATAACTGATTCCATTTATTATTTAGTTACTGATGGCCAAGGAAACTCCAATTGGACTGAGATCGAAATCGCGATCACGGATAGTGGACCGACTGCGGTTGATGACTTTGATAGTGTTGGCTTTGGCGGTTTAGGCTTCGGTAACTTGATCTCTGGTGAAAACGATGGTTCGGGTAAGGATGACTTAGGTAGTGATGTTACTAAAGTAACCAGTATTACTTTCGATGGCCAAACATACAATGAATGGAACAGTAACGGCGAGATCGTCATTGATACAGGTACGGCTATTGCTACGTTTAATCAAGACGGCAGCTATAGCTACCAATCAACCCAAGCGGAAGGTCAAGTAGAGTTGTTTTCAACAAACGACATGCTAAATAACAATGGTATTGAACTGTATGCTTATAGCGATTATCAACAAGTTGATGTTACGAACCTAAATAGTAACTCTGCCAGTGTGGTGAACGTTGGCAATAAGGTTGGTATTTATTACGACAATGCCGCAGGAAACGGTAGTCAAATACGTTACGACGAAGCATTGGTTACTAAGTTTAGCGGTGAAGTTTCTGTAGCTAACTTTACTTTGAATGGCGTTGCTAACAGTGAGCAAGTGTTCTGGGAGGCATACGACGATCAGGGCTCTTTAATTGATAGTGGAACTGTAAGTAGTAACGACTTAACTATTGTTTCTGATAGTGGTTTTGAAACTGTGGTGCTTTATACCGGCACAACCAATAACTTTATGGTAGAGAGTGTTGAGGTTCAATACAGCGTAGGTTCGACTAATCAAGATACGTTCGAATACGAGTTGACTGATGCTGATGGTAGTGGGGCTTCAGCTCAATTGACAGTGACACAAGACTCATTACCGGTAGCTAAAGATAATAGCGAAGAGGTGTATGAGGCTGGTCTTGAATCAGGTACTGACTCTAATAGTGACACAAGTGTTGTTACCGGCAATATTCTAGACAATGATAGTGGTGTTAGTAGTTCGACGTCAATTAGCGCAGTTAACGGTCAGGCATCAGTAAATGGGGTCGTGGTCATTACTACAACTTACGGTACGTTGACTGTATATACTGACGACTCTAATGGCTTCCGTGCAGGCGATTTTGAGTATGAATTAACTAACACATCAATCGGTGATGATGTTGTAGATAGTTTTAGTTACACAATATCAAATAGCGTTGGTGTTACGGACAGTGCGCAGCTTAATATTAATATCGTTGATGATGTGCCTATTGTCAGTGATGTTGAACGTAACTTAACGACCACATCAGATCCTATAACAACAAATTTGACTTTTGTTCTTGACTTGTCAGGTAGTATGGATTATTCGGCTGGCAATGGGAAAAGCTATCTAGAAACGGCTATTGAAGCCCTGACAGCTCTTGTTAGCGAGGTCGATGATACCGGTGATGTCAATGTTCAAATAGTTACATTCTCAGGCAATAACATAGCCAATTCTGGTTGGTTATTAGATGATGTAGCTGATGTGATTACGTACCTCGAATCCTTGCAAGCAAGTGGCGGAACACTATATAGCGATGCACTAGAAAAAGTAATGGACAGCGGTGCTTTACCAACTTCTGATCAAAGTTTTGTGTACTTTATTTCAGATGGAGCTCCTAATGCAGGGGCGGAAGTCGACGGAGATCTTCAAGATGATTGGAACAGTTATTTAGACTCAGCAAACTATGATATTTCTTTCGCGATAGGTATAGGTAATGCACCTTTGGACGAACTTACACCAATCGCGCACTCAGCTGATGCAAGTGATAATGATAGTGATTATGCTGTTGTGGTTGATGATGCTGATGATTTGACCAATACAGTTTTAGAGTATTTTGACAACAACAGTATTAGTGGTGACGTTAAGCTTTTTGACGCGGAAGGTGGTATTTTAGAAGGAGCTGACGGGGTATCAATTACATCAATTGTCATCGATGGCATCGCTTATGAGTACGATGCGAGTTTACCTGAGATTACAGTTTCAACCGCTTTAGGAGGGGAGTTTAGGATTAATTTCGACTCAGGTGAGTATTATTACAGTATTGCCGTTGATCGAAATGTGCTAAACGAGAGTGAAGTTATTCAAGTGCAGGTTGAAGATGGAGATGGAGATCAGGACTCTTTAAAATTAACGCTCAATATCGATTACCATGCGACCATCGATGCAAACGTAAACAACATTATTACTAATTTGAACAGTGACTCTCCACTGTCTATCGATACTGATTATCTTACGCACTCAGACGCAATAACTTCAGATACCGTTGTTTCTAGTGTCGCAAGCTCTGAGGCTACAGTCACTCTTAACGGGGAAGCTGTTATTTTAGATAACGCTGAAAGTGGGGATGAATTCAGTTACGTGATTGATGGAAATGGAGTTTCAGATAGCGCTAATGTTGAAGTGAATTTTATCGACAGTTCTGTTTTATCAGGAACACAAGCTGATGATATTATTATAGGTAAGCCGACTAATAGTATAGGAGAATTGGCAACAATTACTGCTACCGTTCGTTCCGGTAATACTTACAATAACCCTAATCAATACGGATTTGCATTTTCTAGCTTGGCTGCTGGTTTGTCAGTAATGCAAATTAGTATTGACTTGAGTAGTATCGATAATAATGCTTATTGGGATATAAGCGATAGCTCCAATCCAATGAACCAAACAGAGTCAAAAGGCATCGAACAGACTGATAATATTTGGGATGCAATGAACTCGGACTCTTCAGTACTGATTGCTAATTTTGTTGATGGTGATTTTACAAGCGATGATGAGTTCTGGTTCACATTCGATACTGACAGTTTTGGCGGAGATCAAGGTAGTAGTTTTATAGGTGCATCTTTTGAAGTTGTTTTGAATGATGGGTCAGTGATAACTGGTACTTATGAGTCAGATGGAAATGGTGGTGCAATAGCAGTAGTCCAAAATTATGCTAGTGAACTCTATGGTTTCGATGGTGATGATGTATTGGTCGCAGATAATGGTAATGATCTTCTTGATGGTGGAGAGGGAGATGACCTATTAATCGGTGGATTAGGCAACGATATCCTAACTGGCGGCGACGGCGATGACCTATTCCAATGGGTTGATCAACCGTTCCAAGATGATGTTGATACAATTACCGACTTTGCTTTAGGCCAAGATCACTTAGATATATCTCAGTTATTGCCAACGGAAAATTCAATGTCAGATTTGCTTGAGCACATCACGATTGAAAAAGTGGATAACGGCGGTGGTGATAAAGATTTGGTTATCACTATCTCTGAAGACGCAAGTAATAGCGGTCAGACACAAACTATTGTACTCGATAATACGGGGAATCAGTTCGACTCTGTGAACGCTCAAGGTGATGGCAGTGTGATAAGCAGTGATTTGAGTAATTTGGTTAACCAACTCTTTGTGAACTTACCAGACCAATAACAAAAAAGGGCCGAAAGGCCCTTTTTTAATGTGTCTGTTTTGTTATATCAACTAGCTTCTAAAGTACTAAAATTAAAGCACCTTACATGCAAAACCTTTCAGGTAGAAACCTTCTGGGTAAGCTGTATCAATTAAGTGATCGGCAGCTTGCTCGAAGCGCTCTACAAACTTAACCGTTCGACCTGCATCTAGAGCGGCATCAGCAATGATTTTTTGGAATAAGTCAGCACCCATCAAACCTGAGCAAGAGTAGGTGAGTAGTGTTCCACCTGGCTTCAGGATTTGCATCGCGAGCATGTTCACGTCTTTGTAGCCGTTAGCACCTGATGTTAGGTTGTTTTTGCTTGAAACAAACTTTGGTGGATCCATGATCACTACGTCAAACTTAGTGCCTTGATCTCGGTATTCACGAAGTAGTTTGAATACGTCTGCGTTCAGGAATACTGCACGTTTTTTCGAGATATCGAACTCATTCAGTTCAGCGTTGAACTTAGCTGTATCAAGAGCTAGTTGAGATACGTCTGCGTTGATCACACGTTTCGCATCGCCTTTAAGCGCGTAAAGGCCAAAACCGCCAGTGTATGAAAAACAGTTAAGGACATCTTTGCCTTTAACGTACTTCATAGACTCTTTGCGGCTATCACGTTGGTCCATGTAGAAGCCAGTTTTGTGGCCTTCCATTATGTTCACGCTGATCTTTACGCCGTTTTCTTCAATGACTACTGACTTAGGTGGCTCTTCACCGTGAAGTACACCAACAACTTGTTCTAAGCCCTCTTTTTTACGAACTGCTACGTCAGAGCGTTCGTAAATATTACACTCAGGGAAGCACTCAACTAAAGCTTCAACGATAATACTTTTGTTGAATTCCGCGCCAGCACTCAATAGTTGGCAAACCAAGAAATCTTGGTACTTGTCGATCGTGATACCTGGCAGGCCGTCAGATTCAGCCGCCGTTAATCGGTATCCCGTTAGGCCGTCACGTTCGATGATATCTTCACGTAGTGATTGTGCGTCTTTGAATCTTTTGATGAAAAACGCTTTATTGATTTCTTCCTTTTCAAACGTCCAAACACGAGCGCGAATTTGAGATTCTGGTGAGTAAGCTGCTTTTGCGAGCCATTGACCATTTTGAGCATATACGTCTACAGTTTCACCTGATTGTGGCTCGCCTTCGACTTTATCGATACCGCGTGAAAATACCCAAGGGTGTTTGCGGCGTAGTGATTTGTCACGGCCTTTAGCTAGATGAATTGAAGGAGTCATAATTTACTCTGTTTGTTGAATTTGAAGGAGGGGTATTGTCGGGGAAGTCCAGTTGAAAAGCAAATAGGAAAGGGCTGTAGGAGCAGCCCTAATAACGTTTTTTAATGAATAAGTTGTCATTGGGTAAGACAGCTATGATTAATACCTCAGCGGTCAGATATCAGTATTAAGCCTTTAAGCCTGTCAGCAACTCTTCCATGGTGTCGCTCTGCTTACGCAGTTGATCAACATTGGAATTGCTCTTGCTGATCATTTCACAGATGTTATCTGATTGATGACGAATCTCTTCAACACTTTGAGCGATGTTATCAGCAACAACACCTTGCTCTTCCGCAGCTGTAGCAATTTGAGTACTACTATCAGAAATGGATTGATTCTTTTCTGCTAAAGACCCGATTTCAACGTTCACTTCCGACATTAATGCTTGGCCTTCATTTGCGTTGTTAACCGTTATTTCCATTAATTTTGTCAGTGACTGGCTGTTACGTTGTAATGATTCAATCATACTTTGGATTTCAACCGTTGCTTGTTGCGTTCGTCCTGCTAGAGCGCGAACTTCGTCTGCAACGACAGCAAATCCACGGCCTTGCTCACCAGCACGAGCGGCTTCGATTGCTGCGTTTAATGCCAGTAAGTTCGTTTGCTGTGAAATACCATTAATGGTGGCGACCACTTCATCGATCTGTGCAGCATTCGCATCGAGTTCTTCCACAGCTTGTGAAGCGGATTGGATCTCTTGAGAGAGGCTAGAGATAGAATCCAAAGTATTAGAAACCTTCAGTTGTCCACTTTGTGCGACACCGCGAGCATCCATCGTTTGAGAGCTAGACTCATGAGCTAGGTTTGCGACCTCACGAATGGTCGCGGCCATCTGTTCTGTGGCACTTGCTAAGCTATTTAGGTGTTCTTGCTGATTACCCGAAATGTTTGAGCTTTGTTGTGTTGATTGATTTAAATCCGAGCTGATCTGTTGCATGAGTGCTACAGATTCTTGAATGGAAAGAACCATGTTTTGCTCGCGCTCGGCTACTTTGTCGATGGTAATGGCAATTTCGCTAAACTCATCGCGAACTAAGAAGTAGTTCATACGACAGGTTAAGTCGCCATTAGCGAGCGTGTTCAGAGCTTTGTTTATCGAGAACATCGCGCCACCAATGAAAGTCATGATGTAATAAACACCAAGCGCAATTAGGGTGAGAGTAACTGCGATGATAGAAACTTGAGTCGTAGACAATGCTGACCAAAGGTTTTGGTCATGGCTTGCAACTAAGCTGAATGCACCGTTCATAACTGAGACGGAACCAACACCATAGCCTAAAGAGATGGTTTCAGAATTACTGACAAGCTGAGCAACCTGATCTTTAGTGAGCTGACCAGCTTCGATAAGCCCTTTCATCAAGAGCATTTCTTCTTGATAAAGGTGGGCAAGTAAAGAGTCTGCGGCGCTATCTAAAACAAGAGTTAATATAACCAAGGCGAGAAGAGGTAATAAGAACAGTAGATAGAACTTTTCTTGGATTTTTAGGTGAATGAGATATTTGTCAATCCAACGAAATGGGATTTCTTTCATAATCGTTATACTCGAAGTAAGTCCACCAATAAGCGGTGAATGAATAGAGTTGCAACTATATCATTCATACAATTTATGAGGCAACGTTATGGAAAGTTCACAATATATTTTTGTCGTATCAGGCGTAGTTCAGTGTGTTGGTTTTCGCTATCACACCAGTAGGCAGGCACAAACTCTGGGAATTTCAGGCTATGCAAAAAACCTAAATGATGGCCGAGTTGAAGTGCTAGCTGTCGGAAAGGGTAAGGAAATAGAGAAGTTCCACGCTTGGCTCAATATTGGCCCTTCGAGTGCGACAGTAGACTATGTAGTGATGCATCAAGTTAAAGAAAGTGAGCGGCAGGATGTACGTATGGGGGAGTTTAAAATACTGTAGCTAGCGCACTACAGTATTTACCCTTTACCTTGAGAATAAAGCAACCTAAAGTTGTTTAAGCTTTACAAGCATTTTGCTGGTTTAGGTAAACCAGCGAGCTTGGTTGCTTGTTTAGCGGGGCCTTTCTTGAATAATTTGAATAGGTACTTACTGTTACCTTTCTCTGGGCCGTGCGCTTTTTCCATCGCTTTAACGAGCATACGAACAGCTGGAGAGGTTTTGAACTCTTCGTAAAAGCTTCTTACAAAATGTACCACTTCTAAGTGCGCATCGGTCAGTTCAATCGCCTCATCTTGAGCAAGAATCTCAATCATACCTTCTTCCCATTGTGTGTAGTCCAATAGGTAGCCTTGAGCGTCGGTTTCAATTTGCTTGCCGTGATATTCAAACATGTTTAATCCAGAATCAAATTTACTATGAGGATAGGGTACATGACCAAGTTTACCTTGCTCAATAGATATTGTAGTTATCTACGAAATATTATACCTACAGGCACAAAAAAGCCCAAGAGACAGGCTCTTGGGCTACGTTTTCAGTGTTGAGTGATTAGTCGTTACTGTTCATGATGCCTAAGATACTTAGTAGGCTGATGAAGATGTTGTAGATAGAAACATACAAGCTAATCGTTGCCGAGATGTAGTTCGTTTCACCACCACGTATGATGCTTTGCGTTGTTAGCAAGATCACACCAGTAGAGAATAGGATGAACATACCGCTCATTGCTAATGATAACAGAGGCATTTGTAGGAAGATGTTTGCAACCATACCTACCAGCAGTACAACGAAACCAGCCATTAGCATACCGTTAAGGAATGAAAGATCACGCTTAGTTGTAAGTGCGTAAGCTGACGCTGCCATGAATGCTAATGCTGTACCACCTAGTGCGGTTAGGATGACATCACCCATACCTGCGCCAACGTACATGTTTAAGATTGGACCGATGGTGTAGCCTAGGAAGCCTGTAAACAGGAACGTGAAGACTAAACCCATGCCGTTGTCACGGTTCTTCTCAGTTAAGAAAAGTAGACCGTAGAAACCAACTAGCATGATAATAAGACCAGGACGAGGAAGGTTCATCGCCATAGATACGCCTGCTACTACAGCAGACCAAAGTAGTGTCATAGACAGTAGTGCGTATGTGTTACGCAACACTTTATTGGTTTGCAGAGCACTTTCTTGAGTTGCTGTGCGTGAAAACATAGGGCTGTTCATAATCTTCCTCGTAAGGTGACTTCAATAGTTATTAGTACATTTATGGGGCTGAAAGTTCGAAAAATCAAGTCTTTCATTCCTTTTGTATACTTAAAATAATAATCAAAATAGTCGTCTAAGTGTTCGTCAAGATGTAACAAATCATTACAAGCGTTTCATCGCTACAACTTAAAGAAGCTTTTAATAACGAAAAGGCGACCGAAGCCGCCTCTGTTTATATCAGTATAGTATCACATTAATGGTGTAATATTTGACTCAAGAAGTTCTGAGTTCGATCTGATTGAGGATTTTCGAAGAAATCAACAGGGTTATTTTCTTCAATAATTTCTCCTGCATCCATAAAGATAACACGGTCGGCAACCTCTTTTGCAAAACCCATCTCGTGCGTTACACACAACATCGTCATGCCTTCTTCTGCAAGTTCAACCATTACATCCAGCACCTCGCGCACCATCTCAGGGTCGAGCGCTGATGTAGGTTCGTCAAACAACATGACTTGAGGGTTCATACATAAAGAGCGCGCAATTGCCACACGTTGTTGTTGACCACCAGAGAGCTGCCCCGGAAACTTATCGGCTTGCTCTGGTATTTTTACACGTTCGAGAAATTTCATCGCGATCGCTTCGGCTTCTTCTTTCGGCATCTTCTTCACCCAAATAGGTGCTAGGGTGCAATTTTCCAATACGGTTAGGTGAGGGAACAGATTGAAGTGCTGGAAACACATGCCCACATCGCGTCGAACCGCTTCAATGTTTTTCAGGTCTTCCGTTAGCTCATTGCCGGACACAAAGATATGGCCTTTTTGGTGCTCTTCTAATCGGTTAATACAACGAATCATCGTTGATTTCCCTGAACCTGAAGGGCCACAAATAACGATTTTTTCGCCTTTTTTAACTTCCAAGTTGATGTTTTTAAGAACGTGGAACTCACCGTACCACTTGTTCATGTCTTTTAACTCGATCATAAGACCTTGAGAGTTGTTTTCTGTTTGCTGCGTCATAATACGTCCTTGATCTTGTTAATTATCGTTTGTGACCGGTGTGAAGTTTGTTTTCTAGCCAGATCGAATATCTCGACATGCCAAAACAAAACACCCAGAACACTAACGCGACAAATACATAACTTTCTGTGGAGAAACCAAGCCATTCAGGATCGGTATTCGCGGCTTGGCCTATCCCTAGTACATCAAACATACCGATAATCAAAACAAGACTGGTATCTTTGAACAAGCCAATAAAGGTGTTCACAATTGAAGGAATCGTGATTTTTAGAGCTTGAGGAAGAATGATAAGCCCGGTCTTTTTCCAGTAGCTCAACCCCAGCGCATCAGCTGCTTCGTATTGACCCTTTGGTATTGCTTGTAAACCACCACGAATTACTTCTGCCATGTAAGCCGCACTGAACAGCACAACACCGACAAGCGCCCTGATCAGTTTGTCAGTCTCCATTCCTTCAGACAAAAATAAAGGTAGCATTACCGATGCCATGAATAGAACCGTGATAAGCGGAACACCACGCCAGATTTCAATGTAAACGGTACACATACTGCGGATTATCGGCATGTCTGAACGTCGACCTAGCGCTAGCGCTACACCGATTGGTAGAGAAACAACAATACCGACGAGAGCAATGATTAATGTAACCAGTAATCCGCCCCATTTATGTGTATCAACCACTTCCAACCCGAAGATACCGCCGTAAAGAAGACCAGCGATCAAGAAAGGGTAAATGTTTACAAAAAATAACCAGATCCACGTACGTTTAGGTGTTTTTTCGTAAGCTAATATAGCGACAAAAAAGGCTAAAGTTGCGTAAAAAAGGCGAGGTCGCCACAGCTCAGCTTCAGGGTAGAAGCCATACATGAACTGGTCCCAACGAACGCTAATAAAAACCCAACAAGCGCCATCACTTGTACAAGCATCTCGAGTTGTTCCTATCCAATCAGCATTAATGAACGCCCAATCTGCTACTGCCCAAAGTAAAGTGAAAGCAAAGTAACCAAGAATAACGGTTACTACACTGTTTACTGGTCCATTAAATAGATTTTTTCGTAACCAACCGACAGGGCCAACGGTATTCGCTGGAGGCGGAAGGTCAGGTTGAAATTGATGTGTACTCATCTTATCTCTCCACCAACGCTACTTTGCGGTTGTATATGTTCATTAGAGCGGACGTTAATAGGCTTAAGGTCAGGTAGACGCCCATTGTCATCGCGATTACTTCGATAGCTTGCCCTGTTTGGTTCAATGTTGTGCCTGCAAATACAGAGACAAGATCGGGATAACCAATTGCCATCGCCAATGATGAGTTTTTGGTCAGGTTCAAATACTGACTGGTTAGTGGTGGGATAATAATTCTTAATGCCTGTGGAATAATCACAAGCTTAAGTGTTCTCGAACGTGGGATACCTAGAGACATCGCGGCCTCTGTTTGTCCATGGTTTACAGCATTTATACCTGAGCGAACAATCTCCGCGATGAAAGCTGCTGTGTAGATACTTAAAGCAAGCATTAACGCGGCAAGCTCAGGAATGATGCTAATACCGCCTTTGAAGTTAAACCCTTTCAAAACAGGGTATTCAGCAGAGATAGGCATGCCCATAACAAAATAAGTGATTAGTGGTAAGCCAACAATCAATGCTGCTGCGATACGCACCATCGGTGTTTGCTGACCCGTTAATTTCTGCTTATTGTTGGCCCAAATGTTGATGAAAAATGTAGCGACGATTCCGGCAATTAATATCGCGATGACAATGCTGCTGCCTTGCTCCAATACTGGTGCAGGAAAATACAAACCACGAACGTTCAAGAAAATGGCTTCGCCAAGACTCATACTTTGACGAGCTGAAGGCAATGCTTGTAAAACGGCGAAATACCAGAAAAATATTTGTAGAAGAAGAGGGATATTTCGGAATATCTCAATGTAGACAGCTGCAAATCGGCTAACTAACCAATTTGAAGAGAGCCTAGCAATACCCATACTAAAACCCAGTACCGTGGCTAACATGATGCCCAGCACTGAAACCAGAGCGGTATTGAGAAGACCGATAAAGAAAGTACGACCGTATGAGAACGTTTCGTCGTATTCGATGAGGGTTAAGCCGATACCAAAACCAGCTTCTTGGGATAGAAAATCAAAACCAGTGGCGATACCACGGGAATCTAAGTTAGTGAGTGCGTTATTTACAATCGTGTAAAAGAAAGCGCAGAGAGCTCCGACAGCGAGAATTTGGAAAACGATTGAGCGAAAAGTGGGGTTGTAAAATAGGTTGGCACTTTTGGGCTGTGGCTTTGCCTGAGCTGGAGAAATAGTTTCATTAGGTTTCATACTACTATAACCTCAAATCCATTTAATAAATAGGGCGGAAAACTCCGCCCTAATTGATGCTTGAAAATTTATTAACGGATTGGTGGAGCGTACATAAAGCCGCCCGCATTCCATAATGCATTTACACCACGAGAAATTTGAAGTGGAGAACCTGTACCAACAGTACGTTCAAAACTCTCACCATAGTTACCGACTTGTTTAATTACTTGGTAACCCCAGTCGTCACGAATGCCAAGGCCTTTACCTTTAGGACCGTCTACACCAAGAATACGTTTGATGTTTGGATCTTTTGACTTAAGCATTTCGTCAGCATTTTTAGAAGAGATGCCATATTCTTCAGCGTTAATCATTGCTGAAAGTGTCCATTTAGCTACGTTAAACCATTTGTCATCATCTTGGCGCACTACAGGGCCTAGTGGTTCTTTAGAGATGATTTCAGGAAGTACTTGTGCAGACTTTGGATCAGCAAGATTCAGGCGAAGTGCGTATAGACCAGATTGGTCAGTCGTTAGTACGTCACAACGACCAGCGTCGAAACCTTTAGATGTTTGCGCTGCTGTATCAAATACCACTGGCTTGTAAGTCATGCCACTGTTACGGAAGTAATCGGCTAAGTTAAGTTCAGTCGTTGTACCTGATTGAACACATACTGAAGCGCCATCAAGCTCTTGAGCACTTGTAAGGCCTAGTTCTTTTTTAACCATGAAGCCTTGACCATCGTAGTAGTTTACACCTACGAAGTTGAGACCTAGGGCACTGTCACGATGTAATGTCCATGTTGTGTTACGAGATAGTACGTCGATTTCACCAGATTGAAGCGCGGTAAAACGCTCTTTTGCTGTTAGAGGTACATACTTAACTTTAGTTTTGTCACCGAGTACAGCCGCTGCAAGCGCTTGACAATACTCAACATCGATTCCTTCCCATTCACCTTTTGAGTTAGGGTTAGAGAACCCTGGAAGACCGGTACTTACACCACAAGTTAAAAAGCCTTGAGATGTGACTTTGTCCAGAGTGCTTTCTGCCGCTGATGCTGATGTTGCCATCATCGCAGTTGATGCAGCTACTACTGAAGCAAGAAGTGTTAGTTTATTTGTCATTTGTATCCTTCCTTGTTAACCAGGTGACACCTGATACTCGTGCTCATTTGAGTTTTTCTATATGTGTTACGTTTTCTATGACCTTGTTACTCAAATCAAACGGGTTGCATTTTGCAAATGAAACTGTGTGCGATTTAAACAACTATTTATAAGGTTAGGAAAGGATCCGTACTTTCACAAATGTATAATTTAAAAAGAATTTTGAATGAAATCACAAATCCGAACACAATTAGAATGACCAAATGTTAACTTAATGTAAATAGTGCAGCGGCTCACACTGTTGGTGCAACAAGATTTAGATTTTTATATTGATAATTGACTAGGTAAATATTCTGAATCAACATCACAATACTGAAACATTAAACTTCAGAAAGATTGAAATTTGGTGGATAAATATTTTTATTACACTTGGGTAGTTATTAATATGCTCCAAATTTGGTAGCATGGTTGAATAGTTATTGAAGTCGTCTCAAGGAAGAACATGCGTTATTTCCCAATGTTTTTAGATGTAGAGAATAAGCCAGTTCTAGTGGTTGGTGGGGGTGAGGTTGCTTGCCGAAAAGTCGACAGTTTGTTAAGAGCAGGGGCGAATGTAACGGTAGTGTCTCCCAAGGTTGCGCCTTACTTAAAGCAGTTAGTTGACGAGAGTAAACTTCATTGGGTTCAAAACTTTTACTCGTCACAAATTATCTCGGAAAATTATTTGCAGGTATGGGCTACAACAGACAACCCGAACTTGAACCATCAAGTACATAATGATGCGAAAAAACTGGGTATTTTAGTCAATGTAGTGGATGACTTGCCTTACTGTGACTTCATCACTCCATCTATAATAAATCGCGGAAGAATCCAAATTGCGATCTCTAGCGGTGGTGCATCGCCTGTTTTGGTAAGAAATATTAGAGAAAAACTCGAAACTGTGCTTCCGCAAAATATAGGTTTGATTGCAGACTTTGGTGCATCAAAACGCAATTCAATCAAAGAGTCGTTTCCTACTGTCGATGAGCGTCGCAAGTTTTGGGAGCGATTCTTGTCATCAAGCTTTATCGAACAGGTCGTAGATAGAGAGCAATTAGAAGCGTTTTACCAACAAGCGTTGACCGAAGGTGTAGACAATGAAGGGCGGGTAACCTGGATTGAATTCGATCAAGATGTCGAGCTTTTATCTATGAAAGCGTTGCGCTTGATGCAAGAGGCAGAGCTGGTATTGTCACCGAGTGATTGCCCATTCGAATTCGTTGATCTGTGCCGCCGTGACGCAGAAAGGGAGAGTTATGATAACAGTGGTGAGCTCTCTACCAAGCTAGAACATGCAAGAACTCAGAACTTACGAGTGTGTGTGTTCATTCCACCAGCGAGCGTAGAGTTTAATTTACTGGCAGGTAAAGACCTGAAACTGTCTGTTGCTAAAGTACTTAGTTGAGTTGACAGATTTTAGCTGAAGCGAGCGTTTTCTAGTTGTTTGAAATCGGCTAGAGGCCCTGAATAAGACTGAGCTGATAAATAAAAAGCCACTTCCCAAAAGAAGTGGCTTTTTGCTATTTCGAACACGACATTGTGCTGATGAATGAGCAACCTAAATAAGTGGTCGCTCAAACTCAAAAATTAGTCGCGGAAGTTGTCAAATTGGAAAGGTTGACCAAGCTCGCCGCTACGAACTAAAGCCATAACAGCTTGTAGATCGTCGCGCTTCTTACCCGTTACACGAACTTTTTCGCCTTGGATAGCAACTTGAACTTTCACTTTGTTATCTTTGATTAGCTTAACGATTTTCTTAGCAACATCCGCTTCGATGCCTTGCTTGAAAACAACCGTTTGGTGCCAAGTACGACCTGTTTGGTCAGCCGCTTTCGCTTCCATCGCATTCGGATCAACATTACGCTTTGTTAGGTTGCTACGAAGGATGTCGCGCATCTGCTTCAGTTGGAAATCGTCTTGAGCACTCAGCTTTACGGATTCATCTTTGTAATCAAAGCTAGCGTCTACACCACGAAAATCGAAACGAGTCGAAAGCTCACGGTTAGCGTTGTCTACAGCGTTACGCAGTTCTACTGATTCTACTTCAGAGATAATGTCAAATGATGGCATTGTGTTAGGTCCTTAAGCTAAATTTCTATCTTTAATTGCCGTTGCAAGCATGTCTAGCATTGTTGCAGTATCTTCCCAGCTTAAGCATGGGTCAGTGATAGACTTGCCGTACTCTAGGTTATTGATGTCTGTCATTGGCTGGTTACCTTCAACAATGAAGCTTTCCGCCATGATACCTGCAATTTGATTTTTGTTAGATTTGATCTGTTCACAAATATCTTGTGCAACGTCTAGCTGCTTACGGTGTTGTTTCTGACAGTTAGCGTGGCTAAAGTCGACAACTAAGCGCTCAGGAAGGTTAACTTCTGCCAGTTGCTTACATGCGTTTTCAACAGATTCAGCGTCGAAGTTAGGACCTTTATCACCACCACGCAGAATTACGTGACCGTATGGGTTACCAGAAGTACGGTAAACCGTCATGCGACCGTTCTTATCTGGAGAGTAGAAGTAGTGTGAAGCATGTGCAGCACGAATCGCATCGATAGCAATTTTGATGTTGCCGTTAGTTGCGTTCTTGAAGCCAACTGGGCAAGACAATGCTGACGCCATTTCACGGTGAATCTGAGATTCAGTTGTACGAGCACCAATTGCGCCCCAAGTGATCAGGTCTGCAATGTATTGGCCCGTGATCATATCAAGGAATTCAGTTGCAGTAGCAAGACCAAGCTTATTGATATCCAATAGAAGCTTACGAGCTTTGTTTAAGCCTGTTTCAAGTGCATATGAGCCATCAAGGTTAGGATCGGTAATCAAACCTTTCCAACCTACAACGGTACGAGGTTTCTCGAAGTAGGTTCTCATTACTACGAACAGCTCATCTTTGTACTGTTCTTGAATTTGGCTTAGACGCTCAGCGTAATCAAGAGCCGCATCTGTGTCATGAACAGAGCAAGGGCCAACGATAACTAATAGGCGGTTATCACGACCTGTTAAGATATCTTCGATTTGGCGGCGAGAATTTTTAATGCGCTCAGCAACGTCGTCAGTAATAGGATGTGCATTGCCTAATTCGGCAGGAGTTGGCATAGGACCCAGAGCTTGGGTTCTCAACTCATCAGTTTTTAATGGCATGTGATAGCTTTTTTATTCTATTGCGAAGTGGTTAAGATAACGGAATTGAACAGAGGAATAAACTCTCTTAAGTCAAAGTTATCTCTGTTATTGCTAATATTCTTATTTTTATCAGCAGCCCAGCGTCAAATAAGGGATTTTCACTTGTATTAACAGGCAGCTATCGGTATTTTCGTTTGAACACAACATAAAAATGCTGGAGCAGCAATGACTCAAGAAAATCAAAGCACTTTGCACCCAGAACTGGTCTTAGGTGATGTGCTGCCTTCTTATAACGATAATAATAATTCCAACCACTTATACGTTTCACTATCTGAGTTGATAATGGATCGTGTCTTCTACCATCCAAGTATAGAAAGCCATTTAGAAACTCTTTCTGATATAGAAAAAACCTCGTTGAATGCCATTCTTGGCGATAAAAGTGTCGATGAACATTTTGTTTCTACACTTGTTGTTGCAATTCAAGCGGCAATTCAACCTAGTCATACTAAAATACGAATTGCTTTGAGCAGCGCAGACAGCTTTGGCTTTCGTTCATTGCTAGGCGGTAGCTGTGAAGTAGAAGAAGTTAACCCGGCGCTTGGCGTTCGTGGTGTGGCTCGCTACGCGACACAGGAATACAGCAAGGCGTTCGCGCTAGAGTGTCAGGTAATCAAGACACTGCGAGAGCATGGTATCAACGTTGAAGTGGTTGTTCCTTACGTTCGCGCACTAAGTGATGCCGCTAAGATTATCGATTTGCTCGCAGAGCAAGGTTTACCGCGTGGGCTGAATGGTTTGAAAGTTCTGTTCTCTTGCGACGTGCCATCAGCGGTATTGCTGAGTGAACGATTACTGCATTACTTTGATGGTGTTGTCGTTAATGTTGATAGCTTAGCGTCTTTCACATTAGGTGTAGATAAGCAAAATGAAAGTCAGCAACATGCTTTTGACCCTCAAAACGAGGCTGTAATTACCTTATTGGATATGATCGTTAAAGCAACGCTTCATGCGAAGAAACCAGTATTATTGGTAACTCAAGGGTTGATTGACTATCCTCGCTTACAAGGTTACATCGCTGACCTTGAAGGTGTTGAAACGGTGGTTACCGCGTAAACAATTAGCCAGTTGCACAATTTCTTGAAGCTCTAATGCTTTGAGAATGAAAGAGATATCATTGTTCGATGGTATCTCTTTTTTGTAACATTTTTTTGACATTTCGATCTTGAATCTATTAACTGGTCAGAGGACTAATTATGCTAGGTGACTCGGATGTTAACCCCTTTACAAAAAGCTAATCTCTACTTAACTATGTTTGGTATGTTCAAAGTACCGTTAATTTGGTTATGTCGGCCGAAGTTACTTGCCCTTGATGATAAGCATGTCGAACTTAAGATCCCTCTTAAAAGAAGAACTAAGAATCACTTAAATAGTATGTATTTTGGTGTATTAGCTGTGGGAGCTGATGTTGCAGGGGGCTTTCTTGCGATGAGCAAATCTCAACAGCAAGGAGAAAAAATATCGTTGGCATTTAAAGAGGTCACCGGCAATTTCTTGAAGCGCCCTGAAGCCGATGTGCATTTTACATGTAACGATGGTGAACTCATTAATACTATGCTGGCTGAAACAATGTCGACGGGTGAACGTGTTAATCAAGCCGTAACGATTATCGCGACTTGTCCTTCTTTACATGGTGATGAGCCAATGGCAGAGTTTCAGCTGACACTGTCTATTAAGAAAGTCCCTTCCAGACGTTAATCTTCATTTCGAGCAATGATAAACCAAAACTGCAGTATGCGATTTAGTAGCTACATACTGCAATTCTTTTAAGATTCTTGAGTAATCTGTTCGATATCTACGATTTTTGAGCGGTTCATTACGATTTTCCAACGGTAATATGTCGGTTCATTATCGTGATTATTTTCTTTGATGATTAAATTAAGAAGGTGGCGCTTTTCTACTGACTCACGGCTCACTTGTCCCTCATTCAGGCGATAAACGTTATTCGACCCTTTGTCCATCAAACGCGTCAGAGCTCTCAAACTGATAGAAAGCGTTTCGCGAGTCTCTTCGTAACCACTCATGAATGTTGATGTCGACATTTCAGTGTGCGAACGATAATGCAAGATTTGTTCTTCACGCTGTACAACACGCTTCTTGCGGATCGATTGAATGCGATCGGCTAGCTTAGAAAAGTTAGCGTAATCCAACCATTCCAATTTATGGCCAACAGACTTATTGGTTGTCGGATCAAAGTAACGACGTTTCCATTTTGGTTTGCCTTTACGAAGCCAGCGCCAAAGGATATCTCTTAAGTCATCTTTGAATATTTCGCGCAACGCATAGATGAATGACATCGACACGATGAACGAGGCGGTAATTTCGCCTAAGAAGTCACGGGCTAATATGACCGTTGTCGTTACTACTACCATCACCAAACCCGTCGCGATACCTTTAACGGCTCGTTTTACGTTTTTACCCATTGATGTCGTCTTTTCTTTGAGGACGATAGGGTGCTCAATTAAACGGCGAAGCAATCGCATTTTGTTGCTAAGACGAGTAACGTCTTCTCGAACCCTTGCTGAGTTGTAGCGATTAAGCTTTCGGTGAGCCGTTTCTTTTTCGCATAGTATTAAAAGACGTTCTTTGATGGTCGAATATTCACTGCCTCGTGGCATGTGAGAAACCAACGATAAGAACTTTTGCTCAGTGTACCAAGAAAGGTAGTTATCAATGTTTGCGTAGTAGCGTTTGAGGTTTTCTTCGTAAGGAATACTTCGTCGGAGCTTTTTCAAGATATCTAACGCGAGCTCAATAACTTCGTCGACGTCATCAGCCGTTACGTCGTCACTATCTGTCTTATTTAAGCTGCTCACGGCTTTATCTAAGGCAATAACATATTGATACGCGAACAAACTCAAACTCACACGATACTGTGTCGTTGATAAACGTCCACGCTTTGCCAAACGGCTGTGTACCAATGGCAGCAGTGTCTTATCACTGTAGTAAGCACGTTTTTGAGTGATCGAGCTGTAAAAAAATGCACTTTCAGAAAGCACTTCAGGCGTCAGTCCGAGTTCACCGGGAATGAATAGATAAACGTCCATGTCGAGCTTTTTTGTTTTCGCCATCGCATGGTTAATTTTAAGTGTTATCGCATCTTGTTTATCAACGGTGATCAACGATGTCTCCTAGAATATAAAAATATGAATGAAACTAGCGAAAGCATATCAGAGATCACGTATAATCACCGCCAAATTTAAAGTAGAGACAATCTTGATGATTAATATTGGTCAAATAAACAATTTAGAAGTAGTAAAACAAGCAGACTTCGGTGTATTCCTTGACGCTAGCGACTATGGAACCGTGTTGCTTCCTAAACGGTTTACTCCTGAAGGTGTTGAAATTGGTCAAAAGTTAGATGTTTTCTTATACATTGATTCTGACAACCAGATCGCAGCGACCACTGAAAAACCAATTGCTCAAGTGGGGCAGTTTGGCTTGATGACGGTTGAAGGCGTAAACAGCATTGGTGCATTTATGAATTGGGGCGTGAAAGGTAAAGATCTTCTTGTTCCTTTCAGCGAGCAACGTGGCCGCCTAAATGAAGGTCAGTCAATTTTAGTCTATGTGTATATTGATAAAGCATCTAGCCGCATTGTAGGTACAACGAAGTTTAACAAGTGGTTAGATAACACGCCGGCGACATATGAACGCAATCAGCAAGTGGATCTTATCATCGCTGAGCGTAGTCAATTAGGCTACAAAGCGATTGTAAACGGTGAACACTGGGGAATGATCTTCCCATCAGACATCATTGGTAAGTTGTTCATCGGTAAATCGCTAAAAGGCTACATCAAAAACGTCCGTGAAGAAGATGGCAAAATTGATCTATCTCTTCAAAAAATCGGAGTGGCTAAGATGGATGATCTAAGCACTAAGATTCTAGACTTACTTGAGAAGAAAGGCGGCTTTTTACCTTTGAATGATAAGTCTTCACCTGAAGCGATTTTTTCTGCGTTCAGAACCAGTAAAGGTACATTCAAAAAGACCATTGGTGGTTTGTACAAATCTGGTAAGATTGCTATCGATAAAGAAGGCATCCGTTTAGCTGAATAAGCGAGTCTGTCGGTCAAAAAAAAGCCCAAACCTTCCTGTTTGGGCTTAGGGGAAAGGGCTCCGAAGAGCCTACGCTAATCGTTGTAGTTCGTTTGCCTAATAGACAGAAGTTTAGTTTAAATTCACCAATATGCGATTTTTCATAGCGAAAGTAGTGACTTGAATTGATGTTTATGTAATTAAGCGTTGATTTGACGATGTTTTTATTTACGCTAATTGTGCTAAAAGCAGTTAAACGTCGTTAAAGCAGAATAGAAAAAGCCCAAGCAACTTACGTTGTTTGGGCTTTTTGTTTTTTGCTAGTAAAAGGCGGTGATGCTTTTAATCGAACGACTAGAAAAGGTTTTTATCGCGCACAAGTTCTCGCGGTAAACCGTTTTTTACTCGGTTTCCTACCCACTTGCCAAGGCCAATGATTGCGCCGTTATACTTCACCAACACTTCCCCTTTGCCCGATAGGCCTTCAGGACGCACATCTCGTCCCATAAACCATTCGCGAGCATCTTCAATGCATAGCTCTACAATATTGACTTCATTGCCTGTAGCCAGTGTTGTGGCTACCTGGTGTTGCCAGCGATAGCCTTTTTTATGAGTCTCAGCGATTTTGATGCCCATACGAGAGAAGCGGAACTCACCGAGCATTGGCTCTAGCGCTTCAGGGAATAGCCAAACGTCTTTATCTCGGGTCCAAACTTGAGTATCAGTGGGTAGCTTGATGTCTAATGTACTAAACAGCTGTTCTGCGACTTCTTGTTGAGCTTTCTTTGTTGCCTTCTCGAATGGGAATTTCCCCAGGCGTTTTTTAACTTCTGGCGGTGTAACAGACGCTAATTTTCGGATACGTGCGACGAAGAAACCTTCCGAGTCATACACCTGTGGGAAGATGTGAAGAAAGCCTTCTTCCGTCGTGGTTGCTTTTGCGTTGTCGAACAGTGATTCAAGAGATTCAAATTCAACCGCATCACCAAAGGTTTCTTTTAGGTGATGACACACTTGTTGGTTTTCTTCTGTGCTTAATGTGCAAGTCGAGTAAACCAAAACGCCGTTAGGCTTTAACGCGTGGAATGCACTTTCAATGAGGTCTTTTTGCGTGTTGGCAATATCGACTACTGATTGATACGTCCAGTTTTTCATCGCATCGGCGTCTTTACGAATTGTGCCTTCACCAGAGCAGGGTGCGTCAAGCAATACGGCATCAAACTGTTCTGGTAACCAACCTCCGAACACACGCCCATCAAAATTGCTTAGTGCTGCATTACGAACACCACAACGTTCGATGTTTGCATGAAGTACTTTTACTCGGCTTGCCGCGTATTCATTGGCAACCAATACTCCACGGTTATTCATTAATGCTGCAATTTGGGTCGTTTTCGAACCTGGTGCTGCAGCTGTATCTAACACGGCTTGATAATCTTCTTCGCCTTGAAATAGCGCAGAAGGCGGCATCATAGAGCTGGCTTCTTGGATGTAAAAAAGCCCAGACATGTGTTCTGCCGTATTGCCTAGAGGCGCTTCACTTTCATCGGCAGTGATCCAAAATCCCGTTTCACACCACGGTACAGGTTCCAGTTCCCACCCTTTATCTTTTGCACGCACGAGGAAGTCTTCGACACTGATCTTCAGTGTGTTTACACGAATGCTTTTACGAAGTGGCTTTTGACAAGATGCGACAAAAGAAGCCATATCTAAATGGCTTGGCATGATGCCTTCAATGTGAGTTAGAAATTCTTCAGGGATATATACGTTAGCGTGCAAAAGGGTATCTCGATTTATAGCGGTAATGCGAGCAGTTTAAAGCAAAATCAGATTGTCCTAAACCATATTTGTTTCAAACAATAAAAATGCAGCTCAATGGCTGCATTTTTAAGAAGAATTCATCTTCCATAAAAGGTGCGGACTTAGCTTATGGCTTAGGAATAGCTGTTCGCCATGACTTCCATTCGTCTTCTGCTTGTGGATACAAATAGAAAGACTGATCTTCGCTTGCTACGGGTTGTAGCTCATTCGTTGGTGGCGTAGAGAAGGTAATACCCCCTCTGATTAGGCTATCGACTGTACCTGCTTTGATGTTTGCACCAGTGAGGCCGATAGAGACGTCTACGCCAGAGACATTCCAAAAGACACTGTTTGAACGAATCAAATACGCGAATTCAGGTTTTATTTGAATCGTTGAGATAATACGGTCTGCAAACTCGCCGAGCTGTACATCTATAACGGTGCCTATTTCCAACTCACGGAATAGGATAGGTGTCCCTTCCGATACTGAGCCGCGTGTTTCACTTTGCAGTTGGAATATTTTCCCTTCAGGTTGTATTGGCCCTTTGCTCAGTTTAAATTTCGTTGCTCTTTGACCTTTATTACCAGGTTCGACGTTGATGTACTTGGAGATCAGTGCTGAAACGTTCTTAATACCGTTCAGACCAATTTCCGGTTCGGCTAACCAGAAATGACTACCAGCGACCGCAATTTTCTCGACATATTCAGGTAAAACGCGAGCTGTAATCTCGATACCACCTTTATTGAAGTTAGGGATAACTAAGGTTACTTCACCCACCGTCACACCTTGATATTTGATCGCTGTGCCTTTACTGACTTCTTGATCTGCAGAGGACGTAGTGATGGTAATCGCTCGACCAAATTTACGAGCTGATTTCGAATCGTTGTACAACTTCCACACGTCACCTAACTTATTGTCGATTCCGGGTAACGAATCAAAGGCGATACCACCTTGAATCAGTGTTTTTACGGGTGCGGCTTTAATGCTGATACCTGATAAAGATGCATCAACCTCTATACCTGAACGGTTCCAGAAAACAGTGTGCTTATTGATCAAATGTGTATAGCGATTTTCAATCGTGACTTTGATTCTTACGCCACCATCAGCGAGTTGGAAATCTGAAATACTTCCTACTTGAAGGTTACGGTAGAGTAGTGGACTACCTTTAGAAATTGAAGGTAACTCACTGGCAAACAGTGACAACGTTTTTGAACCAGTCTGGTTGAACTTAGCGATCTCCGCTAATGATTTACTTTGGAAAAGTTGATAGTTAGTACGGGATTGATTTTTACCTTCACTCACAAAGCTTATAGAGCCTGACAGCAGTTGTTTCGCAGGTGGTACCGTTACACTTAATCCAGATTCCGTTAGCTCTGCAGTGGCACTACCCGTGACAAAGAATCGGTTATGGCTTTTGATGAGGTGCGAGTATTCGTTGTCGATCAAGGCGTCCATAAATACTTCATGCTTGTCGCTTCCTGTGCCGACACCATCGACTAAGCCAACATCAATGATAGAACCAACAGCTATGCCTTTGTATAGCAATTGGGTTCCAACATCCAAACCAAATGAATTGTTAGACGTTAGACGAATCGCAACAGATTTCTCTTGCTCCTGACTGAACTCGTTCTTGCGAATCGCGGTAAACTGACGAGATTTTTCACCTTCGCCAGGTACTAATGTTAAGAAGTTCCCTGTTACCAAGTTAGCAATGTTTTTCATCCCTGTTAGAGATAGCTCTGCCTCTTCAAGTACAAATTTACTGCCGCTGTTTAAAAAGTCACTGAATGCAGGTTGGATAGCAGCGGAAGCAATCACGTGTTCGCGACCTTCGCTCAACGATAAGTTGGTGATTTGTCCGATTTCAATGCCTCGATACATGATCGGAGCGCCAGTTGCACTGATCTTGTTGTCGTCTGGAACCGCGATTTTGATAGAAATACCACGACCTGCAGTTTTCAAATCAGGATAGAGTTTGAATTTGGTGTGCATTTCGACCGGTTGACCTTCTCCCGGTGAATCAACCGCAATAGAGCCTCCTAACAGAGCACTTAAGCTTTCTAAACGAACATCAACGCCAGAGAAACCAATACTCGCACCCAAGCCACTGACGTTCCAGAAACGGCTTTGATCAGTAATGATATGACTGTATTCATCTTTAATTGCCGCTTGAATCGTCACTGATTTTGCGTTGTCGTTGAGTTGGTAATTATAAACCTCACCAATCGGAATCTTACGGTAAACGATTTGAGAACCTATAGACACGCCGCCTAGATCTTTAGTCGTTAACGAAATGTTGAGTCCTTCAGATGCTAATAAATCAGAAGGAGATGAGTCCAATGCATGAAACACAGTTTCAGGTTCTTCTTTAGTTTCACTAGGATGAATCGCAATATAGTTACCTGAAACGAGTGCGTCTAACCCTGATATGCCAGACAAGCTAGCGGTTGGTTTCACTAACCAAAAGCGTGTGCCTTTCGACAAAAGTTTTTGAGCCTCAGGATAGATATCAGCATCAACGTAAATATTGGAAAGGTCTTTAGATAACGTGATATCACGAACCATACCCACCTCTAAGCCTTGGTAGCGAATGGTTGTGCGTCCTGCGACTAGTCCCGCAGCATCTGAGAAGTAAATCTGCACACGTTGCCCAGCATCGTGTATCGATTTCATCACCAACCAACCGGCGAGAGCGACAGTTAGAATGGGAAGAATCCACAAAGGTGAGATGCCTTTGTTTTTTCTTACATCTGGTGAATATGACGCTTGTGATTGGTTATTGTTGTTCATTCACTGACTCATCTTTAGAGGTGTAGTTATCCCAAATTAGCCTAGGATCTAAGCTTTCAGCCGCCAACATCGTAAGAACAACAACGACGCCAAAAGCGACTGCACCGTAACCTGGTGTAAAGTTTAAAATTTGTCCACGGTCGACCAAGGTCATCATGATCGAAATAACGAAGAGGTCCATAACCGACCATTTTCCAACCCATTTCACAATGAAATAGATGGTCATGCGTTGCCTGTGGTAGACAGCACGCTTCATTTGAATACAAATTAGTATGTAACTAAGGCCAAGAATTTTCGCAACGGGTACGACAATACTCGCGACAAAAATGATCACGGCAATACCATACATATCACTATTAATTAGAGAGGCAACACCCGAAAGAATCGTATCTTCTAACCTTTGCCCGTTGGTTATAAGGATCGATATTGGAATCACATTAGCTGGCACTATGGCGACGGTAGCCGCAAACAATAACGCCCAAGTCTTTTGTATAGAGTAGGGCTTTCGGTGATATAAATCATGGTGACAACGGACGCATGAATGTCCATCTGGTTGAGAAAGGTGGCAGTTGTGACAATGAACGTTCTTACTCTCGACGAACGCGTAGTCTGATTCCTTAGCCCAGGCCTCCCAATAGCGCCTTACACTAATGCGGCTTACCAGCAAAACACTACACAGTTGTAATAGAATCAGGCCTATCAAACCAGGGCCAACAAAAATATCAGAGTAATCTTGGAGTTTGAAACAGGATATTGCGACGCTCACTAAGAATACATCTAACATCATCCAGTGTTTAAGGGTTTGAATAATCGCTAATGCGTAACGAAACGGTGTAAAAACCTTAAAACGCAGTGAGACATGAGTGATGAGTACAGAACTACAAACAAGCAACGGCGCTATAGAGCTACAGAATAAGATAAGTAAACCAAGTAGTGGGAAGCCTTCGCCCATCAAGGTAAATACACCGGATGGCAACGTGGCAGGTATCATCACCCCAATCAGGCGGATGCTAATGAACTCAAAAAAGTGAGAAGGGATAAACAGCAACAGACAAGTGATTGCGATTGCTAAATTTCCGGAAAGGCTAGGTGTGCCACCTCGGTAAAGTTGGGTCCCACACCTAGGACAATAAGCTGACTTGCCGTGCGGGATATCCATTCTGTCGACCGGAAGTTCACAGCCCTGACAAAGGCGTACGGAGCTGCTGTCGCACTGGTGCTTGGTTGTTAACGACGAATCAGCTGTTAACGGAGACTTAGTTGACAACTGGTGTTGAGTTGACAAAGAGTTAGTTACTGATGGGGAGGTCACACGACCTCCCAAGTTGAAACGTAAGTCTGGCTTGTTACCTGACTTAAATGCATAGAACAACAAACATCAGGCGTGCGATTGCACACTGCCATAGAGTGTTTGATATAGTCCTTGTTGTTCAACCAATTCACCATGTGTTCCCGTTTGTGTTACTTGCCCATCTTCTAAAACATAGATTAGATCGGCTTGTTTCACCGCTGATAATCGATGAGCCACAATCAAAGTTGTGCGATCTTTCAAAAACTCACTCAAAGCTTTATGCAATGCTGACTCAGTTGCAGTATCTAATGCCGATGTCGCCTCATCAAGAATAACAAATTTCGGATTGCTCAACACCATACGGGCAATGGCCAAACGTTGCCTTTGACCACCAGACAGTCGAACACCATTTCTGCCAATTTGAGTATCCAAACCATTACTCAGTTGCTTGATCACATCTTGCATTTGAGCAACTTCGAGGGCGCGCCACAACGACATTTCATCGTATTCAGCACCAAGAGTCAGATTATGCCTTAATGTATCGTTAAAGAGTATAGGTTGTTGTAAAACAACGGCAATTTGATTGCGTATGACATCAAAGCTTATGTCGTCGGTAGTTTCACCGTTGTAGCGTATACAACCAGAGTCTGCTTGATAAACCCCAATGAGTAGCTGGATCAATGTTGATTTACCACCGCCACTTGCTCCCACCAAGGCGACTTTCTTACCTGCCGGTATATGTAAAGATAATCTATTTAGAACAGTGTTTTCTAATGTGTAAGCGAATGTAACGTCGTCGATGTCCACCGTCACTTCTTTATCTTCGCTGAATGGATTGACCTTGCTTATCGGACGTTTTTCTTCTTCTAGCAGAAGCAGGTCGTTGATGCGTTGCAGTGCCGCTTTAGCGCTATACCAAGAAAATTGAATCCCAAGTAACTCTTGAACTGGCCCCAACATGAACCACAAGTAACCGAATACTGCGAATATTTGACCAATAGTTAGGTCACTGAAAAGTACCATCAGCATCGCGACCGCACGGAAAAGTTCAAAACCTAATAGAAACAACAAAAATGATACGCGACCCGCAGCTTCAGATTGCCATGCATATTTATCGGCATCGATTCTGACTTGGTTTGCTTGAACCTTAAGTTCATCTAAGAAAATTCGTTCTTTATTGGCCGCTCTTAGTTGATAAATACCGTCTAAGGTTTCTACCAAGCGGTTTTGAAAGCGCTCAAAAGACTGGTTCTCATATTTTTTAAGGTGTTTAACCTTGCTGCCTAGTTTACGAGAAAAGTAAATAACAACAGGATTGACCAGTAGGATGAACAACCCTAGTCGCCACTCAAGCCAAAGTAGGACGATAGCCGTTCCGAGCACAGTTAAAAAGCTGATGATAAATTTGGATAGAGTCGAACCAATGAACTTATCAATGGTCTCTATGTCTGTAATTAGATGGGCGTTGATACCGCCGCTGCCTTTAGTCTCGTATTGCCTAATACTGATTCGACCAAGCTTATCGATCATCTTGCTGCGCATTTGATAGGTGATCGTTTTGGATACAAGCGTAAACTGACGCCCTTGTAGAATATTTAACGCTTGGCTCGCGGTACGCATGAGGATGACTAACAACAAAGTTAGTGCAATATAGCCAGTTGGTGTTTGTAATGATGATGGAAGTAGGTGGTTCATCATATCTAGACCAGAAGCTGGCTTATCAAGTAATACTTCATCAACCATTAGTGGCATAAGCAACGGGATAGGGACACTAATAAGAGTTGCAAAAATGGCAATAATGTTAGCAAACAGTAATTTGGACTTGTGTTTTTTTACTTGAGTTATTAACCAAGAACGGCTAATAGTGTCTTCTGAATTGTTCATTGTAATGAGAATAAGTCCTATTTAGTTTGATGGCCGCATTTTACTGCGTTCTCTTGATAATGGAAGTCTCAATTTAATTGGAAGTTAATATGAAAATAGAACATTACCAACGCTTAACCAAACAAGCCGTTGCATTAATTGAATCAGAAACCGATCTAACTGCTAATCTAGCTAATATCAGCTCATTATTATTCATGGAATTGGATGAACTGAATTGGGCGGGTTTCTACTTAATGAAGCAAGACCAAGCAAAGGAAAAAGACGAACTGGTACTTGGTCCTTTCCAAGGTCAACCTGCTTGTGTGCGAATCCCGGTAGGGCGTGGTGTGTGCGGAACTGCGGTTGCGACGAATACAGTTCAACGCATTCATGATGTTCATGAGTTTGAAGGTCACATCGCTTGTGACGCTGCAAGTAACTCAGAAATCGTTATTCCGTTCTCTATCGGCGGTAAAGTCGTGGGTGTTCTTGACATCGATAGTCCAAATATTGGTCGTTTTTCTCAAATTGATGAAGACGGATTGACATTTTTTATGGCTGAAGTGGAAAAGGTGCTTAATTCGCACGCGAACAAGGCATAAATTATTCTCTTACTGTGGTTTTTCCCAAGCATCTCTCTATAATACGTAAAAATATTTTCTTAATGCTCGCGGAAAACCGCAAAAACCAGGAACCCACATGGAAAACACTGAAAAGTTAAAAAACAGCAAAGAAGTTATCGCATATGTTGCTGAATGTTTCCCTAAATGCTTTACTCTAGAAGGTGAAGCAAAACCACTTAAAATTGGTATTTTTCAAGATCTTGCTGAACGTCTAGATGAAGACGAAAAAGTAAGTAAGACTCAGCTTCGTGCAGCGTTAAGACAGTACACATCATCATGGCGTTACCTGCACGGCGTAAAAGCTGGCGCAGATCGTGTTGACCTAGACGGCAACGCGTGTGGCACACTAGAAGAAGAGCACGTTGAGCATGCTAAAGCTACACTTGCAGAAAGCAAAGCTAAAGTGCAAGCTCGTCGTAAAGAACAAGCACAAAAAGCTCGTGAAGAAGGCAAAGCGAAACCTAAGGCGAAGAAAGCTCAACAGCCTCGTCGTCAAGCGCCTAAAGCTCCAAAAGTAGAAAAGCCTGTTGAAACACGCGCTTTGAACGCTGACGAATTTATCGCTGGTAACGAAGTAAATGTGAATATGGGTAAAGGAAACATGGCTGCGACCATTGTTGAAATCAATAAGGAAGATGTGCGTGTTCAGTTAGCAAACGGCCTACAAATGGTTGTTAAAGCGGAGCACTTGCGCGCTTAAAGGAGATACTCCTACGCATGAAATGCCGTTCAAAATTGACACTGATTGCTGCTAGCTTTTGGCTAGCAGCTTCAGCTCAGGCTCTCGAAGCCAAATTAGATCAGGACGATTTACCTCTACTCGTTCCTGAAGTCCAACACGAAACTGCTAGTAAACGTGTTACTTCTCGATTTACTCGTTCTCACTATAAACACTTCAATCTCAACGATGATTTCTCTCAAGCTATCTTTAATCGTTATTTAGAGATGCTGGATTATAATCGTAATATCTTCACTCAAGCTGATATTGACTCTTTCGCTTCGTTATCCGTACAAGTTGACGACCAGCTGAAGGTAGGCAATAACCAGATTGCTTTCGATGTTTATAATTTGTCTATGCAGAAGCGTTTTGAGCGTTTTCAATACGCATTATCTTTACTCGATACCGAGATTAAGTTTGATACCGATGAAAGTATTGAGCTCAATCGTAGTGAAGCTGAGTGGCCAAAAGATATTGCTGAAGTGAATGAGCTTTGGAGAAAACGCGTTAAATACGATGCGTTGAACCTAAAACTCACTGGTAAAGAATGGCCAGAGATTCAAGAAGTCTTGGAAAAGCGTTATAACAATGCGATGAAGCGTATTACACAATCGCATAACGAAGATGCTTTCCAGATCTACATGAACGCATTTGCGCGAGAGGTTGATCCGCACACCAGTTACCTTTCTCCAAGAAATGCAGAGCAATTCCAATCTGAGATGAACCTATCTTTAGAAGGCATTGGTGCTGTACTTCAGATGACCGACGATTACACCGTTATTCGCTCTTTAGTTGCTGGTGGCCCTGCGTCAAATAGCAAACAACTAAGTGATGGCGACCGGATTGTTGGCGTTGGTCAAGACGGTGAAGAAATTGTTGATGTTATCGGCTGGCGTTTAGATGACGTAGTACAACTGATTAAAGGCCCGAAAGGGACTAAAGTTAAGCTACAGATCTTACCAGACGGTAAAGATGCAAAAAGTAACGTTGTCACAATTGTACGCGATAAGATTCGTTTAGAAGACCGCGCTGTTAAATCAGAAGTTATCGAGAAAGATGGCAAAAAAATTGGTGTACTCGAAGTACCAAGTTTTTATGTTGGTCTATCTAAAGATACCGATAAACTGATCGCTGAGCTTAAGCAGCAAGGTGTTGATGGCATAATTGTCGATCTTCGAAATAACGGCGGTGGTGCATTAACTGAAGCAACTGAGCTCTCTGGTTTGTTTATCAAAGAGGGACCTGTTGTTCAGGTTCGTGATAGCTACGGTCGCGTCAAAGTGAACAGCGATACTGATGGCGAAATTAGTTACCAAGGACCGTTAACGGTGTTGGTCAATCGCTACAGTGCATCAGCTTCAGAAATCTTTGCGGCAGCGATGCAAGACTATGGTCGTGCAATCATCCTTGGTGAAAACTCTTTCGGTAAAGGAACGGTGCAACAACATCGCTCTTTGAATCATATTTATGATTTGTTCGACAAAGAGTTGGGTTATGTTCAATACACAATCCAGAAATTCTATCGAATCAATGGTGGCAGTACGCAAAATAAAGGTGTAATACCTGACATTGCTTACCCAACACCAATTGATCCTGCAGATACTGGTGAAAGTGTAGAAGACAATGCTCTGCCTTGGGATAGCATTGATAAAGCGAATTACTCAGTGTTACAACGTAACGATGAGAAAATTACTGCTTTAACGGCTCAACACCAAGCTCGCATCGCGACTGACATGGAATTTGGTTTTATCGCGCAAGATATTGAAAAATATAAGGCAGATAAAGACGATAACGACCTTTCTCTTAATGAAAAGGTACGTCAGCAAGAAAGTGATGATGCAGATGTACTTCGTTTAGAGCGTATTAATCAACGTCAAAAAGCCGCTAAACAAGAGGCCTTTAAAACGTTGGATGATATTCCTAAAGATTACGAAGCCCCAGATGCTTATCTTGATGAGTCAGTTGCTATCATGCTGGATATGATCAAGAAGTAAACTAAACGCCTGTTGAAATGTGCTTGTTCAAACATGCACAATTCAAAGACGAATTATCTAAAAAGCGAGCTTAGGCTCGCTTTTTTAGTGCCTTCAATTTGACAAAAAATTTGTATTTCAACTGCTATTTCTACCTTTAAATGCTCAAAATTTAATCTATTTATGCGAGTAACATTGTCATCTAAGTTACTTCGCATTTAAAATTTAGTGACTTAGATCATATTTCTTCGCTTTCTATTCATTACGTGCCTAAGCTTAAAGAAAACAAGGGGACGCTTATGAAATGGATTCTATTATTTTTATCTTGTGTAAGTTTTGTTGCTTTTGGTAGCGAGGTAGCATCGAGCGCACAACAATCAAAAAGCGACAGTAATCTATCTCATTTTGATCTTCCTTTGTTGCTTGGTGATTGGTATTTGATGAACCCAGAACCGGAACAAGAGACTGAAAACTTTAGAGCTATTAAGTTGACACTAGATTCAAATTATTCGTTCACGATAGATATTCAAAAGAAAGACTACAGTGTCGATCATTGGGAAGGTTTGTATAACGCTAATGAAGATACCCTTATTTTGGGTTTGAATACTTCGGAACCTCAGATTTACGCCTACAGTAGCAATCATAATATGTTGAATCTTAACGGTGTTTTGTTTACTAAAGCTCTTCCAAATGCATTGGCGGGTATCTGGTCGAGTGCCGAACTTTCTGGTAGTGACTTAAGCGCCAGCAACATCCAAAAAATGGATTTAGTCTTACAACCAGATTTCGTGTTTATGTTTCGAGTATCTGATGAAGTCGGCAGTGAGGTAGTTCGTCGCGGTGTTTATTATACAGAAGGCGATCAACTGGTGCTCTTGTATGAAAATGGCGAGCACGGAACTCGTTATACTCTGAACAGTGATGTTTTGACTCTTCAAGGTGAAGAGGGAGACATGTTTGCGGTGCTTAATCGGATTCGATAAGCATGAGATTTAGCCGGAAACTCGGTTCGTTGATAATATGGTTTACTGGTCGTTTCTTAGACACTCCTGTCTGATTTGATTGATAAAATAGCAAAACATGGAGGCATTTTCCTACAATGCCTCCTTTTTTTAATTTTCCCCTTGTGTTCTCGGCGCTCAACCTTTAGATATATACAGTTAAATTATAATTACGTATAACGATCAAAAGGAACCCGTCATGGCGCACACACCTCAAGCCAAGTATCGTAAAGATTATCAATCACCATCTCATACTATTTCTGAAATCGATCTCACTTTCGATTTGTACGACGCTGCTTCCATCATTACAGCGGTTTCGAAGGTTAAACAAGAGAGAGAATGCTCAACGTTAATACTTGATGGTGAAGGCTTGAAGCTTGTTTCTGTTTTGGTTGAAGGCAAAGAGTGGACGCAGTACGAGCAGTCAGAAACTCTGCTTACTCTGAATGACCTTCCGAAAGATTTTACACTAACGATCGTGACGGAAGTGAACCCTGAAGGGAACAGCGCTCTTGAAGGCCTGTATAAGTCGGGTGGTGCATTCTGTACTCAATGTGAAGCTGAAGGTTTCCGACGCATTACTTACTACATGGATCGCCCAGATGTATTGGCGAAGTTCACGACAACGGTCATCGCAGACAAAGCCGAAAATCCATTCCTACTCAGTAATGGTAACCGTGTAGATGAAGGCGAAGCTGAAAACGGTCGTCACTGGGTGAAATGGCAAGACCCACATCCAAAACCAGCGTACTTGTTTGCTTTAGTTGCGGGTGATTTCGATGTACTTCGTGACGCATACACCACAAAATCTGGTCGCAATGTTGATCTAGAAATCTTTGTCGACAAAGGCAATCTAGACCGCGCAAACCACGCGATGGTTTCTTTGATTAACTCAATGAAGTGGGACGAAGAGCGTTTCAACCTAGAGTACGACTTAGACATCTACATGATCGTGGCCGTTGATTTCTTCAACATGGGCGCGATGGAAAATAAAGGCCTGAACGTATTCAACTCTAAGTTTGTTCTAGCAAACGATCAAACAGCAACTGATACAGATTACCTAGGTATAGAAGCGGTTATCGGTCACGAATATTTCCATAACTGGACTGGCAACCGAGTAACGTGTCGCGATTGGTTCCAGTTAAGCTTGAAAGAAGGTTTAACGGTATTCCGTGACCAAGAGTTCTCTTCTGATCTTGGTTCTCGTGCAGTAAACCGAATCAACAATGTTCGTATTATTCGCGGGCCACAATTCGCTGAAGATGCGAGCCCAATGTCTCACCCAATTCGCCCAGAAAAAGTGATAGAAATGAACAACTTCTACACATTGACGGTATATGAAAAGGGCAGTGAAGTGATCCGAATGATCCACACATTGTTGGGTGAGGAAGGTTTCCAAAAAGGCATGAAGCTGTACTTTGAACGTCATGATGGTACGGCGGCAACATGTGAAGACTTCGTAGCGGCAATGGAAGATGCATCGGGTGTTGATCTGTCTCAGTTCCGTTTATGGTACAGCCAGTCTGGTACCCCGACGCTTTCTGTTGAAAGCCACTACGACGTAGAGAAAAAAGAGTACACGTTAACGACTCGTCAAGTGACAGCGCCAACTCATGAGCAAACGGAAAAGCAGGCTCTACATATTCCGTTGGACATTGAGTTATACACGACAACAGGCGAAATAATTGAGTTACAATGTAACGGAAAGCCTGTTCATAACGTACTTGACGTTAAACAAACGGAACAAACCTTTGTGTTTGAAAACGTTTCAGAAAAACCAATCCCATCGTTACTTCGCGAATTCTCTGCACCAGTGAAACTTGAATACGACTACTCAGACGAAGAGCTGATCTTCTTGATGGTCAACGCTCGCAATGAGTTCTCTCGCTGGGATGCAGGTCAAATGCTATTGGCTAAGTACATCCGCAGTAACGTTGAAAAAGTTCAACAAGGTCAAGAGTTCGAAATTTCAGCTTCTGTTGTTGATGCATTCCGTGGTGTACTACTCAGTGATTCACTAGAACCTGCATTTATTGCAGAGATGCTTTCTCTACCAAGCCATAATGAAGTGTCTGGTTGGTACAAGCGTGTCGATATCGATGCGGTTGCATTTGTATTGAATTCGATGAAAGTTACGTTAGCGGAAAAACTTGAAGATGAATTATCGGCCGTTTATCACAGCAATGTATTAACCGATTACACGATCGATCATGATTCAATTGGTAAGCGAACTCTGCGTAAAGTTTGTCTAAGTTACTTAGCTCATACTGAGCAGGGCAATGACTTAGTTGTTGCTATGTATCAGCAAGCAAACAATATGACGGATACCATGGCAGCAATGGGTGCAGCAAACAGTGCACAACTGCCATGTCGCGAAGAGTTGATGGCCGACTACAGTGATAAGTGGAAGCACGATGGTTTGGTTATGGATAAGTGGTTTGCATTGCAAGGCACCAACCCAAGTTCAAATGCTCTTGAAGTGATTAAGGCATCAATGTCTCACCAAGCATTTAGCCTGAAGAACCCGAACCGTACTCGTAACTTAGTGGGTTCGTTCTTGAATATGAACCCAGTTCAATTCCATGATAAATCTGGTCAAGGTTATGCGTTTGCTGGTGAAATTTTACGTGAGCTAAACAGCAGTAACCCTCAAGTGGCTTCGCGTTTAATCGACCCGCTGCTTAAGTTCCGTAAGTACGATGATGCACGTCAAGCGCTGATCAAAAAGGAACTTGAGACACTTAAGAACATGGATAACTTAGCTAAAGATCTGTTTGAAAAAGTGAATAAAGCACTAGAGGCTTAAGTTAAGCTCTAAAACAGGTAAACTAAATCAGTGGCAGAAGTATCTGTCACTGATTTTTTGCTTTTGAGGCGGATCAACTTGTAAGAGTCGTCAGCTCGTTAGTAACTTCAATTTGTTAACCGTCTCAATTTACTAGAATCATTTTTTAGACGTAGATTTAAATCTTAGACGAGATTTTAAGTCTTAAGCGCGGCTTTAAGTCTTAGACGTATTTTGAATCTTAAACATAGCTTTGATTCTTAAACATAGCTATAAGCGCTAACACCTTGTTAATTTTAACCCGTTTGTGCCAAAAAACTCCGGTACTGTATGTTTATACAGGTATCGTATGAATCACTATATTTTCCAACTTAACATCTCGTATCAACAATTTTTGGCGAGTTATTCTGGGGCGGCAAGCAAAGTTCAAGTGATAACAATGACAGGCTTACGTTTACAGTTACCTGCAACTCGATTCAGACCATTTCTTACACAAATAGGGGTTAGAGGGCGGTTTAGACTGACAACTGACCAAAAAAATAAGTTTATTAAGTTAGAAGCTCTGTAAAGCTTGGCGTGCCTAGTGAGTTAAAAGGAATCTTAATCACATAATCAAACATTTCACCTCCTACCACCTCCAAAACAATTAACTATTTATCAATAATGCTTTTACAATAAATGAATGCATTACCTTTGCTTAACTCGTTATTAGAAATGTGCTTAATAGCACCCATTCAAACAACAGATTAAGTGATCCCCCTAATAATAAAATATAATTCTAATTGTGGAGTGTGACTATGACCGCACGTGAAACTGTGGTTCCAGTTTTACTTGAAAAAGTTTACAAACTGATTCAAGACAAACTTGACCTTGCTCATCGACCTCTCGTAACTCAACTTGCTCAACACTTGTTTAGTAATGTTTCTCATGACGATTTAATTCAGAGAAACGAATCCGATTTATATGGTGCTGTAGTTAGCTTATGGCATCACATCAATGAAAAGAAAGCTGACGAAATTTCTGTTCGAGTCTTTAACCCAACAGTAAGCCGTCAAGGCTGGCAATCTACTCACACTATCGTTGAGATTGTGGTACCAGACAGCCCATTCCTCGTTGATTCAGTAAAAATGGCATTAACTCGCCTCGATCTTTCTTCTCACCTTATGCTTCATAACCCGACGCAAATCTCACGTTCTGATAAGGGAAGTGTGGTTGGCATGAGCAACAACGAAGGTGCGTTCCAATCGCTTTTCCATATCGAGGTTGATCGTCTTAGCAGCAAAGCTGAAATGACGGCACTTAAAACGGAACTACTGGATATATTTACCGATACTGGTTTAGTCGTGAACGACTGGCTGAAAATGGTAGAAAGACTTGGAGAAGTAACCAACCAAGTTGAAGAGCAAAAAGACACAATTCCAGTCGATGGTCAGCGCTTTGATGAAACGTTGGCTTTCCTTCGTTGGTTAGGTGAGCACAACTTTACGTTTATGGGTTACAAGGAATATGACCTTGTTTCTGTAAATGGTGATACTGAATTGCAACCGACCAAGGGGCAAGGTCTTGGTTTGTTCGCGAATTCAGATCGTGTTCGTAATGTTAAGTTGTCTGAGTTTTCTGACTCGGCACGCCTAGAAGCAAAAAAACCTTATGTACTTATCGTAACCAAGGGCAACACGGCTTCACGCATTCACCGCCCAGCTTACAATGATTACATTGGTATTAAGAAATTCGATAAGAACGGTAAAGTGATTGGCGAACACCGCTTTACGGGTCTTTACACTTCTGCTGTTTATAACCAAACCGTTGAAACAATTCCTCTAGTTCGCGAGAAAGTAGAGCGTATCTTAGATGCGAGTGGTTACCGTAAGGGATCATACTCTTACAAAGCATTGCACAATATTCTAGAAAATTACCCTCGTGACGAATTGCTTCAAGCGCGTGAAGAAGAGTTGTTAGAAGTGGGTACTGGTGTTGTACAAATGCAAGATCGCGATCTTCTCCGTTTGTTCGTTCGCAAAGACCCGTTTGGCCGTTTCTTCAGCTGTATGGTTTACGTAACAAAAGATCGTTACAACACCGAGCTTCGTCGTCAAACCCAACGTATTTTAAAGCAATACTTCGGTTGCGAAGAAGAAGTCGAATTTACGACATACTTCTCTGAAAGCCCACTGGCAAGAACGCACTATATTGTTCGTGTTGATAACAACAACATGGATGTGGACGTGAAAACAATTGAGCAAAATTTAATGGAAGTATCGTCTACGTGGGATGACCGCCTGTCTGAATCAATCGTTGCTAACTTTGGTGAGAGCAAAGGTCTTCCGTTATCGAAAGAGTACATGCGTGCATTCCCACGTTCGTACAAAGAAGACATGATGCCTGGTTCTGCGGTTGCAGATATCGAACGTTTAGAAGCGCTAAGTGAAGACAACAAACTTGGTATGCTGTTCTACCGTCCACAAGAAGAAGCGGCGGATTCTAAAGCGGTTCGTTTGAAACTTTTCTACCATAGTGATGAGCCAATTCACCTTTCTGATGTGATGCCAATGCTTGAAAACTTTGGTTTACGCGTAATTGGTGAATCACCTTACGAAGTGCGAAAGAGCAATGGGGTGACTTATTGGATCCTAGATTTCTCTATGTTGCACAAGAGTGACAAGACAATTGATCTGCGTGAAGCTCGCGATCTTTTCCAACAAGCATTTGCGGCTATTTGGGCGGGTGAGTTAGACAGCGATGGTTTCAACCGCTTGGTACTGGGTGCTGGTCTTTCTGGCCGTGAAGTGTCAATTTTACGTGCTTATGCTCGCTACATGCGTCAAGTTGGTTTCCCATTCAGTCAACAATACATTGAAGACACACTGTCTCATTACCCAGATTTGGCGAAAGGGTTAGTGAATTTGTTCGGCAAGCGTTTCGATCCTAAATTGAAAGGCAGCGCGAAGGGTCAACAAGATCTGATTAAGAAAATTACTGAGCAACTTGATCACGTGGAAAGCTTGGATGATGATCGTATCATTCGCCGCTACATGGAAATGATCTCTGCTACGATTCGCACAAACTATTATCAAGTCGATGAGAATAAGCAGTCTAAACCTTGGTTGGCTCTGAAAATGAGACCAAGCGAGATCCCTGACATCCCGGCACCAGTTCCTGTGTTTGAGATCTTCGTTTACGCACCTGATATTGAAGGTGTTCATCTACGAGGCGGTAAAGTAGCTCGTGGTGGCTTACGTTGGTCTGACCGTCAAGAGGATTTCCGTACTGAGATTCTAGGCCTGGTTAAAGCACAACAAGTTAAGAACACGGTAATTGTACCAGTAGGTGCAAAAGGTGGTTTCGTTTGTAAGCGTCAGCACACGATGTCTGGTCGTGACGAAATCTTCGCTGAAGGTCAACGTTGTTACCAACGCTTCATTCGTGCACTACTAGACGTATCGGACAACATTATTGAAGGTGAGGTTATCCCACCTAAAAGCGTCGTTCGTCACGATGAAGATGACCCATATTTGGTTGTTGCTGCCGATAAAGGTACTGCAACATTCTCAGACCTCGCAAACTCAGTAGCTGAAGAGTACAACTTTTGGTTAGGTGATGCGTTTGCATCAGGTGGTTCAAACGGTTACGACCATAAAGCCATGGGTATCACGGCGAAAGGTGGCTGGGAATCTGTTAAGCGCCACTTCCGTGAAATGGGCATCAACTGTCAAACCACGGATTTCACCGCTATTGGTGTTGGTGATATGGCGGGCGATGTGTTTGGTAACGGCATGTTGTTGTCTAAGCATATTCGTATGCAAGCTGCGTTTAACCACATGCATATCTTCATTGACCCGAACCCAGAATCAGCATCAAGCTGGGTAGAGCGTGAGCGTTTGTTTAATCTACCTCGTTCAAGCTGGGAAGATTACAACAAAGACCTTATCTCTCAAGGTGGTGGCATCTTCTCTCGTCGAGCTAAGTCTATCTCTTTGACGCCTGAAATTCAGAAAATGCTAGGAACCAAGAAAGCATCAATGGCACCGAACGATTTGATCAAAGCGATCTTGTCTATGCAGGTTGATCTTCTATGGAACGGCGGTATTGGTACTTACGTTAAGTCTTCAAACGAAACTCATACTGATGTGGGTGACCGTGCGAATGACGTATTGCGTATCGATGGCCGTGACTTGAAAGCTAAGGTTGTTGGTGAAGGCGGTAACTTGGGTATGACTCAGTTGGGTCGTATTGAATACGCACTAACTGGCGGTCGAGTTAATACTGACTTCGTTGATAACGTTGGTGGTGTGGATTGTTCGGATAATGAAGTAAACATTAAGATCTTCTTGAACGGATTAGTGTCTAACGGTGATCTAACCGTTAAGCAGCGTAACCAAGTTCTTGAATCGATGGAAGATGAAGTTGGTGAAATCGTACTAGACGATGCTTACTGCCAAGCCGAATCTATTTCCGTTACTGAGCATCAAGGTGTTGGTTTAGTTAAAGAGCAGATTCGCTTTATTCATACAATGGAAAAAGCAGGGTACTTGGATCGTGGTTTGGAATACATCCCAGATGACGAAACACTGCTAGAGCGAGAAAAGCAGGGCCAAGGTCTAACAAGACCAGAGCTTTCTGTTCTTGTGGCTTACGGGAAAATGGTTCTTAAAGAAGATCTTGTTAGTGATGATATCGCTAATGATGAATTCCATGCTCAACAGCTTATGCAATACTTCCCAACAGCGTTACGTCGTAACTACTCTGAACATATGGATAACCATCCACTTCGTTCAGAGATCATTGCGACGGCACTGGCTAACCAAATGGTTAATGAGATGGGATGTAATTTCGTGACTCGCTTGCAAGAAGAGACGGGGGCAAACATTGTTGATATTGCTAATGCTTACGCTGCATCTCGTGAAATCTACGGTTTAGGTCAGGTTCTTAAGAGTATTCGTGAGCTCGATAATATCTCAAGTTCTGAAGCTCAATACGAGTTGCTTTACCACGTACGTCGTACACTTCGTCGTATCGCTCGTTGGTTGTTAAGAAACCGTACCGGTAAACAATCAGTGAATGGCTTGATCGAGTTGTACCAAGGTGATGTGGCAACGATTACTGAAAAGCTGGATGAAAACCTAGTGGCTTCAGAAGTAGAAGAGCACCAAGCAATGGCACAGGTATGGATTGATCAGGGTGTGAATTCAGAACTTGCGAATTCAGTTGCGCGTTTATCTAGCTTATACTCAGCACTGGATATATCCACAGTAGCTCGTGAAACGGGTAAAACAGTACAACAAGCGTCTAAACTTTACTTCAATCTTGGTGACCGTTTGTCTCTGCACTGGTTCTTGAAACAAATCAATGGTCAAGCAGTAGACAACAACTGGCAAGCATTGGCACGCGCGGCATTCAGAGAAGATCTAGATTGGCAGCAACGTCAGTTAACTGGCCAAGTACTTAACTGTGGTTGTGCTTCAGATATTGACGTGATTAAGGCGCTTGATGATTGGATGGAAAGTAACTCGGTTTCATTACATCGTTGGGAAAGCATCTTGAACGAATTCAAAGTAGGTTCGGTTCATGAATTTGCTAAGTTCTCAGTGGCGTTACGTGAGTTGATGTTATTGAATCTAAATTGCATGTCTAAAGACTAGTAATTAGGTAAAGACGAAAAATACAAAGGCAGACCATAAGGTCTGCCTTTTTCGTTTGGCTGAACAGTGTTATTCAGCAGAACAGTGTCATTTGACCGAATAGTGAATGACGAATCCAATTATTTCGTTGAGTCACTTATGGTTGTTCAAGTTAGCTTTTAATTGGCCGAGTTGACTGATGCTCGTTACATGAATGATAGTCAAATGGGCGATTCGCGGGAGGATACGGTAACGTTTGCTTAATAATAAACCTCAATCGTTAGCAAACTCGATTATCTTACCCTTACAGACAGTAATAGATTGAATAGTTGGGTAAATAAGTAAATAATATCGCCCCGTTTACACGGCGCTTTTTTCTATCGGAGGCACAATGCTTTACCGTCTAGCCAGAACTGGCTTTTTCCAACTTGATGCCGAAAAGGCTCATGATCTTGCAATTCAAAATTTCAAACGCTTCACCGGCACACCTATTGATCTTTTGTATCGCCAACAATTACCTCACCGACCTGTCGAATGCATGGGTCTTACTTTTAAAAATCCAGTTGGCCTTGCTGCCGGCCTAGACAAAAACGGCGAATGTATTGATGCATTTGGCGCAATGGGTTTTGGTTTTGTAGAAGTAGGGACTGTTACTCCTCGTCCACAAGCCGGTAATGACAAACCACGTTTGTTCCGTCTTGTTGAAGCTGAAGGTATTATCAATCGCATGGGTTTTAACAACCTAGGCGTAGATAACCTAATTGAGAATGTTAAGAAGTCGAACTATGACGGCATCTTAGGTATCAATATTGGTAAGAACAAAGACACGCCAATTGAAAAGGGCGCAGAAGATTACATTATCTGTATGGAGAAGGTATACCAATACGCAGGTTACATTGCGGTAAATATCTCTTCACCAAATACACCAGGACTTCGTTCGCTACAATACGGCGAAGCACTTGATGATCTGTTGTCTGAACTAAAAACCAAGCAATCTGAGTTAGAAGCGAAGCATGGCAAATATGTCCCGCTTGCTCTTAAGATCGCTCCGGATCTAAGTGACGATGAAATTCGCCAAATTTGCGAATCATTGATCAAAAATAAGATCGATGGTGTGATCGCAACAAACACAACATTGGATCGTAGCATTGTTGAAGGTATGAAGCATTGCAATGAAGCAGGTGGTCTAAGTGGGCGTCCTGTTCAATCTCGCAGTACTGAAGTTGTTCGTAAACTTCATGAAGAGCTTGGTGACCTAGTGCCGATCATTGGGGTAGGTGGCGTTGACTCGTATGTTGCTGCAAAAGAGAAAATGATGGCAGGCGCTAAGCTTGTACAAGTTTACTCTGGTTTCATTTACAAAGGTCCAGGCCTTGTAGGCGATATCGTTAAAAACCTGTAGCCCTAAATAGCGATAGGTTGTATTCGATATAGTTCGTAAATATCTGAAGTTTTTGAAAAGCTACAGTCCGCGAAGAGTGAATGTGATTAATAAGCTGCTGTTCGTAAAATAGCAGTGCTTATAAAAACCGTAATCCGGCATCGTCTCATCAAAAGAGACACTGTAACTCACTGAGTTGTAGATAAAAGCGATAAGAAAGAGGAATTCATTTCCTCTTTTTTTTTGCCTATTGCTCAGTAAAATTACTGTAATTGAAGGTAATTTTGCGTTTTACCTAATGGAATGGTTCAACAGTGTGAGACGAAATGATGCTTAAACCTAGCGATACATGGAGTTGGTATTACGATGAGCAGCAATGTTCATTAATGCTAAACCTCGGAGAGGATATGATTTTCAAAACGAATCTGGTCCGCAATAAGCTGGTGGACTGCGCGTTTAAAGATAATGAATTCACCGTTGATGACGCATCTTCATACCAAACCTTCAAAGAACAAATTTCTGGCTTAGAGTTGTCTGAGCCTCGCCAAGCTGAACTCGCACTTTATTGTGTCGCAGCAAAGCGCTTTCACAAGCCTGTACAGCCTAAGAGTTGGTTCTTCGACTCACAAAGCGTAGGACATGAGTACCCTCAGGAAGGGGACATTGTACAAATGAGTAACGAGCATAGCTTAGGTTACTTCATCGTACTAGAAGTGGGAGAGTGCGCAAGCCTATGTGCTTTTGTCGACCTAGAAGAGTTTCTGCTGACTCCATCAAAAGGGTTGCGATTCGGAGACTCGATTAAGGTTATGCACGATAGAATGGTTAACGCGAACGCTATCCTTCATCACGGCCATATCGCTATGGTAGGTTAATCTCCAACCTAAAGCATCATTTCTAACACGTGTAACAACTCATAAACCTGTAAAACCTTCCCATAATCGGCTCAATAGCCGATTTTTTTGTGCCTAAAAAACCTCATCTTGATAAATGCATCACTGCTCATTCATTTAAATAGTGAACATTCGACTATTTTTTCACCTTAATTTCTCCCCATTTTCTTAACCAAAAGTGCAAACTCCCCATGTTTATTCCCTGTTTTGGTTCGTTTGTAACCCAATTACATCATTAATTTTAGTCTGGTATATACCAGTTAGGAGGTGAATAACAATTCACTTTGGTTTTTTTAAGGTTGGTATGACGGTTATTCTCGTGGGTTAGATAGGTATTGTGTTGTAAGGGCGTGTGGGTAAGCGATCGCTCTGCGGTTGCGCATTTGCTAAACAATTAGTGGAAAGATTCAATGAAAAGACGAGTTTAGTGTGATGCTCTCATAGTAAATTCAGGTATAATCGAGCTAATTTTTATCAATAAAAGAACACTATGAATCAATATCTAGCGGTGACCTCAAATGGCCTTGAGAATTTATTAGTTGAAGAACTAACCCAACTAGGGATTACAAACGCAAAACCTGTTCAAGCAGGTGTTAAATTCAAAGCCACAAATGAGCAAATTTATCGTTGTTGTTTGTGGAGCCGTTTGGCTTCTCGATTTGTACGTGTGCTTTCTGAATTCACTTGTCTGGACGACATGGATCTTTACCTTTCAGCGACAGCGGTTAATTGGGTAAATCAATTCCATAGTTCAAAACGTTTTGTTGTTGACTTTAACGGTACGAATAACGAAATTCGTAACAGCCAATACGGTGCGATGAAAGTAAAAGATGCGGTTGTAGATTGCTTCGAGAAGAAGTCTTTACCGCGTCCTTCAATCAGTAAAGAAAACCCAGATATTCGCATTCACGTTCGTCTTCACCGTGATAAAGCGATTCTTGGTGTTGATATGGTAGGTAGTGGTCTTCATCAACGTGGTTACCGTCCTGAATCAGGTCGTGCGCCATTGCGTGAAACGCTAGCTGCTGCGGTTCTTCTTCGAAGTGGCTGGGATGCAACAAAACCTTTCTTAGATCCTATGTGTGGTTCTGGTACTTTGGTTATTGAAGCGGCAATGATGGCTGCAAACCTAGCTCCGGGTGTTAAGCGTCAGAAATGGTGTTTTGAATCACTAGAAGATTTTGAACCAGAGCTTTGGGCTGAAGTGAAAGCTGAAGCGAACGTTCAAGGCCGTCGTGGCGTTAAGAAAGTAGAATGTAAGTTCTACGGCTACGATAATGATGAACGCATGATCAAAACGGCGCGTGACAATGCACGTCGTGCTGGCGTTGAAGAGTTGATTGAATTCGAAGTAGGTGACGCTGCAAAGCTTAAGCGTCCAACAGAGTTTGCTGACGGTGTGATTGTTTCTAACCCACCATATGGTGAGCGTTTAGGGACAGAACCCGGTCTTATTGCACTTTACACTGCTTTTGGTGCACAACTGAAAGCGGAATTTGGTGGCTGTAACGCTTCAATCTTCTCTAGCTCAGACGAACTGTTAAGTTGTCTGCGTATGCGTGCTGACAAACAATTTAAATTGAACAATGGTGCGTTACCGTGTCACCAGAAGAACTATTCAATTTCAGATCGCCCTATGTCAGAGCGTCCTACAGAGCAGCAACAACAATTGGTTGCTCCTGATTTCGCGAACCGTCTTAAAAAGAACATCGGTAAAATCGGTAAGTGGGCTAAGAAAGAGAAATTAGATTGCTACCGCATCTATGATGCAGACCTGCCTGAATATAATGTAGCAATTGATGTCTACCCAGGTCACCTGGTTATTCAAGAATACGCAGCACCTAAAGATGTGCCTGAAGATAAAGCAAAACGCCGCCTAACCGACATTATCCGAGCTTCTATCCAAGTGACCGGCGTTGAAGCAAACAACGTCGTGCTTAAGGTTCGTCAGAAGCAGAAGGGCCGTTCTCAATACCAGAAGATGGCTCAAGACTCTTCTAACCTAGAAGTAAACGAATACGGCGCTAAGCTGATTGTTAACCTTCATGACTACCTAGATACTGGCTTGTTCTTAGATCATAAGATCACTCGTCGTCGTATCGGTGAGATGGCTGCTGGCAAAGATTTCCTCAACCTGTTTGCTTATACAGGTAGTGCATCTGTTCATGCTGCAGTAGGTGGCGCACGTTCAACGACAACCGTTGATATGTCTAATACCTACCTCGAGTGGGCAAAACAGAACATGGACCTTAATGGTCGTGTTGGTCGTCAGCATCAATTCGTTCAAGCAGACTGTTTACAATGGCTAGCTAAAGAACAAGGATCTTATGACTTGATCTTTATTGATCCACCAACGTTCTCAAACTCTAAGCGCATGGATCAATCTTTTGATGTTCAACGCGATCACATCCAGTTGATGGAAGACTTGAAACGTATTCTCCGTGAAGAAGGCACTATTGTGTTCTCTAACAACAAGCGCCACTTCAAAATGGATGTTGAAGGTCTAGAAGAACTAGGTCTCACGGCTCAGAATATCTCAGCAAAAACGCTTCCATTGGATTTTTCCCGCAACAAGCACATTCATAACTGCTGGTTGATTACGCACAAGTAGTCAAAGAGATTGTATAAGGATATATAGTGCTGACTCTCTACAGTACAGAAGGGTGCCATCTATGTGAGATGGCATTTAAACTTACGGAACAGTTAAATATTAGCCATAAAGTCAATGTAGTCGATATCGCATTGGATGATGAGCTCTTTTCCCGTTACGGGGTCACTATTCCGGTACTCAAATTTGAAAGCTCTGACCTTTCTCAAAGCTCAGAGCTTAACTGGCCATTTGGCTTGTTAGAACTTAATGATTGGTTAAAGAAGAATGGCATTACTTACAATTCATAATGGGCAATTAGCCTTTGGCGATCACCCATTATTAGATCGTGCGGACTTCGCGCTGCAAGAAAATGAACGTGTGTGTTTGGTAGGGCGCAATGGCGCTGGTAAGTCTACGTTGATGAAGATCTTGTCTGGCAACATCATCATGGACGACGGCAAGATGCAGATCACACAAGATGTGGTTGTATCTCGTCTAGAGCAAGATCCACCGCGTAATGAGCAAGGTTCTGTTTACGAATACGTATCAGGCGGGTTGGCTGAGGTAGGTGAGTTGCTTAAGGAATACCACAACTTACTTGATGTGATTGCAGAAGATCCTAGCGAAAAGAATTTAAACCGCCTCACTCGCGTTCAAGAGAAATTGGATCACGCGAACGCTTGGCGTTTTGAAGATCGTGTAAGCAATGTTCTTGATGCACTTAAACTAACCGCAAACACGAAACTAACGGAATTGTCAGGTGGCTGGCAACGTAAAGCAGCACTTGCACGTGCGCTTGTATGCGATCCTGACGTATTACTGCTTGATGAACCTACTAACCACTTAGATGTTGCAACGATCGAATGGCTTGAAGGTTTTTTAAAGGACTTCCGCGGTTCAATCATCTTTATCTCGCATGACCGTGCTTTCATTAAATCAATGGCAACACGCATTGTTGATCTTGACCGTGGCAAGCTAAGTTCTTTCCCTGGCGATTATGAAAACTACTTACTAGATAAAGAAGAAGCGCTACGTGTTGAAGAGATGCAAAATGCAGAATTCGATAAAAAGCTAGCGCAAGAAGAGGTCTGGATCCGTCAAGGTATCAAAGCTCGTCGTACACGTAATGAAGGCCGCGTACGCGCTCTTAAAAAGTTACGTGAAGAGCGTCAAGATCGTCGTGAAGTTCAAGGAAAAGCGAATATTCAGATCGATACGTCTGGACGTTCAGGAAAAATTGTATTTGAAGCAGAGAACCTTAACTTTGCGTTTGAAGGCAAAGAGATCGTTACAGACTTTAGTTTCAACATCATGCGCGGCGATCGTATTGCGCTTATCGGGCCAAATGGCTGTGGTAAGAGTACGGTTCTTAAACTGCTTCTTGATCAACTTAAACCTGATTCAGGTCGTTTGCATTGTGGTACTAAGCTGGAAGTGGCTTACTTCGACCAATACCGTGAAATTCTAGACCCTGAGAAGTCGGTGATTGACAACCTTGCTGATGGTAAGCAAGAAGTAACAGTAGGTGGACGTGAGCGTCATGCTCTAAGTTACTTACAAGATTTCTTGTTCTCACCTAAACGTGCTCGTACGCCTGTTAAAGCGCTCTCTGGTGGTGAGAAAAACCGCCTGTTATTGGCTCGTATTTTCCTTAAATCGAATAACTTGCTGATTCTTGATGAACCTACCAATGATTTAGATATCGAAACATTGGAACTTTTGGAAGATTTGCTTGCCAACTATGAGGGTACGTTGCTCCTTGTGAGTCACGATCGTCAATTTGTTGATAACACGGTAATGACGAGCTGGATTTTTGAAGGCAACGGTGTAGTGGAAGAGTTTGTTGGTGGTTACCACGATGCTCAGAAACAAAGAGCACAAGCACTTGAGTACCGTCAGGTTGAAAAGCCAGCAAAGACGGACAAAGTTGTTGAGGAAACTCCCAAAACTGCGCCAGTTAAAACTAAAACCAAGAAGTTATCGTATAAGCTACAACGAGAATTAGAAACGCTACCAATGCGTTTAGAAGAATTGGAAACCGAGATTGAAACTCTGCAGCAAGAAGTTAATAATCCAGACTTCTTCTCAAAACCTGTAGAGCAGACACAGCCAGTTTTAGATAAGCTATCTGCAGCAGAGCAGGAGCTTGAAGTTGCATTTGAGCGCTGGGAAGAGCTCGAAGCACTACAACAGGAAAGTTAAGAAGTAATAATGACTTGTACTAAATTTAAATTAACCACAGTTGCAGCCCTAGTTTTGGCTGCAACTAATGCGAATGCTGCGCTTTACAAGGTCGTTGAAGTTACGCCTTCTATTACAGATGCATCTGAAATCTATGGTGTTGCGATTCAACCAGCGACTGTTTCTGGAACAGAGAGTTGTTTTACTACTGGTACGGTCGGTGGAGTCGCGTGTGATAGCTTTAAATTAGCTGGAGAAACTCGTAATGCTGTTGACGGTATAGGTTATCGAGAGGAAGTCCCTTTCGCTATGGACGCACCGTTCCAATATATTCAAGAACGCGATGATTTTGAAAACTATTGTTATCGTGAGCTTAGATACTCTACATGCGAAAGCTGGGCGGACAACCGTTGGAGTACTTGGAGTAAGGAGAGCAACCTTAGTTATGTAAACGCGAAAGCATTTGTTGAAAACGGTAGCTCAATTAGTTCTTATAACGTAGCTATTACGTCGCTAGATGATTCAGGTGTGCCAGTAGGTATTGAGTCAAACGGCAGTGATATTCGTTATAATGCAGTGACAACGGTGCCTCTAACTGCTTCATCTGAATCACGTGCTTTTGGTGCTTTAACTGTTGATAATGCTGGTACTGACATCATTTATAACTTTGGCAGTATTTCTGTTAAAGGACCAGTAACCGATACTTCAAACACAACGTTCAGTTCGAAAGCTGCTATCTGGAAGGATGGAGAGGTTCATCAGTTTATATGGACACAAGGGGATATTCCCCAAACTGGTGACTATTTTGCTCAAGGAAGTATGCGCGGCCTCACGGAAAACTCCGGAAAATTATATGGCGTCGGTTTCGATACGGTGAATGGTAATGGTGACCTGCAAGACATGAATGCAAGTGTTTTTGTTAGTGATTCACTGGATATTTCCGGAGCTAATTGGACAACGAAAATAATCAGCGGCGCTGAGGTCAAATCTGGTTCTTCAAACGATGATGCTAGATACAGTAACTCTGTCGCTACCGACATCAATGAGAACTTGTTTGCTGTTGGTTATTCTAAGCGTAACGGCTATGTGCCAGAGAGTGGTAGTGCCGGTAACAAGATTTTCGTTGTAACGGATGCTAAGAACCCGACAGCAACGTACTTGTCTGGTGGTATCTTCTTTGGTGGTTCGAGCGGTGAAGCTAAAGCAGTTAACAACTTCAATGAGTTTGTTGGCCAGATTGACGCTGAGACGACTCGTGAAGTCGATGGTAGTGAACGTAGACACCGTGGTTTTATCTACCCGTATCAAGCGACCGGCACTGATGCATCAAGAATTGCGCTGTTTGAGAGTAAAGCTTGGTGGTTAGATGATCTAACAAATGGTGTAAATGCTGATGGACAAGATTATTCTGATGCCAATAACCGTTTCCGAATTATTGACGCTTCAGGAATTAACGATGCAGGTGTGATTTCAGCAACCGCTATTAAGTGTACAGTCGGTGGAACGACACAAGCATACGATACAACGTCACATAACTCTTACTGTGGTGCAGCGGCATCTAATGCGGTAGAAGAAGTGGTAGCCGTTAAGTTGGTTCCGATCTCTGGTGCAACCAAAGCTGACATCCAAACTCGTAGTGCAGACACTGAAAAAGTTGATCGCCAAGGCGGCAGTTTAGGTTGGTTTGCTTTGACTGTTCTTGGTCTGTTAGGGTTCCGTAGAAAATTTAAATAATTTTATCTCTTGAGCCCGAGTTCACAATTTTGAACTCGGGCTTTTTTTCACCTTGAGAAAAGTGAAAAGTTGGTCGATTCTTAAAGTTGGAGTCACAAAAACTCCGCTAAGTTGTAATCATTGTATGTTAGTAAATTAACACCCGTATGAGGACTGCACTATGAAGAGACAAAAGCGTGATCGCCTAGAACGAGCACAATCTCAAGGTTACAAAGCTGGTTTAAATGGCAGGTCACAAGAAGCTTGCCCATATAGCCAAATGGATTCCAAATCGTATTGGTTAGGTGGTTGGCGTGATGCCAAAGATGATAAGCATTCAGGTCTCTATAAGTAGATAGGGCAAACATATTCAAAAGTTAAGGCTCCATGCTATTTACAATGGCTGGAGCCTTGTTAGTTTCTGAGATACATACAAGGCCTTATAAACCGTGGATTAGCCACAGTGATTTAAGGTTGTTTCGCTGGTGGACATAGAATTGATCAATTTAACTAGCTATACCCTAATGCACTATAACTAAATATGTTAAGATAAAAATAAAGCAACCATTAGCTGCTTTATTAAAAATCTAACTATTAGATTAGAATGCTGACGTATCTTGGAAAAGGCCAACTTTCAAATCTTTAGCAACATAGATCTCTTTGCCATCAACAAGTACGCGACCATCTGCAAGACCCATAACTAGGCGACGGTTAACAACACGTTTCATGTGGATTTCGTAAGTTACTTTTTTCGCAGTAGGTAGAATTTGACCAGTGAATTTCACTTCGCCTACACCTAAAGCACGGCCTTTACCTTTGCCGCCAATCCAACCAAGGTAGAAGCCAACAAGCTGCCACATTGCATCAAGTCCTAGACAACCAGGCATTACTGGGTCACCAGGGAAGTGACAGTCGAAGAACCATAGGTCAGGAGTAATATCCAGTTCAGCAAGAATCAAACCTTTACCGAAATCACCTTCAGTCTCAGACATTTTAGTGATGCGATCCATCATCAACATGTTCGGTGCTGGTAGTTGAGGACCTTCTGGCCATAGTTCGCCTTGGCTTGATGCTAGAAGATCTTCGCGAGTGTAAGAATCACGTTTGTTTTGCATTATCAATTACTCCGATTTTTGATAGGTGCATTTTAGTGAACAGGTGTACGCTAAACAAGTCCGATCAGTACTAGACAAACCAGTTTTTAATGCGTGCAACAATTCCAATAGGGTGCTCATGTCTTTCAAAGTTTTCAATACGTTCTGCGATTTTGCTCAGAACGCTTTCTTGTTCATCGTCTCTAAATGGTTTGTTCATAATTAGAGGAATTGCTTCATCTACATTAGACACAGACCAAATATGGAATTCTTCATTTTTTATGCTTTCAATAAGGTCAGGCTTGAGCGCAAGGTGTCTTAAGTTAGATCTTGGAAGAATCACACCTTGTTCACCAGTTAAACCATTGTGTTTGCATACATGGTAGAAACCTTCGATTTTTTCGTTAAGTCCACCGACTGCTTGTACACGACCAAACTGGTCAACAGCACCTGTTACAGCAATTTGTTGATTGATAGGGTATTCAGATAGAGCACTTACCAAAGAGCACAGCTCTGCAAGAGAAGCGCTATCGCCATCGACTTCGCAATATGATTGTTCAAATACTACAGACGCGGCGTATGGCAGGGGATCTTCAAGGTTTAATGCACTGCTAACAAACGCTTGCATGATCATCATGCCCTTCGCGTGCAGGTTACCACCAAGTTCAGCTTTACGTTCAACGTCGGTAATGTCTCCATCACCAAAGTGAATGACACATGAAATTCGAGCCGGTTCACCATAAGATACAGGGTGTCCAGGAACATCGATAACGGTTAGACCGTTAACTTGACCCACTTGCTCACCCTCGGTCTCGATAATGACTTGGCCATCTCGAATATCATCAAGAGCGCGTTCTGGTAGGTACGACTCTCGGTGGTATTTATGTTGTTGAGCTTGTTGAATATGGTGAACATCAATCTCGCCATTGTCCGCTTCAATTAAAGCTTCATTCAAAAGCGCATTATGCCAAATCGGGCATAAGGGGATGTAACTTTGATCTTCGGTCTCTCTTGCTCCAGCGGTAAGAACCCCAATTAGCGCCTGTTGCGTGATGTTTGGGAGGTTATAACGTTGCTGAAGCCACTTTAGATATCCAAGATACTGAGTCAAAGTGTCGTGTGAGATCTTAATGTCTTGCTCTATTTCACTGAATAGACAAAAACCAGTTTGAATATCGCTATCCAGATAATCAAGGTCACCCAATTGAGCTCTGTCTCCAACTATAACCAGCTTAATGTTGTAGGTAAGAGGTAAAGTTGGGGATTGATTCAAGTGTTCAGGGTTGCTACTGATTGGCTCTACTGCTTCACCAAGAAGCGCAGACTTTAATAACAACCAGCTTCCCGGGTTTGCCAAGATCAGGTTTGCTGAAACGATCAGGTAGCCGTTGTTTGCCCTTGATAGCAAGCCGGGTTTTGTAGCAATAATCTTACCGTCTTTTGATTGGACTTGGTCAAACAGAGAAACAGCGTTTAAAGATTCGGTTTTTATTACCGGAAGAGTCTGGTCGTCTAATGCAGTAACTAAAGACTCAACAATCATTTGACGATAGATCGAGTTGTCCTGGGCGTTTACAAGTAATACACGCGAAAGGTTGGACAAGCGGACAAAGCGGGTTAACGCGTCTCTGAATCTATGTTGAATGTCTGAAAACGGGAAAGGCGAGATGTCAGGGAATTGCTCTAATTGAGCGCTATATTCGTCGTACTGAGGCGTAACATGTCGCCAATCTACTTGAGTCATTTAAGTTTCTGATTATGATAATAAGGTAGGGAGTATATAGAAAAACCGATCTGGCTTGTAGCTCTATGTTGTAGTTACTAATCACTAAGCTAATATAAGTATGATCTTGGTCTATTCTTTCAAGACAATAATTGTTAAGTAGCCCGTTCTGGGTTACGCTGTCACTAGAATCAACTCTCGAGATTAGACATGAAATATCAGCAACTTGAAAACTTAGAATGTGGTTGGAAATGGAACTATCTGGTCAAAAAATGGAAAGAAGGTGAATCGATTACCTGTCACATTGATTCAAGTGAAGCTGATGTCGCATTACAAGCTTTATTGAAGCTAGAGCACCAACCTACAGGCGTGCTTGAGTGGATATCTAGCAATATGTCTCCAGAGCTCGATAACAAGCTTAAACAAGCGATCCGAGCTAAGCGAAAACGCCATTTCAATGCTGAACAAGTTCATACCAAGAAGAAATCTATAGACCTTGATTATCGCGTATGGGAAAAGCTGTCTCAACGAGCGAATGAATTGGGTTGTACGTTATCAGACGCAATTGAATACTTAGTGAGTGAAGCCTCTCGTAGTGAACAGGCAAGTAAGACGGTAACCAGCCTTAAAGAAGACTTGAGCAAACTCCTTTCTGACGACAAATAATCATCAAAGTGGTGGCATTATGATGTACGTAATTTTAATCGGTGCGGTGTTGGTTTTTTGGTTAGTTGCAATTGATAGACCCGTGTTGAAAATCAAATTCAATAACGGATCTATTGAGCAAGTTAAAGGGCATCTTCCGCCGAGCTTTAAACATAACCTTCAAGAAATTGGTCACAATAATGCGTTTAAAGGTGAACTTAAAGTGTATGCGAAACGCGCTGGCTACAACCTCAAGTTCACTAAAGATATACCTAAAAGCGTACAGCAACGTATTCGTAACGTATTCCCGCATAATGGCTTTAAGTCTAAAGGTTCGAAGAAGGCATAATTGTCAAAAATTTCGTCCGAGTTAGTAATTAGTCATACTTAATTAATCCTCAGTTTCTCTCAATTGTCTGCATACTGTTCTCAACTTTCATAATGGAGAACAGATATGAGATATCTAGTATTCTTTTTTTATTTCTTACCTTTGCATGCACTCACTGATGATGCATTAGTTAATCCAGTAGCAAAAAAGATCAAAGCGACAGTTATCAAAGGATTCAACAAGAGCAATGTTGAAGTCGAGGGGTATTGTGATCTTATGATCGAAATGAAGCATTCTAAAGGCTACGCCAGAATCAAAAAGGTTAGGGCGTCTGGCGATAGTACGGCATGCAAACACGCTAAAATGTATTTGCCGAAGAAGAAAAAGTTCAAATACAGTTTCCCTGAGAAGTTTATTCGATTACACATCACAGAATTAGCACCTTAGTGCACTATAACTAAATTATCTTAATTCTTTTGAAACAATTTCGTGAACCAATCTCTAATTTCTATTAATATTAGTTTTATTATAAAGACAGAATATGTCGGCAAAAGAAACTTAGGGCAAAGGAAAGCACGGTTGTTGTTAGCAAATAAAAATTACCCCCCTGAAGTGATTGAGATCTCTAGAAAGGTCTCAATCAATGTTGAGGCTCGCTTTAATCGATGGTTGATCTCACCAGAGTATAATCTTGAGCAAGGTACAGTAGACACATTACTGAGTTTGGAAAATAGATACTGTGATAGTGTGATATTTGATGAGTCTGACCGCATATCCCACAATCAACGTATTTTACTACGTTGTGAGCAGGATCGAGTCAATGTGCATCGCGAGAAAGTCGTCGCGAAGCAACAAACACTGCGATACGTTATCGATGATGTGAGTAATGCAGCCTCGGCTCTGATGCTTGAGAAGCTTCAAGGTACCTTAATAAGTTCGTTGTTCTCAGACCTACCAGATTACAACCAGTTCGCTAGCGTTGCCTATTCGCCGTCCTTAAATTTTTCTAAACTTCATGAAATATCAGCTAAAAGTAGACCATTAAGTTCAAGTTTAATCGAGTTTGTTTCCAATCATGAGTTTACCGAGAAGTATGGAAAGAAATCCAAGGTGATTCTTGACCCTAAAGTTGCAGCGCGACAGCTCGGTATCGAGAACTGTCGCTTGTTGTTTCCATTGCTCATGAGCCAACAATTGATTAAATGGAATGACGGTAACATCAAACATATCGTTCCCAAGGTTTGGCAACACTTAGTGGTGACTTCAAACGTTACGCGACTTCGACTTCAAGAAACGTCTGTGAAGGAGCCCAAGGCTGGGATACTTCTTGGTGTGCTACGAGTTTTACCTTTATTTTTGATTTGTAACCATTTCTCATCAACATTTGAAGATGCGCTGGTGAAAACGATGCTTGGGTACAGAGACGCGAGCGACAAACATGATGAGTATTACGCTTGCACGGAAGTTCTCCCAAACACCCAGTTTCTAGAAACGATGGTTGAAAAATTAGAGCTTAAGCTACTAAAAAATCTTGTTGATTTTATTGATTGGAGCCCGGGTAACCAGTTTATAAAGAGGGCACTTCTTGAAGAAGTGAATGAAACCCCAGCACTTGAGCGCACCGTCTATGGTGCTGCATTGGCTCAGGGTAGAAAATTCTCCATATTTGAAGCTTTGGATAATAGTGACTTATTCAATGCAAAGCATCGTCCTTATTGGTTCTCTACGGTACAAATGGCATCTTCGACGGTTGAACAAGTGCAAGGTAGAATACCAGGGAAACTGACCACGAATATGTAGACACAGGTTGAGAATAAAATTAAGAGATCCATATCTAATTGGACTTTTAATTACACTGTAAAATTTCATAACCACTTCACTTAGCTGGTTTTTTTGTTCGTAACTAGTTTAGCTTACCGCTTCAAACGTAAATGAATCATGTTTTACCATAGCGTGTTTAACGGGAATACCAAGGCTTTGACAAGTCATCAAGACTTTCAGTTTTCGGTCAACAGGAGCGTGCTCTGAGAGGATCACTGCTCTTAAGCATTCTTTGTTCAGATACAATTTATTCCCGACAATTTCTTCATCAGGTAACACCCATCGATATTCTTGTTCGTGACGCCAGTTAGAATGCTTAGTTTTAAATAACTCCGACCCCAACTTAGTTTCTTTCAACTTAACTTCTAACCCTGTTAACGACGATAAATTAAATATGGCGGGGTTATCTTCATATTGGACTTCAAAGCAGTTGAGATTAGCCTTGCCGTTGTAAAAGTTAAGATCATACTCGATACACATACCTTTAAAATTATCGCCATATTGAGACCACAGTATGGGGTGACTACTCGATTGAGAAAAGCACATTAATTTAAAGTTGTTTTGAAGGTTCTCGTTGAACTCGTGATTCGATTCAAAAGGATTATTAAAGGTTTTTGCGTAATCAAACCATAACGAACATTCAGATATTGACTGTATGTTTCGATCGTGAAGGGATCTGAACTTATAAAGCTTAGGCAACATATCAAACACCTATTTTACAAAACTGCCTGATGTTAACACTTAAAATCACAACGGAAGTGCGAATGCATTGCATTTGATTGCTTAATCACCTTATTTGTTCATATAACTGATTGATAGATCAAAATTTAAACACGAAATAGTAGCCTGTTTAGGCGGTTTGTTTCGTGTGAACCTAATTGGTAAGGCAAGTATCATTACAGATAAGAGACAACGTAACGTTTTGTTGGGGTGAGTTGTCTAGAGAGCTTATGTGTACAGGGGAGAAAAGTATCACAATTAAGCCGAACTCAAAGAGTTCGGCTTAATTGTGATAGAACGTTCTATTGGAGATAGTTTAGAAGTGGTACCTTGCTCCAAAGTAAGCTGTTTGTGATGAAACATCTATGGAGTCTATTTCAACGCGTGCATTTCGGTAACCAAGGTGAATGTCTATATTGTCTGTAACGATTGCACCAAGCTCACCACCAACTTGGTAACCAGTCTCAGACTTAGAGTCAGAAACCCCAAAAGCTTTCGCCTCCATATCCATAGAGCCAACCCCAGCTAATAGTGATACATATAAATCGACTACGTCACCTTTAACAATGAACTTCGGTTTGATATTTACGAAGAAAGCTTGGCCTTCAATGTTCATTGTATCGCTAAAGTTAACTTTTCCAATTTGTCGGTACTCAGCCTCTAATCCTAACTTGACTACATCGTGAGTATTGAACTCATAACCCCCAACTAAGTTGTAACTCAGGTCGGATAGGTCAGATGAATCTTCAATTGCACTGCCGCGGTATTCTAATTCAGTTTCATTATAAAAGCCGACATCAACTCCAGCATAAAAATTACCGAGTTCTTTAGAGGAGGCTTCGTTGTCACTAGCTTGTGCGTATGAGCTCATACCAAAAGCGGTCAATAGTGATAGGGCGATCATGCTGATTTTCATATTAAGCCTTTTATATAATAAGTTATTGATTTCGAAAATATGTTAACAAATAAAAGATATACCAACGAATGTAAAAACTGTCTAAGGATATGATTTTAAAGACTTATTAGTGATAGAAATACCAGTATCTCAGTTGTAAGACAAAGTGTTACGATCTAGGAGATAGTGTTGCGTTGTAACTTATTATTAACCAAGCTGTACATTGGAGGGCAAATTTTAGTGGAAATGCAGTTTGAAATAATGACTATGGAGCTCCCAACAAATTTACCAGGCAAAGATGGTAAACAAGCCAGAACGATAAGAGAACAAATAGGATATGTATATCTAGGTGGCAAGTTCCCAGTCGAAATGAAGCTATCATTACAAGACGACCGATCTGCATATAAATCAGGAAATTACGAACTTGATAGCTCAAGCTTTACCGTGAATAGAGGCTGATAGATCCGAGGTTTACGTTGTGAATGTGGAAGCCATAATCCGTCGGCGATCATCCATTGACGGAGTGTTTCTTTAGAGACTGATAGATTATGTAGTTCAGTCAGTTTTTCCAGAGCGAACGTTGGTGAGAAGCCAGAGTAATGCTCACGAATAAGTTTCAGTATTTCAATTCTGAAATGTTCTGAATAGCGTCGATTACTTGGGCGTCCACGCGCTGCGCGTGTAAGACTTTGAGCTCCAAGAGAGACAAGTTTGTTCACCAAACGTCGGATATGACGCGCAGACAGATTCAAAATGATAGCAGCGTCAACTTGGCGTAGTCGTTTTTCACGTACGTCAGTAAGCACCTTGAATCGATGATCGTAATAAGCATCCGGATAACTCCTAAGCAGACCAATATAGGTAAGCTTAGGAGGACATTTTAAAATGGCTCAAACCGGACATTACTAAATTGCTCTGGCAAGCTCTGTCAATCCCGTTTTAAAATGTCCTCATTTGTCCCAAATAGAAATGTCCCGTTGTTAGGTCTTTCGACTGGAGGTTTTGAATGGTTCGGTGAGCACTGGGTTGATGGCTCGAGGGGCTGTTTGAAGGGCTCTTTGTTGTGCACGGCGCTTGGGCGCTTTCTTACTGCGGGTTCGTTGCTGTTGTTGTTCGAATTCTTCTTGTTGTTGCTGAGCAAATTTTAAAACTTGGCCGAGGCGTTTGTTGTCGACGATTTGGGTTTGTTGAACGTGCTCGAGTTTGTCGAAGGTTTTGAATTCGAGTTTTCGATGCCCGTATTGGATGGCGATTTCACCGTTTGGGTAGTCGAGTACCTTGACATGTTCGTGCGCTAGTCGGCTGTTTTCTTCAGTAGGTTCAATGAGATAAATCACTTTATCGTATTGAAATGTCAGCGACTTTGAGAGCTTGCGGGTTTCTTGCCAACTGAAAATATCGTCGAGTTCTTGCTTGGACTCTCGAACCGGACGATGCATGTTTTTTGGGTATTGAGCGGGCTTAGCAAAGCGATGGTTAAAATCGGCGATGAAGTAGGGAAGCCAGGCGTTGGCTTGTTCGATGGTGTCGATACCTTGTAAGCGCATCTCTTTAACCAGTCGGTCTTGCAGCGTGAGGTTGGCTCGCTCAACGCGGCCTTTGGCTTGGGAGCTGTTGGCACAGATGAGTTCTATCGCCAGTTCTTTCAACACGCGCCCGTATTGAGTTTGGCCAACTTGTTTGTGTTTCTCCTGATTCACTCGAAAAATAGAGTGCTTGTCACTGTAAAATGCGATGGGCTTACCGTGCTCATTGAGGTATTCACGCGTGGTCATCATGTAGTCAAACGCGGATTCTGTCTCGCTGAATCTTAGGTTCATCAGACGGCTAGTCGCATCATCAATGAACACCAATAGGCAGCATTTGTCACAGCGGCCTTCAAACCAGTCATGATGGGAGCCGTCAATTTGGATAAGTTCACCCAAGCAATCACGACGGTAACGAGGCTGATAGACCCGAGGTTTGCGTTGTGAATGTGGAAGCCACAGTCCGTCGGCGATCATCCATTGACGTAAAGTTTCGTTTGATATGGGCAAGTTGTGCAGCTCAGATAACTTTTCTTGAGCGAGTGTTGGTGAGAAGTCGCTGTAGTTTTCACGGACAAGGCTTAGCACCGAGTTTCGATAACCACTTGAATAACGATGATTGCTAGGCTTACCGCGAGCGCGATGAGCCAATCCGTTCGCACCGTATTTACGAAGTCGGTTCATCAGGCGTTGGATGTGACGGACACTCAAGCTGAGGATCTCGGCAGCATCGGCCCGACGTATCCGTCGCTGACACACATCTTCAATTACTTTAAAACGATTGATCTCTGAATCACTCATAGTCACCAGCATGTTGTTATGTCCATAGCGTTTACCAATATCAATTAAGCCTAGTGGTGATGAGCTAAAGGGACATTTTAACTTTGGAAAATAGTGACATTACAACTTTGCGCTTACAATCTCGGTGCGTATTATGTCTGATTATGTTTAATGGTGCATATATTATAAATTCAGTGCAACCTCTTGTATTTAGAGGTTTTATAATTGAAGTATCGCGAAATGAGTAAGAATTACATTTTTCGAGAGTTAGAGTGCCAAATGACGAAGGAAGAGGTAGCTGAACTGTGTTTCAAAACTGTGAGAACTGTCACGGGTTGGGACGAGGGAAAACCAATACCACCCGAGTGTAAAAGGCTGATGCGAATGGCAAAAGGTCGAGAATTAAGCATTAGTGAAGATTGGGAACAATTCAAAATGTTATATGACACTATGGAGCTACCGACGGGCCAAGTGGTTAGGCCACAACAAATACTAGCAGGTATTGCGCTTTTAGGGATTCAATCGGAGTTAGAGATTAAGACTTCAACACACCTACTAAGACTTGCTAGAAGCATTGCAAAGATAAGGCCATAGAATACGTATATTATTGACCAATTGGTAAATGATCTAAGTCGCAGTTTATGCCATATGAAAGTGATAGATTATCTCCTTATAAAGAGATGAGGACTATTATGAAAAAATTACTATTACTCGTTGGTTTAACTATTTCTACAGTTTCAATGCCGACATTGAGTCATCCCGGTCGTACAGCTTCTGACGGTTGCCATTATTGTAGAACAAACTGTTCAGCTTGGGGAGTTCCTGAGGGGTCGAGACATTGTCACGTTCATGCTGAACCTACTAATAAAGATCTGGAAAGTTCCGAGGTAGTGAAAAGGCATAGCGACGAGGATGGACAGTTTGTAACTATAAAGCATGATGATGTATGGACAACATTCATATCAACATCAGCAAAAACTGACGATAAGTCGTAAAGAACTTCCACGTACTGTTGGCCTAAATAAGCCGGACTCATTGAGTTCGGCTTTTTTATGACTTACTTAGACTACATCGAGAGCTTCAGGCCAAATAAAGTAAGGACCAAATCTTTTGCTGTATTTGAACTCAGCACCTTGTTCTTTACCTGATTCAGTTAAAGTATGTTTCCCATCTTCTAACGAGAGGTACCCCTTAGTCACACAGGCTTGAAGAAAATCGTCAGTTTTTAGTTTATGTTTCTTTGCGAGTTTAGAAGACGTAACTTTAGCTTCTTGATCAGCTGCATTTGATTCATCACTAGTTGTAGGCTCAGCTACATCAGACGAAACCTTTTCTAATGAAATTCTTACTTCATCACTAATACGAATAATACGTTGAGCTTCTTCATAAGAGTCTTTGTAAATCTCTGAGTCGTCATCTCTGTCGATAAAGATACCCATTTCATTATTATTCACTTGGCTGAACTCATACAGGTTTAAGCTAGTGATGATGCAAGAACTTTCATTCATATAGCACTTAGCATGAAGGTTCTTACAGAAACTAGTACGAACGAAAGATAGCCCTTTAAGCCAATTAATCTCATCTGGCTGTAGCTCACTTTTTCCATAAACGATTCTGATGTCGATTTTCAATCGATCTTTGTCTTCTAGTAGCTCTCTGATTCGGTCATTAAGTTTCAAAAAAGGGCTAATAAGTATCAACCTTTCAGATGCATTCTTAATCAACTCTTCTAGATAGTAGTTTGTAGCACTTGTGTTTAAAAACTTAGCCATTTCATATCCTTGACATATAAAATTTAACGCATACAAATTACGACGAGAACAACGCTAATGCAAGTTGGTAATTTGATACATCAAACATGACGCACATTATCTGATTATGTGATAGGTGAATGGCAAGTGATTGTTTATTAAGGTTTTGACAATGTATACGACAGTATGGGGCTGCCCACTGGCCAAGTGGTGAGGCCACAACAAATATTAGCAGTGGGGATTCAATCAGAGTTAGAGATAAAGACATCAACCCATCTACTTGGGTTAGCTAGGGCGATAGCTAATATCAAGAAATAGGATTAGAAAAGTATGGTTCTATCAAGGCGAATTCAAAGTCTAGGCCATCTCTGCTAACTAAATGGATTTTTGCTGATATGGTTAACTCGACTGGCGAAAGATAGACCCTGTTTAGTGGAATTAACCTTGTTTAGTGGATTAGCCAGTCCTCCTTTTTGGTCATATCAAGGAGAAAGAAGCCGGACTCATTGAGTTCGGCTTTTTTGCACATTAATACTTTCTACTCATTTGATATCGATAAGTGTCGTAGCCAAATAGCTCAATAAAGAAATACACTTAAGCGAATTAATTTCTGTTCCATAATCAAGGTACTTTCTAGAACCATGTAGAATACCGTTGCGATTTGGAGCTTTATCCTTATCTACTTGCTTACCTTTCCCAATTCTTGCACCAAATTCAGTATCTTGTAGTAAAGGCGACAAAATAATTGCTCTTTCGGGCTTCTTTTCTATCAGAACTTTAATTCGATCAATTCTCTTGTTTCGTTCAGCAAAAAGGTAACTACCTACCGTCTGCGCACACAAACCATCAGTTTGAGCTAAAAATAGTGGGATGCTCGCGATGTAATTACCGTCATTATGTAGGGAGAACGCGACATCCAGTATGTCTTTTCTTAACGGGTATAAGTCAACTAACTGCTTATGGATATCTTCAATTGACTCACTTATTTGTACGGTCATATAGCTATCTAAACTATCTTGACCTTCCAAAACAAAGTCTTGAAAGTCACAAGGAGTAAAGTCATTTGGAAACCATCCACTTTCTGCGGCACTTTGCCATATGCTGCTATTTATTTCTTCGAAGTTTTCAAGGTATTTAACAAAATCTTGAATTTCTTGTTGGTTTTCATTTATAAAATCAGTCATGCCTTTGGCTGCTAGACTTAATATTTCATCAACTTGAGCAACCCCTTTCGATAAACTAGTATTGTGAGTATTATCCATTTGAACTCCTAAGCTCAGCAGTTATTAGATAGGAAGTTTATTTACTTCTTGCCTAGTTTTTAGTCAATGCAATTCTACTAAAAACACCCATTTATTAACAATGACTTATCGAAAAAATCAGATACTTGAAAACAAAAATTATCGTTCAAAGCAATGAACTAGCGCGCAAGCTTGCAACTAGAGCAGGGTTGTGTGTGTGCTGATAGTTAGGTCGAATTTACCCCCGTGATACAACACGGGGGTTGGCTTCCTCCCGCCGCGCTCGTCCTCCTCAGTCTTCGTCGTTCTCACTTGTTGTCCGTCAGCACTGGAAAGAGATCCTTTTCGACACTCAAATGATCTTAAAGAAAGCTAGTGAACACAAAAAAGCCTTACCGATGTGGCAAGGCCTTAAAGAGCTATTCTGGCAGGATGAGGGAGGGTGCTACATAGATGAGCATGGGCAGTTAGAAACACTCACCAGTTGAGACCTACGGACTAATAACCTCTACAGTGTGGCTCGGTGCCTCGTTCGCGCTTCGCTCTCTCTTATCCCTGCGGGGCTACTCAACGACAGACTGTAATCCTTTCAAAGCATCAAGGTAGTCATTTACTGCAAGCTCATTATCGTAGAGCTTCCGCTTTAGCTTCTCATTTAGCATTCGTTCTTTTTGATACAACTCTTGATACTTAAGTGCGTCATAGCCACCTTGAACTAGAGCTTTAGACATGGTTGATGTCTTCGTCAATTCTTTTAGCTTGGATAGCATTTCTTCATGCTTTTCAGTATCTCGAATAGTAATAGCCATCATTTTTCCTCAATGCCGGTTTATCCTGGTTTGATTATGATAGCATTTTTGACAATTCGTTCCAGGATAAAAACCTTGGTTTGATAGCATTCCACGGTTCTCGATCAAAACACCGGTTCGTGTTTTGATAGCATTACCCAACGAGTTAAAACAAACTGACATCAGCTCGACTCACTTCTGGCAAAGTGGCCGAGGCAGCTGCGTAAGGCTTACATGTTATCAACTTCGACAGCTGGCCTCTGTTCAACTTCAACAAGCAATCATCAATCCGGTCAAACGTAATGTCATAAGCTTTTAGAAAGTGTTCGTTTACCGAGTAGAAACCATCGAGCGCTTCCACCTCGATGCTAACGTGACGTTCGATAGAGCCATTTTTAATAGCGAAATTCACACCCGTTACAAACGCTTTCTTAATTCCCTCAAAAGGAAGTACCTCAGCTATAGGAACATGAGAAAGGCTATCTTTGTCAGAGCCTTTACTGCTATCCCCACTAGAAGATACATCCCCAGAAGCTTCATTATTTTTGCTAGGTAGTGTTTCACTTTGCTTAGGAACGGCAGTTGAAGACGTTGTTTGTCCCGCTTCCTCCACCGTCTCAGTAGTTTCAAAATAACGATTGGATAAGTCATAGATTATGTACCCGAAACAGAATATGGATAATAGAAAAATCAAAATAGCTTTAGGACTACGAAAAAGCGTATTCATAGCGAGTTGTTGTTTAGCGCTGCCTGTCCCCGTAGATTTGTAGAGTAGGAAAGAGTCTAAAGGGATTTTTTGATTGGTTAGGTTGACGTCTTTCTTTTTGGGTATGACTGGAGTCGATACCGATTTGTCATGCTTCAAGATATAGGGATTTCGTTTCGTCCAGAAAAACTGATCGCGTCCCTTGTGAAAGAAGTTCTGATTCGCACAGGCCTTAATGCCAGAATCGATTTGCTTCCAATCTGGTGAAAGCAACTCGATATCCCAGTCATATTTTCGGTGTCTCATGAACCCCTCATTGAAGCTATGAGGATAGATGATTCTGCCTTCTGAATCGTACTCAGCAATCCCTCTATCATCTATTTCTGAGTCTTCTAGTTCGTCCATGTTCGCAGGGGTGTAACGAGAATTGAAAAAGCGTTCGTAATCTTTAGGTAGTAAACCGTCACGAGGTGATTGAGTGATGAAGTCAGATAGCGGCTTGTATTTCACTTTACGAATATCAAAGCCGACGTTTTTAGAGAATATATCCTGACATTCATCAATAACGATAAGCGCACCAATAGGGCACCAACAGAAAAAATGAGTCCAAAGGTGAACGCCAGATTCATCCCTAGAGCTAATACGAAAGAGTTTAGCGGTACTAGGGAATTGGATATTGAATCGCTCTTCAATGACGGCTAAGGGCTGCATACCCTCGATGTTAGTTACAACTGTTCTACCTGCCTTTAAAGCTTGGTAGATAGAAAAGTAAGCCGTGTATGCCGACTTGTAAGAGCCATTAGCGCCCGTTCTTATGGTAATAGCCATTATCTAGATAACCTCATCACTAAAGCGGTAGTGAAGAAGTTAGCCCAGACAGCAAGGCCTTGAGGGACGCCAAACTTAAACGCATAAAATCGCAACTCGTCAGGCAAAGCATTAAAAGCTTTGGACAAAATGTCGTTAAAGCCGATCTCTTTTAAGAGGATTTGAGCCGAGTTATAAGAGAGCTTAATAAACTCCAATTCAGCTTTTAATTTCATCTTAATCATGAAAATCTGGATGTATGAAAAGAGGTCTAGCGTCATTTGGGGAATAGCTTTAAAGAAGTCAGTGATGAATGACATCTGTAAGCTAATCCAATCAATAAAAGAGTAGATGTAATCCATAACTAATCCTTACCTAACATTCTGATTCCAGACAAAACAAACAAGAACATCACAACGGCTGAAATGAGCGTGGCGTTATCGAGTAGGGCAGAGAGCACGCCCGATTTGAAAGAGCGTTCAGCATGGTTAACATTGAGATTTAAGGAGTGCTCTTTATAAGTACCGTTGTTGAAAGAGCTGGTATCGATAGAGAATAACGCTTTGAACTTTTCAAATTCATCGCTCATTTCTTGTTTGATTTCTAAGACTTCATTTTGAACCTCAGCAATTTGATTTTGATTAACAATGAAGCCCTCACCATCAAACCCAGAACTAGGTTCAACAAAATTATTGTTATTAGTAATACCATCAATCAGGTCGGTTAGTTTGCTTTCTACACCCGACATATCAGAACCATCTAGGCCGTCTATTTTATCTGATAAAGCATCAATGCTTGATTCAACACTAGACAAATCAACCGTTGAAGTACCGCCAGAAATAGCCGCTATTTGTTCACTTAGTTGATTAAATTTTGGATCTAAAGCAGCCAAAGAATCAGTCACATCTGAATAAAGAACTCCGAACCCCTCCGAAACAAATTGAAGCCCACCATCAAGGTTATTCATCTGAGAAGTCAAAGATTGCTGATTACTATTAATATCAGAAGATAAAGTTTTTAATAACTTTTGGTTAGCATTAGCTTTTGCTGCATTTTTTAATTGATTCTTTTGAGTAGAGGTTAAACCAGAACCAGAACCATCTAAAAGCAAGTTTGTTAAAGTCTGAATTTGACGCTGAGTATCTAAAATATTAGTGTCAACTTCATCAAATTGAGTGGCAAAATTAGTTACATTATCACGAACATCATCAATATCATTTCTAGCCCAGTTTACAGAGCGTTGAACATCATCAATCTTATTATTTGATACTGATGCATTGTCATGAATCCTATCTCTCAAAAAAGCTTCTGTGGCAAATATCTGTGAGTTAATACTTGATGCTGTATTACCAGATGCTTGAGCTAAAGAATCTAGTTTCTGTTTAAAATAATCATTGGTAACGCTGATATTCGAAGTTAAAGCACCGATGGATTGATTAAAGTCAGTACGACGAACAGAACGAAGAGAAAGATCGCTAATGCCTCTCGCTAGAGTTCCAATATTTCTACTTTGTTCAGCAGCTACCGAACGATAAGACCAGCAATCAGGATCATCAGTCGAACAATTACCAACGGCAGGAATATCGTTTAGACGGTCATAGAAATCATCTATAGAGTCAGGAACGCCATTATCATTGTTATCAACTAATTCATTATTATTCTTGTAAGGGTCAGGGTCTTCATGATTGTCAATACCATCACCATCCCAATCTTCATACTTGTCATCAACTCCATTTTGGTTGACATCATTCTCATAGGGAAAGGGCTCAGGAGTATCACCAGAAAAACGGTTAATCTCATCAAAAGCACAAGTGCTACCCGTATAAGTGAATTTATTCGTCCACTTATTACCCTCAACAGATATAGAAACCGAACCCGCCGTCATTCTACAAGCGGCACCAGTCGAACGATCACCAATACAATAAGAGCGAGGATTATCACCCCAGATATAAGCGTCCCAGGTTAAGTTTTTTCCCGTTCCCTCAAGTATCTTACAAGAACTAACACAAACGCCATCAACCTCAACTTTACCCGCGCCGCACTGCAAAGCGTTGGAATTGAAAGCAACAAGGACGAGAAGAAGAGAGAGGTATTTTTGATATCGTTTCACTGTAAAACCCCAGATAAGAAAACGCCCCCAAACTAGGAGGCATTGATACCCGTATATACGCCATATACGAATGACATAGCCATAACCACCCCAAACAGGACGGTTACGACTTGAGAGACAATGTCTCCCATTAGTTCCCCATAGAGTTCATGATAGCGCGAAGACCAAAGCCAATCGCAGCAAGACCGATAAGACCAACCACAACCAAACCATAGTTAGATTGACCAGTCGTTACAGCTTCGTTGATAGCCGTTGTGATTGCAGTATTATCAGCAAATGAAGAAGCAGATACAAATGCAGTAGAACCTAGAACCAATAGACGTTTTTTCATGATATTTCCTTTTTTAAGAGTGTGTTACTAAAAGTTGACCCTTAGCCTTTGCCAAGAGTTTTTAAGATTCGTCCTAGCACATGGCCAGAAACGAAAGATAATAAAATCCAACCTGAAACAGCGGTGTAAAGTTCACTGTCGATGTTCAAAGATTGAGACGCAGAGACTAAATTGTTGTATTCAGAATCTGTGAGCATTACGAGCTGACAATCAAAGTCGGTTGACGTTCTTAAGTAACCTTGCTGAGTGGTCGTAATGCAGTTCATTGTTAAGCCTTACTTGAAGCACTTTTTTGACGATTGAGAGAGCCAATTTCAGACAAAAGAAAGTCTCTTTTAAGCTCTAAATCTCGAATCGTTCTCGTTAGAAGCAAGCGGTCAATCCAATCAATTACAAACGAGCAAACACGACCAAATAGTGAGAACACGACCATGGTAATAATTAGGGCTTCAATCAGTACATCCAAATCATCGCCAGTTAATTGATAAACGACCGTTTCCATAATTAAGCCTTGTTAGCTTTCAAAAAGTTATCGAAGTGCTTTTTAATTTCTTCATCGACTGGAACAAGATTGGTCACCAAGATATCAAGTGGATCATTTGGGTTAGCACCAAAGCTCAGTTCGTAGTCACGGTTAGCAACAAAAGCGCGAGATTGGATAAGCTGACGAGCGTAGGCCACATCAATTTTCAACGCTTGTTTGTTGTAAGGGATGTCAGTCGAGTAACCGATACCCGTTTGCTGAAACTTCTCGTTATCGACTTCTTCAACAGCACGTAGGACAGACAATTCCGCAAATTCCATATTAGATTTAGGGAAACGCTTGATAGCAATACCAGTTATTGTAGGCATATTCTTGACTCCAAAATTTCGATTTTCTGTTTAGTGTATTCGTCAGGAATACCCAACGAGGTTTCAAAGTTTGCGCGTCTATGATGCGTAGGAATGAGCATTCCGAATGCTTCACCCAAGTCACCCTCAGTCATTGCAACAACTTCAGATAGAGCTTTGCCACATTGGCGACGAACCCAAGCAATACGAGCGAAGAACTCAAGACCCGCTTTTTTCTTGTTAAGCTCAATCTTCATTGGTTCAGCAGGGTCGATACTGGCCGAGAAGTCACACAGACCAGCAAAGGCCGAAGCGGGCGAGGCGAGTAGTGCCAAATCGCACTTCTTCAATTCCACTTCATTGCGGTACCAAATTACTTCAGGGTCAGCGATGTTTTGCTCGAACTTCTTGTTGTACACACGCCAGTAGATTGCAGAGGTACGAGAGCCAACAAGAACGGCTTCCTCTGATAATTCACCGGATTGTGAAACGCGCTTATGAGGAACCATTGTCGGACCACGACCACGAGAAGCAGTGCGAAATGCTCCCTCATAAAAACATTTCTCAGCATACTTACAGTCAAAGATTCCGGTGTAGTCATCCACGCAGAGATCCAAACGGGCTAGGCGAGTGATACCCAAAAGTGACAACCACCAATGCACCTTTTTGTGAGTGGTGAAGTCGAACAACTTAGCGCAACCCGTACCATTGATTTGCACGTAGACCGTGTCATTGTTACCACCAACACCGACCAAGCCACATTCAACCGTTCCTGTAGAGTCGTAAATCACCATCGAATCTTCATAGCCATGTAAGCCACGGCCACGCATCGGAGAGATACGGAAGTTAAAGACTTTAGACATGAACTCATCAAATCTATCGGCCAAAACCTTGCGACATTTGTTACGGTGTGACTCAATTGATTTCTCTATCGCTTCTGGTGAGTTAAGGCGACCGTTGACGCTTCTCTTTTTAAACTCAGGAAACTGCATGTTGATAAAGTCTTGTTCGTTCGAGCTGTCCAAGTGTCTAAGCGAACCGTACGAAAACGAAAAGGCTAGGTGATCCACTTGAACCGGACGAATCTCATCATGGAACTTATGAGGCTTTTTAGATGGCATGGAAAACCCCTTTGACTAACAGCTCTTGATAGTTGTCGTCAGTTATCGCAACAATCTGAAATGACACCATGCCGTAGTGAGCTTCCATGAACTGGAAAAAATCACGCGGAGTCTTGAAGAAGTTATGGCCCCAAGGAAAATAGGCGTTGATGCCGTGATTGGGTTCGTTGTCGAAGTAGATTGAATCCATGATTAAAGCATCCCCAACAATTTAGCTTTAGATGAAGTCAATTCGTCATAAGCACGTTGAAGTTCTGAAGCTTCACAAATATCAATTTGACCATCATGTGACATCAAAGTAGCTGTCAGAACTTTGATTTCATCAAACTCAAGAGAAGCGGAAACAATCTCGGAATAAGCTTCATTTGAAACCTCGAAACTACAAAATTTAGACTTGGCAAAATCAACAGAGACATCAAAGAGGAAAGTAAAATAAAGAAAAGCAGCTACGAAAATAGAAAGCTCAACTTTACATTTAGACAAAAATGAAAGGACTGATTTCATGATTAACGCTCCAAACCATAGAACGAGCAGAACTGTTCAAGCTCTTGGTCGTTATCAAACGTAAGCGTGAAAGAGTCTTCAGAGTTATAAAGCGGATTCTTATAGCTGACAGTGTGGAAAAGTTCTTCACCGATAGTGCGTTGGCCAAACTCAAGTTCGCTAACAAGGAACTCAAAGCAGATTTCTAGTGGTGAGTTATGAAGAGACACGGACGCGTGTGTGAAATCTGGATAGTTAGAGAAGCTGACGTGTTCAGATTTGAGCACAGAGCCGTATTGAATCGATTCAACTGTAAACATAACAACCACCTTGACTGATTATTGAGAATTGGGATTGACCGTCTAAGTTGAGCTATAAGCGTCAAGGGCAAACAGCCCAAACCTAGACAGCCAAATCAGGTTAGTCCCGATTTGTGTTAATCCTAATTAACGGAAATCGGAATTACAAGTAAACAAAAATCGCAACTAATGGGCTAAAATGAACAAAATGGAGGTGTACTTATGTACCAAGATAAAATCTTAAATGCCTATAAACAGGCTCAAAACTACGTACAAGATAAGCAAATAGCGCATGACTTAGGGATTACACCTCAGAAGATTTGCAAAATTAGAAGCGGAGAACGCTATCTAACTGAAACTGAAGCACTTTTTATTGCTGAAAGGATTGGTTTGTCAGAAGAAGAAGTCTTAGTGTACTTAGCCGCTGACCGCAGCAAAAATCATAAGGCTCAGGTAGCTTGGCAGAACATCGCAAAAAAGTTTAACGGGCTTAATATGTCAGGTGTATCAATGGCTTGTGGTAGTTTGGCGTTACTGGCGACCACCCCAGTTGACCCCACGATTCAGTGCGTATTATGGGTCTAAATTATGTTGAGTGGTTTGCTGTGCTTAACTGAATAAGAACGTGGGTGAGTAACATGCTCAATGAGGAGGTCAGCTTGTCTGGCCTTTTTGATGCCCGTTAGGAAAATCGTTGTTAGAAGTTAACCCGTAACATAATTTGCACAATGCGCATTGAATCGCCCCTGTATTCGCAAGCGTAGCGCGCCAGTGTTTGAGATTTATCGAGTTCTTTTGCCCCGCAGGGATAAGGGCATTCGATACAGTTCTTGGACATGACTCTCCCAAATGCCCGAAAAGCAGCGAAGCGTTACTCCCTCCAAAGAAGATCACAAAACCTTCCTTTCATTTTGCCAGAATAGCTTTTTGGTACAGAGCACTCCCAATTTTCATTTCTATCGATTACTCGACGTTTGACGACGAACAAGGACGGCGAAGACTGAGCAAGGACGGTGAGAAGGAGAAAAGGAGAAGAAAGCCACCGAACACCGAGGCAAGCGAAGCGCGGGGTCGGGGCTTTCCTTTTCGAATGTCCACTATCTTTAATAGTGGATTCTTGTACCATTTTGGTATTTTCAGCTCAAAAAAAATGACCTCAAAGGGTCATCTTCAAAATCTCAATCGGTCACCCGAAGGGTTGGGGTTCCTGTAACACCCCAACTAACTGCGGACATCCGCACAAACACCGGTTTTATGCACTCTCATCTTCGATAGATTTTTTATCCATTTCTTCTGTTCTTCCATCAAAAATAGATATTCCAAAAATGGTGTTATGTTCGACCATATCTTGCATGCTTTTAGCTATGCAGTATTTATCTATGATGGCTAACAAGATGTTTTTATCCTTCTCTGGTAGCTTTTGCATTCTCTCCAAAGCAATTGCAAGTAAGGCATCCAAACTTGTTTGTGATACATCACTCAGCAAGGCATTTGGAGTGCATTCCAAGGCTTTGCTGATCGCATATATAGTGCTTAGTTTTGGGTCGGTATCATTTCTTTCTATTTTTGAAATCTGCCCCAATCGAATACCGCAATTTTTTGCTAACTCACCTTGAGTCCATCCTTTATCACGTCGCAAACGCTTTAAATTATCACCTATAGACATAAATTTACCCGCTCATTAATCTTGTAGGATTAATTATAACCCTATATATTACCCCTACCGACATAATTAATCCTGTAGGGTTAATTAAATTCATCATGTAAGAGTATTGACAGGGTTTTCATTTGTTCTTTATCGACCAACTATTCATGCAACAAGATCACCACGAGGGGAACCTTCCTCTTGTGGGACGTCATGTTATCGAAAGGGTTGAATTAGAAACTGGTGAAAACCTTCCACCGACGGTTAATCAGAAAATTTTAGAAGGCTCATTCAGTACAAAGCTAACTATTCGATGTAACGGTACTCGGGTTCGAGTTGAAGGAAATCCGTCGCGCTGGCAGCGTATGGACAACCTCTTTGGTTTGCAGACGCTTGATGAGTGTGTGGCGATTTATAACCATATTTTAGCCTCATATGACTTGCCTCCGTTTACAAAAAATACCCGTTTTGCTCATCGTCAATCTGCTGATGGTAAATCGTCTTCATTGATTGGTAATGGTGCTGAAATCACATCGATAGATTGGACTCGAAATTTAGCTGTAGGGAAGGGTAAAGAACGTTCTTTTATTCGAGGTCTTTCTTCTATGCAGATTGGTCGAGGGCGAAAACCTAAACTTTATCCTGATGGTAATACCTGTAACTGGGGTGAAGGGTCGACTTGGATAATGGACAAACTCTATGCAAAGGCGGTTGACTTACAGAGACATTTATTAAAAGACCAACGAAAAAAAGAAGGGGTATCAAAAGAAGCATTAGATTACGTGAACAAGCTTATTGATTATTGCGAGTCATTCGGTGTTGTTCGAGAAGAGCACAGTTTGAGACAGGCATTATTAAAACGACACGACTTACAATTTTACGGCATCACAACAGAACAAGATTTTTATAATCACTTACAAGACATTGAGAATGCTATGAAAACAACACAAATATCATACGACGAACATCAATCCTTTGCAGACCAACTTTTATCTCTAGGCGTAGTGAAAAGTCGACAAGCAGCCAACGCAACGCAAAGTTACGCCATTATGTGGCAACACGGAACAAATTTAAGAAGTGTTTTAAAGGACCGTCAATTTTACGAACACAAAGCGCGCCTAAAAGCGATTGGTATCGATATCGGTCAACAATTCGATGTTAGTCGGATGTGTCCAACGCTTAAACGTTCTGAGGTTATCGAGGTTCAGCCACTTAAGATTCCGCCTTGGTACAAGATGCCAGTTGTAGCCGAAACTAATATTCTACCTTTCAAAGCCTACGCATAGGAAAACACCATGTTAAAAATCGAAGTATTCAAAGAAGACGTAAGAGTTACACCCAGAACCATGCCAGGGAAAGACGGCAAGCCACCACGTACTATTTACGAACAAGACGCTTATGCGCATTTACAAGGTCGTTTTCCAACGCTCACAAAGGTTCAACTGGAAGAAGGTCAACCACCTTATGAAGCCGGATTTTATACCTTTCATAGCTCTTCTTATATCGTTAATAACTTTGGCACTGTGGAGCTAAAGAAGTACGGAAAAATCATCACACCTCTGGAGTTGGATTTATGATTTGGAATTTACCTAAGCGTACCATTCACTACAAAGGTGGACTGACCATGGTGAGCCGTGAGGATGACCCTAAATATCAGTGTACATCTTGCTACAAACCATTCTTTGAAGATGAGGTTTTCATTGGTGCATTTCTTTCAAAAATTGAGTGTCCTAATTGCCAATCAGCATTGAGAGTTCTTACAGAATCAGAACCACTCATTACCAAATAAAACAAAGCCCGTAACTGCTAGAACAGCTACGGGCTTCTATCACAATCAACTATACGAGAGTTAATTATGAGTTTCCAAGAGTACACGCTAACGGATGTTTCCGACAAGGTTAATGATCTTCACGATATGTCTCTTTTCTTAAATTCAGGTTCTTACACCGAAGAAATAGGCGACAAATTAACATTTCATATGATGGAAGAAATTGAGACGTTACAGAGCATGCTTAGTTTTATTCGAATCTATCCACAGATTCAGGCTCAAGAGCAGCTAGACAGCCCCCAGAAAGAACTTACGCCTTAGTGCGTATTATGAAAGGAGTGTTAAATGCAAAGTTTTATTCAGGCATATGATTTTGTTTGTTGGCATTTGCCATTGTGGGTGGCTGCTTATGGCTTGTGGTGGATGTTCTGGTCATGGCTTGGTGCTGATGTTCGTCATTCTCGTTAAGTGCGTATTATGATTTTTATGTTTGCTATCAAAACACGCACCGGTTCCTGGACTCGAGTTATTATTTTGCTACCATAATCAAACCAGGTAATTTCTGCAGAAAGGAAAAATGATGGCAATTACAATTCGAGACACAACAGAGCATGAGAAAATGCTTTCAGACCTAAAAGACCAAACCAACACGTCTACAATGAGTAAGGCTTTAATCAAGGGTGGTTATGAGGCTTTGAAGTATCGAGAGCTTTACTTATCAGAGGTTCGCAAGAATGAGCAGCTTAGAGATAAGCTGTATCGTAATGGTAAGGCCGTTTCTGGTTATCTGGATGCCTTAGACGGTCTTAAACAAATTAGCTCTTAGTGCGTATTATGGGTCTAAATTATGTTGAGTGGTTTGCTGTGCTTAACTGAATAAGAACGTGGGTGAGTAACATGCTCAATGAGGAGGTCAGCTTGTCTGGCCTTTTTGATGCCCGTTAGGAAAATCGTTGTTAGAAGTTAACCCGTAACATAATTTGCACAATGCGCATTGAATCGCCCCTGTATTCGCAAGCGTAGCGCGCCAGTGTTTGAGATTTATCGAGTTCTTTTGCCCCGCAGGGATAAGGGCATTCGATACAGTTCTTGGACATGACTCTCCCAAATGCCCGAAAAGCAGCGAAGCGTTACTCCCTCCAAAGAAGATCACAAAACCTTCCTTTCATTTTGCCAGAATAGCTTTTTGGTACAGAGCACTCCCAATTTTCATTTCTATCGATTACTCGACGTTTGACGACGAACAAGGACGGCGAAGACTGAGCAAGGACGGTGAGAAGGAGAAAAGGAGAAGAAAGCCACCGAACACCGAGGCAAGCGAAGCGCGGGGTCGGGGCTTTCCTTTTCGAATGTCCACTATCTTTAATAGTGGATTCTTGTACCATTTTGGTATTTTCAGCTCAAAAAAAATGACCTCAAAGGGTCATCTTCAAAATCTCAATCGGTCACCCGAAGGGTTGGGGTTCCTGTAACACCCCAACTAACTGCGGACATCCGCACAAACACCGGTTTTATGCACTCTCATCTTCGATAGATTTTTTATCCATTTCTTCTGTTCTTCCATCAAAAATAGATATTCCAAAAATGGTGTTATGTTCGACCATATCTTGCATGCTTTTAGCTATGCAGTATTTATCTATGATGGCTAACAAGATGTTTTTATCCTTCTCTGGTAGCTTTTGCATTCTCTCCAAAGCAATTGCAAGTAAGGCATCCAAACTTGTTTGTGATACATCACTCAGCAAGGCATTTGGAGTGCATTCCAAGGCTTTGCTGATCGCATATATAGTGCTTAGTTTTGGGTCGGTATCATTTCTTTCTATTTTTGAAATCTGCCCCAATCGAATACCGCAATTTTTTGCTAACTCACCTTGAGTCCATCCTTTATCACGTCGCAAACGCTTTAAATTATCACCTATAGACATAAATTTACCCGCTCATTAATCTTGTAGGATTAATTATAACCCTATATATTACCCCTACCGACATAATTAATCCTGTAGGGTTAATTAAATTCATCATGTAAGAGTATTGACAGGGTTTTCATTTGTTCTTTATCGACCAACTATTCATGCAACAAGATCACCACGAGGGGAACCTTCCTCTTGTGGGACGTCATGTTATCGAAAGGGTTGAATTAGAAACTGGTGAAAACCTTCCACCGACGGTTAATCAGAAAATTTTAGAAGGCTCATTCAGTACAAAGCTAACTATTCGATGTAACGGTACTCGGGTTCGAGTTGAAGGAAATCCGTCGCGCTGGCAGCGTATGGACAACCTCTTTGGTTTGCAGACGCTTGATGAGTGTGTGGCGATTTATAACCATATTTTAGCCTCATATGACTTGCCTCCGTTTACAAAAAATACCCGTTTTGCTCATCGTCAATCTGCTGATGGTAAATCGTCTTCATTGATTGGTAATGGTGCTGAAATCACATCGATAGATTGGACTCGAAATTTAGCTGTAGGGAAGGGTAAAGAACGTTCTTTTATTCGAGGTCTTTCTTCTATGCAGATTGGTCGAGGGCGAAAACCTAAACTTTATCCTGATGGTAATACCTGTAACTGGGGTGAAGGGTCGACTTGGATAATGGACAAACTCTATGCAAAGGCGGTTGACTTACAGAGACATTTATTAAAAGACCAACGAAAAAAAGAAGGGGTATCAAAAGAAGCATTAGATTACGTGAACAAGCTTATTGATTATTGCGAGTCATTCGGTGTTGTTCGAGAAGAGCACAGTTTGAGACAGGCATTATTAAAACGACACGACTTACAATTTTACGGCATCACAACAGAACAAGATTTTTATAATCACTTACAAGACATTGAGAATGCTATGAAAACAACACAAATATCATACGACGAACATCAATCCTTTGCAGACCAACTTTTATCTCTAGGCGTAGTGAAAAGTCGACAAGCAGCCAACGCAACGCAAAGTTACGCCATTATGTGGCAACACGGAACAAATTTAAGAAGTGTTTTAAAGGACCGTCAATTTTACGAACACAAAGCGCGCCTAAAAGCGATTGGTATCGATATCGGTCAACAATTCGATGTTAGTCGGATGTGTCCAACGCTTAAACGTTCTGAGGTTATCGAGGTTCAGCCACTTAAGATTCCGCCTTGGTACAAGATGCCAGTTGTAGCCGAAACTAATATTCTACCTTTCAAAGCCTACGCATAGGAAAACACCATGTTAAAAATCGAAGTATTCAAAGAAGACGTAAGAGTTACACCCAGAACCATGCCAGGGAAAGACGGCAAGCCACCACGTACTATTTACGAACAAGACGCTTATGCGCATTTACAAGGTCGTTTTCCAACGCTCACAAAGGTTCAACTGGAAGAAGGTCAACCACCTTATGAAGCCGGATTTTATACCTTTCATAGCTCTTCTTATATCGTTAATAACTTTGGCACTGTGGAGCTAAAGAAGTACGGAAAAATCATCACACCTCTGGAGTTGGATTTATGATTTGGAATTTACCTAAGCGTACCATTCACTACAAAGGTGGACTGACCATGGTGAGCCGTGAGGATGACCCTAAATATCAGTGTACATCTTGCTACAAACCATTCTTTGAAGATGAGGTTTTCATTGGTGCATTTCTTTCAAAAATTGAGTGTCCTAATTGCCAATCAGCATTGAGAGTTCTTACAGAATCAGAACCACTCATTACCAAATAAAACAAAGCCCGTAACTGCTAGAACAGCTACGGGCTTCTATCACAATCAACTATACGAGAGTTAATTATGAGTTTCCAAGAGTACACGCTAACGGATGTTTCCGACAAGGTTAATGATCTTCACGATATGTCTCTTTTCTTAAATTCAGGTTCTTACACCGAAGAAATAGGCGACAAATTAACATTTCATATGATGGAAGAAATTGAGACGTTACAGAGCATGCTTAGTTTTATTCGAATCTATCCACAGATTCAGGCTCAAGAGCAGCTAGACAGCCCCCAGAAAGAACTTACGCCTTAGTGCGTATTATGAAAGGAGTGTTAAATGCAAAGTTTTATTCAGGCATATGATTTTGTTTGTTGGCATTTGCCATTGTGGGTGGCTGCTTATGGCTTGTGGTGGATGTTCTGGTCATGGCTTGGTGCTGATGTTCGTCATTCTCGTTAAGTGCGTATTATGATTTTTATGTTTGCTATCAAAACACGCACCGGTTCCTGGACTCGAGTTATTATTTTGCTACCATAATCAAACCAGGTAATTTCTGCAGAAAGGAAAAATGATGGCAATTACAATTCGAGACACAACAGAGCATGAGAAAATGCTTTCAGACCTAAAAGACCAAACCAACACGTCTACAATGAGTAAGGCTTTAATCAAGGGTGGTTATGAGGCTTTGAAGTATCGAGAGCTTTACTTATCAGAGGTTCGCAAGAATGAGCAGCTTAGAGATAAGCTGTATCGTAATGGTAAGGCCGTTTCTGGTTATCTGGATGCCTTAGACGGTCTTAAACAAATTAGCTCTTTGTCAATCCCATTTTAAAATGTCCTCATTTGTCCCAAATAGAAATGTCCCGTTGTTAGGTCTTTCGACTGGAGGTTTTGAATGGTTCGGTGAGCACTGGGTTGATGGCTCGAGGGGCTGTTTGAAGGGCTCTTTGTTGTGCACGGCGCTTGGGCGCTTTCTTACTGCGGGTTCGTTGCTGTTGTTGTTCGAATTCTTCTTGTTGTTGCTGAGCAAATTTTAAAACTTGGCCGAGGCGTTTGTTGTCGACGATTTGGGTTTGTTGAACGTGCTCGAGTTTGTCGAAGGTTTTGAATTCGAGTTTTCGATGCCCGTATTGGATGGCGATTTCACCGTTTGGGTAGTCGAGTACCTTGACATGTTCGTGCGCTAGTCGGCTGTTTTCTTCAGTAGGTTCAATGAGATAAATCACTTTATCGTATTGAAATGTCAGCGACTTTGAGAGCTTGCGGGTTTCTTGCCAACTGAAAATATCGTCGAGTTCTTGCTTGGACTCTCGAACCGGACGATGCATGTTTTTTGGGTATTGAGCGGGCTTAGCAAAGCGATGGTTAAAATCGGCGATGAAGTAGGGAAGCCAGGCGTTGGCTTGTTCGATGGTGTCGATACCTTGTAAGCGCATCTCTTTAACCAGTCGGTCTTGCAGCGTGAGGTTGGCTCGCTCAACGCGGCCTTTGGCTTGGGAGCTGTTGGCACAGATGAGTTCTATCGCCAGTTCTTTCAACACGCGCCCGTATTGAGTTTGGCCAACTTGTTTGTGTTTCTCCTGATTCACTCGAAAAATAGAGTGCTTGTCACTGTAAAATGCGATGGGCTTACCGTGCTCATTGAGGTATTCACGCGTGGTCATCATGTAGTCAAACGCGGATTCTGTCTCGCTGAATCTTAGGTTCATCAGACGGCTAGTCGCATCATCAATGAACACCAATAGGCAGCATTTGTCACAGCGGCCTTCAAACCAGTCATGATGGGAGCCGTCAATTTGGATAAGTTCACCCAAGCAATCACGACGGTAACGAGGCTGATAGACCCGAGGTTTGCGTTGTGAATGTGGAAGCCACAGTCCGTCGGCGATCATCCATTGACGTAAAGTTTCGTTTGATATGGGCAAGTTGTGCAGCTCAGATAACTTTTCTTGAGCGAGTGTTGGTGAGAAGTCGCTGTAGTTTTCACGGACAAGGCTTAGCACCGAGTTTCGATAACCACTTGAATAACGATGATTGCTAGGCTTACCGCGAGCGCGATGAGCCAATCCGTTCGCACCGTATTTACGAAGTCGGTTCATCAGGCGTTGGATGTGACGGACACTCAAGCTGAGGATCTCGGCAGCATCGGCCCGACGTATCCGTCGCTGACACACATCTTCAATTACTTTAAAACGATTGATCTCTGAATCACTCATAGTCACCAGCATGTTGTTATGTCCATAGCGTTTACCAATATCAATTAAGCCTAGTGGTGATGAGCTAAAGGGACATTTTAACTTTGGAAAATAGTGACATTACAACTTTGCGCTTACACTCTTAGTGCGTATTATGTATATTATGTTAAATTTGAAATGTATTAACTTCTGTTCATCAACTTCCCCGCGTCTCTTCTGGAACAAAGCATTGAACATAACTTATTTACCATAAAATATATAATAATCAGGTATTTAATCCTTTCAGGATTATCTTCCTGGTTATTAATAGCAACTGAATAATTGGTTACTTTGACAGGCAAAATCTCGTGTCCTACATTTGTACATATACGCTAAATCTCTAGTTGGTGATTTGTACATGTATAAAGTCGAAAATTGTAATGATGAGTTCTACTGTCTCTTCGATTTGGAAACAGCAACGACACCGTTATTGGCGCTAAGGTATCTTGAGTCCGAGTTGTTAGAAAAAGCCTTAGGCACACAAAAAGCCTATTTGGAATCAGTAAAGCTGTTTTATGATTTCTGGTTAGCCAAATTTGGCGTTACGCTCGATTACTCTTTTCATAAAAGTGAATATACCAACGTTACCGCTATCGCCGATCAAGTGATCGCATTTTGGGATTACCTACTCGCTGGCAAATTGATTACCAATGTTGTGGCGCTACCGAATGGCAACATTAAGGCATTTAATAAAGTTAAAGCTACTTCAGCGAAACGATGTCGCGATATTTGTCAATTTATACACTTTTTATCGGATACCTACCTTAACTCAGGTTATGTCTTTGATGACTTAACGACTCTAAGACGCTATCGAGCTGATGTCAAAGTTCAGCTCGATGAGCTAAAAAAGAAGTTTTCTCAATGGCTTAGGTCTAATAAAGAATCAACTTCTTATGATCATTTACGTAGTCTTACTCCAGAACAATTCCAAGACTTTATTCAAGTTATTACTCCCAATAAAGCAAAGCCAAAACTCGCAGGATTTGAGATTTTGCAGGTCAATGCTCTAAACCCAATGATTAGCTTTGAAGTTCAAATGCGTAACTATGTTCTCATTACTTTACTGGTTCGCTATGGATTACGTATTGGAGAATCCCTACTTCTGCGAGAGAACTCCTTTCTCCCTTATCGATTGGATGAATCAAGATTCTTGATGAGAATTAGAACGTTTCAGAAAGAAGACTTAGATGACAAAACTATCGATGATGCACGTACATATAAACCCCAAATTAAGACTGTGGATAGTGTCAGAGATATTGATATATCAATAGCTCACTACAAGCAAATTATGTTTTATTACAGATACATTCGTCCAAAAAATTGTGACCATAATTTTATTTTCTCTTCGTCTATGAAGCCGTATAAACCGATCGCCTACTCTACCGTAATGTCAGAATTTAAAGCGTACACTAATAGTTTTAAGGAAAGTTTCCCACTACATTTTGATACCCATTATGCTGAATCTATTGAAGGTGATATTACCCCGCATTGGTTGAGACACACTTGGGCATATGGGACATTATGCGTCATTTATGAGGAAGTTAAGAGAGAGTACATAACGTCTGGTGTAGTGAATTTTGATCCGCACCAGAAGTTTTGGACACTGAGTTAAGTGAGTACAATCACTAACGAGGTGAACAATGACAACTAAGAAAACACGAATTAAACATGCTCCTGAATTTAAAGCCGAAGCGCTTAAGTTAGCAGAGAAAGTCGGTGTCGCTGCCGCCGCACGACAGCTTTCGCTATATGAATCTCAAATTTATGGGTGGCGTAAAGCCGTCAAAAAAGATGCGAAAATCAGCGATAGAGAAAAGGAACTAGCCACTGAAAATGCCAAACTCAAACGATTATTGGCAGAGCAAGCTGAAGAGCTAGATATCGTAAAAAAGGCCGCCACCTACTTCGCGAAAAATCTAAAGTAGATTGCTATGAGTTTATGCTCGAACACCTGATGCAGTATAAGGTTGTCCGTATGGCTAAGGTGTTTGGGGTTTCTCGAAGTGGGTTTTATTATTGGATTGATAATCGGCATAAAGTCACCCAACGCAACGAACACCGAAAGCAGCTTGATAGCAAAGTTCGTGAAGTCTTTGATGATAAAAAGGAGCGTGATGGTGCAAGGCGCATTCAAAAAGAACTTGAAGAAAATGGTAATAAACACGATGTAAAAACCATCGCCGCGAGCATGAGGCGTCAGGGGTTAGTTGCGAAGGCCGCCCGTAAATTCAAATGTACGACAGACAGTAAGCATAGACTTCCTGTAGCCCCGAATTTGCTTGAGCAAGACTTTAATGCGACAGCACCAAACCAAAAATGGGCTGGAGATATCACTTATCTAGCGACAAGCGAAGGCTGGATGTATTTAGCCGTTGTTATCGACTTGTACTCACGGCAAGTAGTTGGTTGGTCAATGAGTACCAGAATGACCGCAACTCTGGTCTGTGATGCGCTATCAATGGCATTGTTCCGCAGAGGCATGCCAGAAGAAGTGATTATCCATAGTGTGCGTATTTCGGTGATTGCGATCGCTCGTTTCGGTTTATTCCGATCACCTGATCCTACCGTTTTTCTCTCTTCTTATTTTTACTCTAAGTGATCGGATTGCGCCAGTTTTCTCATTGACTCACCTCCCAGTTCTATTCTATGACTATTGTGTACTAACCGATCCATTAGCGCGTCCGCGACGGTGGCGTTGCCGATCATGTTGTACCACTCCCTTACAGGTAACTGGCTGATGACGATTGTGCTGCTGTTTTGATAACGCTCTTCCAGCACTTCTAATAAGTGACCCGCATGCTCTTGAGTGAGTTTTTCCATCCCCCAGTCGTCGAGGATCAGTAAGGTTTTCTTAGCCAGCGATTGGAGTTGCTTTTGATAGCTACCATCCAGACGACCAGCGGTCAGGTCGTCAAGCAAGCGAGTTAATCGGTAGTACTTAACCGTTTGTTGTTGGTCACAGGCGCTGGTTGCCAGTGCGCAGGCAAGATACGTTTTGCCTGCGCCTGTTGGGCCTGTAACCAAGATGTTCTGGTGTTTGTATAGATAACTGCCCGTCAGAAGTTCGCTCATCTGTTTACGATTGAGGTTTCGTCCCTCCTTATAGATGAGTTGGCTCGGCTGCGCATCTACTCTCAGCTTGGCTTGTCGTTTTAAGCGTTGGATTTTGCTCTGATTGCGATTCAAGATCTCGCTTTCCAGAAGTAGGCTTAGCCTTTCCTCGAAGTCCAGTTCTGCGTAGGTGGTCAGTTGCTCTTGCTGCTGCTCTAATGCTTTCGCTACATGGCTCAAGCGTAGGGTTTTGAGTTGGTCGTTCAGTGCATTCATATCCTTTCTCCTAGTGATAACTGTTCGGGCCACGAACATTGCTATGAACAAGATTTGGCGTACTCGTGTTGTCTTTACTCAGTTGTCCTTCACGATTGTTTTTCAACAAATTGCTGATGAAGGTGTAATTGGATTTTGTCAGCATCAGCGCATCTTTACAGGCTTGCTCTAGGCGCGATTCGCCATAGGTTTTACTGAGGCTGAGCAAGCCAAGGCAGGAACGATAAGACTGCTCTGGATGAGGCTTGGAGTTCAGCATCTTATTGACGACTTCTCGTGTGGCTGGGCCGATATTGGCTCCCCAGCTAAGCAAGCGCCCTGGCGACCACTTCTGATGTTGATGGTTGCTTGGCATGTGCTCTGGTTGGGTGCTGTTTCCTCGCTCTCTTTGGCTACGTGGATGCTGGGCCACCAAGTTACCTTGATGGTAGATCTGCACCAGGCGATTAGAGGCTTCCAACTCGACATGGTGACCAACAAGTTGATGGGGAACCGAGTAGTAATGACGGCGATATTCGATGTGATAGTCAGGGCCAACTTTGGCTCGTTTAGTTTCGGTATACAGGTAACGCTGCCTAGGCAGTGGCTTTAATGCAGGTTTGTCGAGTTTATCGAACAGCGCTTGGCGGCTGGCGCCATACTGTTTCATCTCACGCTGATTTAACTCATTCATGAGTTCACGGATGGCGAGATTCAACTCTTTAAAAGTGTGGAAGGCTTGGTGTCGCAACCGCATCATGATCCAGCGTTCTACTAGGAGCACGGCATTCTCTGCCTTGGCTTTGTCTTTCGGTTTGTAGGGGCGAGCAGGCATCACGGCTGTTTGATAGTGATTAGCCAGCTTTTGATAGCTGTCGTTCAGTCTCGGCTCATAACGATTGGCTTTGGTGACTGCGCTGCGTAGGTTATCGGGAACTAAGAGTTGTGGTACGCCACCGAAGTGTTCGAACGCATTCGCATGCGCCTCTAACCAGTAGGGCTTCCCTTGGCTGGGGAAGGCTTCAACATAAGTGTAATTGGACGCGCCTAAAGTCGCGACGAACACCTCCGCTTCGCGCACTTCGCCTGTGTCAGGGTTGACCACCTGAAGCCGAGGCCCACAGTAATCGATAAACAGTTTATCACCTGCAACATGAAGCTGGCGCATGCTGCGTTTTTGGGTTTTGAACCAACGAGTGAAGTGCTCGCAGAACTGAGTGTAAGCGTAAGCTTGCTCTTGATATTGCTCATGATACTCCTGCCAGAGCAGCATCTTTGTCATACCTTTACGCCTGAGTTCGACTGCGTATTGAGTGAAGTCTGGCATAACTTTATCTCGACTGACTTTCTTGCCGTGATACAGCGTCTGTGTGAGATCTGCATCGCTGCAACTGTCGGGTAGAGGCCAACCAAGTTGGCTTTGTTTAAAGCGAGTAAGGAGTTCTGATACGGTGGACGGGCCGAGTTTAAGGCAAGAAGCGATACCACGATTTGAGAGACCGCAGTCGTATTTAAGGCGTAATACCTCTTTGATTTTGTTCATTGGAGTTCTCTTTTTGGCCATTGTCGCTTCCTTTCCTTCTTGTTTAAGAAGTAAAGAATAGCGAGCTATTGATTTAAAAGAGAAAAAGGAAGGATTTCGGCCATTACGATCGCGGTTTTCGCTATTCCGATCACCGATTTCGGAGTTTGACTAAAAGTGATCGGATAATCGCGGAATCAGTGATCGGTTTAAACCGAAATGGGTGATCGGATAATCCCGAAATGACTGATCGGAATGCTCCGAAATATGCAATAGTGATAGAGGTAGCCAATATTGTTCAAAAGACTACCGCGACTTAATCGCAGCTCATAATCTAAAGCAAAGTATGAGTAGGAAGGGAAATTGCTGGGACAACGCTTGTGTTGAAAGCTTTTTCCACTCAATGAAAGTAGAAGCCGTCCAATACGAGTCGATAATGACCCGAGAAGAGATGCGTCAAGCACTCTTTGAATACATCGAAGTTGATTATAATCGAACAAGAAGGCACAGTGCTCTTGGGTATCTAAGCCCAGTTAACTTTGAAAAACAATATGTCGCTTAATGCGGTGTCCAGTCTTACTGGAGCAGATCATAATATAGTTCGTTCACCGTTTGTTGAAGCTCTCTTACTTCTTCAATTAGTTGCTCAAACTGATAAGGAAGCTCACCATTGGGAAACATATCCGCCATAGATTCCCAGTCACTTTTATAATGTGAATTCATTTCCTCACATACAGGGATTAACTTAATCGGCCCTGACCTCGCAGTTATACAAGACTCTTCGTGAGTTTTATAGTGAATGTCAGAAAACTCAACATGTTCAAAAAACAGACCACTATCTTTGTAATATTCATTGTCTTTTTCATGTAATTTCAAAATATCGTAAAGATGCCTAGCATACTTAGGTTGTTTTTTCTTTTGAGTAAGGTTTGTATGAACACCAAACATTTTTTCTAGCATTGTTCTTTTAGGAGACAGAGCAACCACCTCAAAACCAAGTTCATCTTCAAAAGCGTCTAGGCAATCGCTCAACATATGGTTTATTGGGATTATTTCTGTTGGGGTATTGTCAGAACGCCCCCCAGTTTCAAGCAACACTCGCGGACGAACTGCTGTACCATACTCTTTTTCTTCTAACTCTTTAGGATAGTAGATCGCAATATTAAGAGGTGTTTCACTTTCAATCTCTAAACTGACTCTGTCTTCAATTTCGTGCAATCGTTTTTCTAAACGCTCATAAAGACTTTCTTTGATGTATTGCTGTGCATGAGCATCAATTTCTAGAGCTTCTTCAAGTCGCTTTTTACGGCCAATACCTTCCTGTCGAACTACTTTTTCTTGACCTAAAAGATCTAATGAAAAAGAAAGGTCGATATCTTCGGACATACGATTTATTACATTAAAGCATTTGGAAAGCGAAGTGCCTCCTTTGAAGATAAAAGGATGTTCACACTTCTCTTTTAGCTCTGGAGCTATTTCCATATAGAGGATCTTTAATGTCTGAGTCACCCAAAAGTCTTTTTCTATTATATATGCAGGTAAGCCCAAGGGATGTAGCTCTTGGGCAGTTAAAAAAGCCTGTGCACGTTGTTCTGAAGTATATTTAAATAGTTCGCTCAATGGTTACTACCTTACAGTTAACGACTTATGAACCCATTTCATTGACGGAGATAATGCTTTAAAGAACTGTTGCTGAGTTTTAGACGTGAGTAGAGAGGTAAATTTTTTTGTTAACTCGTTTTTGTAGAGTTCTATTCCACTCTTATCCATATGACTCACTGCACTCCAAAATAGCAAGGCAGTTTCTCGTTGATTGTCATCAGTAACTTTGAAGTGCGCGGCAAAATAGTGAAGAGACTCTTTGTACTCAAATTTTACATTTTTCACATTGTACTTTGAGCGGACTCTTTCAGAAATAAAATAGCTTTTCACCATAGGAAGTTGAGTATCTAAGCCTAAAGCATTTACAGCAGCTACTCCCGCAGGAATTACAGTCGCTTTTTTAGTTTTCGTTACTGACTTAACCAACTCATCCGTTTCTATAGGTAAACGACCAAAAGTCCCTAATCTTGGACGATAATATGCACCATAAGACAAACGAACTAATTCTTTGTTCTTAACAAGACGACTTAAAGCTCTGAGTGCAGCGGATTTTTCTTTGTCAGAAATCCCTTTTTTTTCTATAAGCTGAACTGTAGTGAATACGCGTCCTCGTTGTTGGCAGTTAACATAAGACTGAATGATGTTTGCAGTAGTACTATTGGGTGTAGTCTTTGCTGGTATAGTTCTCATCTTCGCAACTCCATTATGAACTTGATAAGTATATTTTGGACTAAGATGTCCACTATTGCCAGTGATTTTGTATTGTCGATGACTACTTGTGACAGTTGATTGACTAGGAATCGTTCTGGGAGTTAGGGATTAACATCAACTAAAAAGGGCTTGCGATCAATAATTAGGTTGTTGTTTTACAAGGTGAACCCTATAAAGTACAGCTTAGAAATTGTTCTTGTCTTTGTCTATGTACATCCCATCTTCCAGTATGACCAGCAGGCCTAGAGCGATAGTCCACATGTGTTAACAGCAATCTGCGTTTTGCTCGTGAAACACCTACAAAAAAAGCACATAAGTTTTCATCTAAATTTCCCCAATAACTAGCGGTCTCAACAGCTAGTAACACAACTGAATCAAACTCTAAACCTTTACTTTTATGTACGGTAAGTATCCTAACAGCTTGATCATCTTCAAAACGCTTCAAAGATTCAAGTAGTTCGAGTCCTGAAGACATTAACTCATCTATCTTGGAACAGGTATCATTTAGTACCTCGCGCAAACGTGACTCTGTTTCGTAGTCATGTGATAGTGACATTAATTGCGGAAATCCTATTTTTTCAATGAAACGTTTTACGCAATCCCATCTATTAGGGTTTCCTAAAACTATAGGATTGTTATTAACCGTCCTTTTTTCGTTTATGATAAAACGTTGCCAATTTTGAACGAACTCCCCTCTTTCATCATCATCAGCAGTGAAAGGAACTAGTTTTTCCATTAATCGAATCCATGCCGAAGGTTCCTGCTTACCAAAGGTGCTCAATAGAAAATCTATAATCAAGCGAGCACCTGGTTCAACAGTAATGTCCTGTAACTGTTGTTCATTTCTGTATGGTATACCTCGTTCATTTAAAGCGACCATAAGATTCATGGCGTATAAATCAGGTTGATTCTTGATTAATATCGCTATCTCTGACGGAGGTACATTTTCTTCATTTATCCATTGTTGAATTTGTTCAGAAAGATAGTCAGCTTCTTCTTGGCAGTTTTGGAAAGGATGAATTTGTATATGACCTTCTTCTCCTGCTAGCTGTTCTTCAGACATAACGGAACCTGGGTCAATGATTTTTATGATCTCATTTTGCAATCGAAGAAGCTTAGGTTCTGAGCGGAAGTTTCTGTACATATTGAGTGGGACAGCTTGGAAGTCTTGTTGAAATGTTTCAAAGATCCCGTCAAGTGCGCCAGCCCAACCCATAATTTTTTGTTTAGTATCCCCGACTGCGGTAAGACGAATATTTGTCCCTTGGAACGCAATTTTAATAAGCTCGTACTGATGGTTTGTACAATCTTGAAACTCATCTAAGAAAACGTCAGTGTAGGTTTGTCTCAATGCGTTTCGAGCTAAAGGTGACTCCTTTAAGATACTTATTGCTAGCGGAACAAGGTCTGTAAAATCAATTTGCTTGTGACAGACTCTTGGACCAATTGTGTAACCAGGCTCCAAAGCTAAATCGCCAGTCAATATTGGACGAAAACGGTCAATAATTCGTTTCGCGAAAGCATGAAATGTATAGCTGTCAAAACGCGATGACAGCTCAACACCACATCTGCGTTTAATTCGTTCTTTAAGGTTGCTACTGGCATCAACCTTAAACGAAATAGCTAGTATGCGCTTTGAGTAGGAACATGAGCCTGTGCGAAGTAAAAAATCAGCTCGTTGAGCAAGCATTTCTGTTTTTCCAGCACCAGGACCAGCTGTCAAAGCTAAACTAGATACACGCTCCCTAGCGGCTCTATCAGCATTTGGCTCCAAAACTAATCCATCAGCAGGCTTCCAGTCTTCCACTTTTATCATTCAGGAAGCTCCAACAATATTTTTTCTACAGCTTCTATCATTCGCGTAAATGATTGAGGCATATTTGCTATGATTTGTTCATCAGATAACCTAGAGAGAGCAGTAATGTGTTCAGCTGGTTTACTCCCTATTTTGAATAACTTATGGTATGTAATAAATAACTTCTGTTCTTCATCGTCATACTCTGAGGCATCTGTGCGAGATTTACCTAGTACAGATTTTATATTTGTAAGTCCAGGTTCAACTTGATCACTAGCTTCTATATTAAATGCAGTAGGATAAGCCTTTATCATAGAGAAATCTAAGTCCATTGGATAAGAAAAAAATACGCCCCTTTTTTCTAATTCTGCTAGATAGTGCGGATATCTCCGAACTTTATACTCAGCATGATCCCAAGTGGGAATGCGGGTAAAATTACCAGTTAACTGTTGATCTAGTTTATATAATTTTAGTTGATCGTTGGTTGTCTTGATACGTCCCCAACCGCCTTGGTGCCTGCCTACATCTAGGTCTAAAAGTGTAATGTGAGGAATATTGAGCCCTTCAAGAAGTCTCCAGAAATGGTTTACATGTCTGCCTCCAAGAGGAGCAACAGTAATCCCAAATGCGTCAACAGGTACTCCTTTAGCTTCTAGTAATCTTGGTATTACAATTTCTTCACTATCACCTTCACCAAGAATAACTAAACGTGAGAAGTATATTTCAGGAAACGCTTTTACCGCCTGAGTGATAAATTTATGAGCATCACCTGTGAGTTCTGCATCAGGCAAATTGATATTAGCAATAGTTGTTTCTCTGTTTACGCCTAAACGTAAATAACGTATTTGCTTTGGTTCTATACGTCTGAGCATTGAAGGTGCATGTGTTGCTATAAGAGCTTGGGCATCACCCTCACCCTCACCCTCACCAACCATATCTTGAAGAGCGCTAACTATTCTTCCTAAATAGTGAGGAGATAGACTGTTTTCTGGCTCCTCAACAGCAACTAAGGTAAACACTGGTGGTCGAAGTTTATCTGGATCAAAAGAGTTGTTTCCCTTTAATACCGAGCGTCCAATAGCTTGAGATGAGAGAACTAAAGACAGATACAACATTGATTTTTGTCCATCACTTAGTCGAGAAAAATCTACGTTGGCTTCGTCGTGTCCTGGCGCAAATGAAATAGATAAATGGCGGAGCAGCGATTCGATTTCACTAGCTACGAAGGTAATCTTGGGTTGTGTGAAAAATTGCCCTTTATGTAAACTTGACCATGAATTTTGAATACTTGTACTTAAAGCATTGACCGATATGTTCGCAGCAAGGCTTGAACTTATCTGGTCTGTATGACCCCTTACTGTTTCTCGTTCAACTTCCCAGTTTACCGCTCTTAACAGACGACCTAGCAATGCATTGGCACCGAAGGTGATATGCTCTGCTGGATCTCGTCTAGCAGGAAGATAATGAATTTGAATTTGATTTCTGTCTGTACGGGGAACTTTAACTGTACTGCTTGGTTTCTGATTTGTATCTACTTCTAATACGTATATTAATGACTCCTCGATATCGCCATCAATACCGATAGATGCTTCTAAGCGAAATCGTACGCGGGGAGTATCTTCCCCTTCTACTAATCTCATGTGGCCAAAATGTGGAGGAACAGTTGTGTTGTCATCTTCTTGATGTAATTCAGGGAAAAGAAAATCAGCCTCAATCCAAAGAGTTCGCTCTTCAGGTGGTTCTGTCTCGTTGTGTGGAACATGAAAATCAGACTTTTTTATCCGACGTAGAGATGGATCAAATCCGAACATTCGACAAAGTGCCTGAAGAGCAGCTGTCTTTCCTGAGCCATTTGGACCGATTAGGAACGTGAGATCATCAAAAGATATTTCAGTAGATGTTGAACCATAACTTTGAAAATTTGAGAGTCGTAATTTGTCGAGTTTCACTGTTTTTCCTTTAATCCATTAATTTATATGTGTAGTTGTGCTTGCACAGAAAGGTCATTAAGTAGACCAAGTTAACTATTTGGTTTTTAAGCTAAAATCGGTCTGCTTCGCCCGTTTCTTACTTACTTAAGCTCAATAAAGATCTCATCAATGTTCTTTTTGAAGATCTACTACCAAAGAGGATGATGTTTCATTTTCTAGTGAACTTCTTTTCAGTTTTAGCTTGTCTAGGAGGTAGTGATTCGCTAATTCAAATTCATCAAAAATCGTTGCCCAAGTTTTTACGAATCCTTTGATGCGTCCTTTATCATGGCTGAATACAAGACCAGGCTCGTTTTTCTCTTCTGCTGTTTCAAGTGCGGAAGGAATTTCGAAATCATTATCTGATATTTTCCTTCCGACAAGAATCAGCTCGAACTTCATCTTTTGATCAGAGAAGCCTGCGTGTTGAGCTATTATCCTTGCATAGTCTTTTATCTGATTTAGGTGTTTGCGGTTCAGCGATACGCTAGGCTTCTTGATTTCGATTACAGTGCATTTAAAGTAAGCTCTATTAGAAGAATCAAAGGCCATCATCTTACGAGCGAGAAATAGGTCAACTTGTCTTCTTACACCCTCAACATTCAAACCTTCATCCAGGTCTTTTTGCTCAAAGTCTTCTTCATCAAGAGTGTCTATTCCTTTAACATGATTTCTTAGCTCCAAGGCATTTTTCTGAAAATCAGCCTCCTCAGCCCCAATCAATGAATATTGGTTCCCGAATAACCATGTGTTTTTTTCAATGATCTGTTGTAGATCGGGAGTCTCTAAAACTTTCTTGTAGTGCTTGACCATTAACTCTCTCAATTTATAGATAGCCAAGTCGCGCTTTTGAAGTACTTCAATAGTACTTATGACGTTCTCTAAAGAGGTTTTGGATAGTTGATTCGATAAAGTGCTAAGTCTTTCTCCCTCAAGCCCTAAGACACACTCTAAGACATCAAGGAGCTCGTCATTTTCGTTAGAGACCAGAACTTTATCCAACAGTGCGATCAGGATTTTCGTTTGCTTAGGTTTTAAGTTTCTAAATAAAGTTGGATCAGCGACATAAATGTCTCGAACTACGTTTTTAATATTTTTGCGTCGCCAAGCTCGCTCATCTTCAGGTAATTTGTCGTGTTCTGGGAAGAACCCTTTGTTCTCGTATAGAGCAATTTGAATTTCTACTTGCTCTGTTTGAAACTGTTCATAAATTTCTGAGCTAACTTGATAAACTTTCTTGGAAAGTTCTTTGTAGACCGAGCTATTCGGATTTGCTAGGGGTTCCTGGGTGAAGTTAAGGCTACTGGAATGTTTGTCAAAATTATGAACCCATGCCGATGATGAATATGTACTGAGATAAAAATTGGTTTTCTTGTTGAAGCTGCTCAGTTCTCTATAAACCACTTTTCCATCAGAATTGACTAAATAGTTGTGTGACTTCTCAACTCCAGGCTTGTCAAACCAACGAACAAATGAAACGTCAAACCTCTCTCCTTCTATATCAAATAGTTTTTTTACTAATTGGTTATCAGGAACCTCAATCTCATTACCATTGAGGTATAGTTTTCTGTTCTTGTTAAGTGCCAATCTCCAACCGAACTCACATTGAAGCTTGGAGGTTATTGCAGCTATTGTTGGCAAATTTTCCGTGAAGTTTGTCAATTGAACATAAGTTCCATGCTCAACATTTTTCAAAGCAGTAACTTGTTCTGGTTCTGCCAACTCGGCTGCTCTGAAGTTTCTTAACGATCCGTTTTGGATTGAAATTTTGGCATTTTTTGCCGAATTTACTTTGGTGTACCAAGTCGCATCGTTACATAGAAGATGGAAAGCTAATCGCCCACGACCATGAGCACCTTGTAAGTCATCATCACCTTTCTTAGACGATTCATAGAACCTTGAAAAATGCTCAGAACACAAATCAATTTCAATACCAGTCCCATCATCGAAAACAGATACAGCTACTAAACCATCCATTTCACTGTATTCGATGTTGACGTGGACGGTTTGCGCATTAGCATCAAAACCGTTAGCAACAAGCTCAATAACTGATTGTAAAGGAACCTTCTTCCATTTAGTAAAGTGCTTGCGTATGCCCTGGTCGGTTATCTCTGCCGTTCCTACAAATTCATTAAAACTCACTTGCCAACTACCTAAATTATTGTTTTATTTAGTATATCATATGTGTGTTGACGAATATTTGCGTACGGTCAAACTTCGGTAATACCCAAATGCTATGTATGGTTGAATAATAAGCGAGTTACGGTGTGAAAATTAGAGTTTAGACTTGCTCTATTACAAGCCCCCAAAGTCATATACGCAAAATGAGCAACTTACATACAAAACATTTATTTCTCATGAGTTGCTCATTTTGCGCTTCTAACTAATAGAATCTGACTAGCCTACCTTATGAAAAGTCACCATAACGAATCCTATCAAGAATCGTTAAAATGGTTTCTTTACCATTTGGCCTTTCTAATATCTCTAAAGGCGTCAGATGATCGAAAAACCATTTAGGGGTATTTAGCCATTCATAAGCTAGTTCCTCGCTCATAAATAGTTCTAAAAGTGCTTCGCTTACGATATTGTCCTTGTCCCCCTTACCTAGAACGATATTTAACGCCTAATTTATTCGATAGATGCTTAGCGAAACCTTTACGGCTTGTCGAACCGCCAGTATTTACAATATATGATCCATTACCATTTAAACTAACACAATTGCAGTCAGACCAATGCGCTGCCATACGTGAGTGGTCAAGGCTTCCAAGTTTTTTTGCTGCTTGATAAAGATGGTTGGTTCGTTCTGCTGGGGCAAGACTTTCATACGTTATCCAAAGATTATGGAATACTAGTCCTAACCCTTGAATGAAGGTCGCAACTAACTGAAAACCAGTCCTATCTTGCGAGTAGTTATCGCCTTGACACTCAATCCATGTTTCCAAAAAGAGTATTAAATCACTTCTAATAGGATCTAAGTGTTTTTTGGAAAGAATTGTTCCATCAGCCATTTCTCGTACTCCACGAACTTTACCTTGCATGCGTTCACCACCCAAAGCTCCAAGAATAAAACGAGTGACTGAATTTAACGTCAGTATGAATTCGCTGTTTGCAGTTACTGTATTTCCGTCAAAGCTCATGCCGCCATGTGAATTAATGATAGGTAACATACTGATTTCTCTGGCAAACATTACAACGTCATCTGTTCTTGCTAGCTTCATCAATTTATTAGTACTCATTGGAGTTGCTTGCCCATTAACATCTGCAAAAATTTGTGAGAAGTCTGCCTCAGAAAGAGCTTTATCCTTTCGGAAAATAAATAAAACCTGAATACTCAATTCTTGTAATAAACGGGATAACTCAACTCAACTCTGCGTTTGAGTCTTGCATCAGACTCTTTGATTTTTTTTAATAAGGATTGATCGTAACCACCCAGAATCGTGGCGGCTGTTGAAAGTCTGTTTAGACCATCAACGACGAAATTTTTATCTGGTTGTATTACCAGCATGTCGTTAATTCTTGGGTCGTTACTAAACTCGGTTTCTACTTCTGACATACAGCCGATTAGAACTGGTGGGATAACACCACTTATAGCCGTGGAAGAAGTAAGATGCTTATAGCAATAGTCCTCAAACCCCTGTCTTCTGCTTGGACTGGCAACTCTCTGAATTTCCTTATAGAGAGTTTTCAAATGTTGCGGGATTAAATCAAACGAACAAGCTCGCAAGAGATCCGCGACTGTCATGACTGTAGACATCGTATAAACACCGTTGAATGATGTATATGTAACGCTCCCAAACACTTGCTTTGTTGTCGCTCCAAAGCGTTGTTTTTCATTAATTGATTCGCTCATAATAAATCCTAGTTTGATTTTTAATGTGCGCATAATTGATCGGGGCGCCGCCCCGATCAAGAGTTTTTTGGTTTTTTTCTTTATCATTTAACGAAATCAATGTGTTAAGAAATTAACTAAATGAAAAACACAGACGAACTAATGCTAGTTGGATATAAAAGTACAAATATTCTTGGTGGCTTAACGCTGCTTCAAAGTAGTGTAAGCGTTGCAGAGCTTTTCGAGTTTATCCCTCAAGAGCACCTGATGTGGGATCACTTTTCTTTCAATTATGAACGTTCTGTAAATAAAGAAAGATTAAGTAAACTGAAGAACTACTACCAGATGAGTGTCGTTAAGGACGATCCTTTTGAGGTTCCTCATATTTCATTAGTTATTTATGGTATTTCTAGTGAAGAGCTACAAGGTAATAGGTTTGTATCTCTACATTACGAAAGAAATAGGTCGGCAGTAGTAGATGGTTTTCTTGCAATAAGCGCTCTAAGTTATCTTTTAGACCTAAGAGATCCATTTACAGGAAAGCAGCTAAGTAAAAGTGCTCTAAGTGAAGAGCAAAAATCTGTTGTTGCCTCTCTAGATGTACGTCTGAGTATCTATTATGACGGAAACAAACAAATCACCGAAGAATCACTCTCGAAACTTTTTTTCGATATCAATTCAATTGATGCGAAAGTGTATTCTCAGCACATTTCTACACATATTCAGGAATCTCCGCTCAACCTTGGGGCAAAGCAGTTAGCGAAAGCACTAAATCTTGACATGCTTGGTGGTGTCTCCGAGTTCAATAAAATCACGAAGTCAGATAGTTATGTAACGACTCATACTACTCTGACTAGCATCATCCTCGCTGCTATTGCTGGCAAAGGTGCCAGAATAGAAAAGCAATTACCTACGCACTTATCTGATAAAACTCTAATTACGAAACAAGTTATCGATGAAGCTTTAAAAGCCGTGATACCACTCATGAATGGTTGGATATCTTGTTTAGAACATAAGTTTCATCAAAATAGCAATGGTTTTCATAGGTCAATGCAAATCTGGCAAGCAGTTGGAGTTGTTGCCTACAACTTAGCGCAAAACACTGAGATTACAGAAGCGGAGTTATATGCGTCTGGTCAGATCTTGGGGCAAGTGGATTACGATAAGAGCGCTTCTCATTGGAGTAGATGTAAAGCATTCAAAAAAGATGCCAGTGGTCTCTTTTGGATCAATGCTACTGGTGGTGGCCGTACTATGAGAGATAAAGTTGCGGATTACTTTATGGAGATTTTAGGAGATAAACCTAGCTCGTAACTAATTATTAAATCAAATGTTCATGTACATATTGATTTCAAGTTGCCTTCTTAGGCCATTTTAATAGGAAGTACATGAACATTCTTGCTAGGTAAAGTCGATGACTAGTAATTAAATTGTTACTTATCATTGAGTTAAGTGAGATTGTGTTATATGTACAACTTACGCTTCCAAGATTCGTTAAATTAAACTTAGTGATGATAAGGTTAGCCTCCGCGTATAGCACCTCTACTATTCAAATAGGCTCCAAATTAGGAGTATATTTAACAGTAAGGCTATTTACCATAAAATACCTAATAAACATATATCCTAATCTTCGATTAAGAATACGTTTATTAGATTTCAAGCATTAGTCTATCAATTGCTTCTGTGATTTCTTTGGTTCTTACGGGCTTGGTGACGAAATCATTCATGCCTACATCTAAACACGAACATCTGTCTTCTATTGATGTGTGTGCTGTTAGTGCGACGATTGGCGTTTTGATGTTTGCATCTCTCATATATTTGGTTGTGGTCAGGCCATCCATTACAGGCATAGACACGTCCATCAAGATAATATCTATTGAGTCGCTGCCTCTTTCAATAAAGCCAATTGCTTCTTCACCGTTACTCGCAATGAAAACTTCGTGGCCTTGTCGCGTTAGGATTAACTTAATCACCATTTGGTTTGTCGGATTGTCTTCGACCACCAAAACTGAATAGCAACTTCTTAGCTTTTGTGAGTATTCATCTACATCATTTTGGCTTTGATTGTTCGTTACTCTAGTAAGTACTGGTAACTGTACTTCAAATCTGGAACCTTTTCCCGGCTCACTCTCTACGGATATACGTCCACGCATGAGTTCAACAAGTCGTTTGGTGATGGCTAAGCCTAAGCCGGTGCCACCAAATCTACGCGTGATTGTACTATCGGCTTGTACAAACGGACTGAACAATGAAGAAAGTTGTTGTGAGCTGATGCCAATCCCGGTGTCTTCTACCGTTATATAGAATGAGCTTTGCTGGTACTCAATAGAAACATGGACATGTCCGTGTTCAGTGAACTTAATCGCGTTACCAATTAGATTAAAGAGAATCTGTGCCAAGCGACTCGGGTCAATATAATGAAGTTCACCCTCAGGTATATCAATGGTTACAGTTAACTCGAGTCCTTTGTTGTCAGCTGTCTTCTTTTGTTCTGATAATACAAAAGTTACAGTGTCTCTTACGTTGCTCCATTGAGGTGCAAGCGAGAAGCATCCGGATTCGATTTTTGAAAAGTCTAAGACATCACTGATAATCGCCAATAGAAGCTCAGATGATGTGCTCATATTAAGCAGTATAGATTGTTGCTCTTTATTTAACTGTGTGGATTTTAGTGTGTCGATCAAACCTATAATTGCGTTCAAGGGGGTTCTTAATTCATGACTCATCATGGCTAAGAATTCAGACTTTTCTTTGTTAGCTCTTTCTGCGTCTCTTCTTGCAGTGACGAGTTCCGCAGTGCGTTCGCGAACCGTTGCTTCAAGCTTTTCTTTGTTCTCGATATCGAAAACGGCTCGCTCAATGAGCGGACGAAAACGATTTAAGGTGGTTTTGGTTTCGATGCTAAAGTGCTTGGTGTTGGAATGGACAAAGATAATGACGGATTGTGTTAATCCGCTGTCAATCCCAGTAATCAGTACAGAGTTAATTTGGTCGAGAACAATGGGATGCAAAGAGTTGAATTCACCCAAAGACTTGGGTTCAAAAAGGATGGCGCATTCTCCATTGATGACTCTCGATAGCTTGCCGCAATCAGTCCAATTTATCTGTTCGAAGACTTTGTTATTGGTCAATAGGGTTTTGAAACTACCTTCATTCCCTACCCTTGATACCACGATAAAATCATCAAACTGGATGTATTTCTTTAGTACGAACTCCAAGCTTGAGAATATCTCCGAGATATTGCCAGCCTTACTGATAGCCGAGATAGTTGACAAGATCACCCTATTCTCTTCAGCTAATTTCCGTTCGCGCGATTTTAGTTTTTGCAGTTCAATTCGAGCTTCTTGCAGCGCTTCTTGACCTTCAGAACTCATTACTTTTTTAACCTATAGAAAGTTGCAGACGACACCATTAAATTTCCGTGTGCATTCTCGCCACCAGAGAGTCTTCCTTGCTCGCCAAAAGTAAACGGACAAATGTAAGGTAGCCCATTAAGTGCTTGATTTATTTGAATGCAAACCTCGTCCATATCTTGTTTAAGATTCAACATAGGTCCTGCACAAAATATATTAATCGCACCTAGTTTCTCTTCGAGATCCATATCATTGTAGTAAGAGGAATGAATGATATTAGCAGCGCGGCTGATTAATTGTTGCTTAGAACCTTGCATTAAATAAATGGTATCGCCTTCATTGATATCAGTGAATAACTCGATACCGTTGCATTCTGTCTCTCTTATTGAGTGAGATAATTTGAAATATGGGTAATCGTAGGAAGAGCCTACTTTTCTGCCAAGTGGATAAACAGAAGACTTTTCAAATATATAACCATCATCAGTTCCACCTAAATGGAAGTTCGTCCATTCGTTATAAACGGTAGCAGCTGGCCTGTGGTCTATTTCCAATAAGATTCTGTTTCTGACTTTGGTCACGGTACCTGAATAACGGGTGGGTGTGTGACCAGCACTGAAGGATGAATAGATAGACTGAGATGCAAAGACGACGGTCAGTGACACTCCATTAATTGAGAGTGACTCTTCGGTAAATATGCTCCAATTTCCAGAAACCTGATTGTCAGCTGCGCTTCCACCAATAATAGGTACCTCAGTGCCGAATTTCTTATCGATAGCTGCCATAACCTTCTCTTCATTACCTGGAGTAGAATGCAGCAAGATGAGGTCGGGTATTTCACCTTCTCGATTAGCGTTCTTAAGTGCTCGATCGATGGCGTTGAAGGTGCTGTGGTGTATAGAGTCACCAAAGTGTTCGATACCAGTACCATAAGCATTGATCCCTGAATCATAAATGATCAGCACACCAATCACTGGGCCTGAATGAAATCCAGTTTCGGTCATTATACCGTGGCAAGTTGTACAACCGTGTATGGGAGTATTAGGAAGAGCGTCTACCAAATATCGTTGCACAGCGAGTGTGGAGTACTCTTCTGTGCAATAGCAAATAAGACAAGCAATATCGTCGGGATTATCCACCCCGCTGAGCAGCTCATCTACCGCAATTTTATCATTTAAGGAATAAGAGACTTTTGATAGAAATTTCATAGATTTCTGGAAACTTTATTAATGCACTCTTTATAACACTTAAGTGCACTGTGTTTCACTGATTTAGTACATATTTCTATCAAAAGAACCGAGGAATGACTCAGTTTTGGATCTGTTACTCTTTAGATAGGTTTACAGAAAACGTGCTGACCTGTTGTGGAAATGTAACGGTTATTGAGGATGTATTATCACTAGTTTGTAAAAGCCAACTTGAAGGGCCTTTTTCTTCTAAAATCCCGCTTCCATTTTGGTTAATGATAAATTTGCCAGTTTCAGATGTTTCGATTGAATACCCCAGGCTATTGCCCGAAATCAAAACATTATGTTTATCAATACCAAATTCACAAGGTTTGGAAACGATACAGTTCACCGTTTCGTTATTGTCGTATGTTACTGTTCTCCAAGTAAATGCCGCTATTAAAACAACCAACATGCCGATAATTTGTACGAGCCTGCCCTTTGTTAGCTTTTGTGCCGCCATTATAATCTTTACTCCTTGTTACAAAGTTCAAAGTTTTTAAATAAAAATCCAATTCCAGACCAAGCGTAAGGTTACTACTCTGTCATTGATTTGTTAATTCAAGTATAGTGTCGCGTTGAAAATGCCACTTTTTTTCAAAATCAGCAAGTGGAAATAAAGCCCTGAATAGGCTGAATTTCCTTTTCTAATTTGGGTGGCATTACGACGTGAGTCGTGTTGGAAGTAAAGTGTAGTAAATAAGAAATTGGAAGCATGCAAATGAGCCAAGAAAAGCAGCTTGAACAAAACTACAACTATACGGTCGTCCGTCAATTTACCCTCGTTACAATTTTGTGGGGTATTGTCGGTATGGGCGTTGGTGTTTTGATTGCCGCTCAATTAGTTTGGCCACAGCTAAACTTTGATACGCCGTGGTTGACGTACAGTCGTTTACGTCCCCTGCATACTAATGCGGTTATTTTTGCGTTCGGTACAAGTGCGCTGTTTGCAACATCATATTATGTTGTGCAACGTACCTGTCAGACGCGTCTCTTTGGTGGCCCTCTCGTAGCCTTTACCTTTTGGGGTTGGCAAGCGATTATCCTGTCCGCTGCAATTACTTTACCGTTAGGTTTAACCTCTGGTAAAGAATATGCAGAACTTGAATGGCCAATCGATATTGCTATTACTCTTGTGTGGGTAGCTTACGCAGTCGTGTTCTTCGGAACCATGATTAAACGTAGGACATCGCACATTTATGTAGCAAACTGGTTCTTCGGAGCCTTCATCATCACGGTTGCCGTGTTGCACATAGTTAACAGCTTAGCTGTTCCTGTATCTGCGTTTAAATCTTACTCGATTTATGCAGGTGCAATTGATGCAATGGTGCAATGGTGGTACGGACACAATGCGGTAGGCTTCCTATTGACAGCTGGTTTCCTAGGTATGATGTATTACTTCGTTCCTAAACAAGCTGGTCGCCCTGTTTACTCTTACCGTTTGTCGATTGTTCACTTCTGGGCTCTTGTGTCACTGTATATCTGGGCTGGTCCTCACCACCTACACTACACTGCACTTCCAGACTGGACTCAGTCTCTAGGTATGGTTATGTCATTGGTTCTGTTTGCTCCGTCTTGGGGTGGCATGATCAACGGTATTATGACTTTATCTGGTGCGTGGCATAAGCTTCGCTACGACCCAATCCTACGTTTCCTAATCGTTTCTCTATCATTCTACGGCATGTCGACTTTCGAAGGCCCTATGATGGCAATTAAAACGGTTAACGCACTATCTCACTACACGGACTGGACCATCGGTCACGTTCACTCTGGTGCGTTAGGTTGGGTTGCTATGGTTTCAATTGGTTCGGTTTACCACTTAGTTCCTAAACTATTTGGTCAAGAGCGTATGTACTCTGTATCTCTAATCAATGTTCACTTCTGGTTAGCAACGATTGGTACAGTTTTCTACATTGTTGCAATGTGGATCTCTGGTGTGATGCAAGGTCTGATGTGGCGTGCAGTTAACTCTGACGGTACATTGACTTACAGCTTTGTAGAATCTGTAGAAGCTTCTTACCCGTTCTACTTTGTGCGTTTCTTAGGTGGTCTTATCTTCCTATCTGGTATGTTCTTACTGGCATACAACACGTACAAAACTGTTTCTGCACCTAAAGATAGTCTTAAAGCTATCCCTCAACCGGCTTAAGGAGATTTAGAATGAGCTCAAATTCAAAGAATCGCCATGAGTTGGTCGAGAAAAACGTTGGTCTACTCGCGATCTTAATTGTTATCGCAATCAGCTTTGGTGCTTTAGTAGAAATCACTCCGCTTATTTTCCAAAAGCAGACGACTGAGCCTGTAGAAAACCTACGCGTTTACTCTGCTCTGGAAATGGAAGGTCGTGATATTTACATTCGTGAAGGTTGTAACGTATGTCACAGCCAAATGATTCGTCCTTTCCGCTCTGAAACTGAACGTTACGGTCACTACTCTGTAGCTGGCGAAAGTGTTTGGGAACACCCATTCCTATGGGGTTCTAAGCGTACTGGCCCAGATCTAGCGCGTGTAGGTGATCGTTACTCTGATGAGTGGCACCGTGTTCACCTTCTCGACCCTCGCGAACTTGTTCCTGAATCAAACATGCCTGGTTTCCCATGGCTTGCTGAGAATGTACTTGATGGCAAATTGACTAAGCAGAAGCTTGAAATCTTCCGTAATCAATTTGGTGTTCCTTACACAGACGAACAAATTGCTAACGCTAAACAAGATGTTGAAGGAAAAACAGAGATGGATGCAATCATCGCTTACCTTCAATCGCTTGGCCACGCAATGAAATAAGGAATAATTATGGACATTATTACATTTCAAAGTGTTTGGACTGTTACTGTTTTTGCTTGTTTCATCGGCATCGTTTGGTGGGCTTTCGGTAAGAATCGTAAGTCGCGTTTCGACGAAGATGCAAACCTAGTGTTCGCTGATGAAGCACCTGCGAAAGATAAAAATCAAGGAGTGACGAAGTAATGAGTACATTCTGGAGTATTTGGGTAACAGTAATCACAATCGGTACGCTGATTGGCTGTGCAGCCTTACTTCGTTGGTGTTCCAACGATAAAACAGGTGTAGAAGAAGGTCATGACATGGGCCATGAATACGATGGTATTCGTGAACTTAATAACCCACTACCTAAATGGTGGACATACCTTTTCGTTAGCACAATTGTGTTTGCAGCTGTTTATCTTGCTCTATACCCGGGCCTTGGCAACTTTAAAGGTCTACTAGGTTGGACGAGTTCAAACCAAACAGTTCGTAGCGTAGAAGAGTCTCGCTCTGCAATCGCGGCAGCTCAAGCTAACAAACAGTTAGATGAGTACGCAAAAGAGCTTGATGACGCGAACACTTACTTTGGCGAAGCATTTAAGAAGCTAGCTCATGATGAGAACGGTCTTCGTTCTGTTCCTGACATTGCATCAGATGCTGACGCAATCAAAGTTGGTCAACGCTTGTTCTTGCAAAACTGTTCTCAGTGTCATGGTTCTGATGCTCGTGGTCAAAAGGGCTTCCCTAACTTGACTGACGATGCATGGCTATATGGCGGTGAACCACAAGCGATCGTTACTACCATCATGCATGGTCGTGTCGGTCAAATGCCAGCGTGGAAAGACGCACTTGGCGAAGAAGGTGTTAAAGAAGTAGTTAGCTACACTCTTAGCCTTTCTGGTCGTAGCGTTAATGTACGTGAAGCTGAAGCTGGTAAAGCACGTTTTGTAGTGTGTGCTGCGTGTCACGGTACAGATGGTAAGGGTAACCCTGCTGTTGGTGCACCTGACCTAACAGACCGCGATTGGTTGTTTGGCGATTCTCGCGCGGATGTAACTGAAACCGTAATGAACGGCCGTTCTGGTGTAATGCCGGCTTGGAAGGATATCCTCGGTGAGGATAAGGTTCAGCTCGTCGCTGCCTACGTCTGGAGCCTCAGCAACTCAGATAAAGAGTAACATAATAATAACAGCCCCTTCTTAAGGGGCTGTCTTTCTTTTACAGTTAAAGTCTTAAGTGTTTGTAAAAATTAGTTTTATTTCATTGAATATATTGAGAATAATAATATGGAACAACCTTGGTATAAGCAGTTTTGGCCGTGGTTTTTGCTATTCCTTACCGTTGGCGTTTCTATGCTAACGTTGGTTCGAGTCGCGATACTTACCAACCATTCAGTTAACGTTGTCACTGAAGATTACTATAAAAAAGGTAAAGGTATTAATGTCGATATTTCGAAAGTAAATATCGCAAAAGAATTAGGCCTGTCAGCTTTAATTAACGAGCAAGGTAACTCGGTTATCATTACTCTAGACAAAGGTAAGCTTGATCACTTTCCTGCTGTTAGTGCCATGTTCGTGCACCGAACGCTGCCTGACCGTGATTTTACTCAGCTACTGACCGCTGATGCGAGCGGCAACTACACGTTGACTCTGGACCATGAAATGCAAGGTCCATGGTTTATCGAGCTTTCTCCGCATGATTCTGAATGGTTAGTGCAAGGTCGCATGAACTTCCCAATTGATACTCCTACTCAACTAACGAACTAAAGCTTATGTGTGAATCCTGTTATCACTGCGGTGAAGATGTACCAGCGGAAACGGATTTTAAAGTAGAAATCTTAGGATCGGTTCGACCGATGTGTTGTCCAGGTTGCGAAACCGTAGCCCAGACAATCGTTGATAGCGGTTTGGTCTCTTATTACCAATATCGTACCGCTCCGGCTGAAAAAGCGGATCTAGTTCCAGAGCAACTTCTGGCACTCAGCCATTACGACAACGAAGATGTTCAATTGGAGTTCGTCCGTAACTCCGAAAATACATCTGAAGTGACATTGTCACTCGAAGGTGTCTCTTGTGCTGCTTGTGCATGGTTGATTGAAAAGCAGGTCTCTTCAAGGTTAGGGGTTGTTAGTATTCGTGTTAATACCACGACTAACCGCGCCCTGCTCAGCTGGGACAACACTCAGGCTAAACTGAGCGAGCTGTTGTCTGCAATCCATACCCTAGGCTACAAAGCAGCACCATTCGAGGCTGATCAACAAGAAGCCGCCTATCATCGTTCGATGAAGAATTATCTCTATCGTCTTGGTATTGCTGGTTTAGCGACCATGCAAGTCATGATGTTAGCTGTAGCGCTCTACCTCGAAGTATTTGGCAGCCTTGAACCTGAATTCAAAAGTTACTTCCGTTGGGTAAGTCTGATCTTCGCAACGCCAGTACTGCTCTACTCTGCATTACCGTTTTATATTAACGCTTGGCGTAGTATTAAAGGTCGAACCTTGGGTATGGATGTTCCCGTTTCGATCGCTCTGCTATTTGCTTACGTTGCGAGTTTAGTGGCAACAGTGACAGAGCAAGGCGAAGTGTTCTTTGAATCTATCTCGATGTTTACCTTCTTCTTGTTGCTTGGTCGCTTCCTTGAGATGCGCGCGCGTCGTAAAGCTGCAGCAGCGAGTGGTAACCTGCTTAAGCTAGTTCCTGCGATGGCGACAACGCTAGACGGTGAGCAAGTACCGGTAAAAACCTTAAAAGTTGGCGACCAGATTCGCGTTCTACCGGGTGAACATATTCCCGCAGATGGCAAAGTATTATCTGGCAGAATTCATATCGATGAATCCATGCTGACTGGCGAATCTATCCATGTGGTTAAGAATGAAGGTGATACGGTCTTTGCTGGCACATTGAATGGTGATGAATCGTTTGAATTGGAAGTGATGACCTCTAAAGCGGATTCGGTGATTTCTAATATCGTTCGCCTTCAAGATGAAGCTCAATTGTCTAAACCCCGAATTGCTGAAATCGCCGATGTGGTGGCTCGATACTTTGTCGCGGTTATCTTAATTATTTCATTCGGGACCTGGTTCTACTGGCATCAAACACGACCAGAAGACGCTTTCTGGATCATGCTTTCAGTATTAGTGGCGACCTGCCCTTGCGCCCTGTCTCTTGCGACGCCGACGGCGATTACGTGTTCAACATCTCGTATGGGTAACTTTGGTATTTTGCTGCGCAAAGGCCACGTATTTGAAACGCTTTGCAAAGTGAATCACTTGATAATTGATAAGACGGGAACCTTAACTGAAGGTGATATTCGTATCAGCCAAGTTGAAACTTTTGCAAATCTCGATAAAGACACTTGTTTACAAATAGCAGCTAGTCTCGAACAACACGCTAACCACCCTATTGCCAAAGCGTTCAAAACCTTCATTGCAGATGATGTTGAAGTTGAATCTGTTAACAACGTGATTGGCTCGGGCATTACTGGCGAGTTAAATGGGCAAGAAGTGGCGATTGGTAGCAGCGAGTTCATTTTAGGTGAAGCTCAGCTATCTGAAAGTAACGGTATTTACTTGTCGATGTCTGGTCGTCATATTGCAACATTCACTTATGAAGATCCGATTCGTAAAGAAAGTATCGAGTTTATCCAGAAATTCAAAGAAGCGGGAATCAAAACTACTCTGCTCACTGGCGATTCCTTTATCAACGCGAAGCCTGTTGCGGAAGAAATTGGTATTACTGACATTGTTGCTAATGCAAAACCTGAAGATAAATTGGCTTACCTAAACTCTAGAGACGCAAATGACATCACCATGATGGTTGGCGACGGCATCAACGACGCCCCTATTCTTGCTGGTGCTCACCTTTCAGTTGCTATGGGCGGCGGAACTGATGTGGCGAAAGCCTCAGCCGACATGGTCCTCTTAGGGGATAAACTCGATAGATTACTTAAGTCGCGTACATTAGCGCTTAAAACGCGTAAGATAATCCGTGAAAATTTAGCGTGGTCGTTGGGATACAACTTACTTATCCTTCCACTGGCTGTCGCCGGTTTGGTTGCTCCGTACATTGCCGTTGTCGGCATGTCTGCTAGCTCTATTATTGTCGTGTCTAATTCGTTAAGGCTTTTAAAAGAGCAAGGTAAATAATGGAAAGTTTATACATACTGATTCCAATTGCGATTGTACTTGTTTGTATCGCAGTCGGAATCTTTCTTTGGGCGGTTAAAAGCGAACAGTTCGAAGACCTCGAACGCCAAGGTCATAATATTCTTTTTGATGAAGATATTAACGTTCATAACAACTCTGACAACAAACCTTCAACAAGCGATAAGCAAAGTTCGCCTGAAAACCAATCTAGCGTAGAAAATAAGAACAATGACGCCTGATTGGATTGGGGCTTTTCTTGTTGGTCTGATCGGCGCAGGCCACTGCATGGGAATGTGTGGTGGCATTGCGTCGCTTCTTTCGATTGGCAACAGTAAACCTTCCCCTATAATTCCCCTGCTATACAACCTAGGCCGCTTGTTAAGTTATGCCGTGATTGGTGGTTTAATTGGCGGTGCCATTTCCTCAATTGGACAGCTTAGCGATTTTAATACTCTGTTAGCGTGGCTTCGTTTGTTCGCTGCCGTCTTCATGATTATCTTGGGGTTGTATATTGGTAAGTGGTGGTTTGGTCTATTGTTCTTTGAAAAAATTGGACAAAAACTTTGGCGTTATATTTCTCCTCTTGGAAAGTCATTTTTGCCATTGAAACACCCTAGTCATGCGTTGCCATTTGGCTTCATCTGGGGCTGGTTACCATGTGGCCTTGTTTACTCGATGCTTACTTGGGCGGCCGTATCAGGAAGTTGGTACAATGGCGCCGGAATTATGCTCGCATTCGGTTTAGGGACGCTTCCCGCGATGTTAACGGTTGGCATGGGAGCCAATTTCCTAAAAAAACTGCAACAAGCTGACTTATTTCGCCAACTAGGCGCAATTTTAATCCTCATGTACGGCTTCTATACTGGATATATGGCTCTACAGCTCATTATTTATACCGTATAGCGACGCCTTTAATCCGGTTTTTTTACTACCCAACTGGATGAAGGAATGCTAAAATATTGACGTATATCAAATAGTGAAAGATTGTTATGATTTCTGAAAAGCCTGTGACGAAACGAGTTCAGTCTGGTGGCTGTGCAATCCACTGCCAGGATTGTAGTATTAGCCAGCTCTGTATCCCATTTACTTTGAATGAATCTGAACTCGATCAACTTGATCAGATCATTGAGAGAAAGAAACCTATTCAAAAAGGCCAAGAGCTATTTAAAGCCGGCGACGAGCTTAAATCGCTATACGCTATTCGCTCTGGAACGATCAAGAGCTACACGATTACCGAGCAAGGTGATGAGCAGATTACTGCATTCCATCTAGCGGGTGATCTTGTTGGTTTTGATGCGATTACGGGTGACATACACCCTAGTTTCGCTCAAGCACTAGAAACTTCTATGGTATGTGAAATTCCATATGAGATTCTCGATGATCTATCAGGAAAAATGCCTAAATTGCGTCAGCAAATTATGCGCCTGATGAGTAATGAGATTAAAGGTGACCAAGAAATGATTCTGCTTCTTTCTAAAAAGAACGCGGAAGAACGCCTTGCTGCATTCCTTTACAACCTTTCTACTCGCTTCTCTCAACGCGGTTTCAGCCCTAGAGAGTTCCGCTTAACGATGACTCGTGGCGATATTGGTAACTACCTAGGTTTAACTGTCGAGACAATTAGTCGTCTTTTAGGTCGTTTCCAAAAAGCGGACATCTTGAGCGTTAAAGGCAAATACATCACTATCGAAGATCACGATGCGCTGATGGAACTTGCTGGCGTTTCAAAAGAATAGTCTAGATATCAATGATGTAGTTCAATAATGAGCTACATCATGTTTCTCTCTTAAAACCTCTTATATTTCTCTTAATCTCGCCATAACTACGCTACATTATTTATATGTTCGGTCTAAAAAGTAGGCTTAGTTATGAGTATCTATAACAAAATCTTAGTTGTCGCAGACATTAATCACGATGAGCAACCCGCTCTAGTTCGTGCTATCCAACTTGCAAAGAAAAGCACCTCAACAAGCCATATCACTTTCTTTTTGTCTATCTACGACTTCTCGTACGAAATGACATCGATGCTTTCTATCGACGAAAGAGACGCGATGCGCAAAGGCGTAATTCATCAGCGTGAAATCTGGATGAATAAAGTTGCAGAACCTTATCTCGATGATTCTATAGAGTTCAACGTCCAAGTGGTGTGGCACAATCGCCCATATGAAGCCATCATTGCCGAAATCTACAGTGGTGAGCACGATATCTTGATTAAAGGTACGCGTAAGCACGATACTTTAGAGTCTGTTATCTTCACCCCAACAGACTGGCATCTATTGAGAAAGTGCCCTAGCCCCGTGTTATTGGTTAAAAATGATTTCTGGCCTGATGATGCGAAGATCTACGCTTCAGTTCATGTCGGCTCTGAGACGGAAGCTCATTTAGAGCTTAATGATTCAATGGTTGACAGATTACTTGAGATTTCTGGTCGTTTAGATGCTAAGCCATTTTTGGTGAATGCCTACCCTGTTACGCCAGCTAACATCACTATTGAATTACCAGAGTTTGATCCGACTTCTTATACCGATGCGGTACGAGGCCATCATTTGACGGCGATGAAAGCATTGCGTCAGAAGCATGGTATGTGTGAAGAGCAAACAGTTGTTGAACAAGGCTTGCCGGAAGATGTTATTCCTCGCGTAGCGTCTGAACACAACGCTGCGATGGTGATTCTTGGTACAACTGGCCGTACTGGCTTGTCTGCCGTGTTTATTGGTAATACAGCGGAACATGTTATCGATAAGATTAACTGTGACGTTTTAGCGCTTAAGCCTTCAGGTTATGTAAGTCCTCTGGACCCTAACCTTTCTAAAGGTTAAGTTTTTACTAGTGGGTTAAACTCGGTGACAGATTTAGCCTTTGTGGTTTAGTTCAAGAATAGTTAACTTATAAACGAAAAAAACGCCTCAAGTATTACTTGAGGCGTTTTTGTTTGTCTAATGCTACTCGTTATTCATAACAATAGAATAGCTTCAAAGAACCGAACAGTTTAAAGGTGATTTATATCGTTATACGTTCGTCACGTCGATATACATTGATTCATCTATGTTTGACGACGAGATTTCAGCTTCTTCGAATTCGTATGCTTTGCGCTCTTCAGTACGGTCTAACGGTAAGTTAATGAAATCAAACAACTCACGGTCTGCCAATTGGCTAGGACTCACGTTTTGAATGGACTTGAAGACCTTCTCTACGCGTCCTGGGGTTTGCTTATCCCAATCGATAAGCATTGCCTTGATGTTTTGACGCTGTAAGTTCTCTTGAGACCCACAAAGGTTGCAAGGAATAATTGGAAACTCTTTGTGCTCAGCGTATTTAATTAAGTCCGTTTCACGACAATAAGTCAGTGGACGAATAACAACGTTACGACCATCGTCAGAGCGAAGCTTCGGTGGCATCGCCTTCAAACGAGCACCGTGGAACATGTTTAGGAACATAGTTTCTACGATGTCATCAAGATGGTGGCCAAGCGCGATTTTAGTTGCACCAATTTTTTCTGCAAACGAGTACAAAGTACCACGACGCAGACGAGAACATAGGCCACATGTCGTCTTACCTTCAGGCACTTTTTCTTTAACAACTGAATATGTGTCTTTGTCTACGATGTAGTAAGGAATATTCAGTGTTTCAAAGTATTCAGGAAGAATATGCTCAGGGAAACCAGGTTGTTTTTGGTCTAGGTTTACGGCTACAACATCAAATTTGATGGGTGCGGCTTCACGTAAACGTAACAAAATGTCTAGCATCGCAAATGAATCTTTACCGCCACTAATACATGCCATAACGACATCATTCTCTTCGATCATGTTGTAGTCGACGATGGCGTTTCCAACGTTTCTTCTTAAAAGTTTCTGAAGTTTGTTGAATTCAAGTGTCTCTTTTTTTATATCGTTTTGGTTCATTGCGACTCTCACACCGTCTTATTATCGACTGTAGATTGCTAGTGGGACTGTTTTAGGGCGTGGATTATACGGATTTTTATTTTAGGTTTAAATAGTAAAGGAAGGATAAACAAGCTAAGTGATAGAAAGATTCTGTAATGTCATGTGATAAATCAGTAAATGCACAGGAAATTGTACTGAATCAGAACACTGGTTATTGAAACAAGATTTTTTGTCAGTATAAATGAAAAGCAGTGCCTCATTTTTATGGGCACTGCTTCTTTTACTATTGTCGATACTTAATGAAGTTCGAACTATTGAGCTGGGATGTAAGGAAGAACGCGTACCGTTGCTTCTGGAAGTGTAATGCTGCTCCCTTCTAACTCAGCCACAGTAAACTTGGCGCGCCCTTCATTAATTTGGATTTGTTTGCCATTAGACAGCTCGATGTTACCTTCAAGTTTGTTAGCAAACTCGAGTGTTAAACCTTCCACATCAGGGGTAAACCAGCTTGAAAACATACCGCTTACATCTTCTAGCATCGCTTGCATCTGTGGTAGCAAGCTCTCTATCTGTGCAATCTCTACTTTACCAGTCAAAGGCTCCTGAGTCATAACGACTAAAGAGTACGCACATTCTTGTTCTTGAGTCTGTACAAAGATAAGAGGGTTTGCTGAACGCAAGTTTTTATCTACCGGCAGAAGCAGTTCATGTACTGGAGACACTTTGAGTTCTTCATAGTGTTCTTCTTTTTCCATCCAAGCTTTACTGATATGGCAGATTTTTTGAGCTTGTTGATCGACAAAGAAGACCGCAACTTTGACATCATCGTGCCCTTCTTTGGTGTTATTTTTAAGCTGAGTATAAAGTTTAGAATACGTGAACATGTATTCTTGCGCCAAAACTGGAAGAGAAGCCACAAGGGTTAGTGAGGCGAATAAAGCGAGTGCTGTCTTTTTCATTATTATAATCTTGTTGAAGTTGAGCGTTTATAAATAGAAAGAGCAGCCGTGAGCTGCTCTTTTGTGACTTTGCTTGGCAGAAACCTATGATGCAAGGTAACCAAACCGATATCAAATCGAGTTACTTTTTCCAGTATACCTTGTTGTGACGAATCATAGCTTGTAAATCAGTCACATAGTCTGAACCTCGCTCAGAATATTTTAATAAGCCATTGGTTAGCTCTGTAGCGGTTTCAGTTGTCAGCAAATCATCACCCTTTTCAGTGAGGTTCACTCGAATAGCTCTTAAATCAGCATAAGCACGGTTGCGGTTAAGGTTCATGAAGTAGCGGTGAACAGACTCTTGGCTTGAAGAGAATGTCGCGACTTCATGTGAACTGCCTTCGTTACGTTGTAATGGAACGAGTCCGCAACCTTTTGTATAGCACCAATGACCAAAGTAGTTATTGGCTTTAGTCGCGAAACGCGATGTTCCCCAAGCTGACTCGTTAGCGGCTTGTGTGAGCACAAGCGCCTCTGGCAATACGTTTACGCGACTGAGCATCTCGGTTAACCATGCTTGATCTAAACCTGAAGGTGGCACTGGTAAACTGTATAACTTCCCTAATCTTTTTGCATACGACGTGTCTTCCGAATCTGTATTGCTTAAACCAGATTCTGAAATTTTGGTCAAAAATGCGCGCTCTTTGACGATACGCTTATTTTCAATGTTGATGCTAGGACGTAAGAACGAAAAGAATGCGTCTTTTTTTTCGTTTACATCTTCGATAGCTGCAAAATTGGGTGTGCTTGAAGCAACGGTTAAGTCACCAAATTGGTTCGTTGAATTGGAACTTTGGTCTGCCGTACGTCGACGTTCCTCTTCTTGATAAATGTATGGACCAATCAGTGAGATAGAACCAACGATCGCTAGAGCCGTCACTTTAAGCGCTAGAGACTTACCAACGCCTGCTTGATCATTATTACGCATCGAACACCTGAGGGTTTTTGTTGTTATCGTCGTTGTTGCTGCCACTTTCGTTGTCATGATCATTGTCGTCATCGTTATTTGTTCGATCTGACGCAATAACCTTTAACTTAATACCAAACATTTCACGATAAAGAATGCCTTTCACATGGAAAAAGAATGGAAGAACAAAGATTAGACCAATGCCGTACATCATAGCCGCAACGATGAACATCAGCATAACCACTAAATAGATAGATGCGACGGTGAAGATCTTCTTATTCACTGCTCTCAGCGAAAGCAATAACGACTGCATCGGTGGCACTTTTTTATCACAAATCAATAGAATTGAGTGACTGAACGCCAGTGAGAAGTAGATAGAAAGAAACGGTAAGAGCATTCCGGCTATGCCTTGAAGCATCAGGCTGAACAAAGTCACTAGTATTACTGGGACAGTAAATTGTAGACCTTTACCGATATGACGAGTCTTGGTTTGCAAGCCTGCCGCGTGGCTCATAGCCATTAGACTAATACCCGCGTAAATAGGAGCACTGACCACTTCGTAGCTAAAGTTAGCAATGAAAATAGATTCAACAATCTGTGGGGTAAACGCTTCTGGGTCGATAACGGCATCTAGAATGACGGCAGGGTCACCCAGTTGTAATTTCAATGCGATATAAAAAATAGCCAGTTGCACGAACATTAGAGCAACGATCGCGGGAGAAAATGAAAGGAAGTGACCGACGGTATGCTTCCAAGCTTCTTGGAATACAGCCGTTGCTTTCAGCTCATAATCACCTGAAAGAGCTCGGTCGATGCTACCGCCTAAATTAAAATCTTTTTCGATGTCGTTGTTCATAATGATACCTAGGTGCGCTTACTTTATCGAAGCCACCTAACTTATTGATAAAAAATTGGCTTCATTATACTCATATGTAGGATGCAAACTAAAATATGAATCTGTAACAAGCCTTGCTTTTACGTCTTAATGGTTAATAATTAGACACTTATTGGGGTGTAAACCTTGTAAATTACAGTATGGTAAAGGATGTTTACTTTTACCTGCGAAATTTTTTGTCTACTAATGATAAAAAATGCTTTGAATTCACGTTTTTGGTGATTATGATGCGCGCCTTAAAAGTGTATAGCAACAGGTCTCAAAAAGAACCAAGGTGGAGAAAAACAGACGTTGAACGCTAAAAAATCAGTAGGAAAGCCAGTCGTACAGCTTACTGGCATTAGTAAAAGTTTCGATGGTAAGCAAGTCATCGGCAATCTTGATCTAAATGTAAATCATGGTGAGTTTCTCACGATCTTAGGACCATCAGGTTGTGGTAAAACAACGGTACTAAGAATGATTGCGGGTTTTGAAACGGCAGATAGTGGTCAAATACTATTAGCGGATCAGAATGTAACACAAGTTCCTGCTGAACAAAGGCATGTTAACACTGTATTCCAAAGCTATGCCCTATTCCCACATATGACCGTTTTCGACAATGTGGCATTTGGCTTACGCATGCAGAAAGTTCCAAACACAGAGATTGAACCTCGTGTAATGGATGCTTTGAAAATGGTGCGCTTGGAACAAATGGCGCAACGAAAGCCACACCAACTATCTGGTGGTCAACAACAACGTATTGCAATCGCTCGTGCTGTTGTTAATAAACCTAAAGTTCTTTTGTTGGACGAATCCCTGTCTGCCCTTGATTACAAACTACGTAAACAAATGCAGATCGAGCTTAAACAATTGCAACGTCAACTTGGGATTACGTTCATTTTTGTAACGCACGACCAAGAAGAAGCACTGTCCATGTCTGATCGTATTATTGTTATGCGTGATGGTGTGATTGAACAAGACGGAACACCAAGAGAAATCTACGAAGAGCCCAAGAACTTATTTGTTGCTCGTTTCATTGGTGAAATTAACGTATTCGAAGCGACAGCGAAATCTCGTCAAGATGAGAAGCGCATTATTGCGACAATCGAAGGCGAAGAGTCAATTATCTATCACGATAAAGACGTATCACCAGGTCAAAAGTTGCAAGTACTACTTCGCCCTGAAGATCTTCGTCTTGAAGAAATTAAAGAGTCGGAACAGCGTTCTATTGTTGGCCATATTGTCGATCGAACCTACAAAGGCATGACGTTAGATTCAGTAGTTGAACTTGAATCTGGTATGCGTGTCATGGTTAGCGAATTCTTCAACGAAGATGACCCTGATGTTGATCACTCACTGGGCCAAAAAGTTGCAGTAACTTGGGTTGAGAGTTGGGAAGTGGTATTAGAAGATGAGCAAGAAGTTTAATTTACAAAACGCGATTGTTGCTTTAATCACAGGTTGGCTGGTTCTGTTCGTGATGATTCCAAACATCATGATCATCGGAACGAGCTTCTTAACTCGTGATGAAGCGAATTTAATCGAGATGACTTTCACTCTCGATAACTACTTGCGTTTAGCTGATCCGTTGTATTTTAAAGTGCTTATGCACTCTTTCTATATGGCGATAGTCGCAACTCTGCTTTGTTTAATTATTGGTTACCCGTTTGCCTACATAGTGGCAAAAATGCCGGTTAAATGGCGTCCAATCATGTTGTTCTTAGTGATTGTGCCATTCTGGACTAACTCTTTGATTCGTACTTACGGCTTAAAAGTGGTTTTGGGTACTCAAGGTGTTTTGAACAAAGGTTTGTTAGCGTTAGATATTATCGATAAACCACTTCGTATTATGTATTCAGAAACGGCAGTAATGATCGGTTTAGTGTATATCCTGCTCCCGTTCATGATTTTGCCGTTGTATTCAGCGATTGAAAAGCTAGACGATACTTATTTAGAAGCGGCTAAAGACTTAGGTGCGAACAAACTTCAAACGCTATTGAAGGTTGTTTTACCTCTAACGATGCCAGGCATTATCGGCGGTTGTTTACTTGTATTGCTCCCTGCGCTTGGAATGTTCTACATTTCAGACTTGTTGGGCGGAGCTAAGAACTTGTTGATCGGTAACGTCATTAAGAGCCAAGTGCTGAATGCTCGTGATTGGCCGTTTGGCGCCGCAACCAGTATTGCACTGACCACCGCTATGGCTGTGATGTTGTATGCCTACTACCGAGCAGGCAAGCTATTGAACAAGAAAGTGGAGCTAGACTAATGGGTCGCACAGTTAAGTTCAGCTTTATGGCGTTGGTGTACGCTTTTCTATACCTACCAATTATCGTATTGATTGCGAACTCATTTAATGCCAATAAATTTGGTATGAAATGGGGTGGCTTCACGACAAAATGGTATGACGCATTGATTAACAATGACAGCCTAATGCAGGCTGCATGGCATTCGATCAACGTAGCGGTATTCTCAGCAACAGCTGCCACGATTGTAGGAAGCCTAACCGCTGTTGCCCTATTCCGTTATCAATTTAAAGGTAAAGGTATCGTCAACGGCATGCTGTTCATCGTAATGATGTCGCCTGATATTGTGATGGCTATTTCGCTTCTTGCGCTCTTCTTGGTAATGGGTGTGCAACTAGGGTTCTTTACCCTACTTGCCGCGCACATTACGTTCTGTCTGCCGTTTGTTGTAGTAACAGTTTACAGTCGCTTGAATGGTTTTGATGTGAAGATGCTTGAAGCAGCAAAAGATCTAGGTGCAAGTGAATGGACTATTCTAAAGCAGATCATCCTGCCTCTTGCTAAACCTGCGGTCGCTGCTGGCTGGTTATTGAGCTTCACTCTGTCTTTGGACGATGTGATCATCAGCTCTTTCGTAACGGGCCCGACGTATGAAATATTACCACTGAAGATTTACTCGATGGTTAAAGTAGGCATCTCTCCAGAGGTGAATGCTCTAGCAACAATGATGTTGGTGGTATCGTTGATACTGGTGATCATTTCTCAGTTGTTAGCGAGAGAAAAAGTTAAGTAAGCCTCCTACTCTATTAAGAGACTGACTTGATACGAAGTTAAGATACTTCAAGTTCAAAAAAAGTGTTATTCATAAACAGAATGGTAAATTGCCATTCTGTTTTTCTATCTAGTGCCTTTGGGCAACGTTTAGTTTGGAGCTAACGTCAATGAAAAAATGGGCTACTCTATTGGCTGGTAGTGCATGTGCGCTTTCAATGTTATCTGCACCATCGTTTGCAAAAGATGACAAAGAATTGGTATTCATGAACTGGGGACCTTATATCAACAGTGAGATCTTAGAACAGTTCACGGATGAAACGGGCATCAAAGTGATTTACTCAACTTACGAGTCGAATGAAACTTTGTATGCCAAATTGAAAACACACAACAAAGGTTACGACCTTGTGGTTCCATCGACCTACTTCGTGTCTAAAATGCGCGATGAAGGCATGCTTCAAAAGATCGACAAAACCAAGCTGAACAATTTCAAGAATCTAGATACAAACTACCTAGATAAGCCATATGACCCAAACAACGACTACTCTATTCCACACGTCGTTGCTATAACTGGCCTTGCTGTGAATACAGATATGTACGATCCAGAAGATTTCCAAAACTGGGCTGACTTATGGAAGCCAGAGCTCGAAGGTCAACTGATGATGATGGACGACACTCGTGAAGTGTTCCACATTGCTCTACGTAAGCTGGGTTACTCAGGTAACACAACAAACGAAAAAGAAATCGATGAAGCCTACGCCGAGCTACAGAAATTAATGCCAAACGTTTTGGTATTTAACTCTGACAACCCAGGTACGCCATACATGTCTGGTGACGTTGGCTTAGGTATGCTTTGGAACGGCTCTGCCGCTGCTGCGCAAAACGAAGGGTTACCGATTAAACTGGTTTTTCCTAAAGAAGGCGGTATTGGTTGGGTCGATAATTTTGCAATCAGTTCTGGCGCAATCAACATAGAAGCGGCTCATAAGATGATCGACTTCCTACTTCGTCCGGAAATTGCAGAACAAATCTCTCGCGATACTGGCTATTTAACAGCAGTGAAAGCATCAAACGAGAAGTTCAAAGACAGCCCTGCTCTGTTCCCTTCACAAGAAGATCTTGACCGTGTTGAATGGCAAGCAGCGGTTGGTGATAAGACCGTGAAGTATGAAGACTACTTCATGAAGCTTAAAGCGGGTCAGTAAGCTAACTCGTTTGTTTGCTATCTAATTGGCGGTAAGTGACTGGTTTAGCTAACAACCCTGCCAGACAGCCAACAAGTTAAAAATAAGAATATCAATGAATAGGCAGCTTAGGCTGCCTATTTTGTTATATCACTGCTATAATTCAGCGCGATTTTTAGAAATCCTTTTACTTTGGGTTCACTACCCAGCTCCAAATCAAACAAATGAACGGAACAGTAATGAAAAAAACACTGTATACCGGCGCATTGTGTGCTGCTACTTTACTTTCGACACCCTCTTTCGCAGCTGACCAAGAATTGTATTTTTACAACTGGTCTGAATATATTCCAAATGAAGTATTAGAAGACTTCACAGAAGAAACCGGCATCAAAGTCTATTACTCAACCTATGAGTCTAACGAAAGCATGTACGCTAAGTTAAAAACTCAAGGTACGGGTTACGACTTAGTGGTTCCTTCTACTTACTTCGTTTCAAAGATGCGTAAAGAAGGCATGCTTCAAGAGCTTGATAAAACTAAGCTAAGCCACTTTGCAGATTTGGATCCAAACTACTTAGATAAGCCGTTTGACCCAAACAACAACTACTCGATCCCATACATCTGGGGTGCGACTGGTATTGGTATCAACTCTGATATGCTAGACAAGTCTTCAGTTAAAAACTGGGGTGACTTGTGGGATACGCAGTGGGAAGGCCAACTAATGATGATGGATGACTCTCGTGAGGTTTTCCATATCGCACTGTCTAAACTGGGTTACTCTCCAAACACGACTAATCCTGAAGAGATCAAAGAAGCATACGAAGAACTTCGTAAGCTAATGCCAAACGTATTGGTATTTAACTCTGATTTCCCTGCTAACCCTTACCTAGCTGGTGAAGTGTCTCTTGGTATGCTTTGGAATGGTTCTGCTTACATGGCACGCCAAGAAGGCGCAACTATCGATATCATCTGGCCAGAAAAAGGCACGATTTTCTGGATGGACAGCCTAGCTATCCCATCTGGCGCTAAAAACGTTGAAGCAGCGCATAAGATGATCGACTTCCTTCTTCGTCCAGAAAATGCAGCGAAGATTGCTCTAGAGATCGGTTACCCGACTCCAGTTAAAACTGCTTACCCTCTTCTGCCTAAAGAGTTTGCTGAAGACAAAAACATTTTCCCACCACAATCAGTGATGGATAATGGCGCTTGGCAAGACGAAGTTGGCGAAGCGAGCGTTATTTATGACGAGTACTTTCAAAAGCTTAAAGTGAACAACTAAGTTACTGTTAGTTTGTCAGTTCAATAAATGAATAAAGCGGCGTAAGCCGCTTTATTTTTATCTAAACTTTTTCAGATTCAGATTCAGATTCAGATTCAGATTCAGAAACTGATGCGTTTTCTCTAATCACTGGCTGGCTAGGCCGTTAAAGACCCTTTCTCAGTACACAATAACTCTCCGACGAGCTTCGGTACCTCGATACTCGCTTTTCCATAGCGCTTTTCTTCAAATTCACTCTCAACCGCACTGGGTTCTAGATTGATTTCAATCGTATGTGCGCCATGCATTTTAGCATCATGAACAAAACCTGCCGCTGGATAAACCACACCTGACGTGCCGATAGAGATAAACAAATCAGCTTCTTCTAACGCTGAATAAATGTCACCCATTCGTAACGGCATTTCGCCGAACCAAACAATATGTGGCCGCATTTGCGCTGGGATTTGGCAGCAATGACAAAGCTCTCCGGTATGGATATCATCTTTATGCTCAAGCACTTGATTTGACTCACTGCAGCGCGCCTTAAGAAGTTCGCCATGCATGTGAATAATATTGTTACTCCCGCCTCTCTCGTGCAGGTTGTCGATATTTTGAGTAATGACAGTCACTTTGCCATCTAGTTTGGCTTCAAGCTCTCCTAGCGCCTTGTGGGCAGAATTAGGAAGGATACTTTCACTTTGTAAGCCATGACGACGTTTGTTGTAGAATGCTTGCACCAAATCTGGATCTTTCTCAAACCCCTCTGGTGTCGCGACGTCTTCGATTTTATGGTTTTCCCATAATCCGTCTTGTGCTCGGAATGTTTGTATTCCTGACTCCGCAGAGATGCCGGCGCCAGTAAGAATTACGATATTTTGATATGGGAAATGCATACAACGTCCTTTTCAATATGTCACTTTGTAACAGCTTAGCACTGTTCAAATTCCAACAATAGTTTTAGGGATTAGACCATAGTCTTAGCCAACTGAATTCATTGGTTATTTGTGACATAACTCGCTCGATATCGGCGGATTAAGATTGAGCAGGCACAAAAAAAGCGACCGAAGCCGCTTATTATTGTTTATTAAACCAATGTATATGAATCAAATGTTTTTCAGGCAAAGTCGTTCAAACCGTTGACGCGACTTCTTTTCAAATGATTGCCTGTTGAATTGACTGATTGCTAAAACGACTAATCGACTAGTCTTCGTTGATCGACGAGATCTTATGAATTGAAAGATCCGCGCCGTTGAATTCATCTTCTTCACTCAAGCGTAGGCCTGTCACTTTGCTAAGAACGCCGTAAACAATCAAAGCGCCAATCAGTGCAACAGCGATACCCGCTAATGTACCTACAACCTGAGACGCAAAGCTCACGCCCCCAAGCCCCCAGAATGCTTGCTGGCCGAAGATACCTGCCGCAATGCCACCCCAAGCGCCACACACGCCGTGCAGAGGCCACACACCGAGTACATCATCGATCTGTGTTTTGTTTTGCAGGTAAGTAAATAGGTAAACAAACAGCGCGCCTGCCACGCCCCCTGTAACCAAAGCGCCAAGTGGGTGCATTAGATCTGAACCTGCACAAATTGCGACTAAACCTGCCAAAGGACCATTGTGAATAAAGCCTGGGTCATTTTTACCTGCGACTAGAGCTGCAAGAATACCGCCAACCATCGCCATTAATGAATTCATCGCAACTAAGCCACTGATGCCATTGATTGCTTGAGCAGACATCACGTTAAAACCAAACCAACCCACACATAAGATCCAAGAACCTAGTGCTAAGAATGGGATGTTAGATGGTGCGAAGTTAGTGTGTTTACCTGCACGAATACGGCCTTTACGCATACCTAAGAAGTAAACCGCGACCAAAGCAATCCAACCTCCTACACCGTGAACCACAACAGACCCCGCGAAATCATGAAAGCCATAACCAAACTGAGCCTCAAGCCACGCTTGGAAACCAAAGTTGCCGTTCCAGATGATGCCTTCGAAGAAGGGGTAAACGAAACCAACCGTAAATAAAGTGGCGATAAGGATTGGATAGAAACGAGCACGCTCTGCAATACCACCAGAAACAATGGCAGGAATGGCGGCTGCAAACGTCATTAAGAAAAAGAACTTAACCAACTCATACCCATTGCCTTGCGATAACGTCTCTGCGTCAGCAAAGAAATGTGCGCCGTAAGCGACCCAATAACCGATAAAGAAATAAGCAATAGCAGAAACGCCGAAATCCGAGAGGATCTTAACCAGCGCGTTCACTTGGTTTTTCTTTCTTACTGTACCTACTTCCAAAAATGCAAAGCCTGCGTGCATTAAGAAGACCATGATGGCGCCTAATAATAGAAATAGAGTGTCTGAACTCTGCGTCAAGCTCTCTACTGCGCTATGAACTTGGGTAACCGTTTGACTCATTAAAGCTTTCTCCCTTAGCTTCGTCTCAATTGCACTAGATTCGTGCGAATTGATGCTGCAATTAATTAAAGACTCAACAGTCAACGCAAGATATGTTCCAACTCGTCGGTGTAAATTTCGTGCAATAGAGTTTGACTTTAAGTTTCTGATTATTATTAATTAATTATTTTGGTGCACTTTATTGGTTCTCAAATTCAGCGGAAAGCTTAAGATTCATTGCACCAATTAAGGGAGTTGCACCAGATTGAAGCATGCAACGTTGTGTGACTTTAGATAAGCGTTAACCCAAAACAAAAAGCCCAGTGACATTGATCACTGGGCTTTGCTTTTCATCACTAATTACCAATTACTAATTACTAATTGTTAATTGCTTTCTTCGATAACGAACCAAGCGTGGTTCATTTATCCAAACCGCTTATTTACATCAATTACAGGTTTGGTCCTGTTGATGGGTTCTGCGGTAGATTCTGACTTAAACGTTGCATACCTTGATACATACGGATAAACCAAACCACGATCGCGACACCACCAAACAACATACCTACGTAAGGAATGTAGTAAGCAATTTCATCAATAAAGTGGTTTTGATACCAGTAATCGTTAACGCCAATCAACACGCCGTTAGACGTTGCCACTGTAACGATGAGCACTACAAAGAACGTCAGGTTTAAGAAGAACGAACGAATCAATCCATAATAATGAGTATCAACGACTTCGCCATCTTCACCTTTATCCAAACGATAACCCGCATACACGATGGCAATCACACCCGAGAGAAGACAAGTAAATGGCGTAAAGCAACTTAGTATATAAGCGACCCAAATACCTTTATGAGGTTTGTTCATTCTTCACCTCTTTACTATCAACAGCTTTGTCTGTATCAACATGATTAGCGTTTTGCTCACTACCTGTTTCCTCTTGGGCCATCACTTCTTTGTACCAAAGATCATGGTGTTCTTTTGCCCAAGTTTCATCAACTTCGCCTGTCACCATGCCTTCTAATGCACCTTCCATACCGAACAAACCGATATAGATATGGAACACGAAACCACAGATAAGGATAAGAGCGGCGACCATATGAACAAGGTTTGAAAGTTCCATATGACGACGTGTTTGTCCAAAGATTGGGAAATCCAACACTAAGCCACTGATCGCTGCAACACTACCCATGACAATCAACAGCCAAAATAGCGCTTTTTCACCCGCGTTTGAGAATTCAGCCGATGGATGAGAACCTTTATGTTTCCCGACCATACCACCTAGTTTCATGAACCACTGGATATCCACCATCTTGAAGATCGACTTTCGCCACCACTTGATGAGTACACCCATCAATAGAACATAGAAAATCGGACCTATGTAGTTGTGGTATTGCTTCGCTAACATAACGATGAAGCCCCACAAATCGGTTGGGATATATGGTTTCAAGAAGTGTTTGCCGTAAACCAACATCAAACCACTGAAAGCCAGCGTTAAGAAGGTAAATGCCATACTCCAGTGCAACGCACGATCCAATCGAGACCAACGTTTGATCTTGCGACCCGTTCTTGGCGCGCTTAGCATCAGCGGTCCAATCACAACGTACATTAGCGTGACGAAAGCAATACTGCCAAAGATAGCGACGGCACCAGCTGGCGACATCCACTTTTCTTTCAATATGTACCACGTTTGACCTGGAGTACTGATTAACACACCGTGCTCAGCAGATTGTGATGTGGTGTAACCCTCCTCACCATTTCTTACTTGTCGCCAAAAATCAGCACCAGCAAGTTGGGTCACTTCTCTTTCAGCGGAGCTCGCTTGAGTTTGTGATGAGTTCGTCTCAGATGCATGGCTCAAAGGAGACAGCATTGTTAGTGCTGCCAACATTGGCAGCACAACAAGGAAGAGACGCTTAAACATTGTAAGCATATGTCTCTCCTAACTAGCTCTTCATCGCATCGTAAGAAAGGTCGTTGCCGTCTGTCCAACCGGCACCTTTCGCACCGCGTTCTACAACACGCTGACGGAAGATATCAGAGACTTGCTCAGCATCACCTGCAAGCAGCGCTTTTGTCGAACAAAGCGAAGCACACATTGGTAGCTTGCCTTCAGCAATACGGTTCGCACCGTACTTCTGACGCTCTTCAACAGAACCTGGCTCTGTTTCTGGGCCGCCAGCACAGAAGGTACATTTATCCATCTTACCGCGCTCACCAAAGGCTTCCTGTTTAGGGAATTGAGGTGCGCCAAAGGGACAAGCAAACAAGCAGTAACCACAACCGATACATAGATCTTTATTGTGAAGTACGATGCCGTCTTCTGTATGTTCAAAACAGTCTGCTGGACAAACTGCCATACAAGGTGCATCAGTACAGTGCATACATGCTACTGAAATAGAGTTTTCACCCGGTTCACCGTCGTTCAGTGTTACAACGCGGCGACGTTGAATACCCCATTCAAGAGCATCATCATTTTCATTCTTACATGCAGTGACACAACCGTTACATTCGATACAACGTTTGGTGTCACAAAGAAATTTCATTCTAGCCATTTTAAGACTCCTTACGCTTTACGAATATTACAAAGGGTTACTTTCGTTTCCTGCATCAACGTGACAGGGTCGTAACCGTATGTGGTTGCTGTGTTTGCAGCTTCACCAATAACGTAAGGATCAGTGCCTTCTGGATACTTAGAACGCAAATCTTCGCCTTGGAACTTGCCACCGAAGTGGAATGGTAGGAATGCTAGGCCAGGTTTCACACGACGAGTCACCATCGCTTTCACCTTAATTCGACCTTTCTCAGCACCTTCAACCCAAACATCATCACCATCTTTGAAACCGATGTCGTTCGCGTCTTTCGGGTTCACTTCAACGAACATCTCTTGTTGAAGTTCGGCTAGCCATGGATTAGAACGTGTCTCTTCACCACCTCCTTCGTACTCAACCAGACGGCCAGACGTAAGAATAATCGGGTATTCACCAGACTTGTCTTGGTCTTGAATCGACTTGTAAAGCGTAGGAACACGGAAAATCGCTTCTTTATCATCCCACGTTGGGTAGTCAGCAACTAGGTCACGACGTGGTGTGTAAAGTGGTTCACGGTGCAGTGGAACTCGGTCTGGGAATGTCCAAACAATCGCACGCGCTTTCGCATTACCAAACGGAATACAACCATGCTTGATAGCAACACGTTGAATGCCACCAGAAACGTCAGTCTTCCAGTTTTTACCTTCAGCAGAGGCTTTTTCTTCTGCTGTTAGGTCGTCCCACCACCCCAGTTGTTTCAGCAGTTTGTCACTGAATTCTGGGTAACCATCTTTGATTTCGCTGCCTTTCGAGTAGCTGTCTTCAGCCAATAGGTTTTGACCTTCAAATTCCACACCGAAACGCGTACGGAAGTTACCGCCGCCCTCTGCGACAGGTTTAGACGTATCGTAAAGGATATGCGTACCTGGGTGTTTCATTTCTGGGTTGCCCCAACATGGCCAAGGCAGACCGTAAGTCTCGCCATTTACAGGGCCACCTTCTGCAGCAAGCGTTGTTTTGTGGAACGTGTGCCAATTTTGTTGGTGCTCTTTCAAACGCTCTGGGCTTTGACCTGTGTAACCGATCGTCCACATACCTTTGTTGAATTCACGAGTGATGTCTTCAATCAATGGTTGGTTGTTCTCAACACGGATGTTTTTGAACAATTGATCAGAGAAACCAAGCTTCTTAGAAAGAAGGTACATGATTTCGTGGTCAGGCTTAGATTCGAACAGAGGATCAACCACTTTGTCACGCCACTGTAGAGAACGGTTTGATGCCGTTACACTGCCGTAGGTTTCAAATTGAGTGGTTGCAGGAAGCAAGTAAACGCCGTCGGTACGATCGTTCATTACTGCCGCGACCGTTGGGTATGGGTCAACGATAACCATCATATCCAGCTTCTGCATCGCCTTCTTCATCTCTGGACCACGAGTCTGAGAGTTCACCGCGTGACCCCAGTAGAACATGGCACGGATGTTTTCGCGTTGACGAATCTTGTCTTTATCTTCAAGCACGCCATCAACCCAACGAGATACAGGAATACCTGCACTATTCATTGGTTTTTGACCGCCGTATGCGTTGTCGTCGAAACGCCCTTTTACCCAGTCAAAGTCGATGTCCCAAACTTTAGACCAGTGGCGCCAAGAACCTTCAGATAGACCGTAGTAACCTGGAAGCGTGTCAGACAATACGCCAAGGTCAGTTGCGCCTTGTACGTTATCGTGACCACGGAAAATGTTTGCACCACCGCCTGATTTACCAATGTTACCTAGAGCAAGCTCAAGGACACAGTAAGCACGCGTGTTGTTGTTACCAGTAGTGTGTTGAGTACCACCCATACACCAAACGATACAACCCGGACGGTTTTCAGAAAGCAGTTTTGCTGTGTGGTAAACGTCTTCTTCGCTAACGCCGGTTACACGCTCAACTTCTGCTGGGCTCCACTTAGCAACTTCTTCACGGATCTCGTCCATGCCGAATACACGTTGGCGGATGAATTCTTGGTCTTCCCATTTGTTAGCAAAGACATGCCATAACACACCCCAGATAAACGCAACATCTGAACCAGGGCGAAGGGATACATAGTGATCCGATTTCGCAGCAGTACGCGTACGACGAGGATCCGCAACAACGATCTTACAGTTGTTCTTCTCTTTCGCGATTAGGATGTGTTGCATCGCAACTGGGTGAGCTTCTGCAGGGTTTGAACCAATGAACAGCATCGACTTACAGTTGTGCATGTCATTGAACGAGTTTGTCATTGCACCGTAACCCCAAGTGTTTGCAACACCGGCTACTGTGGTTGAGTGACAAATACGTGCTTGGTGGTCTACGTTGTTGGTGCCCCAAAGCGACGCCATCTTACGGAATGCGTAAGCTTGTTCATTACTGTGTTTTGCACTACCCAAGAAGTAAACTGAATCAGGCCCAGACTCTTTACGAAGTTCTAGCGCTTTGTTACCGATTTCTTCAATCGCTTGTTCCCAAGAAAGCTTCTTCCACTTACCGCCTTCCAATTTCATTGGGTACTTAAGACGACGTTCACCGTGGCCGTGCTCACGAAGTGCTGCACCTTTCGCACAGTGTCCACCAGCGTTGAATGGGTGATCGAATGCAGGCTCTTGACCTGTCCAAACACCGTTTTGAACTTCAGCGTAAATACCACAACCCACAGAACAGTGAGAACAGATAGTACGTTTCACTTCTGTTTTCGCTTCTGGATCGACTGATTTAGCCTGTGCTTTCTTCATCATGCCCGGTGCGAATAGACTTGCGCCTACTACCGCGCCACCAGCCGCTAATGAAGTGTTTTTCATGAAGGCGCGACGAGACACACCTAGCTGATTAGTTTCTTTGCTCACACTATCGGAGCGTTTGACAAGTTTCATCCGTTATCTCCTAAAGTGTATCGTAGTAATCGCGAATATGTTGCGTTTCACGATAGCCTGTCTTCTTCACGTCTTCTTTCGAAATTTCAACCGTTTCTGAAGCAGTTGCCACTTTCGTTGTTCCAGCGACAACGGCACCAGCAACGGCTGCAGTTGTTAAGCCTTTGAGTAAGTCCCTACGGCTTGTATTTATTTCTTTATTATCTTTCATCATTGCTTCCTTACCTTACGGTAGATCTTTTTGGAGGCTTAATGCCCCTCTATCGATATAATCGCGTACTGCTCGATTACTCGTAATCAGTGACGTTTTTCACATCAATCTTTAATTTGTGCTTACTGCTTTTTGTATTCACGCTAAAACGTACTTGTTCTAACGTTAAGAATGCTTCACACAGCTGGGCTGCTGATTTGTAGAAGTTGGCGCTTTCTGCTGCTTCAAGCTGACGCGTGAAAGAGTTAAACCAAGGGCCAAGATGCTTATTGAAAACCGCTTGTTGTAGCGCTTCTTCTTCATTGCTTAACATTGCCATGACTTCACAAAGCGCAGCGATATGATCTTCTGGCTCTTTCACTTGATCATCACGCTCAATGCCTAAAAGCTCTAGGTCATGACGAATTTCTGCTAATGGCTTTTCCATCATGGCGCCAGTGCGATGCCAAGAACCAAATGGAACTATTTCTCCACGGCCAATGCCAATGAACAGATCTTGATACTCGTTTTCTAATGCTTCGCGGTTCGATTCAGTGGCAGCTTGTTGAATGGCAATCCAAGCCTTTTGCATGGCACTTTCAGATGCTTCAATATCTAGCGTCTTTAGAAAATCAATCACCTCTTCAGAGGGTGCGCTGCGAAACAATGCTGAAAGAACCAAATAGATTTCAGTTCTTAGTGTTTGTTCTTGTTCTTGATTGTTTTGCGCTTGTTTTGGCGCTTGTGCTTGACCTAAATTAGTATCCAATGCCAACTCCTAGTATTTCAATTGATTCAATGGGTTTTGAGCCATTGAGTCGAACATGTCCACCACACGACAGTCTTCACACATCGCAATACGATTAATCGCAGTTTCATCTGAAAAATGAGAGTGACCGCGTAACTTGTTCTGCAACATATCAATCATAGATTGTGGTGCGAATGGCTTATGACAACGCAAACATTCCGCGGCTTTCTCTTCATGAATCACAACCGCTTGTTGACGTTCTTCTTTCACCCAATTCATACGAGGTGTCAGAGTGAGAACATTCTCAGGACACGCCTTTTCACACAGACCACATTGAATACAGTCTTGTTCTACAAACTTAAGTGATGGAGATGCACCGTCGGTATGTAGAGCGCGTGTCGGACACACAGCCACACAACTCATACATAAAGTACAATCTTTGCTTTCACACGAAACCGTGCCGTATGGTGCATTCGAAGGAAGCTCAACAATGTTCTCAACTGGAATTCGAGATGAAGACATCGCATCAAGAGCAGTAAATAGACGCTGACGCTTGTTACCTTGAAGGTCGCCAAGTGCTAGGTCGAAAGAATCAACGCACAGTGTTGGTGGCCCTTCACGTAGCGACTCTAAATACAGGATATCGATGGTTTCTTTTGGAACGCCGATTTGATCAAGTAATTCTTGTGCAATTCCTACTTCGTTATTCAGAACACGAATGATCGTCTCTGGCATAAAGCGAGAAGCCGCAAATAGAACCTGAGTCGCGCCATTTACAAGCGCTGCAAACCAAGTATCAATACCAATAGATGGAAGCTCTTCAACAACAATCGGAATCACGTTATCTGGCAGTGCTTTCAGTGCCATCACATTGTAGGTTTCATGACGAGAGCTACAGATAAGTACGATCGGATCAAGACCGCCCGCTTGCTCATAGTTAGCTAGCGTACGTTCGATGAATTTTTGTGTATCGTCAGGATTAGGCAGCGCATAGGTGATCGCTTCTGTAGGGCAGCTTGTTGCACACGTTCCCACGCCTTGACATAGGTAAGGGTTAATCTCGATCTTGTGACCCGTTCTATCTGAGCCTTCACTCGATAGCGCGCCAGCAGGACAAGCATCAACACAACGCTCACACCCTTTTACGCCACGAGAACTGTGCGCACATAGGTCAGTGTCTAAACGAAAGAACTTAGGCTTATCAAACGTGCCCATCAACGTTGGAATCTCTTCTAACGCTTCAGCCAGTTTTGGATAGCCGCGACCAACTGGGTAATAACCCGGAACTGGCACTTCTTCCGTCATACAGCTGTTTAGGCACAGATCGAGGACCACATCGAAGCAATCATGATTGATCGCTATTTTAGCTAGGTTGTTTGTTAAGCCTTTACTTTCAATTAAGACTTCGAACGTACCCAGAAAACCAGATACTTGAACAGCGTTCGCGTAATAAAGTTCTGATTCGCTATTGGTTCCTGCCTTTTCGTTAGTTGAAAGGCCACCATCAGTAGAAAGCAATGTCAGGCTTGTTAACTGAGGCAATTGAGCCGCAGCACTTTCTATGATCGCAGTTGGACCAATAATCAGTGTATTCCCCCCACTTTCATAACTCACTGTAGGTGGAATAAGGTTCGTTAACTCAACTGTATTTTCAAACGCATACAGCCTTGCTTTAGCGTTGTTTGAAGTTGCTTGTTCTAATAATTGTTTAAGCATTGCTCAGTTCCATCTATGGACATGGATAATCTGTTCAATCTTCATTGTAGTTAGCGTTAGAGAACTTGCTGAGTAATCGATTAACAATGAATAGTTCGTTAGCGATTCATCATTCAGTCAATCTTACTCAGGCTATCTACAAAAAAGTTGATAATGAACGTTATTTAGCAAATGCCATGCCAGTTTAATAAGCGTTTATTATCAATAACTTAAATTGTTTTCGTATCTGATTTTAGAATAAAAAAACCGCTTGGGACATTTTGTCGCAAGCGGCTCATTGAGTGTTTAGTCAAAATGTACCTATTCTTTGTGTGGTATATTTTGTCCCACCTCTTTTAGATCTTCTTCAGTTGTTAAAGTATCAAACCTCTCCGGAACTGTGTTTTTATCCAGTAGTTCTTGTTGTTCCGTGATTTCGGTACTTTCAGAAGATTCAAGTTCTACTTCAGAAGTGTCTGATTCAAGATTTTCATTATTACTATCAGTGAGTTGTGCTTCTTCTTCAGGGTTTTCTTCTTCTGTCTTATCTTTTACCCAATCGCGTAGGGTTTCAGCGACACCTTCGGAAAGAGACTTCAAATTGCTGTAATCATCATCGTAATCATCTAAGCCATCACGAACATTGAACTCTTCCGAAAGGAATAATTTACGTAATGCCGCTTTTTTTACGCTTTCTGATGCTTCTGAAACTAATAATTGAGCCACAGAAAGCTCTTCAGTGGCTTCTGGCGCTAAATCTTGAACATCAGTCGCCTCTTCAGCGCCTTCTGATGACAACGTCGTTTCAGTAGAAGCTTCAGTATCAACTTGTTCTATCTCAGAGGGTGCATTTGACTGAGCTGACGAAATCTCAGAAGAAGATTCAGTTGTCTCAAGCGTTTGTTCTGTTTCCAGAGACTCGTCAGTAGATTCATCGAGCTTACGTTGTGACCAACGACTAAAGAAATTAGTTGCCATTTGATCTGCCCGCCCCTTTGCGTTTCTTACGTCGTGCTTCTAACAACTCACCATGACGGCCTATAAAGGCTTCCATCCAAGCTTGTACCGGGAGTGGTATGTCGTAAGAAAGCACTTGGTTATCTCCGTCCATGTATTGACCAGCAACCGTTTGAGAGGCTGTAAGGAGTTGAATTACAGGCCTAACATCAGAATCAACGTTATCCATCACCAAAAATAGCTTGGGTTGCTGCGAACTTAAGTTGAACCGGTAGTCTGTACGCTCATCTTTGTGTAATTGAAGTAAACATACGTCTGCAGTCTCAATACCAGGCGTCAATTCAAAGCCAGTTAATTCCCATTGAGTCGTCACCCATCGGCCCGTCGAAATTTCTTTCTCTAATCTGTTTACACCTATCGGCCAAGTTGCTTCTGTTTTTTCATAGTTCTTTTCGGATTCTTTGGTCTCAGACATACTTCACCTAACTGATTTAATTTGTTCTGAAAGAGTTTGGGACATTTTGGTCTTAGCTAATTCATATAGCTCATACAAAGCAATAACCACGCCAAAAACAAACGGCTAATTCTCTATTCTGTTCTGCATTGGGGTTTCGCTATCTCTTTGTATTTGTACTAACTCCCTTTACGTTAGTTGATTAGCTCAAATATAGAGAACCTATGACGGTGATATCGCATAATTTACGCTATTTTAAGGGAATACTTCATGTTTTCGCCAATACCCGTTATTTTGGAATGAGAATTGCTAAATACTGAGTCAAAGCTGATTTGAGTTAGAGCTCAGGCGAATTGGAACAAAGCGAAGACTGATTTACGTAATATCCAAGATTAAGTGACATCCAAGGATTTATTATCGAGAGTCGTGTGACGGCTCTTGTTGACTCTTATCTCATAAAATCGCTATCTCATTAAGTAGGAAATGATTGTGGTAAAACCAAACATAATAAAAACCAGTGAAAATCCACTTCAGACAATCGAAGTTGAAGTGTTTGATGAATATGGTGAGAAGCTGACAAAACAGATTGCTTGCGAGCGCCCTCTTACCGTGATGTTGAACTGGAAAGAGATCGTAACGCTGATGACGTTGGGTTCTCGTCCAGAGTCGCTAGTGTTGGGTTATTTGAAGAACCAAAGCTTCCTTTCAGATCCAGAAGCGGTTGAATCTATCATCATCGATTGGGAAACCAGTTCCGCTGCTGTCATCACTAAAGAAGATACGAGCCAACTTGAGCAAGCACTTAAGAAGAAGACGGTGACTTCAGGATGTGGTCAAGGCACCATGTTTGGCAACGTGATGAAGCAATTGGAAGATTACCAAGTGCCTCAAACCAAGATTAAGCAATCTGAAATCTACACGGCTCTAGAAGCGTTGACTCATTATAACGATACCTATAAGAAAGCCGGTGCGGTACATGGCTGCGCAGTTTGCAAAGACGACAAGGTTCTATCGTTTGTTGAAGATGTTGGTCGTCATAACGCCGTAGATACACTGGCTGGTGAGATGTGGCTTAACAAAGAGTCAGGTGATGACAAGATCTTCTATACAACAGGTCGTTTGACGTCAGAAATGGTTATCAAGGTCGCACAGATGGGTATTCCGGTTCTGCTATCACGTTCTGGTGTCACTCAAATGGGCTTAGATTTAGCGCAGAAGTTCGGTATTACCACGATCGCTCGCGCGAAAGGTTTACGCTTCCAGGTATTCACTGGCGCTGAAAAGATGGACTTTGATGTGAAAGGCGAACAAAAAGCGTAGTTTTTTATAGCGTATTCTCTGGCGAGTGAACTCTTTTTCCAGAGTCTCACTATTTTCAAGTGATTTGATTAAAGGTGTAAGTACAGGCTTGCACCTTTTTATTTGTCCCTTTCAATCCCCTTTGTTCTTTTTGATACTCTTTATTTTCCTTAATACGACAGCCTCTTTATTTCCTCAATTCTGATATCCACTTCGTTCTTATAGCTCCCCTTTCTGCACTTTTTTCCCGCAAAGGAACACACCTAAAATTAACGTTTAGTTTTTCTTAACGTTAATTTCAAAATTACTAGATATACCAAACGTTAACATTTCTTTATCTTGTCTCCCGTGAACAGAAAGAAGCACGAACTTATTGTGCTGCTTAATGAGAACGTCACTTCTTTGGATGCTCACTTCGAAGAAAAACAGATAAGAAACAAAGAATTGGATAACAATATGAAACTGCCTTTAAAAGCTCTAGCAATAGCTCTTGGACTGACCTTGGGCGCCAACTGCCACGCGATTGAACTCAAGCCTGTCGATACTGATTTTACATTACAGATCCTTGGATCCGGTGGCCCTATTTCGGATGACCTACGTGCATCATCCGGTGAAATCGTATGGTGGAAAGGGAAATCACGAATCATGATTGATGCCGGTGGTGGTGTGTACTTACGTTTTGGTCAAGCCGGTGCAAAACTTGAAGACTTAGATTTCATGGGCATCACACACTTCCATACTGATCACGTTAATGATGTCCCCGCCATTCTCAAAGGTGGTTACTTCTTTGACCGCGAAAATCCACTAGATATTTCGGGGCCAACGGCAGGCTCTGTATTCCCAAGCTTAACAGGTTACTTCAAAGCGAACTTCGACCCACAAGATGGCGCTTATGCGTATTTAAGTGGTTTATACGATGGCACAGATGGCCTATTCCCTATCAATCTGCAAGATGTTGATCATCAATCAAAAGAGCCAACGGTTGTTTACGAAAAAGATGGCTTGAAGATCACTGCTCTGGGTATCCCTCATGGTGATGTGCCTTGTCTCGCTTACCGAATCGAAAGTGAAGAAGGCGTGATGGTGATTTCAGCGGACCAGAATGGCAGCAACTCTGCGTTTTTAGACTTCGCTCGTGGTGCCGACATCATGATGATGCCAATGGCAATTCATGAACAAGCCGATGGCGTCTCTTCATTCATGCACGCTAAGCCTTCTGTGATTGGCGAAATTGTTAAAGAGATCAATCCAAAGATGTTGGTGCTTAATCACTGGATGGGTTTAGGCCTTAAACGTAAATCCGAATCCATCAAAATCGTACGCGAATATTACGACGGACCAATCATGTCTGGTCGTGACTTAGCAAGCTTCCCTATGTCAGCTGTAAAGGAGAAATAACATGAACAATAAAGTTGCCCTTTCAATCGCGATCACATCGGTGATCAGCCTTAGCTCGGCAATGGCATTTGCTGATACGCCACCAGAAGCACCTGTTGAAGCCAAAGCATCATCTGGACATGGGGGTAAATGCGCTGCGGGTAAATGTGGTACGGAAAAACGTTTCGAAAAAGCGGAACTGACAAGCAACCCACAAGATCGTTTGGTGCGTGCTCGTGATGGAAAATGTGGCTTAACGGCTGAAGGTATCTCGCCAAGTAAAGAGCCCATCCTAATGGCCAATAGCAAGGTGACAGGTGGAGTATGTGGCCAGTAGATACGCATAAAACTAAAGCTCTAGCATCAAATGACCGAGCTGTAACAAACAGAGCCCTTGAAAGCAGAGTCCCTAAAAATAGAGAGTTAAACCATAAAGTGCGAACCATTCAGAATACAGACAAAGGCATTGGGCTACGCAGTGAGCATATTGAACTGCTCGCTCGTTCCCCAAAGCACCCTGATATTGATTTTCTGGAGTTAGCTCCCGAGAACTGGATGAGCTTAGGTGGTCTTAAGCGCGAACAGCTACAGGATATAGCGAAGCAATACCCTTTAGTTGCCCACGGTTTAAGTTTATCTATTGGAGATTGCCAACCGCTTAATACGAAGTTTGTACGTCAGGTTGGTCAGTTTCTCGATGATCTAAAGATCCAAGTGTATAGCGAACACTTGAGCTTTTCTCGTGACAACCAGGGGTATCTGTATGAACTGTTACCTGTGCCACGTCGCGCAGAAAACATCGATTATTTGGCAGATAGAATCAAGCAAGTTCAGGACATCATTCAACGTCCTTTAGTGATGGAGAACATCTCTTATTACCACAATTATGGAGATGAGATGCCTGAGGGTGAGTTTATCGCTGAAATAGCAAAGCGCAGCGGTTGTGAGTTGTTGGTCGATATCAACAACCTGTACGTGAATAGCCAAAACCATCACTTTGATGCGGCTGAAATGCTTAAGGCTTTACCGAGCGATGCTATTCGCTACTACCACATTGCTGGGCATTTAGTTGAGACTGACAGAGCGGTTGAAGGTAACAAGTCGTTACTTGATACCCACGGGATGGAAGTACAACCAGCGGTTGTCGATTTGGCGCGTTACACCTTCTCTCTTCATGGCAGCAAACCGTTATTGCTAGAAAGAGACAACAACGTACCGCCTTTGGTCGTACTGACTGAGGAATTGCGAACGGTGCACAGTCAGGTTCTAGACGCAGGTGTTGTTCATTGCCCAATGAATCAGGAGTTGGTTTATGCATAACCCTCCGAGCATGATGATCACTCAAACGCAGGCGTTAAGCGCATTGATACGTTTGCCACTCGAAGAAAACTCTCAGTGCCGATACAGCGAGTTTATTAGAGACAACGTGTTTGGTGTATTGAACAACACATTTCCGTTGTTTTGTCAGCAAATCGAACAAAGCCAATTATTGATATTGGTGGATGAGTTTGTGGTTGTGCATTACGCATCAGAACCGGAGTTTCACCACATTGCTACCGAGTTTGTCAGCTTTGTTCAACGTCGAACTCAACCAATGGGTATGTCTAGTCTGGGTGATTTGTCTACTTTGAGTGCGAGTCATGAGCTCACAGCCGACCAACTGGCGGTGTTGGAGTACGAATGGTGTGCTTTTTGCGTTGAGATTGACGCTTCAAAGCAAGTATTGCCGATGTCGTGGAGGGGTGACCTTCGTGCTGATGAACACCAGCTTAAATTGGGTTTGCTCGTCAACAGTACGATGAAGCTCGTGCAGGTGCCTTTCCTTGTTCATGGTGAGTCATTGACGTTTCTAACACGAAGGCGATACCCCATTTATTACGCGATTTATCGCGACTCTGACCAACGCGTCAACACGATAAAACTAAGAGAAATTGATGTTGCGATTATCCAAATAATCCAACAACAACCAAATCGTTCTTTAGCCGATATAAAACAAATAATTGCTCAACAATTGGCGAGATTCGAATTTATTAATTGGGTCAAACACTTCAGCGAGATTGAGCTGATTGGTGCTTACTCTTTAGGAGAAAAAATATGATTAAGTCAGCGCTCAACTGGTACGACGCAATTGTCGAAAAGTGCAAACAATACGATTATTTAGTGCTGCTGGCAGTACGTCTTTACTTAATTCCCGTTATTTATGTCGGTGCGCGATCTAAGGTACTTGGCTTTGCAGGAACCGTTGCGTGGTTTGGTGCTTCAGCTGCCGATGGTGGTCTAAACCTCCCTTTCCCTGAATTGCTGGCTTTTTTAGCTGCAGCTACTGAAGTACTAGGCTGCATTTGTATCGCGTTAGGTCTGTTTACTCGTTTTATCTCGATTCCTATGATTTTCATGATGAGTGTGGCCAGTGCCATGGTTCACTGGAAGCACGGTTGGGACGCGATTGCGACAGGCGGTATGGAAGCAACAGTTCGACTTAACGGCTTCATCGAGTGGCTTTCTGTTAACTTCCCAGGTCGTTACAACTACATCACAGAGCTTGGCGACCCGGTAATGCTGAACAACGGTATGGAATTCGCAGGAACTTACTTCGTGATGCTATTGGTGTTGCTTGTTTATGGTGGTGGTCGTTACGTCAGCGCCGATTACTGGATACGTAAACAGTTCTCTAAAAAGCAAGATAAAGCACTTCGTTGGTAAGAGATTCAGTTAATAGAGTCACATGTAAATCTTTAATTAGTCCTCTCTAATTATCCTTTCCTTTTTCATTGTCTTACCCGTCACATCCGTGGCGGGAAGGAGTTTTTATGCTTACAGATGTCGTTGATCTGTCGCGGTTTCAATTCGCAAGTACCGCTCTTTATCATTTTATATTCGTTCCCCTAACTATAGGTCTCTCCTTCTTACTCGCAGTGATGGAATCGCTGTATGTTATGACCAACAAAACCATCTACAAGGACATGACCAAGTTTTGGGGAAAGTTGTTTGGTATTAACTTCGCTATTGGTGTTGCAACGGGCTTAACTATGGAGTTCCAGTTTGGTACTAACTGGGCTTACTATTCTCACTATGTGGGCGACATATTCGGTGCTCCACTTGCTATCGAAGCATTGATAGCGTTCTTTTTGGAATCGACTTTAGTGGGGCTGTTCTTCTTTGGCTGGGACAGGCTTTCTAAACGTCAGCATTTGTCGATCACTTGGTTAACCGCCCTAGGTTCAAACTTCTCTGGTTTATGGATTTTGATGGCAAACGGTTGGATGCAAAATCCTGTTGGTGCGGAGTTTAACTTTGAAACCATGCGTATGGAGATGACTGACTTTGTCGAAGTTATCTTTAACCCAGTAACACAAGTGAAGTTTGTTCATACCGTTTCAGCAGGTTACACCACTGGCGCATTGTTTATTATGGGGATCAGCGCTTATTACATGCTGAAAGGTCGCGACCTACCATTCGCTCGCCGCTCTTTTGCTGTTGCTAGTGCATTTGGGATGGCCGCTATTTTATCAACCTTAATGCTTGGCGATGAATCTGGTTATGAATTGGGTGATGTACAAAAAGTAAAATTAGCGGCGATTGAAGCTGAGTGGCACACCGAAGAAGCCCCGGCTTCTTTCACGCTGTTTGGTTTCCCGAATCAAGAGACTATGGAAACGGACTATGCGATTAAAATCCCATACGTGATGGGTATTATCGCAACGCGTTCTTTGGATACACCAGTAATCGGTATTCATGATTTATTGGCAAAAAATGAAGATCGTGTGCGAAACGGTATCTTAGCTTATGGGCTGTTAGAGAAGCTCCGTTCTGGTGATAAGTCACAGAAAAATATCGATGAGTTTGAAACGGTTAAGCATGATTTGGGTTATGGGCTGTTAGTTAAGAAATACAGTGACAACGTTGTAGATGCGACAGAACAACAGATCAAACAAGCGGCTAAAGATACTATCCCAACGGTTGCACCACTGTTTTGGAGCTTCCGTATTATGGTCGTGTGCGGTGTATTGATATTCGCAATCATCGGGCTTTCTTTTGTCCAAATTTGCCGTCGTAAAATTGGTACCAGCCCTTGGTTACTGAGAGCAACAATATGTGCGATTCCACTGCCTTGGATCGCGTGTGAAGCAGGATGGTTTGTCGCTGAATATGGACGCCAACCTTGGTCAATTGGTGAGATCCTTCCCGTAAATATGGCGGTCTCTAACCTACCCGTTGAAAGCCTGTGGATTTCAATTGGCCTAGTGTATCTGTTCTATACATTCTTCTTGATCGTCGAAATGTACTTAATGGTTAAGTTTGCGAAGCTGGGACCAAGCGCCTTGAAAACAGGCAGGTATCACCATGAACAGCCAACTTGCAGTAATCCAATGGTCGGCATTTCATCTACACCAACACAACTAAACCAATCAGTCGATCTTCATTAAGGAATTCAGATGTTTGATTACGAAAATCTACGCCTGTTCACATGGGCAATTATCGGTGTGTTGTTAATCGGCTTCATTATTACCGACGGTTTCGACATGGGTGTGGCTGCATTACTTCCCGTTCTTGGAAAGTCCGATGTAGACAGACGAGTGATGATTAATTCTATCGCACCTCATTGGGATGGAAATCAAGTCTGGCTGGTGACCGCTGGCGGTGCCATTTTTGCAATTTGGCCTTCAATCTATGCCGCGGCATTTTCAGGATTTTACCTCGCGATGATCTTGGTATTAGCCGCATTATGGTTACGACCGCTTGGCATGGACTATCGTTCTAAAATCGATGACCCCAGATGGAAACAGGCTTGTGATGTCGCATTAGTCGTCAGTGGCTTCATTCCTCCTGTTATCTTTGGTGTCGGCTTCGGTAACTTAATGCTTGGCGTGCCATTTGAATTCAATGAATTTCTGATGATGTCTTACCAAGGTGGCTTTTGGGATCTATTAACGCCATTTCCTCTACTGTGTGGTTTGGTGAGTTTAGCGATGGTCGTAACACAAGGTGCGGCATTCCTTCAGATGAAAACGACGGGTGACCTTAAGTTACGAGCACAAAGCATTATTGTGTGTATGGCGTGCATCACAGCTGCGTTGTTTGTGATTGGTGGTTTGTTCGCAAGCTCGTTGCCGGGTTATTTGATTACCAGTCCTATTGTGACTGACTCAGTTTCAAACCCATTACTGAAACATGTCATGAAGTTTGATGACTTACTACTACATAACTACGAAAACTATCCGGTACTTTGGGGGATTCCGGCTCTAGGTATCATCGGAATGCTGAGTTGTGCCGTGATGACTCGACTTAACCGCGCTGGTTTGGCCTTCGCTTCTTCGAGCTTATCGATAGCAAGCATCATAACGACAGCGGGCGTTGCCCTATTCCCAATGATCATGCCATCTAGCTTGATGCCATCGCATAGTTTAACGCTATGGGACGGAACATCGAGTGAGTTAACACTGAGTATTATCTCAGTTGTGGCAGTTATCGTGGTGCCAATTATTTTGGGTTACACAATCTGGTGTTACTACAAAATGTTCGGTCGATTAGATAGCCAATACATTCACGATAACAGCTCGTCACTGTATTAATTAGAGATGAAATAGGAGGGTAACCTATGTGGTATTTATGTTGGGTACTGGGCGTGTTATTAGCCTGCGCGTTTGGAATTATTAATGGGTTATGGTTAGAGCACTCAGATCAGCTAGATGACTAGCCAAGTTAAGTTAAATAGCAAAGTAATGTATAGGATGGGTATTTGAACAACTCTATAATGCCCGCCACTTAATATTATAAAGCTAACGATACAAAAACGCCGTCATACTTTTCAGTATGACGGCGTTTTTTAGTTTAAAGCTTAATTCCCAACGAGTTGAGTTGAAAATCTAAGTTGCGTTAAGCCTTAACCGCGAGATTTCAACAGTTCAGCGTAAGTACCGCGGAAATCGTTGATCTTACCGTCTTTGATCTCAAGGATACGAGTTGCTAGCGAGTCTACGAAGATTCTGTCGTGAGATACGAAGAACAATGTGCCTTTGTAGTTCTCAAGAGCCAAGTTAAGCGCTTCGATAGATTCCATATCCATGTGGTTAGTTGGTTCATCCATTAGAAGGATGTTTGGCTTGTGCATCATGATCTTGCCAAGAAGCATACGACCTTGTTCACCACCAGAAATAACCTTTACCGATTTCTTAATGTCGTCTTGACCAAACAACATACGACCTAGGAAGCTACGAACAACTTGCTCGTCTTCGCCTTCTTGGCGCCATTGGCTCATCCAATCAAACAGATTTAGGTCTTCTTCGAAATCATGCGCGTGATCTTGAGCGTAGTAACCGATGTTTGAGTTTTCAGACCACTTGTACTCACCAGTGCGAGCTTCAAGAGCACCCGCTAGCGTATTAAGTAGTGTTGTTTTACCTACACCATTCTCACCGATGATAGCTACACGCTCACCAACTTCGAAGATCGCATCGAACTTGTTGTATAGGTCAGCTTCAAAACCTTGAGATAGGTTTTCAACCACAAGTGCGTTACGGAATAGCTCTTTCGACTGTTCGAAACGGATGAATGGGTTTTGACGGCTAGACGCTTTAATATCGTCTAGTTGAATTTTGTCGATCTGTTTAGCACGAGACGTTGCTTGCTTCGCTTTAGATGCGTTAGCTGAGAAACGAGAAACGAACGATTGAAGTTCAGCAATTTGAGCTTTCTTCTTAGCGTTATCAGACAGTAGACGATCACGAGCTTGTGTCGCTGCTGTCATGTACTCATCGTAGTTACCTGGGAAAAGACGAAGTTCACCGTAATCAAGGTCAGCCATGTGTGTACAAACTGAGTTTAGGAAGTGACGGTCATGCGAAATGATGATCATTGTGCAGTTACGTTGGTTTAGCGTATCTTCCAGCCACTTGATGGTGTCCATATCCAGGTTGTTCGTTGGTTCGTCTAGAAGCATGATATGCGGGTCTGCAAACAGTACTTGAGACAATAGAACACGAAGTTTCCAACCCGGTGCTACTTCGCTCATTAGCCCGAAGTGCAGTGATTCTTCAATACCTACAGCAAGAAGCAGCTCACCTGCTTTAGCTTCTGCCATGTAACCATCCATTTCAGCGAACTGAACTTCAAGGTCGGCTACTTTCATGCCGTCTTCTTCGCTCATTTCTGGAAGCGAGTAAATACGGTCACGTTCTTGTTTGATTTCCCAAAGCTCTTTGTGACCCATGATAACCGTGTCGATTACCGTGAATTCTTCGTAAGCAAATTGGTCTTGGTTTAGCTTAGCAACGCGCTCATTTGGATCGTAGCTTACGTTACCGCCAGTCGGCTCAAGTTCACCAGATAGAATCTTCATGAACGTCGATTTACCACAGCCATTCGCGCCGATTAAACCGTAGCGGTTGCCTTCGCCGAACTTAACTGAAATATTTTCGAAAAGTGGCTTAGCGCCGAATTGTTGGGTGATATTTGCTGTGGAGATCAATGCCGTTACCTTTTTAATGTGAAAAACGCCGCAACGTTACTTGTTCAGGGCTTTAACTGCAAGTATTGATTGCAATTACTCGCCATTAAGTGAGTGATAATCCAACCAAATCATAGTTTGAGCCAACTCACACTTTTGGTTTTCTATTTTGCCATGAAAAAACGTCATTTTTCAGGAAAAATAAAATAGCGAACAACCGGTGACGTTAGGGTTTATATAGCAACCCTTATCGTGCTCTTGATTGAATATATCGCATGGTGCATTGTTACAGTTGAACCTGCTTTTAGCTCATCAATATGCGATATGGCTAGATGCTCAAATACTAGCCCAACCCCTGACAATTTCATGACAAAGACGAAAGAAACAGGAATAAAGTACTCGCCCCCGAAAAGGGGTTCGATTTCACAAAGTAAGATTAACTAACTATAGTAATCCTAACCTCATAATTCTAAGAGACTTTTATGCGTTCACTATCGCGCTTCTTATTGCTCACACTGGCCATGTTGTCTTGGCCTAGTCATGCCAACTTGGAATATGACTTACAATCACAACCTCAGGTATCGGATTTAGCTCAAGACCTGAATAAACGCATTAACGCACTCCCCGACCCGTTGTTTATGGATGAGTCGGACAAACGCAAAGTTAACGTGCTGTTGGCCGACGTGCTCCGAGTTCAAAACGAACAAATCAGGACATTTGATCAACAACTATTGGATTACCGAGCGAACAACGATTCGGATCTGTGGTTTGCGGTTGAATCAAGCTATGTGACGTTAAATAGTTTGAATGTCAGTAAACAGCATCTACTCGAACAAACCTCGACCTCAAACAAAGATCGCCTAACGGGTTTTGGTCCTTATGGGGTGACTCAGTTTAAGCAAGAGTGGGAATTAACGAAGCTGAATGTAGAATATCTCGTTTATTTCCAGATACGCAGTTTCAAAGCGCTGATCAAAGACATCTTTATTTCGCCAGTGCCGGTCATTGGAGCATCATTAAAAGTCTTGTTCATTTACTTTGGATTAGCATGGTGGCTTGCCAATAGCACTCGTTTGATCGAAGCGTTTCGAGTCAACTTACTTGAAGCGAAACAAAATCCGCCTTTCCTGATTCGCGTGATTTGGTATATCAGCCGAGCCGATCGAGCGATCGCTTGGTTGATTGCTATTACGTTATCGTTGAGAGTGTTATCCAGCATCCCTAGCCTGCAGCATCTGATTTTCCTCGAGATCTTTACCTGGTGGATTCTTGGTGGCTCGATTGCGATTAGCTTTATCCTTGAATTTGCTTATCGTTTAGGTCGCACATCAAATCAAGAAGTGATTGCTCTGCGTTTATCGACTATTCGTCGTTACGTATGGAGCTTCATTGTTGCGGGTGTGATTCTTCAAATATCGAGCATTACACTGGGCAAAGGTACTATTTACAGCTGGATTTACAGTGCCCTGTTTTTCTGGTTTGTATTGGTTACGATTTCAGTGCTCAGATTATGGCGAGCGAAAGTATTCAATACATTGCAACACATCTCAGATCGACCGGTGTGGGTCAACTGGGCGGTAAATCGTAAAGATACGTTCCTGCTTAATATTATCGCAACAGCGCTTGGTATCGCATGGTTGAGTGTCTACAACTTCCAACATCGAATCATGGCACTGCTTTCTAGTTACACACTGTTTAGCCAAGCCCTAGCTTATCTATTTAGAATTGAAGTGGCTAAGCAGTCCGACTTGGACAAGAATCAACAAAACTTAGTGAGAATCAAAGGTAATCAAGCTTTTGAATACGTCCTACCAGGTTCAATAGACAGCACTCTCATAGATTATGCAGGCGACGAGGTGAAACAACTCTCTCGTTACTTGATGTCAGACAGCCCTGCGATTTGTATCGTGTCTGGCGAGCGTGGTGTTGGTTCAACGACTCTGCTTTATACCTTGCTGCATAAAGTGTCGAATGCAGAGCCGATTTACGTGAGCTGCCCTTATGCTGGATATAGAGAATTCTTGGCTCATCTAGCCGTTAGCATTGGTTTAGATGAAGAAGCCACTGAAATTCAGATCTTGGCGCACTTACGCAAGAGTGAAACCACCTATCTTATTGCGATCGATAATGCCCAACGCTTAGTCAAACCTATGGTTGGCGGCTTATCTGATCTTATCCGCTTAACTAACTTGTTACGTCGTTCTAAAAAGAATCACCGAGTCGTGATGTCGATTGCCAAGTCTAGTTGGCGCTTTGTTGATAGAGCTCGTGGTGAACGTTTGTTGTTCGATTTGGTTTGCTTCCTTCCACGTTGGACCGAAAAACAAGTCGGTGAACTTCTGACAAGTCGCATCAACACAGAATTAGAAAAGCCGTTGTCGTTTGATGGTTTGGTGGTTCCTAAACAGTGGGACCAAGATGACATGACAGAAGAAGAACGTGCCCGTAAGGGGTTCTATCGAATCCTATGGCACTACTCAGATGGCAATCCGACCGTTGCCCTGCGTTTCTTCCGTTTATCTCTGAATCGAAATAAAGAGACAGATCAAGCTGTGGTGCGTTTGTTTCATGTACCAGAAGCTCAAGAATTAGAGAACATGCCTAAACCCATGCTGGCTGTGCTGCGTTCTATTGTGCAGTTGGAAATCGCTTCCCCTGAAGTGCTGTCTGAATGTACTCAGTTGAGCATTGCTGAGATTACCGGAATTCTCCGCTACTTCGAAAGCCGCGGTTACATTGGCTGGAACGAAGATAAGGCTAAGATCTCCGATCACTGGTTCCGTCACATTACTAACGTTCTCGACCGTCAACATTTATTGGTGAAGTAAAATGAAGAAGTTATTTGTCCTATTACTTGTTGGCTTAGCGACGGCGGTAAGTTTCCCTACCTACGCGACGGAAGAGTTAGCCAACGTAGAAAACATATCAAAGATAGCAAGCTTGGTGCGATGGAGCGGTGTGTTCTTCTCCATGATTGTTATTGCGGCAATGTGGTTGTTACTCAAGTTTATCAATTCGTTGGTAACTAGCTTCGGTAGCCAGTTTGTGCAATATCGTATGCTGTTGCAAAAGCTTCAGTCGTTTACTCAGTTCTTCATCTATGTGAGCACGGGTCTTATCGTGTTCATGATGAGCTTTCGTATTAACGATCAAATCTTGGCGTTAATTGGCGGTACCCTCGCCGTGTCGGTCGGCTTTGCTCTTAAAGATTTAGCGGCGTCGTTCATTGCCGGTATCACAGTGATGATTGATAGACCATTTCAGGTTGGTGACCGCGTAACATTTGAGGGTAACTACGGCGATATCATTACTATCGGTTTACGTTCAGTACGCATGAGAACTTTGAATGACGACATCATTACCATTCCAAACAACAAGTTCTTAAACGAAGTCACTACCAGTGGTAACTATGGCGCGTTGGATATGCAGGTGGTGATTCCATTTTATGTAGGAATGGATGAAGACATCACCCTAGCCCGTGATTTAATTCAAGAAGCGGCTTCATCAAGCCGCTACATCCACCTACCAAAGCCCGTAACCGTATTAGTGAAGCAGACGATTACCGACAACTACTTAGCAATACAGCTAACTTGTAAAGCGTATGTCGTAGATACTGCGTATGAGAAGCTGTTTGAAACCGACATTACCTTGCGTGTAATGAAGGAATTCAGAAAGCACAATATCAACCCACCGAAGATTTCAGTGACAGCGCATTAGTTGAGATTGGATTAACGCTTACTTTTGTCTATCAGTGAGTTATCTACAAAAACACCTCCGCACTTATGGTTAAAGTTCCGGAGGTGTTTTTTATGAGCGTGATAGCTCTTTATTACTCTTTATTACTCTTTATTGACCTAGACCTTTATAGCTTTATAAAAGCACAGCTTAAACTTAAAGAGAAGAAACCTTGATAAACAACAACCTTCATCTTCATCAGCTCAGTCGGCTCAAACCTCTATGGGAATAAGCCTAACCTCATTAGACCTTGAAGTATTTCAGTTGATCAGTGAGATGCTCAGTCGTGTTAGCCATTTTCTGGCTGTCTTCCGCTAGTGATTGTGATGCTTGCAGTACCTCGTTTGCCGCTAAATGAATGCCGGTGACACTTTCACTCATTTCCGTTGCTACCGCACTTTGTTGCTCAGAGGCCGCGGCAATCTGTGCCACCATGTCGTTAGCGTTATGTAACTCATTAACAATCACATCAAGTTGTTGGCGAGTTTCGTTAGAGGCGACGACACTATGATCGACTTTCTCATTACTGCTTTGCATCGCTTTAAAGGTACGCTCAGCTTGTTGAGTGAGTTTCTCAATCGTGTGTTGTACTTCATTGGTTGAATTCTGAGTGCGACTCGCTAGGTTACGTACTTCGTCGGCAACGACCGCGAACCCCCTTCCTTGCTCGCCAGCACGAGCAGCTTCGATCGCTGCGTTTAATGCTAACAAGTTAGTTTGTTCTGATACGTCACGTATCACACTCACCACTTGGCTTATCTCAGTCACGCCAGATTGTAGATCTCTCACCAAATCGTTTGCTGTTGAAATGTTTTCTGAAACCTGAGAGATCGTCTTAGACGTTACCTGCATGTTCTCATCGTTTTGATTTGCATGATCGACGACTTTGTTCGTGCTCGCCGCAGTGTTCTCTGCATTAACAGCAACATCTGAAATGGTCGCGCTCATTTCTGTCATTGCGGTAGACAATAACTCAAGTTGAGCATGCTGTGAGTTAACGCTGGTTGCCGCCTCTTCACTGGCTTGAGCAATATGACTTGCCATATTACTGGATAAATCGGCTGACTCATTTGCGGTTCGCAACGTGCTTTGTAGTTTTTCGAGCATCGTATCAATTTGCTTGCTCATATCACCGAGTTCATCTTTACGCGTCATATTCATACGAACACGAAGATCACCATCTGCAATTTCATGGGTGTTATCAATAAGCTTATTAAGTGGCACAAGGATGTTGTTGGAGATCGCGTAGCCCATCGCAAACAACAGGCCTGAAAACACAACCGCCATAAGTCCCTCTTTTATCGCTAATGCATAGAATGCCTCTTGAATATCAGCGACTAAGATCCCAGACCCAATAACCCAGTTCCATTCCGGGAACAGTTGTACGTATGAAATTTTGTCTTTGAGTTCACCTTGGGGACTCATCCATTGGTAATCAAGAAAGCCTTTTTCCTCTGGAGAACGTGAAATGGTGACCATCTCACGCCAGTGGTACTTGCCTGCGCCATCTTTAAAATTGCTCGCGTTCTTGCCGTTAAGTTCCGGTTTTAACGGGTGAATAATAATGTTGAGCTGTTGGTTTAAGATCCAGAAATAATTGGTGCTGTCATAACGAAGCGTTTCGATGGCGCGTAGCGCTTGTTCCTTGGCGACTTCCTCTCCAAGTACGTTTCGTTGGCTGTAGTAGTAGCTCGCTAAACTGACCGCCGTTTCAACTTGAGCGCTGAGTTTATCTTGGCGCTCCTCCATGGAGCTAGCGCGTTGTTGCATTAAATTAAAGGAGGACGCCATAACCAATAGAACAACCGAGAAGATGACAATGGATACAAGCTTAGATTTGATAGAAAGGTTACTTAATTTCATAGCTGACTGACTTTACCTATTTGTTTTAATTATTAATTTTGGATCAATGTATCAAAATTTTATAACGTACAGATGATATGCATCAAGATCGCGCAATATACACTGTGTTACATAAACAAAAAGAGGTATCTGTCAAACTGGAAGATATTGAGGTTTTAACGTAAATAGATTAGTAGAGCGGAATTTACGTGCTTGGGCTAAGAAAGCGTTATAACAGCCCAAGCATGTGACAAGTAATGATAGAAGTATGGAATGATTAGAGATTAGACACCAATAACTGAGGCGTGGCTTTTTGTTGAAGGTAGATACTAAAGCGACTGCCCTTGCCGATTTCCGATTCAACACGTATCTCGCCGCCTGTTTGACTTAAGATACTTTGAGAGACTGACAAGCCTAAACCCGTGCCGTCTCTTTTGGTGGTATAGAAAGGTGAGAAGATGCGTTTCAGTTGCTCTTCTTTAATACCACAGCCTTCATCTTCGACATGAACGATAGCGCCGTGGGATACGCCATTTTCAACCCAATCTTCACTTGAGATAGTCAGTGTGCCCTGTCCATCCATCGCATGAATCGCATTCATTTGTAGGTTCACTAGAATCTGCAGCAATTGGTTTCGGTTTACCTCAACGGAGGTTTTAGCGGTAAGGTTAGAGACATAAACAATGCCTTTCTTCTTAGCGCCTGTTTTCACCAACGTGATGCTTTCATCCACAATCGGGTTAATGTGTTGCCAGGTGACTTCGTCTTGTACACCGCCATGTCGGCTGTATTGGAGCAAGCTTCGTGTGATATTTCGAATTCGGTCGATTTGCTCCATGATGGCTTGGACCTCTTCGTCTACGCGGCCAATGTCATTGCCTAACTCAAACTTCATCAATTCTACGTTGCCTAAAATCACGGCCGTTGGGTTATTGATCTCATGCGCAATGCCCGCGGTTAACTCGCCCAATGCCGCTAACTTTTCATTGACCACCAGCTTGTCTCTCGCCTGATTAAGCAGTTGGATATGGAGTTCAAGTTCTTCGGTTTTTTCTTTTAAGCTCGCAGTGCGCGAATGAACCTTACATTCTAATTCTGATGCCGCTTTTTGGATCTCTTGATTACGTTGGTGCAATAGATCCAACATCTTATCGAACTGTTTGGCAAGTAATGTAAGTTCGTGTTGATCATCCAAACCTAGCGTACCAATTCGTTTGTCTTGCCCCATCTGGACTAGCTTCACGACTTTATGGATGCGTTCTATGGGGTTAAAAAGATCCCGAGCACCACGATGAACGATCAAACCTGAAACTAACAACAACACCACTATGGTAATACTGATTTCACCAAGGTTGGTTAGATACGTTTGTATGAGAGGCCAAATCAAATAACCGGTATAAAGCATGCCGATAACATTGTCGAATTGGTCATGGATTGGTTGATAGGCCGTGATGTACCAAGCATCGTAAACATAAGCACGATCAAGCCACTCTTTGCCTTCATTCAAAACTTTGGTATGAACTTCGTTAGACACGCGAGTACCAATTGCACGCCCTGCACTTTCTTCGCTACTCAGAGGTACGTTGGTGCTCACACGAAGATCATCTAGGAATACGGTAACGGTACCAATACGTCGGTTAAATCCTTCGCGTTGTGGGTAAATGAGGTTGCTGATTTGGTCAACTAACTGGGTGCTGTTATTGAGTAAAATGCCGCCATCAAGAAAACCAATCACATGCTCATTCTTGTCTCGGATCGACACGACCGTTCGGCTGACCAAACCTCGTGTTTCTACATCTTGTCCGTTGAGCATTGGGACTTCGGCTTGTTTGGCTAGATTGCGATCGAGTTCATTCAGTTCATCTCGGCTGAGTACATTGAAAAATGATTCTTTGTGCGTCAGATTGAGATATTCGAGCTTCTTATCCATACGTTCGACATTGCGCCAACGTAGAAAATCGAGTTTATAACGTTTCTTGTTTTCTGATACCCAGCGAGTGAGATCTTCTTTCGATATATCACTTCCAAGTTTCATTCGAAAATTGTAAGACTCAGCAAATGCGCGAACATTGTAAGCTTGCTGATTCTGAATCAAGTGAATGCTGTTGTCCGCAACATCTAAACGCTCGTCGACATCAATCAATGCACCCTGCCACGTATAGTGAACAGACCAATACAATGTAATGGCAACCAACGCGCAAAGAGTCAAGATAATCGGAGCTGATGTCAGGAACAACAAACGATAACGCACCATTGTTTTGAAACGGAACGTCCACTTCGACCACCAATGGCGTCTAATCGGCATATTCAGAACCTTCTGTATTCCAATCTTTGTATTTGCGCTCTAATGTCTTGCGTGCAACACCGAGGTCCCTAGAAGCGGCAGATTTATTGCCATCATGAAAACTGACAAGTTGCTCAATGTGCGCTTTTTCTACTTCTTTGAGTGTCCAATTGTTTGGATAACCTTCTGCAGCGTCATAGTTTTCCAAGTTAGGCACTTCAGATCCGTGTGACACCGTCACTGATATACTCGTCGGTGCCGGGTCACCGTTAATCTCACGCCAGTAGTGCGCTGGTGGCTTGTCTAAAAGAATGCATCGTTCGACTAAGTTTTTAAGTTCTCGGATATTCCCCGGCCATTCGTATTCATTCAATGCCAAGATGTCTTCATGCGCCCAATTGGGTACAGGCACCCCTAGTTCACTCGATAACAAGCGCGTAAAGTAAGGAACAAGCTCAATCAAATCAGACGGACGCTCTCTTAAAGGTACTACATCAATCTTGAGTACATTGAGTCGATAGAATAGATCTCGGCGGAAGTGCCCTTTATCGACCTCATCTTGAAGGTTACGATTAGTAGCCGCGACAACACGTACGTCAACGGCGATCTCTTTCTCACTACCAACCGGACGAATTGTACGTTGCTCTAAAACTCGCAATAACGCTGCTTGCATTGGTAATGGCATTTCGCCTATTTCATCAAGGAACAACGTGCCGCCACTCGCGACTCTAAATAGACCTTCACGATTTTTCTTCGCGCCAGTAAATGCACCCGAAGTATGACCAAATAACTCGCTTTCTAAAAGTTCTGGAGCAATCGCCCCACAGTTAATTGGCACAAATGGACCAGTACGTTTACTGGCTTCATGCACGCCACGTGCAACCAACTCTTTACCAGTACCTGACTCACCTTCGATAAGTACTGATGCTCGTGATGGTGCAAACTGACTGATAAGTTGTTTAAGTTGTTTTGTTTTATCTGAACTACCGATCAATTCGGTCTTGATATGACGACTGATATCTCGCTTGAGCGCATATTGCATTCGTTGGTCTAGGCGTTTATCCATGCAACGAAGTACAGCTTGTATCATCTGCTCTAAATTGAATGGTTTAAGAATGAAGTCTGAAGCACCAAGCTTAAGTGCGGATATGGTCATATCTAGATCGGCGTAGCCTGTCATGAAAATAACATCAGCACGCTTATCGGCATCGTTGAAGGCTTCTTCCCACTCAATCCCAGAACGGCCAGGAAGATTGATATCGAGAACGATAAGATCAAAATGCTCATTACAACGTAGGATCTCAGCCTCTTCTACTGAACCAGCGCTCGAAACCTTACCAAATAACTTACCTAGTGCTTTCTTGAGAATTGCTTGCATGCCAATTTCATCATCTACCACCAAGACGGAAAACGCCTGATATTGAGTCAATGTATTTAGATTGAGATTAGATGCAGTTGAACTAGGTAAAGACATATTGGTAAGCCCATAGGGAAAGTTGGGACAGAGTGTACCAATTAACCTTTTCTTCAACAGGGGCAATGTGCGACATTTTGTCCTAGCTCATGTTTTGTTTCAATTTATCGGGTCAAATGGCGCAATTTAGTCCGAAATAACAGCAATTTAATGAGATCTGATGCATGATTTATTGGCATTAAGCTTGCTTGTAAGGGGATGATTTCTAATTCCAAAAATTAGCGTCTTGTGCACATGACCTTCTTCGAGCCCTTTATATTGAAGGCATGTCATTCATTTATAACAAAATGGACATAATAATAATGAAAGCAATTCCCTTAACCATTGCAGCTCTATCTATCGTCAGTTACACGGCTAGCAGCGCAGAAGACACCACACATATAAAACTAGCAACCACCACAAGTACCTATCACTCTGGTTTGCTCGATTACCTATTACCTGAGTTTGAAAAAGATTCCGGTATCAAAGTGGACGTGTTAGCGGCAGGTACGGGTAAATCACTACGCATGGGCGAAAACGGCGACGTCGATCTTGTGATGACGCACGCCCCTAAAGCGGAAGCGAATTTCGTTGAAAAAGGCTACGGCGTTCTACCACGTAAACTAATGTACAACGACTTTGTGATCGTTGGTCCTCAAACCGATCCGGCTAAAATCGCTTCTCAAGAAAATATTGCTGAAGTATTCAAAGCTATCGCAGCGAATAACGTTACTTTTGTTTCTCGTGGCGACGATTCCGGTACTCATAAGAAAGAGATGGGTATTTGGGCACAAACCAAAATGGAACCAAACTTCGGTGGCTACCGCAGCGTAGGTCAAGGCATGGGGCCTACTCTGAACATGGCGTCAGAGATGCAAGGTTACACAATGACAGACCGTGGTACTTGGTTGGCTTACCAAAACAAACTTGACCTTAAAGTTTTGTTCCAAGGCGACAAAAACCTATTCAACCCTTATCAAGTGATTCTGGTGAACCCGGAGCGTTACCCTACAATTAACTATCAATCTGCGAAAGTATTCAGTGATTGGTTGGTTAACCCTAAAGGGCAAAAGCTAATCAACGACTTTAAGCTTCACGGCAAGCAGCTGTTCGTTGCTAGCGCAGAATAGTCAACAAAGCACTATTCTTTACTACGTGGCATTAACGTTAGAGAAAGTCACTTAGTAAAAGCTGTTAGATTTTATTAACGACAGCTCTTATAAACGACCGCTTTAACAGACAATAGCTGACCAATTAAGCTTCACGTGTATTGAGTCAGCTATGATTAAACCAGTCATACCTTTAAGACTTATTGTCGATCGAAACGAGATACTTCATGACCCTATGGCAAACAACGCTTGATGCATTAAATTTACTGGTGAGCTTTGACCACGAATTGTGGAAAATAGTCGCGGTATCTTTCAGCGTATCTTTGTCCGCCATTTCATTGGTGATTGTGCCCGCAATCATTATGGCTTTTTTATTGGCGTATACCGAGTTTCCGGGGAAATGGGCATTACTTTCAGTGATCAACACCCTGCAAGCCATCCCTACGGTTGTGATCGGCTTGTTGATGTACATGATGTTATCTCGCTCGGGTCCTTTGGGTGACTGGCAATTGCTGTTCACACAAAAGGCGATGATATTGGGTCAAATGCTGATCTGTTTCCCTATTCTTGTCGCAATGATGCATGGTGCGCTGCAAGCCAGTGACCGTCGTGCCGTCGAAACCGCTCGTACTCTGGGTGTCTCAACAACTCGAGTTGCATCTACATTGATTTGGGAAACTCGCTTTCCTTTAATGGCTGCAACCATCGCGGCATTTTCTCGCATCGTCACTGAGGTGGGTTGTTCAATGATGGTCGGCGGTAACATTATGGGAATGACAAGAAATATTCCAACGGCTATTGCCATGGAGAGCCACAAAGGCGCGTTTGCACAAGGTGTCGCGTTGGGTATGGTTTTACTTGCACTGGCATTAGCCCTTAACTTTTTTCTCTCCAGTGTGAGAGGAAAAGGCTATTTAAGAACTTAGGAACGCTGTCATGAGTATAAAAATAACAACACAGCAAATCTCAATGCGCTACAAAGAGCGCGTTTTGTTCCATATTCCCGAATTGTCGATCGGTCCTAACGATGCCATTTATCTTAAAGGCGATAATGGCGTTGGTAAAACGACCCTGCTCAAAATCTTGTCAGGATTAATTCAGCCAAGCTCTGGACGCATTCAATCTCCTACTCAAAGCTGGCAGCAGATTTTATTCCCAAGGCTCAAGTTCAAAGACATCATCTATTTACATCAAACTCCTTACCTTTTTGATGGTTCGGTGTACCAAAATGTCGCTTATGGCATTCGCTTTAATAAAGAGAGCCAAAAAGATAAGCGAGCTCAAATAATTAACGCGTTGAGAATGGTAGGTTTAGAAACTCTCGCAGACGAGCATATTTCTGTTCTGTCTGGTGGTGAACGTCAACGCGTTGCAATGGCTCGAGCTTGGATTCTAAAACCTTCAATCTTGCTTATGGATGAACCAAGTGCCTCTTTAGATAAAGAATCTATTGAAAGATTGGTGATTATGGCTGAAGATCTTCTTCAGAGAGGCGCAAGTTTGGTCATTACTAGTCATCAAACTAACGCGTTAACCGATTTATGTAAGAAGCAATGGTGGATCAAAGACAGTACTTTGACTGAGTCGCCGCTTCTACAAGTTATTCAAAAAAACAGAGCACAAGAGAATATTTATGCTGCTTCCCACGCAAACTAGTTGGGTTATTTTAGCTGGCGGACAGGCCAGCCGTATGGGCGGAAAAGACAAAGGGCTTGTTGAACTCAACGGGTCACCGCTTATTCAATACGTTATAAACAAGCTGTCACAACAAGATGTCAGCATTACTATCAATGCCAACCGTAACTTAGACCGCTACCAAGTATTTGCGCCAGTTGTGTCTGACTCCTTTCCTGATTACCCTGGCCCTTTGGGTGGTATTCATGCTGGTCTTAAAAATGCGAGCACAGATTGGGTTGGCTTTGTTCCTTGCGATAGCCCTCAAATCAGTGACGATCTCGTAGAACGCTTTTGTTCGGCAGTAAAAGAAGACAGTGACATTCTTGTCGCTCACGACGGCGAATTTAAGCAACCAGTATTCACCCTATTCCACAAACGTGTTCTTCCAAAGTTGGAAGCGTTTTTGGAACGTGGTGATCGTAAAATCATCTTGCTATATAAAGAGTGTGTAACTGAGTACGTGGATTTTAGCGACTCACCTAACTGCTTTGTAAATTTGAATACGCCAGAAGAACTCACCCAATTCGGAACGCTTCAATAATGAAAGATTCTAAACAACGCCCTAACCTTCCTCTATTGGGTTTTGCTGCTTACAGTGGCACAGGCAAAACAACCGTATTGGAAGCTTTGTTACCTCTGTTGACTAACGCTGGCATCAAAGTCGGCGTTCTGAAGCACGCTCACCACGATTTCGATGTCGATAAGCCAGGCAAAGACAGCTACCGCCTTCGTAAAGCAGGTGCGAACCAAATGCTGATAGCTTCTCGTAACCGTCATGTGATGATGACAGAGACGCCAGATGCTGAAGCGGATTTTGATTACCTTCTAACACGCTTCGATACAAACACGCTGGATTTGATTCTGGTTGAAGGCTGCAAGAACATTGCCTTCCCGAAAATTGAATTGCACAGAGACGAAGTCGGCAAACCTTGGCTGTATCCAAACGATGACAACATTATTGCTATCGCTTCAGACAGCCAAGTTGAATCAGATCTTCCACAAATGGCGATCAGCGACTTAGAAGCGATTCGTGATTTCATCATCAAATATGCTCAGTCATTCGACCCTTCATCGACAACAAGCAAAACAGTGTCGTGTTCATCTTCAAAAGACGATACACCTGTTGTGTGTTGTGATTCCTTCTCTCCTGCTGGTCTAAGCGTTACGCAAGGTCAGCAAAAGATCGTCGATAGTATTGATGCGTTGGTCCTAACTGAATCAGTGGTGTTAGAAAAAGGCTACGGTCGCGTATTGGCTGAAGATGTGATCTCGCCAATCAATGTGCCTCAAAACACCAACTCTGCGATGGATGGCTATGCAATCCGCAGTGAAGATTTAGAACTGGATAGCTACCAACTGGTTGCTGAAGTCATGGCTGGTCACAGCTACGATAAAACCGTTCAACAAGGTGAAGCGGTTAAGATCATGACGGGTGCTACAATGCCTGAAGGCGTTGATGTGGTCGTGATGCGTGAACAAGCCGTTCAACAAGATAACAAGGTTAGCTTCCCAGACGCTAAAATTTCTGTAGGACAAAATGTCCGCATGGCGGGCGAAGATTTAGAGATCGGTCAACCTGTCTTTACACGTGGTACACGAATTCAATCACCTGAAATGGGTATGATGGCATCGTTAGGTTTTGGTACTTGCCCTGTTCTTCGTAAAGTGAAAGTGGGTGTGTTCTCGACTGGTGACGAAGTTCAAGCGCCGGGTAGCGAGCAAAAGCCAAACTCTATCTACGACTCTAACCGTTTTACTATCATTGGTATGCTTCAAAAGCTGGGTTGCGACATCGTTGACTACGGCATTATCGAAGATGACGAACAAAAGATGATGGACGTGCTTCATGCTGCGTCGTTAGAGACTGACATGGTGTTAACGTCTGGTGGCGTGTCTGTTGGTGATGCTGACTACATTAAACTCGCATTAGATAAGCTGGGTGAGATTAACTTCTGGCGTATCAACATGCGCCCGGGTCGCCCTCTTGCTTACGGAAAAATTGAAGATAAACCTTTCTTCGGTTTACCGGGTAACCCAGTAGCCGTGATGGTGTCGTTCATTAACTTTGTAGAACCAGCAATTCGCAAACTGCAAGGTCAAACCAACTGGATACCAGTGAAAGCGAACGCAGTAGCGACTGAACAGCTACGTTCTCGCCAAGGCCGTACTGAATTTAGTCGTGGTGTGTTCTCGATGAACGAATCCGGCGTGCTTGAAGTGAAAACAACCGGCAAGCAAGGCTCAGGCATCTTGCGTTCAATGAGCGAAGCAAACTGCTTAATCGAAATTTCACCTGCGGTAGACACTGTAAAAGTCGGTGAAACGGTAACGATTATTCCACTGCAAGGCCGTGTTTAATTGAAGGTTCAATGAGACCTAAATTGACTTACCCGCTTTTTAATTACCTTAGAAACTCTTTAATTGACTTAGAAGCTCTTTGCCAAAACATAGATGAAGCCCCTTATGTTCGAGCTTTCGATGTTAAGGGGCTTTCTTTTCTGTTCGTTTCGTAAAAGACAACCTGTTCGTTCCTTTGAATACAGCAAGCTAAAATAGCGATAAGCGATAAGCGTGAAGAACGATAATCTTAAGATTTTTTATCATAACCTTGAGCCACGTACTGTTTTTATGTAGAGTGCGCGCAAAGTAATAATTCTATTGGAGAGCATCATGGCTCGTACCATTCTGTACACTTACAAAGACGAAGACAAAGAGTTACTGTTTTCGAAACAAGAACACCGCACGATCCAAGAAGCTGTAGCTGTAGCTGAAGGTATCGACATCACTGAGTATCTAAAAACTGAGCAACAGCTTGAGTTTATTTCTGATACTAAAGCGGTTCGTAACTACCAAGATAACTATTTCCGTAAGCTTGGCTTTACCAAGCTTACGTTGAAGCAAAAAGACAACCTTGGTGTTGGCAAAAAGAAGAAGTAAGTCCTCTTGGATCTTGTTTCTTAGCTGCTTCTAGTTTCTAGCAACAAAAACACTAAATCATAAAAAATGCCGCAACCTCTTTCGAGATTGCGGCATTTTTATTTATGCTTTGTCATTAGCTTACATCAAGTTGTGATTACTTGATGTTAAGGAATGCAGCACCACGAACGCCGCCTGAATCACCGTGTTTTGCTTTGATGATTTTCGGACATTTCGCTACAGACAACAAGTATTTAGGAATACGCTTTGGCATCTCTTCATAGATCAGCTCAAAGTTAGACAAGCCGCCACCTAATGCAACAACATGTGGATCAAGCGCTGTAAATAGGTTTGCAAAACAGATAGCCAGTAGCTCCATGAAACGGTCTACATGCTCAACGGCTTTTGCTTCGCCATCGTTATAAGCTTGAATGATTTCAATCGCTTTCTTCTTCTCACCGAAGTAGTGATCATAAATCAACTCAAAGCCACGACCTGATAAGTAGCTGTCTAAACAACCCTTCTTACCACAGCCACAACCTAATAACGGTGCGTTGTCGCCAAGATGAAGCCAAGCATCAAGTGGTAAGCGCATATGGCCTAGCTCACCGGCTACGTGGTTACGACCAGAGAATACTTTACCGTCGAAGACTAAACCGCCACCGAAACCAGTACCAAGAATAAGACCAGCAACAGATGGCTCATCTTTAAGCTCGTCATCCCATGCTTCTGAAAGCGCAAAGCAGTTTGCGTCATTTTCGATTTTCACACTACGACCGATAAGCGCTTCTAGGTCTTTACGTAGCGGCTTACCTGTTGATGCGGGTACGTTAACAACAAGCATAGTGCCGTCATCAGCGTTTTCCATGCCAGGAAGACCAAGGCCAATTTTGCCTTCGCAAGACAGTTCGTTATCGTACTTTTTAACCAAGCCAGCAATCGTATCAAGTAATAATTGATAGTCATCTGTCGGCGTTGGGACGCGCTCTGTTGCTACTCGCTCAAGTTTCTCATTGAATGCACCAAACTCAATTTTTGTGCCGCCAACATCGAAGCCGTAATACATGAAATCTCTCCAATTTTTCCCTAAATTCGGGCAAATAAAATTTTGTAAATAAACAACTAAGGAGCATTATCCATAACACTCCCCCTACAAACCGTGATAGATAACAAACTTATCTTGTGTTCGAGTCTGTTTGAACAACAAGTCAGCACATAGCGGTTAAAGGTTAGAGTGACGTCTCATTTTTATTGTGTTCTATGAAAGCATTCAGGCTAGGTTTAGTTGGATCTGACTTGTAACGCGTCTTACTTAGCATGTAGCTTTCACGAAATGCTTCAAACCAAAGCTGTAAAGTCTTTGCACCCTCTTCTTCACCAGCTTGCTTTAAGACTAAACTGGCTACTTCTGCAGTTGATAGATGTTGTTCGTTGTCTGACTTTCGCATCATGTATTGAGAAACTGATTCAGGCTCAATCGATAACACCGGTAAGCTTTGCAGATACTCTGAACGGCGGAAAATACGTCGAGCTTCTCGCCAACTGCCATCAATGAAAATCAGCAATAACGTTTTGTTAGGGTCACGCATTTGTGGCAGATCTTGAACCACGCGCGATTTGTCATCAGTATAGTCTTCAGGGAATACGATCACAGGTTGGTATTGTTCATCTTTTAGGACGTCCAACATCTCTTGATTCGGCTCAGTACGGTGCCAAAGGTAGGCATAACTGTCCTTGACCGTATCAACTATCAATCGGCCGGTATTACTTGGCTTCAAGATTTCATTGTCTGACAAGATCAACATAGTGGCGACATTCGTATCTATATTCGGTTGATGCTCGCAGATACAGCTATCTTGCTTGATTTTGCAGTACTCGCATCGCACGACTTTGCATCCGCGCGCATTAAACGGCTTCGTAGCAATAGACAAACGGTGTTGATATAAACGGTGAAAAGCGTGGATTCTCATGGACAATAACGATAGATCTAGAAAAGTGGCACGATTGTACTTACAGTGACCTTAGAATGATAGAAGGAATTCCCATGCAAGACCCATCACTGCTTCGCCTTGTTTGTTTTATTGTCGTTTTTGGATTATGTGCGTTTTGGGAGTACCGTTTCCCACGTAAAACGCTAACGCAAAACAAGTGGTTTCGTTGGGGGAACAATTTTGCATTAGTTGCGCTCAACAGTTTTCTGTTAGCGACACTTATTCCTATCGCCGCATTCCAAGCGGCTGTCATTGCACAAGACAATCAATGGGGTTTATTTAATACCCTGTCACTTCCTAAAGAATTCACTGTCCTTATCTGTGTGTTGCTGTTGGATTGCGCTATTTACCTGCAACACTTGGTGTTTCATCGTGTTCCTTGGCTTTGGAAATTACATCGAGTGCATCATGCCGACCTCGATATTGATGTCACAACGGGCACACGATTTCATCCGATTGAGATGATGCTTTCTATGCTCATTAAAGTGGGTTTGGTGATCGCCCTTGGGGTGCCAGTGATTGCCGTAGTGATATTTGAAATTGTGCTTAACGCGAGTGCGATGTTCAACCACAGTAACGCGCGTTTACCCTTGTGGATTGATAAGCGACTGAGAAAGGTGATTGTGACACCAGACATGCACCGAGTGCATCACTCTGTCATCGTCAAAGAAACTCATTCTAACTTTGGCTTCTTCTTATCGGTGTGGGACATCTGGTTTAAAACTTATCGTGCCCAGCCTGCACTTGGACACGATCAAGTCCACATTGGTGTACCTGAGATACAAAACGGCAAAGAACAGAGGTTGGATTTAATGCTACGTCAGCCATTTGTCCATTACCCACATTCAAAAGAATCAAAGTAGCGGCCTGTTTTCTACATGCTATTTTTCAATATGAGACCCAATAAAAAGTAGGCGCTAAACTATTTATTAATCAGTTTGAGTTAATAATGAGTTTAAGCGCCTTGTTCTTGGTATAGAGAAGCTGGCTTGTTATCCAGGCAACTCCTTCTCCTAACTGGTTATCAACTCAGCACGTACTTATGAAGCATCGCTTGTTGATGCCCTGCAATATCAGCAACTTGTTCAGAGCTTTCAATCATAGATTCTAGCTGTAGCTTGGTGTTTTCACCCTGTTCTGATACACGTGTAATGGAATGGGTCACATCAACAGTTGCGCGTGCTTGTTGCTCTGTTGCGACCATGATTTGCTCGACTCGACCTTTTATCTGACTCACTGCAACGTCGATCTTCTCAAAAGCTTGTTTTACATCACCACTGGTTTTCAATGCATTGGCCATTTCGCTTCTAGATTCGCTGACTGACATACGAGAACGATCTGCCGCAGCCACCAACTCATTCATCATATTGCGAATATTGGTGGTTTGCTGGGATGTACCGCTCGCCAGTTTTCTCACTTCATCCGCAACGACTGCGAAACCACGACCTTGTTCTCCTGCTCGTGCCGCTTCTATCGCTGCATTAAGCGCTAATAGGTTGGTGTTTTCAGCAATGCCGCTGATCATATCAACCATTTCTCGAATTTGTTTTACTCGACCGTCTAAGTCAGCCATCGACTCTTCGTTCAAGCTTAATGAGTGCTCTAAGGCTTGAAGACGCTGTTGATTCAAGCCAACAACCTGACTTCCGGTGACCGATTCATCTTCTGCCAATTGAGCATCATCGTTCGATGCGTTAGAAATACGCGCAATCTCGCCTATAGAAGCTTCAAGTTGAGTAATGGTTGTGATCATGTTTTGTAGAGATTCATTCTGCTCGTTTAAGCTTGAATTCGTCTGTTCTGCAGCATCGTGGCTAACCTCTGCTGTTTGATATAGCGTTTCGCAGTTACGAGTGACCAAGCGAACAGAATCAGCGGTTGAATCTACGACAGTATTTAGTTTTGAAGCGATAACCTGCAGCTCTAATGGCCCTACCAAATTACTTTGTTTCGAGAAGTCATGTTCGGCTAATAAGCTCAACTGTTGGGTAATGTTTCTCAGGCCTCTATTCACCCAACGACGTAGCACAAACCATGAAATAATAATGATCACCGCGATCACCAAACCGCTAATGAATAACACTCTGTCAATGTTGGTAATGGTTTGGTTCACAACCAGCTCACTTGAATCAATCAGTTGTGAAGCCGTCGATGACAATTGATTAAGTGTACCGATAACTTTGTTCGCTAAGGCAATCACTTCAGCCAAGTTCTGCTCTTGTTTTTCTGCCAATTCCAACTTCAAGAGGATCTGTTTAATCACGCCGTGTTCCGTGAACCCTTCTTTCACCATATCATAAGGCGCGGTCAGGCTAGCAAACTCAACAATATCTGGGTGCCATTCTGAAAAATCATCGTAAGCGAGGTTAATCCCAGCAATGCGGTTTCTTAACTCTCGAAACTCATCTTCCGCTTTTTCTAAGTCTGATTGCATCATCAGCATTAAGAAAGTGTTCGCCATTGCAGAAGCACTCGCTGTGAATCGGTTAGCCGCATCGTACGCTTCAGGATTGTTCTGAACCAGGAAAGAGCTAATGCGGTTCATCTCAGGTCCTATTGAACTCACACCATAGCGAAAACCACCTATTTGGCTATCGATGACGTTTTGCTTACCTTGTATATCAATCTGCCCCAATAACACGCTGTTGGTCATTTTTTGCAGCTGAGTCATATCATCAATCAAGCTTTGTTTTTGTTCTAAAGAAATCGCATCAGGGAAAGATTGGGATATAAAAAGGAGTTCCTCTAGCGTTTGATTACTCTTTGTAGCCAGTTGTTCAATGGCTGAACGTGTTGCGTTTAATGTGTCTAAATCAGTTGATTGCGTACTGTAGGTAAGCAGTTTTACTTGTTCTAATACGCTCTGAGTTAACTCAGCATTGTGTAGTGCGAGGGGCAATGCTTGTTCAGACAATGTAGCGAAATGCCCACCAACCCTTTCTATGCCTCTGATACTGACCATCGATAGAAAAGTGACAAGTAAAAGAATCGAAATAAATACAGCAGTGACGGTTTGAATGAGCGAAAATGTATAACGTGAGGGTTTTATTAGTAAATTTGTGTCGGGCATGCGAAATCCAGTTTGACTACGAAAAGAGATATCCTTAAGTTATTCCGTATACTAGAAGTCGTTGATGACGTTTATATTTCAGTTTTTTGTCAGAAGAGTTACATATGAAAATCAGAAAAATGCTTGCAGTTACAATAACTTTAGCAACATTGGCTGCTTGTAGCTCTACACCACCGCCTCCCAGCTACAGTAAAACGCCTTCAAAACCGTTATCAAAGTCAGAGCAGCTTACCGCAAATGCCTATATGAGCGTGTATGAGCAATGGAAAGGTGTGCCTTATCATTTTGGTGGCACGTCATTTCGAGGGGTTGATTGTTCCGCCTTTGTTCAAATTGCCGTCCAAAATGCAACGCAACAAGCTTTGCCGCGAACAACCAAAGACCAGAGTAAACAAGGTGTAGAAATTGCGTATGAACAAGCGATAAGTGGAGATTTGGTGTTTTTCAAAACCTCACCAAGAGTACGACATGTCGGTGTTTACCTGGGAAATAAACAGTTCTTGCATGCGTCTACATCTAAAGGGGTGATTATCTCAAGGCTGGATAACCCTTATTGGGCTTCGAAGTTTTGGCATTTTAGACGCATCTAATGCGTCAGTTTCCCCATGCATCGACCTAGAGCACAGTTACATAGAAGCACTAACGTTTAACATCTTAGTGCTTCAAGTACGGGTACTCAAAAATGCTGACGATTAAATGTCTAATGCTTAAAGAAATAAGCTCTGATGTTTAGTCATATTTAGCGACAGCAGTATCAAACAGGTTTTTCACTAACGCGATGTACTCATCTAAAAACACAATCTGCTCGTTAGTCGCTTTCTTGGCCCATACACCTGCAAGCACTTCACCTAAATCGGCAACTACTGCATCCGCCTCTTTCAACAATTGAAAACGAACACTTGAGTGCAGTTCAGGGTTCTGTTCGAAGATAGCCATGATATTCGTTGAAATCATGTCAGTAACAATATCTTCGACACTTTCATTTCCTGTATCACCACTACCATTGGTAAATACATCCAAATTGAATGAAAGGTGCTCGATTAAAGCCAAATAGCCATCGGTTTCTACAACCACAATAAATCTCCGTTTTAAGCTCAAGAGCAGATTAATACGTACTAGGCTAATACTATGTAAATGAAGCCATTTGTCATCATTTTATTATCAAAAGTAGTATTAAAATGATCCCTGTTAGCATTTAAGCGCAAAATTCAATCAAGATACAAACAAAGCCAGAAAGTTGAACTTAGTAACGGCTTTCAACACTTTTTGAATGTTCAATAACATCGGTTAAGTTATGCATGACTTAACTTAGCATTAGTACACGCTAAAGTTTAAGCGTAGACAATAACAACCCAACTGCACTTTTCCAGTTAGAAGCCTCATATTCAACGTTGAATGTGAGGTTTGTTCCAAAGTGTTTGCTATCACCAATTGTCATTTTTTGTCGAGTTATAAATGGTATTGAATAAGCTTAAGTTCACAGATTGACCAATTGTTTCACCTTAAGATGAATTAGAGACAAGAACATGACCAGTGCGTCTATAAATTACTCAGATTTATCCTAAACTATTGCTATTAAACGAACAGTATTTCAAATTAACAGTCTTTCAATCCAACAATTCTGTGAGGATTTCCTATGTGGCAGGCCATTTCTCAACAGCTTTCAGATACACTTTTATTTAACTTTCAGATCACTGAACGTACTAAAGTTTCTGGTGGTGACATTAACGATTGCTTCATGATTAGCGACGGTAATGAGCGTTACTTTGTTAAGGTAAATCAGCGAGAGTTTCTACCTAAGTTTGAAATTGAAGCTGAGAACCTGCGCTTATTAAGAGATACCTCCACCGTTTATGTACCCGAGCTCGTGCTTATTGGTAAAACCAAAGAGTGCTCATTCATCATCCTCAATTACTTACCAACGAAGCCGCTTGAAACTGGCAATAATAGTTTTGATTTTGGCGTTCAACTTGCCCAGCTTCATCAATGGGGAGAACAAAAAGAGTTTGGTTGCGATCAAGACAACTACATCGGCAGTACTCTCCAACCTAACCCTTGGCATAAAAAATGGGGACGTTTTTTCTCTGAACAACGTATTGGTTTCCAATTACAGTTGTTGAAAGAGAAAGGCATCGACTTTGGTAATATTGACGATATCGTCGACATTGTGAACATGCGATTAGCCGGCCATAACCCTCGTCCTTCTTTACTTCATGGCGATCTTTGGAACGGTAATGTAGCTAACTCAGCGTTTGGTCCTATTTGTTACGACCCAGCTTGCTATTGGGGTGACCATGAATGTGATTTAGCATTAACGGAATTGTTCCATGGTTTCCCTCAAGAGTTTTATGATGGCTATCAAAGCGTCATGCCGCTAGACGTTGGCTATACTGATCGGAAAGACATTTATAATTTGTACCATCTTCTTAACCACTGCAATCAATTCGGTGGCGAGTATTTAGCACAAACTGAGGCGTGCATTAAGAAGATACAGGCCGTTTAATAATAATTACTGTGGTTGACCAAGAACCATACAAGCTAGATCGATACAAGCAAGAACGTTCGATATCAGCTACTAGGTTTGATGCAAGATACTAGTTTCGATATAAGCGACTACGATTGAGAAAAGCTACTGAAATTGATAGAAGTTACAGTGAGGAGATTTCGCCATGCATAAATACACTGAGAAACATGTCTCCTGCCCTCATTGTGGGCACGGTATTAGCATAACGCTCGACGCATCCAACGGCAGCCAAGATTTTTACGATGATTGCCCAGCCTGTTGTAACGCCATTCATTTAGACATGCAGGTCGATGAAGTGAGAGATAGAATTAATCTCTCGATTGATGCAGACGATGAACAGGTTTTCTGACAAATCATTTTCGGTTCAGCCCCGATCAAAAAAGAGCACTTGATGTGCTCTTTTTATAATTTATAACGATATCTTACTTGCTCAAACCATAAGCTTTGACGTTCAGGTTATTTCTGATTTGCGAGTACACGTTCTACGGTATCAACGATAGCTTGTGTTTGAGGGTCGAATTCGATATTCACATCATCCCCTACTTCACGGCCGCCAAATAGAGTGCGATTCAGAGTTTCTGGAATTAGATGTACAGAGAAACGATTATCTTCCACTTCACCAATCGTTAATGAACACCCATCAACGCCAATGTAACCTTTACTTAGTACATATTTCATTGATGCTTCAGGCAGTTCAAACCAAAGCGTACGGTTGTTTTCCGTTTTAATCACTTCAACTAACTTAGCCATCAGTGCGATGTGCCCAGACATGCTGTGGCCACCGATCTCGTCACCAAACTTAGCCGCGCGTTCGACGTTTACTTGGTCACCAGCATTGAGTTGGCCTAAATTGGTTAGTCTTAGCGTGACTTGCATCAGATCAAATGAGATTTGGTTACCGGAAATTTCAGTAACGGTTAAGCAACAACCGTTATGAGCGACTGAAGCACCAATTGCTAAGCCCTCAACCATTTTGTCTGTTAACTCAATGGTATGAGTTTGAAACAACTCTTTTTTGTTTATCGCAACCAGTGTTGCTATGCCTTGAACGATACCTGTAAACATAAGATTCCTATTTAGCATTTTAGTAACAGTTTTTCATAGCAGTTATTGTGACATTTCTTTATGATTCGTCCAGTGGAAGCTTAATGATCAATGTCTTTGATTCCTTCAGAATGTCCATTCCTACACTATTATTCTAATTTTCTCTTTTATTTGGAGTTGTTTGTGCATCGTTACAAAGAAGAAGCCTCTAATTTAATCAAACTTGCGACCCCGGTTTTGATCGCATCAGTTGCACAAACCGGAATGGGTTTTGTCGATACCGTTATGGCCGGTGGCGTAAGTGCTATCGATATGGCGGCGGTTTCGATAGCAGCAAGTATTTGGTTACCATCCATTCTATTTGGTGTGGGTCTATTAATGGCGCTTGTTCCTGTTGTGGCACAACTGAATGGGTCGGGTCGCCAAGTAAAAATTCCATTTGAAATACAGCAAGGTGCGTTTTTAGCGCTCGTTATCTCCCTTCCAATCATTGGTGTGCTGTTCCAAACTCAGCTCATACTTGAATGGATGGATATTGAACAACTCATGGCTGAAAAAACAATCGGCTATATGAATGCCGTGATGTTTGCTGTTCCTGCATTTTTGCTGTTCCAAACCTTGAGAAGTTTTACCGATGGAATGTCTTTAACCAAACCAGCAATGGTTATTGGTTTTATCGGCTTACTATTGAACATCCCGCTCAACTGGATGTTTGTATACGGAAAACTCGGCGCTCCTGCTCTTGGTGGGGTTGGCTGTGGTGTTGCAACGGCTATCGTATATTGGGTGATGTTCGCTTTGTTGTTTGCTTACGTCTTAACATCGAAGCGTTTAGCAAAAATTAATGTCTTCGGCACTTTCCATAAACCACAGTTAAAAACGCAAATCCGTTTATTCAAACTTGGTTTCCCAGTTGCAGCAGCTATCTTTTTTGAAGTGACGCTATTTGCAGTCGTCTCCTTATTAGTGGCGCCGTTGGGCTCACTGATTGTTGCCGCGCACCAAGTCGCAATTAACTTCTCTTCATTAGTCTTCATGATCCCAATGAGTATTGGTGCAGCTGTGAGTATTCGTGTTGGCCATAAACTGGGGCAAAGCAACACTGAAGGTGCAAGAATAGCGACACATGTGGGCATTATTGTTGGATTGGTAACGGCGTTTATGACAGCTGCGTTAACGGTGTTATTCAGAGAGCAAGTCTCACTGCTTTATACCGAAAATACGGCGGTAATTACTGTCGCGATGCAACTGTTGTTGTTCGCTGCGGTATATCAATGTACTGATGCAATTCAAGTTATTGCGGCAGGTGCCCTGCGCGGATACAAAGACATGCGTTCTATCTTCAACATTACTTTTGTTGCCTACTGGTTGCTTGGTCTGCCTATTGGCTACATCTTAGGAATGAAAGATTGGATCGTTGAACCTATGGGGGCTCACGGCTTCTGGATTGGTTTCATCATTGGTCTTACGTCTGCAGCCATTATGTTGGGCATGCGACTTCACTGGATGCACAAACAAGACGACGATGTTCAACTAGAATTTAGTTCTCGTTAGATCAGCGCTAGCTAAACAGTTAAAACCGGGACCACATGCAACAAAGAGCTCTGACTTTCAGGGCTCTTTTCGTTTATTGAGTAGATATAACTTATTAAGTAGATACATAGCTTATAAAGCAGATATCTAACTTATTGGGCGTATGTATTGGCTGTGTCTTAATATTCGCTCTTCTCTCGAACAAAACGCGCAAATTTAGGCTTACCATTTTGAGTGAACCCGTTATAACGAAAGGTAATCCGACTACCGACTTCTGGCGGTGCCAATCTCACTTTGTCGCTAAACCCACTCCCGATATAAAACTCAACGCCGTCTTCGGTATGAACCAATATTGAGCCCATCATTCCCTTGTATTTGCCTGTTCCACCTTTATATCCGATGACAATCGCTTCCGCATCGTGATGCCTTTTTAGTTTTAACAGATCATTACTTCGCCCACCTTGGTAACGACTGGTGATTTTACGCAGCATTAAACCTTCACCATTGCGTTCATCCACATTATCTAGCTGGTGAAACAAGGTTTCTTCATTATGAATTGGGGAGTGCTCAACATAACCAACGTGCGATTCATTGATCACGTTGACCCAATGAATAATATTGTAATAACGTTTTTGATAATCACCCGCAGCACCAGGCATATCAAACAACATGAAATCAATTTTTGTCCATGCTGTATCGCTGGGCGTATGATCTAACACGGTCGATTGAACAACATGAAAGTTACCTCGGCCAGCCCATAGCTCCCCTTCTAACTTCACTTTCGGCAGGTTTTTAACAAACCACGTAGGCGCGTAAATTCGATTACCGTTTCGAGTATGCAGATGTTCGCCATCCCATAGAGCTCTGATGCCATCCAACTTCTCGCTGGTCCAGTATTGGGAAACATCGATTCCTTGCTGGTAATTATTGGCTAATATCAGGTGATCGGGTGGTAAGTAAGAAGAATGTGATGGGAATGAAAATGCCCAAAGGGTCGCAATTGCCAATTTCGTTAATCTCATCGTCTTCTCCGTATGGTTCGTTCTTTTTCCCAAGTACGCTATATCCTAAGCGCTCTTTAGTTACGGTACGTGATATTTCATTAAAGATGCGATTCAAACGCCAACCTTATTGGATCTCCCGTTTCATTCGCAAAATTAATGAGTTATCGCTCCCAAAACCCCATTCATTTTTAGTTATCATTATGAGAAAACGGATTTCTCATAATGACAGCGAACAATAGTGATCAATTAAGTCATTGAAAATAAACAACATAAAAGTTGGCACATTACGTGCTCTAGTTAACTCATGCATTCAAGGAGATAACACTATGGAATTACGTAAGATTGACTTAAACACAACAACACTGACTCTTTCAATTTTTGGTGATTTAGACGCAGCAGGTAGCCGCGACGCACAAACTGATATTGACGACGTTATTTCAAACGATGGACACCAAGAAATCGAAGTTGATTTCAGCCAAGTGCAGTTTCTTGATTCATCAGGCGTAGGTGCAATTGTTTACATGTTCAAACGTCTTACCGAGCGAGAACGAAACATGCGCTTAGAAAATGTATCAGGCCAGCCGCTTGAAATCATGAACCTACTACGAATCGGTCATGCGATCCCAGTTAACTCAAAAAATCCTACTAATTCATGAAGATCCACTAAGCTAGAAGTAATAAAAAATAATAATAATAAGAAAAACAAAGGACGTTGGCATGAAAATACTGAAAAACTACATAGCCCTTTCTCTGTCTGCTCTAGTTCTGGGTTGCACAAGCTACCCAGAACAAGGCACTGGCGGATTAGCGGAAAGTTACGATTCCATCAATTATCAAAATTCAGATTTCTCGCCTGTCATGCCTGACGAACCTCTAGGCCCAGAACATGGCCTGCGCTTCGATTGGCAACTAGCAAAACTTCATCTAGATGCCTTAATTCAAGAAGGTGCTCGCTGGTGCTTCCCTGCTGCTGTAGTCCAAGCTATCGAAAAGCAAAATCGTATCGCTCGTGAGTTACAAGGCGGTTTGTTGTTAGATGCGGCTAACGATTTGGTTATTCAAAGAAAACGCCTTAACGAGCTAGAGGTACAGCTTGATTACGTGACTTCTCAAGCGCGTTGCGAGCCACCCAAAAACGAAAATCAATTCCGTATGCAACTGTCAGTGATTCAACAGTTGTACGATTTACTAAACGTTGACAATCAATTCGCGGAAAACTCTACCGAAGTAAACCCTAAATACATGGGACGTCTTGCAGAAGCGACTACCCTACTAAAAGAACATAAATCACTGGACCTTGTTGTTACCGGTCATGCAGATGGCTCAGGAACTGAAGAGTATAACGACAAGCTAGCCCTAGGCCGTGCTAAACAAGTTGAACGTTACCTTACTATTTTCGGGTTGGGTGCTCAGCGAATCAAAGCTGTTTCCGTTGGTGAAACTGTGCCACTTTTTGAAGGTGAATCTGATGGAACACGTCTAACTAACCGCCGTGTAAGTATTGAGATTATCTCGCCCGAGAACGCAGCTAAAATGGGAGGTGCTCTATGAAAATTCTACTGACGTTTATTTTCACCATCTCGCTTTGCTTTGCGACTGCAGTCAACGCAGAAGAAGAGTTTTCAGGAGCTGTACAAGTGGGTGACCTTATCCAAGTTAACGTACCCGGTGAAAGCACCTTGAATACCGGCTTCCAGGTTGACAAGCGTGGACGAATTACCCTTCCTGAAGTTGGTACTGTGTTTGTGGCTGGTTATGATAATGACCAATTGAATAAGGTTGTACTGGAAGCATTGGCGACCGCTTATAAAGATCTATCAAACGCTTCAGTTTATGTGAAAGAACAGCAAATCATCATCTCCGTTCAAGGTTACGTTGAGCAACCCGGTGAGTACACATTGTCACTAGGTTCTAGCATTCAGATGGCATTGTATGCTGCAGGTGGTCTTCGTCCGGGCGCACAATTAGACAAACTTATTTTGAAACGCGGCTCTGATAATACAGAATTCAACTACAAACGCTTTCTGGATTCAGGTGATGAATCAACCCTTCCAACACTTCAATCTCTTGATTCGTTATTCGTTCCTGCGTCTCCATTAGTGGGCAACATCGAACAAGAGTTTGATGCCGCAAAGCTTGCTAACTCAGGTGATAGTGCTGATTCTCGAAATTCCATCAAAGTGTTTGGTGAGGTAAACGCACCGGGGTCTTTTACTTACAAAGAGAACTCAGACTTAGTTGACGTATTAATGCGTTCTGGCGGCGTAACGCGCTACGCCAGTGTTGAGCAAATCCGCGTTATCTCGAACAACACACCGACTCTGTTCAACTTAAAGCGTTACCTAGATTCTGGCGATGAAAGTATGCTGCCAATTCTGCGTCCGGGTTCAACGGTTTTTGTTCCTAAACAGGAAGAAGAGATTAAATCTGGCGCGAACACCGTTTACGTAATGGGCGAAGTAGCCGCACCAGGAGCCTTTGAAGGCAAGAAAGGTGCGACGTTCATGGACATCCTTGCTAACGCAGGCGGCCCGACTCGCTTTGCTGAATCAAGACAAATCCGTGTTATCAAATCTAATGGTCGTGTACTTAAGTTTGACCTTGCGGCATACACAGAAGGCCTTGCTAATTCTGCTCCACCTTCAATCCAAGCGGGTGATGCGATTTTCGTTCCTGAGAAAACCGACATGAACGAAAAGTCGTGGTTGAAGATTACACCAGACAGAGCCGTTAACGTGATTGGTGAAGTGAATCGCCCCGGTCGTATTGAATGGTCGGATGAAATGAACTTCATGGGCTTATTAGCACACGTTGGTGGTCCGACGCTACGTGCGGACACGTCGAAAATTGAAGTCGTAACAGGCCGAAAGTTGGTTGTATTTAATCTTGATGACTTCATCAAAAACGGCGCACCACGCGATCAAATGCCCTACATTCGTGCGGGTTCAATCGTTCGAGTTCACGATTTACCACAAGACCCATCAGACAATAAATCACAATGGGTTCGTCAAAGCTCAGACGCCTCGATCTACATTTTTGGACAAGTGAATGCGCCCGGTCGTTACCGCTTTACAAAAGACATGCACTTCCTAGACATATTGTCTGCTGCTGATGGCCCAACTAAAGATGCTGACATCCATAATGTTCGCGTAACACACCGCGATAAAACATATTCCAAAGTAAGCAAACTGAACCTATCGTTGTACTTTGAAACGGGTGATGAATCATTACTGCCAAACGTAACAACTGGTGACACTATTTATATCCCAGAGAAAGGAAAAAACTGGTTAGATACACCAAAAGAAGAAACCGTTCGAGTCCTTGGGGCTATTAACAATCCGGGGCGTTATGTGTTCAACGACAACATGACCATTCTTGATATCTTGGCAGAAGCTGCTGGCCCTACCGACAATGCTTATGTAGAAAAAATCACCATCGTTAACATGTCTTGCTGCCAAGGCCAAGCTCGTACCTTCGACCTTGTTGAATTCAGTAAAACAGCCAACATTTACAACCTACCAGTGTTACGCGCGGGTGATACGATTTACATTCCCGATCGTCGTGAAAGCTTTATTGAAAAAGCCCGTGTAGGTTTAGATGACATTTTACGTATTACGACCACCATCGTTCTTATAGGAGCTTTATAATGACTATTTCAGCCACGCATGCCGAAGTTGAACAATTGTATTTAGCTTCAGAACTTAACGGTCAACGTTCAATTTGTGTTACTGCCTGCCACTCCGGTGACGGTGTAACATCTGTTGCTACAGCGCTTGCCGAGCGTTTCTTGTTAGCTGGACACTCCACTCTTTATGTTGACCTTAACTTGTTCAATCCTGCTTTTAAGGATGTGAACATGCTTGAAGAAGATCAATCAGGACAACTTATCGAGCACGTCGAATCACAACGCATTTTCATTGGTGTTCCCGCCCCCCAAGTAGCTTCGACTCAATTAGCATACAAGGATCCGGCTACGCTTCAAAAAGCGGTGACTCAATGGTTAGAAAAGTACGACCGTGTGATTGTTGATACTTCGCCCTTACTTAATATCAATAAAGGTAACATCCCAGCTCAATCGGTCGCGAGCGCGTGTGACGGAGCGTTACTTGTTGTCGCTTACGGAGAAACATCAAGCCATCACCTTGCCCAAGCAAAGAAACTGCTCGAAGCGAAGAGCATTACTCTGATGGGTTGCGTCATGAACATGAAGCAACATCCTAGCTTCGCAGAAGAGCTTATTAGGCAGATTAATCGAATGAAGTTTATCCCTCGAAAAATTCGCGACAACTTGGCGAATAAGCTGCACCATAATGAATTCCTAAATCTGCCGATGTAATCCTCTAGCCTTCAATAAGATTAGTTTTCAATAGAATTAGTTCTATTTAGAAATACAATTAGATCTAATTAGAAAGAGCTGCCATTCGAACGTGACAGCGACCTCTTCATTCGATTTCCTTTACTTTAAGTTTGATTCCTAATTGATGTTTTTTGCCGAAATTAAAGATGGAAATCGGATTTTAAAGCACATTCAACGCATTTCACACACGCCAAACATGGTCTTACCACCTTCAAATCCACTTAAAAATCAACACCTCTATACCTAACTTTCGTTGGAATGTGACACAGACTGTTAAAGCACCATGTAAATCGAGTCAAAGATGGAATTCGTACGATTATTCCCTAAGATTATAAATAGAGGTGGTTTTTGACGAATTTGTAATAGTTTGACAAAGTTATCCGGTGGCTGTGAAACACAGTGGATAAATCAAGCAAATCACACTTTATGCTTTGTTGGTTTATCTATTCATATTCCCTCCATCCCTCCTTCTGCTCAAATGGTTTAAATACACGGAAAGGATCACCATCGAGCAATTTAGTTAGTCAATTTACCTTGATTAGCTTGGTTGTATTATTAAAGAGAAAGGAAACTCAATATGAAATACAAGTTAAGCTCCGTATTTTTGTTAGTTGCAGCAGCCAGTGGTCATGCTAACGCTGGTGAATGTGGCAGCGTAACAATCGCAGATATGAACTGGAACTCTGCAACTTTAATCGCCAACATTGACCAATTCATCCTAGAGCACGGTTATGATTGTGATGCCGAACTCATCCCTGGCGACACAATGCCAACCGGCACTTCAATGATTGAAAAAGGCCAACCCGATGTTGCACCAGAGCTATGGAGTAACAGCCTCAAAGACGCACTCGATAAAGGTGTCCAAGAGAAACGTCTTCGCTACGCAGGTAAAGCCCTTGTAAACGGTGGTGAAGAAGGTTTTTGGGTTCCCGCTTATTTGGTTAAGCAATACCCAGAAATGGCAACCATTGAAGGCGTCCGCAAAAACGCTAGCTTGTTTAAACACCCAGAAGACCCAGATACATCTGCATTTTATAGCTGTCCAGCAGGTTGGAACTGTCAAATCAGTGCCGGTAACTTGTTTGAAGCTCTTGACCTAGAAGAGAGTGGTTTCACCATTGTGGATCCAGGCTCGAGTGCCGGCTTATCTGGATCTATCGCTAAAGCTTATGAACGTGAAGAAGCTTGGTTTGGTTACTACTGGGCGCCGACCGCCGTTCTTGGTAAATATGACATGATTAAAGTTGACTTCGGAAGTGGCGTTGACGAACAGGAATTCCTTAACTGTACAACTAAAGAAGACTGTGACTCACCTAAAGCAACCATGTACCCGCCTTCACCTGTTCACACTGTCACTACAGAAGACTTCGCATCAAGAGCACCAGAGGCTTACGACTACTTCACTAAACGTGGTTTCACTAACGAAAAAATGAACTCACTTCTTGCTTGGATGGAAGATAACCAAGCAGATGGTGAAGAAGCAAGTATCCATTTCTTGAGTGAATTCCCAGAAATATGGCACCCGTGGGTATCTCAAGAAGTCGCGAAAAAAGTAGAAGCAGAGCTGTAATCGCTCTTGCTAACTAGATGAAAATAATAGGAATAAATAACGTCGCTATACTTGATGTTATTCAATATTCGGAGTCCTAAGTTTCAGTCACGATGATGTTAAGCGTTATCGCGACTGAAACCGTTTATCTCGCTTGTGATTCAATAGCGACTTAAGACGAACTTAAAGACGCCGGACTATAAGGATATAAAATGGCTGACAGCAATTGGTTATCAAGCTTCCCTGAGATGGAACGCTCTGATTTGCGAGCAATAAAAAAGGCGCTAGATGGCGCATACCGTGAGTTTTCCCGCGAATACGGAGAAATGATCGAATCATTATTTGACCCTCTTCTTTCCTTCCTTGTTTGGTTTGAAAAACTTCTAATCTCCACCCCTTGGCTTATCGTACTTGGCGTTTGTACGGCTTTAGTTTACGCAGCGAGTCGTTCTTGGAAATTGGCTCTGGGTTGTGTCTGTTCACTACTGCTCATCGGTTACTTTGGGATGTGGGAAGATACAATGCGCACACTCAGTATCATCACCGTATGTACATTAGTTTCCATTTTCCTTGGAATCCCGATCGGTATCGCGATGGCACGCTCTAATCGTGTGCAATCAATCGTGACGCCACTACTCGATATAATGCAGACCATGCCCGCATTTGTTTACCTAATCCCAGTAGTGATGCTTTTGGGCATTGGTAAAATCCCAGGTTTAATCGCCGTTGTGATTTACGCTATCCCACCAGTGATTCGCCTAACTAACTTAGGTATACGCTTAGTCGACAAAGAAGTGTTAGAAGCCGCTACGGCATTCGGGGCAAGCAAGAAGCAACGCTTGTGGGGTGTTCAACTACCACTTGCAATGCCAACGATCATGGCGGGAATTAACCAAACCATCATGATGGCTCTCTCTATGGTGGTTATCGCGTCAATGATTGGTGTTAAAGGTTTAGGGCAACCCGTTCTTAAATCGATCACCAATCAATATTTCACATTAGGCCTGATGAACGGTTTCGCGATTGTGGCGCTGGCTATCTTATTTGACCGAGCTTCACAGGCTTATGCGCGTAGAACCAATGCGCACCTAGGAGGATTCAAGCATGACTAAACCATTGATTGAAATTAGTGGTCTATACAAAGTGTTTGGACCAAAGCCAATGTCTGTTATGAATCGAGTGACCAACGGTGACCACAAAGATGACATATTGGCTGACACAGGACACACCGTCGGATTAAAAGAAATTAACCTTGAGATTAACCGTGGCGAAATCTTCGTTATCATGGGTCTTTCGGGCTCAGGTAAATCAACGCTAATTCGTCACTTCAACCGCTTAATCGACCCAACTCAAGGAAAAATCACGGTTGAAGGCATCGATGTAATGAGCCTTAATACCAAGGAGCTGGAAGAGTTTCGCCGTCACAAAATGTCGATGGTTTTCCAACGTTTTGGCTTAATGCCCCATCGAACCGTCATTGAAAACGTTGCGTACGGCCTTGAAGTTCAAGGCATAAAGAAAGAACAGCGCCTAGCAAAAGCGAAGGAGTGGCTTGAAACCGTAGGCCTTAAAGGTTATGAGCAACAATACCCTGCTCAACTCTCTGGCGGCCAACAACAACGTGTCGGTTTATCGCGCGCTTTATGTACTGACGCTGAGATTCTATTAATGGATGAGGCCTTCTCAGCGCTTGATCCGCTGATTCGAAGCGAAATGCAAGATCAACTGATCGAGCTACAAGAAAAGCTTCATAAAACCATTATCTTCATCACTCACGATCTCGACGAAGCACTTCGTTTGGGTGACCGGATCGCAATTTTGAAAGATGGTGAGTTAGTCCAACAAGGTACGCCTCATGAGATTCTACTAAGCCCTGCTGATGATTATGTTGAAGCGTTTGTGAAAGACGTAAACCGAGCTCGCGCATTAACAGTTGAAACCGTTATGCAACCTCCTCTCTATCGTATTACTTCGGAAACGATTGAAGGTGCGCTAGCGCAAATGAAGATGCTGAAAAACGATTACGCTTATCACGTAACGGATGATGGCTATCAGGGCTTAGTCACTCAAGAGAGCCTGCAAGACGCCGTTGAAGATGTATCAGTTCACGACTTCAGTGATGAGATATATGAAGAAGTCCCAGCCGTACTGCCTGATGCTGTTATTGAGGAAATATTGCCTGATACAATGTCGTGCGATTACTCCCTTCCTGTTGTTGATGAAGACGGCAATCTGAAAGGTGAATTAGAGAGAAGTGCTGTTGCCGAAATCTTCACTGAAAATAGCGAGGAAGAAGTAGAAACAGCCCCAAAGTCGAAACCAAAGATTGATATTGATAAGGCTTCTTAACTTCTTAATCTCTTAGTTTCTTACCTTAGCTCCTTTGCTTTGGAACTAAAGAGCTTCGGAGCTTACAATTAGTTTAGTTATCGCTTAACTAACTGAAATGATCCAGGCCACTGTATTGAGGAAATGCAGTGGCCTTTTTCTTTTCGTCTTTGAGCTTTCAGCTGTTTTTTCTTGTTCTTATTCAGGACGCTATCTAATCTAAGTGCACTGCTTAGACATCTAAGTTCATATTTCATAAGTAAAAACACGTTAAATCAAACTATTACATCTCTATCATTGTTGATTACCAGTTTCACTTGGTATCGATTAATGACATGATTTTTACGGCAAGCAGTTGAAATTATTCTAAAAAATGACTAAAACTTAATAACACCAAAGAATATTAGCCTCAAGCTAACGTATTTCCGCAGACACAATGAAAGGAATTAGTGTGAATAACTCAACTTTAGCTTCAGAGACATCTGCTGGTTTGAACGAACAAGTGAATGTACAACTTGCCGATACAGAGCTTGTAGACGAAAGCATCTTAGAGCAAATGATTAGTGACACGAGCGCGGAGATAATTCCTATTTTGATCGATCACTACGTAGAAGAATCGCACACCCGTTTAACCGCCATTAGACAAGCTGCTATCAATAACGACGCTCAAACTCTAGAGTTTGAAGTTCATACGATTGGAAGCACTGCTCTTGCGCTAGGCAACCGCCCACTGTCCGTGCTCGCTCGAACGTTAGAAAAGCAATGTTTAGAACAAAAGCATGAAACTGCGTTTCTTAAGGTTGATGAACTATTAGAACTCGCAGAGTGTTCGATTGAAGCCTTGTTAAGAAGAAAAGACCAAGGCTTTAGTTAAACTTGCGTTCAAATCATTAATGCCAAGTGCTTATTAAAATATTGCATGCGGTAGGTAACAATTACACGGGTTTCGTATTGATGGTTACATATCACTATGTTATTGATTGATTAGGATAAAGTTTCAAAAGGATTTATACAATGCGCCCTAAAGTATTGTTGGTTGAAGACTCCACCTCGCTTGCTGTACTTTACAAACAGTACGTTAAGGATGAGCCATACGACATATTTCATGTCGAGACTGGCGCTGAAGCCAAGACATTTATAGAAAGACATGCTCCACAGCTCGTAATCCTCGATTTAAAGCTACCGGATATGCCCGGTGAAGAAGTCTTGGATTGGATCAGTGACAATGAGATTCCCACCGCGGTGATCATCGCCACGGCACACGGTTCAGTGAACATCGCCGTAGATCTCATTCAACGAGGGGCTGAAGATTTCTTAGAAAAACCCATTCAAGCAGATCGCTTAAAAACGTCGGTTAATCTTCACTTACGTAGAGCTAAGCTCGAAAACCTCGTCGATAATATCCAAAGCAAATTTGACCGCGACCGCTTTCATAACTTCATTGGCTCTTGCTTGCCGATGCAAGCCGTTTACAAAATCATCGATTCGGTTGCTCCAACGACGGCTAGTGTCTTTATCAATGGCGAAAGTGGTACGGGTAAAGAAGTCTGTGCAGAAGCTATTCACCAAGAAAGCCAGCGCAGCAACAAACCGTTCGTTGCCATTAACTGTGGTGCTATTCCTCGCGATTTAATGGAAAGTGAAATCTTTGGGCATGTGAAAGGTGCCTTCACTGGCGCGACAACAGACCGCAAAGGTTCCGCAATGCAAGCCCACGGTGGTACCCTATTTCTTGATGAGCTTTGCGAAATGGAATTGGAGATGCAAAAGAAGCTCCTAAGGTTTTTGCAAACCGGTACTTTCACTCCATTAGGCGGTAATCGAGAAATCAAAGTTGATGTCAGAATTATCTGTGCAACCAACCGCGATCCACTGGTTGAAGTGGAAGAAGGCCGATTCCGTGAAGATCTATACTACCGTGTGCATGTTGTACCTATCGAGATGCCGCCACTAAGAGAACGTGGGAGTGACATTACTACCTTGGCTAACCACTTCTTGAAGCTCTACGCGAAGCAAGATAAAAAGAAATTCAGATCTATCGATAAAGAAACACAAACACTGCTTAAACGTTATCCATGGCCAGGCAATGTTCGCCAATTGCAAAACGTGATTAGAAATATCGTGGTGTTGAACAATGAAACCAGTGTGACTAAAGACATGGTGCCACCGCCAATCAACAAAGCGGACATCACCACACCTAAGAGTGTGACTCCGATACGAAGTGTGGCACCAGTAACTGCGCCCCAACCAGTGGCTATCCCTGAAGCTAAGTTGCCACCATTGACACCGGAAGAGCTCGAATATACTTCGACAACTCACAACAATCAGCAAATGCCAGAACAGGCACCAATGACACCGCCATTAACAACCAGCGATGGTGCTATTCGTCCAATGTGGCAAATTGAACGTGAAGCCATTCAACACGCTATTAATCATTGTGATGGTAATGTGTTAAACGCAGCCGTATTGCTAGAGCTAAGCCCTTCTACTGTTTATCGTAAGAAACAGGCTTGGGAATCGGAAGATGAGTACAATCAAGCCTAATCAATCGGCCCCAGTAACCCTCAAGTCGGCTCAAGAACAATTAGCTATTGAGCCAACCGAGATTGATCCGAACGAAATTTGGTTGTTAATTGACAGCCAAACTTTCGGTGGAATCGAAACTCACGTTATTGAACTAGCGCTCGGTTTAATTGAGTATCAACGTCAAGTAAGAGTCGTTCTTCTCACCAAGTTCATTCCGTCTCCTCCAATCATTCAACGCTTAACCGAATCACAGATCCCCTTTAGCCACCTTTGCGAACTGGCACCGAATGCTTCAAATTCATTGTCACAACTTAAGCAGGCAATTGACCAATACCGTCCTAGTCATCTTCATGCGCACGGTTATAAGGCGAGTATCGTGAGTAAGGTGGCTAAGTTATCCTTGGCCAAGCCCAACAAGCTGCATCAGCTATCCACTTACCATGCAGGTGAAACTCCAACAGGAAAGGTGTGGTTGTACGATTTTCTAGATCGATACAGTGGTTTTATCTCTAATCACTCTTTAGTGGTGAGTGATAAAATAAAGGACAAAATTCCTTTTAAAACAACATTGCTCAATAATTTTATTTCAATTCCAGAAAGCCCATCGCCCTCTTTTGCTTCTAGCTCTGACGTTCAAGAAGAGACAACAGCCATCTATGACATAGGTTTTGCTGGGCGTTTGAGCCATGAAAAAGCAGCCGATAGGTTTGTTGTGTTAGCTAAAGCATACCCAAATCAGCGGTTCCACATTTACGGTGATGGCCCAGAAAGACAAACATTATCGAACAATTCGCCAACTAACCTTATCTTCCATGGTCACCAAACAAGTATGGACAAAGCGTGGCAAACCATCGACTTGTTGGTGATACCTTCTCGATATGAAGGTTTGCCGATGGCAGCGCTCGAAGCAATGGTGCGCGGTATTCCTGTCATCGCTACAGCGGTTGGTAATTTACCCCAGTTGATAGAACACCAGATCAGTGGTTATGTTGCTCAAGATGAAACCGAACTCAACACATGTTTGGATAAATGGATAAGCCTTTCGCTCGACGACAAAACGACAATGAATCATAAAGCGAGATCCACGATCATTGAACGTTACTCCCCTCGAGCTGTCATTCCCCATATCCTAGAGTGTTATGAGCGCTAGCCGTCATTCTACTAACACTTCTCGTTCATAAGTCCTTTCCAATCAGTTAGTTCAAATTCCCTAATTATCCCATTCAATCTGATTCGCAATTTGAAAGAACGTCAAAGCACGTCCTACCTAAATAATAAATAACCCGTAAATACAGACACTTAAATTAAACTCACATGTGGCACTCACCTTGCTATCTCTATTAAGAACAGGGCCTTTCAATTTGATTTTACGATCACCTATTAAGCCTTAGGGAACTGAATCAATCCTTATGTTCATTTTTGATAAGCGTTGGTTGAGGTCATTTTCTCATGCTCATATTGTTGAATCACAATGTGAATTAGAAAGGCTAACTGAAGGAACGGATATATGAATTTCAAGGAGCAGCGATGAAATACCAGGCCAACAGAACACCGCTCATTATTGGGTTATCAACCTTGAGCCTGATTATTGGTTGTGCTTGGTATCTTGTTCCTCACCCGGCGGTGGTTATTGTGCTCGCCTTTATCCCATTGGGCGCATTGTTCGTGATCAACAAAGCTTTTTGGTTTGTGCTTTTGTTTGTCGTGTTTTCCTTTTTTCGAATTCACGAAGCGCTACCTCAACTTTACCCATTAAAAATACCGTTGCTGTTATCCATGGGAGCATTGTCTGCCCTGTTATGGCATTCACTAATCAGCAAAGAACTTAAGATTTTCTGGCACCATTCGCTAAACTGGCTCGCTATCTTTTGGGTTTTAACCATTGTTGGGGTTGTGTTTGCATCAAACCGCCCAATCGCATTTGCGGAATTTAAAGGCGTTTATTGGAAAATCATTATCATGACGCTCGCCATCACTTGGCTGGTTAATACCACGGAGAATCTTGCTAAAACCGCCATGACTATTATTTATGCTGGTGCTTTAGTGAGTACCATCGCTGTTTATAATTCAGTAAACGGTATTGGTCTCGTTGAAGGCTCAAGGGTCACCATCGGGCGAGATTTTGGCTCGATGCTTGGTGACCCGAACGACCTCGCCTTGGTGTTGCTTTTCCCGTTAGCATTCGCCATTAGTCAAACCACTACGCCCGGCATTTCCTATTTCAAGCGAATAATTAGCGCCCTGATTTGTGTTTTGTTATTGGCGGCAATTATTGCGACTCAAAGCCGAGGTGGTTTGCTTGGTTCCGTTGCGGTTATCGGCATTTTTGCACTTAAACTGATTCGCTCAAAAATGTTATTGATATCGATGAGTTCGATTGCTGCGATCGTGCTTTATTTTGCCGCAGGTATAGCAGACAGAGCTTCTGGCGGCGCCGCAGAACAAGGCATTGATGAATCAGCGATGGGAAGAATCTACGCTTGGGAAGCCGCCTTCAAAATGGCCTTAGAAAATCCGTTAACCGGTGTTGGCTTAAACAACTTCTTCTCAAATTACTTCTTCTATAGTTCCCACTGGGATGGTTTGAACCATGCTGTTCACAGTACATGGTTTGGTGTTCTAGCAGAAACGGGCTTTATCGGCTTGGTCGTTTTTGTCATTCTGATTGTCTCATTAATCAGAACATCCCGTGCCACCTTAGCCAGGTTGTCTCAAGCGGGTTCATCAATTCCTCCTGAACTAAATGCGGTCGCTTATGCCGTATATGCTGGTTTAATCGGTACCATTGTATCGGGAACTTTCCTCACACAGGGCTTCAACTGGCCAATTTACATCCTTGCTGCACTCACCGTTTGCGTATCAAACGTGTCTCATACTGCTTGTCAAAATGAGAAAACCTAAAAGAGAAACTGTAACCAACTGAAAAACATATACTTATTTAGTGGCACGCAATGTGAAAGTACTTCTATATAACAACGTAGAAGGAATTTCATTATGACGTCAGTATCCATGCATCAATTCAAACATTGGCTTAAGTTTCATCCTAATTCTCGAATTAGAAATGTGTTTTTCATTTTGAAGAATGTAAGAGCTGCTGAGCTACCAACCCCACAAGTATTCAATCGTTGCCTTTATCAGTCACATAAGTTAATTACGGGCATCTTTACCGGCTTCACTCGCTTCTTCTATTGGACACCTGCATTTAAAGGAAGAATCGCTCAATGCGGAAAACGTTTGTATTTATACGGCGGTTTACCGTTTGTTAGTGGTCCACTACAAATTTCAATTGGCGATGATTGCCGTATCTCTGGCCACACCACATTTTCAGGGTGCACTCAGCCACTCGAAGGCTTAGAGCACCCTCTTCTTTCTGTTGGCAACAATGTCGATATTGGTTGGCAATCGACGATTGCAGTTGGAGGTAAAGTCATTATCTCAGACAATGTTCGTATCGCTGGCGGTGCATTCCTGTTTGGATATTCTGGCCATCCGCTTGATGCAAAACGCAGAGCCGCAGGTGAAGGCGACGATCCTCAACAAATCGGTGACATTATTCTTGAGCAAGATGTGTGGCTAGGTACGAATGTAACCGTAAAAGGTGGCGTTACCGTCGGTGAAGGCGCTGTGATTGCAGCTGGTAGCGTTGTCACCAAAAGCATTCCACCTTTTTCTATCGCCGCCGGTAACCCCGCGCGAGTGGTTGGAAATATTAAATCTGTCGAGATAACTGAATCCGATGTCTTCGATTCTCTTGAAACTCATGGAGGCGATCATGCGTGATTTAATCGTATTCGGTGAAGATTTTGGCGGGCTTCCGTCATCGACTCAACATCTTGTTCGTCACCTTGCAAAAACACACAAAGTGCTTTGGGTAAACTCTATTGGTTTAAGACAGCCGAAATTGTCTACAAAAGATGTGACTCGTGCGTTCAATAAGCTATTGGGTAAGACAAACGCAGTGACACAAAACATGCTCGACTCCAGTGGGCAAAGCAATATCACCGTTGTTAATTTGAAAACGATACCAGCACCCGCATCTAAAGTATCAAGAAAGCTAGCACAACAGATGATGTTGAAACAACTGAAGCCGATTATTGCAGAGCTAAACCTGCATGCTCCAATCCTTTGGACATCACTTCCAACTGCCGTTGATCTATGTGGACACCTTGGCGAATCAGCGGTGGTTTATTATTGCGGAGACGATTTCAGCGCCCTAGCTGGGGTCGACCACCAAACCGTTGCTGACCATGAATCAGAGCTGATCGAAAAGTCAGATCTGATCTTCGCAGCAAGCAAGAAGCTCATGGCTAAATTTCCTGAAGACAAAGCGCAACTGTTGCCACATGGCGTTGATGTAAGCCTGTTCTCGACACCAACAGTGAGAGCGGACGATTTACCAAGCAACCACCGGCCAATCGCGGGCTTTTATGGCAGCCTCTCTAAGTGGCTCGACTATGAAATGATTGGTCATGTTGCCAACGCAATGCCTGAATGGGATTTCGTTTTTATTGGCCCGAATGAGTTAGACACCTTAGCGTTGCCTAATCTTAATAATGTGCATTATCTTGGCCCTCGACCACATCATACGTTGCCAAGTTACTCTCAACACTGGGATGTGAGCCTACTGCCTTTTGTTGATAACGAGCAGATACGTGCATGTAGCCCATTAAAACTCATGGAATATCTAGCGGCAGGAACACCTATCGTAACAACGCCATTCCCTGCTCTATTGCCGTATCAAGACCACGTCACAACGGTCAATAACGCACAACAAATGGTAGAGACACTAGAAAAAGCTCGTCAACTTTCAAATTCACCGATCTCAATCGTAGAAAAAGACAGCTGGAAAAACCGCGGTAACTTCGTACATTGGATGTTGGAGCTATTATGAATAATCTGAAATTGCGACTATTGGTTCTTTTGAATGCTATGTGGCGTCAACGCTACGTAATATTGGTCCCTATTCTTATCCTTCCCTTTGTTGGTTTTGGCGTGAGTAAGCTCGCTCCTACAAAATACGATGCTCATACCAGTATGCTGATTCAAGAAACCGCGAAGATGAACCCTTTCTTAGAAGACATCGCCGTTTCAACCATGCTTAAAGACCGGATTAGCGCACTTCGAACGCTACTCCACAGCCGTCACGTGCTTTATTCAGTAGCGGAAGAACTTGAACTGATTACTCCAGAGATGTCGAGTTTTGACAAAGAGGAGCTTATCTCTGATTTGTCGCAGCGCTTATCAGTCATTCAGTTAGGCAAAGATTTCCTAAAGATAAGTCTAAGTTCAAACACACCCATCGGTATGGAAGCTACCCTTCAGTCTGTTAGTGAACACTTTATTGAACAACTGCTGGCTCCGGAGCGTTCATCCATTCAAGATTCTAGTGATTTTTTGAAAATTCATATTGATGAACGTAGTGGCGAACTCGCTGATGCAGAAGAGGCATTAGCGCTCTATGTTAATGAAAACGTACATTCAACACCAGAAGTCCAAAGTCAGAGCTTGAACCGTTTAGCTTCACTGAAACAAACGCTTGCAGAAAAAGAAGCTGAATTATCTGGCGTTCAAAAAAGCTTAGGTTCGATTGACCAACAACTGTCTAAAACCAATCCAGTAATTGGACGATTAGAAGACCAGATCATTGATATTCGTAGTGACCTCACCTTACTACAAGCCAAATACACCGATAGACACAGCGCTGTGCAGGCTAAAGTTCGTGAATTGGACCGTCTAGAAAACGAAAGAAAGGCACTGTTGGATCTCAAACAACCGAGTATGAACAGCGACCAATTATGGGATATTGCAAGTAGTACCACATTAAACAAACTGTCGGATACTCAACCACTTCTGGTCACTCAATTACATAGCTTGCAATTGGTTCGAGCGCGCTTTGAATCGTTAACGGAAGAAACAAAAAGCCTTAGAACGATGATCTTTGAGCTAGAAAATAAAGCTAACAATTTTGGTGAAAATGCGAAAGAGATGTATCGACTTCAACGTGATGTGAATATCAAACGTCAACTGTACGATGAACTGACGGAGCGTTATGAAATGGCGCAGCTAACGGGATCATTAGGGGTATTCGAACAGAACAAACGAGTCAAAATTATCGATTTACCGTTCACACCGAGTGTAAAGTCAAACATGCCATCTTTCGTGTTTATCCTTGCGGGCTTAGTGGCTGGAATTGGTCTAGGCATAGGTTTAGCGGTGTTATTCGAACTGTTCGACTCTTCTATTAAACGTAAAGAAGAGATCGAAGACATCTTAGGCGTACCTGTGATTACCGTTATTCCGAAAATGAGCTAATCCAAAAATGAGTTATCCGATTTAGTTTTTAACCAAAACACCAGGCTCGTGCTGGTGTTTTTTATTCTATGCGTATTCTTTCTGCACCTGTTTTTATTTCTGTTCTTTGCGTATATGTCAGGTTAAAGCATGCTCCTTATCTCTATCTCTATCGTTATCTTCACCCACTCATTCCGACATTCTGTTTTGATTCCTATTTTGAGAATGACATTAAGATAAAACTGAAACCAACATAAAACATTGATAAATAACGACTAATAAGTTGGCACAACTCGTGCAATTATCTAAGAAGAAAATGAAACCGAAACAACTTAGACCGTTTTATTGCAGGGAGAACATTATGGGAAACCAACTCGCAAAACATGGAAAGAAAGTAATACATGTTGTTCAGCACCTTGCTCCTGGAGGTCTAGAAACACTCACCTTAGATTTGCTCCGCCTTGCTAAACCTTGTGACCAAGTATTAATAGTGAGCTTAGAAGGAACAAAGCAAGAATCTATTGATAATTGGCCAAAACTAAAGCCTTTCCAAAACAAAATCGTGTTTCTAGACAAAGCGCCTGGCGTGCAATTCAATGTCATCCTCAAGTTAATCAAAGCATTCAAAGGAATACGTCCTGATGTGGTTCATACCCATCATATTGGGCCACTGCTTTACGCCGGTTATGCCGCTCGCGTAACAGGTGTCCCTACTCGAATTCATACCGAACACGACGCATGGCACTTAAACAACACCAAACGTCGCCGCTTGCAAGCTCTTGCATTGAAAGCAGCTCAGCCTACTCTAGTGGCTGATGCGACTCGTGTTTATAACCAACTGCGTTCTGTTTTCTCATACGAAAACATCATTACCATCAAGAACGGCGTTGATTGTGACAAATTCAGACCACAACCAATCGCAGGCGCTAGAGCAACACTCAATCTGCCACTCGACAAACATATCATTGGTTGCGCAGGTCGATTGGAACACGTGAAAGGTCAAGACCAACTCATCAAGGCGCTTACCTTATTGCCTACCAACACCATAGTGGCATTTGCTGGCGGCGGTTCTAAACGTGCATATCTGGAAGCATTAACTAACAAACTTAATTTAAATGACCGCGTGGTATTTCTTGGTTTAGTCGATGACATGACAACCTTTTACGGCGCACTAAACGTTTTCTGCCTTCCATCTCGACATGAAGGTTTACCCCTTTCAACTCTTGAAGCTCAGGCTTGTAATATTCCGACTGTCGCGATGAACGTTGGAGCGGTCGATGAAACCTTATGTCCTATCAGTGGCACTCTCGTGAAAAGTGGCAGCATCACTGGGTTAGCCCATGCATTACTGGAAAATCAACATGAACGCTTTCTATCCCCTCGCAGTTACGTGCTAGAAAATTTCGACATAGTGAAAATGGTCGCTTCATATAACGATATTTCTGAAGGAGTTTACGCATGATCGATTGGATACTGGCTGGCCTATGTTTATTCTCTGGAGCCTTGATTGTTTATCATCACGCAGCATACCCCGTATTGTTGCGTTGGTACGCAAAACACCATCCAGTTCGTAGCGTGTGCGAAAGCTCTCGTCGCTACAAAGATGAACAACAAGATTGCACACTTCCAACTGTCACTATCTTGGTCCCTGCTTTTAATGAGGAACAATGGATAGCGGACAAGATTAGAAACCTCGCGGCTTTAGATTACCCGAGAAAGAAACTGCAAGTGATTATTGCCTGTGACGGATGTACTGATAACACCGTCGAGATTGCTCAAATGACCATCCAAGAAGCAATGTGCAGCGATATTTACTTTGAAATACACGACCATGCTCAAAATCGAGGCAAAGTTGCCGTTATAAATGAAGAAGTGACGAACATAACGAGTGACATCACAGCACTGAGTGACGTTTCTGCATTGATATCATTGGATGCACTGTTAATTGCTAGCGCTCATTTTGAAAGTGACAAGGTTGGCGTTGTTAATGCTACTTATCAACTTTGCCCTACTGGAAACGAAGGCGAAAATACTTATTGGCAGTATCAAACTGCCGTTAAAGAGTGCGAGGCGTCGCTCGGTTCTAGCTTAGGTTCTCACGGTGCTTTCTACTTGTTCAAAACGGAATTGTTTGAGCCACTCCCTCTAAATACCATCAATGATGACTTCATCTTACCGATGCAGATCGTCAAACAAGGTTACATCGCAGAATACGAAACACAGATGGTGGCTCTAGAGTTAGAAGAATCAAACCTAGAAACTGACTTCAAACGCCGCTTGAGAATTTCCGCGGGCAATATGCAGCAAGCAATTCGACTATTTGGCCTATTCAACCCCAAATTTAAAGGCATCGCTTTTGCTTTCTTCTCAGGAAAAGGCTTAAGACTGTTAACTCCTTATTTAATGATTGTGTGTTTAGTGTGCTCAATCGTTCTTAGAGATTACTTGGCATTCGAAGTCATGCTTTGGGCACAAGTTGTTGTCTATAGCATCGGTGTACTGGGTTGCATCATGCCTAAGAATCTAATTAATAAACCTATCTCTTTAATTTCATATCTAATCGTTGGTCATTATGCCAACTTCATTGGTGGCATACGTTACCTACTGGGACTTGAAAACTCCCCTTGGACTCGAGCTAATCGTTAAGGACTGACCATGATGAACATTGACCAACTATCAAACCAAAACCTATACCAAAGTAAGATTTCTCGCGCGAAACGCACCTTTGATTTTGTAAGCTCTTTACTCGCGTTAGTTATATTGTCTCCGGTGTTCCCATTTATTGCACTGGCCATTGCGCTGACTTCTCGTGGGCCTATCTTCTATCGTCAACTGCGCGTTGGAAAATCAACACCTTCAAAAATGGAAATCTTTGAAATCATGAAATTTCGCAGTATGTATGAAGATGCAGAAACGCGTTCTGGCGCAGTTTGGGCAACTCAAAACGACCCTCGTATTACACCTGTTGGTCGCTTTTTGAGAAAGACACGACTTGATGAACTTCCGCAGTTATTCAATGTATTGAAAGGTGAGATGTCGCTGATTGGCCCTCGTCCAGAGCGTCCAACGTTTTACAACAAACTGGAAAATGAAATTCCATACTTTGCTGACCGTACATACGGTGTAATGCCAGGTATTACAGGGCTGGCACAAGTGAATCAAGGTTATGACACGTGTATTGATGATGTTCGTCGTAAAGTCGGTTTTGACCACAGCTATGCTCTGAGCCTATGTTCTGTGAAATCTTGGATTGCAGCTGACTTGAGCATCATTACCAAAACAATTGTGGTTATGGTGGATGGGCGCGGTCGATAACGTTAACTCAAGCGACATAGCCAGTGAATAATTGATTAAAATCCAACTAAAACCAATGAGTACGCAATTACTCATTGGTTTTTTCGATTTTATATACCATTTAATATACGATACATGGTAATCATTCCAAGCCTGCATTCGAAGCTGCTTATCACTATGAAAATCGAAGACCTTAAACTATTCACTACCGTTGTTGAGCTTGGCAGTTTTACCGCGGCTGCAAACGCATTAGATCTACCACGTGCAAATGTAAGCCGACGGATCAACGATTTAGAGAAAGCACTCAATATCCAACTGTTCTTCCGTACCACTCGGAGCTTATCAGTTACTAAATCGGGTGAGCTTTACTATAACGAGTTACTGAAAGCGCTTAGTGCCCTCGAAAAAGCCAACCACATGGCGTCTAACCTTTTAGAAGTACCCCATGGCCGTGTAAAAATCGGATTACTCCCAGAGACAGGCGATATCGTTCAATCAACCTTATTTAAGTTTCAAGATTTATACCCCAAGATCGAGCTCGACATAAGAAGTATCAGCAACGGTTTTATCGACATGTACCGCCAAGGTTTAGACCTTGCAATGCATGGCGGCCGCTTAAGTGATTCGAACGTAGTGGCGCGTAAGGTAATGGATTTACAACGTATTTTTGTTGCTAGCCCGGAGTACATTAAGAAATATGGCCAGCCTTCGGCGCTTGAAGAACTCTCTAGATTACCATTTGTTTGTTTCCGCTGGCCAAGCGGCGACGTAGATAAAGAATGGGAGATATCAGACCACGTAGTCAAGGTTGAACCTTCTATCGTGAGCGATAGTATTGGTTTCGTTAAAGGTGCATCGACACGTCATCGAGGCATCGCTCTGTTACCAGAATTGATGGTAAGGCAAGAGCTCAAAGATGGCTCTTTGATTAACCTTTTCCCTATCGACACCATGCAAAAAGATGAAGCTTGGTTATTGTATCCACAACGTAAAGCTTTGAGCCATGCCAGCCAATTATTGATTGATTTCTTATTACAAGAACTGCCGAAATTATAACTATTGTCACGATTAACGTGACAGTGTTATACCGTTAACACTGATTATCTCTGCCTCACATCTAGATAGAATTGCCCCATCAATATTTAGGAGCAATTCATGATGTCTATCTATCGCCACTCGCTACTTGCTGCAACTCTTCTGCCTCTTATTGGTTGCAACCAATCCGTTGCCACCGCGCCATCAGTTGTTTCTGAGCCATCCGCTATTTTCGAATCAATCAAAGAAGAACGTCCGATTCAAGTCATTCGGCTTGAACCGTTAGCGCATCAAGCTCAAAAGTCGTTTACAGGAAAACTGCAATCGTCCGAAACCGCTGGCGTGGCATTTCGTGTTCCGGGCACCATCCAAAATATTTTGGTTTCTACGGGCGACACCGTGGTTAAAGGCCAACCTTTAGCTGAACTTGACCCTCACGACTATCAAGTCGCATTGGAAGAGTTACAAGCACGCGCTTTAGAAGCGAAATCAGCACACAAACTTGCCAAGGCAGAGCTAGCGCGTGTACAACAAGCGATTGATGACAACGCCATTGCCAACGTAAATCTTGATCGAGCAATCAGTGGTTACGAACGCAGCGAAGCGGCCGTAAAAGTCGTTGAGCAAAACATTCGCCGCGCTAAAGACACGATTCGTTACACCCAACTGCTCGCGCCTTTCGATGGAATCGTTGCTTCGTCGAACTTCGACAAATATGAGCAGGTTCTACCGGGCATCTCTGTGTTTACGATTCACAACCCAGACCAACTTGAAGTTACAATTGATGTCCCTGAAAACCTCATTCATAAATTCAGCCCAGAGCAACAATCGCAAATTAGCTGGTATGGTTCAAAGCAAGATCTTACGGCTTACGCCAGTGAGATTTCTACCCAACCTCACCCAATCAAACAAACTTATTCGGTGACCTATCGTTTAGCGCCACTCGATAATACGCAATTATCTAGACAGCTCTTACCGGGTAAAGCCGTAACGTTATCTACTCAACTGGGTGAAATATCTAATAACTTCTGTCTGCCTTATTCAGCCATTGTGAATCAATCGGGTATTGAGCAAGTGTTCACGGTCGAAAATGAACAAGCACAAGGTGTGATGGTTAATGTCGTCTCATTCAACAAAAATTCAGCGTGTGTTGAATCTACATTGAAAGATGGTGACTACGTTGTCGTTAGCGGTTCTCAATACGTGATCGAAGGACAGCATTTTTCCAACATCCAAGTTAAGAGCCTGTAGGTAAACCATCATGAATCTAGCTGATTTTGCGATCAAACAACGCACCTTCATCCTGTTCTTCACTGCATTGAGTGTTATCGCAGGCCTGTTTTCTTATTTTGATTTGGGCAAACTTGAAGACCCAAGCTTTACCATCAAAACCGCAGTTGTCGTCACTCTATACCCTGGCGCTTCAGCCGAAGAAGTTGAACAACAAGTCACTGACACCGTTGAAACCAAACTTCAAGAAATGGCGACATTAAACCGACTCCGTTCGCTGTCTCGCCCTGGTATGTCGATGGTATTTGTAGATTTGAAAGAGTCACTACAATCAGAGCAGCTACCACAAGAGTGGGATCTACTGCGTCGTAAAGTGTCTGATATGAAGTTACTTCTTCCTAGTACAGCGCAAATCAGCGTTGTGCAAGACGAGTTCTCTGAAGTGTATGGGATGCTTTTCTCAATACACAGTGAAGATGCATCACCTGTCGAACTGCGCCGTTACGCAGAAGAGCTGCAACGACGTATTAAAACCGTTGATGGCATTAAGAAAGTTGAGCTACACGGTGTTCAACCTCGCGTCGTACATATTGATATCCCAGACGAACGACTGGCTCAATACGGCCTATCGATGGCACAAGTATGGAGCCAACTGAACACGCAAAACACCACATTTGAAGCGGGTAAATTCGCAGCAGGTGGCGAGAGAATCCGCGTTCAACAATCAAGTGAGTTTTCATCTCTAGAAGACATCAAAAACTTAATGCTTAAAGGCGGTGTGAGCGAACTCGGCACTGGCCTAATTCGCCTTGGTGATATTGCTGAAGTTACCATGGGTTACCAAGAACCAATGATGACAGAGAACCGTTACAACGGTTCACCAGCGGTGACATTAGCGATGAGCCCTGTTACTGGCGTAAACGTGGTTTCATTAGGCGATGACATCAACCGTATCGTTAATGAGTTCCAAGCGACTCTGCCACTCGGTGTCGATATCGCAACCGTTGCAAATCAACCTGAAGAAGTACAAAAATCGATTGATAACTTCGTCAACAACTTGGTTGAGAGTGTTGCGATCGTATTCATCGTGCTTGCTGTTTTCATGGGTCTTAAGAGTGCCACTATCGTTGGTTCAAGCTTGATCCTGACTATCTTGTTAACCCTTGTTTATATGAACTTGACGTCTATCGACCTGCATAGGGTGTCATTAGGCACGTTCATTCTAGCGCTAGGCATGTTGGTTGATAACGCGATTGTTATTACAGACATGATGATCGTTAAGATAAACAACGGTGTAAATCGCACCAAAGCAGCCATCGATTCAGTAAAAGAGACGGGAACTCCTCTGTTTGGGGCGACCATTATTGCTATTATGGGTGCAAGCCCGGTTATCTTCTCAAAAACAGATGCTGCCGAGTTTTCTAGCTCAGTATTCTTAATCATCGCATCGTCTTTATTGTTGTCTTGGTTTGTCGCGATGACCTTCACAGCACTGATGTGTTGGATCTTCATCAAACCAACGAAACAAAAAGAAAATACTAAAGTCAGCTTATACCGTAAGAGTGTTAATTGGACCGTAGATAACCCGTTAAAAGCATTGAGTGCTCTGGTTCCATTGATATTAGTGACGGCGCTCGCCATCCCAAGTATTGCTGTTAACTTTATTCCTCAAGCCGACCGACCTATCCTTTTCTTGGATTACTGGTTGCCAAATGGCGCGAAGGTTGAGCAAACATCGGAAGACATGAAACGCATTGAAGCTTGGTTATTAGAACAACCAGAAGTAACCAGCATTTCAACCTATGTCGGTGCCGGTGCCCCACGTTTCTCTGTAACCATCGAGCCAGAACCGTTCGACCCTGCTTACGGCCAGATCCTAATCAACGCGACTGACTTCCCATCATTGAGCCCGTTGATTGCTCGTGGTGACAAGTGGTTAACTGAAGAGTTTCCAAACGCCGATCCACGCTTTAGAAGCTTAAAACTGGCGACTTCAGACAAGTTCAGCGTAGAAGCACGTTTCTCTGGCCCTGATGTCGACGTTCTACACAACCTATCGGAGCAAGCCAAAGCGATTCTAGCGGCTCATCCAGATACTAAATACGTTCGCGATGATTGGCGTCAGAAGAGTAAAGTGCTTGAACCTATCATCAACCAAGACAAAATTCGCTTAGCGGGAATTAACCGAGCAGACATCGCCTTTGCAATGAAGCGTGCGTCTGAAGGCATGCCTCTTGGCCGAATGAACCTAAACGATGAGTTGGTAACGATTCAACTACGTGGAACTGAAAGCTCCATTGAATCACTAGAAACACTGCCTGTGCGTTCACTTCTTGGTTTGCACAGCGTGCCACTCGGTCAAGTGATTGATGGATTTGAACTGACCAGTGAAGAAACCATGATTTGGCGTCGTGACCGAGTGAAAACTATTACAGCACAAGCAGGTGTTGGTCGTTACACCACGCCAGCGGCAGTGAGAAACTCAATCAAAGATCAAATCGAAGCGATTCACCTACCTTATGGTTACAGCCTTGAATGGGGTGGCGAATATTACGACGAACACAAAGCCGTGAGCGATATTCTCAAGCAACTTCCAAAAGCAATCTTGTTGATGGTGATTATCTTGGTGGCGATGTTCAATGGTTTCAAACAGCCCGTCATCATCTTCACTACCCTGCCATTGGCTGCGACAGGCGCAACGTTCAGCTTATTGCTGCTGGATAAACCGTTCGGATTTATGGCATTGATAGGTGCAGTAACACTCACCGGGATGATCATCAAAAACGGCATCGTGTTGATGGATCAAATTGAGCTTGAGCGTACCAATGGTCGTTCATTACCAGACGCAATCAAAGAAGCAACCGTAAACCGAACCATGGCTATTTCAATGGGTGCATTAACGACTGCTCTTGGCATGATCCCACTACTAACCGACCTGCTGTTCGACCAAATGGCCGCAACCATTATCGGTGGTCTTGCCGCTGCAACCGTGTTGTCATTGTTCGTAATGCCAGCGTTATACAAACTCTTCTACCGCTCAGAAGAGAGAGTGACTACGGTAAGCGAAGCCATTCAAGATGCGATTGTCGTCCTTGACGCAACATCCAATGGCACAGTAAGTGGAACTACAAATGATAACCAACCAAACATTAGTAAATAAGGAGCATAAACATGTATCTATTACCTCGGTTTAAAGTGGCTCCTATTGCCTTAGCATTACTGCTTACAGGTTGTGCGGTTGGCCCGGATTATGAAGAACCACAAACAACAATGGCTGAAACTTTTCTCTACAGCCAGAATAGCGAGAACCACAGCGAGACAAACCAACAACACCGTCACTGGTGGACGCAGTTTAATGATCCTACGCTAAACCAATTAGTGACCGATGTTCAAAACCAAAACATCCCACTAAAATTGGCGGCAGAGCGTATCAAGATGGCCAACTCGTATAAGAGTGTCGTTGAATCTTTCAAAGTGCCTACCGTGAATGTTGGCGGCGGTTACTACAACTATCAACTGAGTGAGAACGACTCCCTACTCGGGCCCGTATTTGGTGCGTCAGACGCAGTTGAATCTGCAACAGGTATGTCGTTATTGGAAGCGCAACACGATGGCGGTTTCTTAGGTGCGAGCATCGCGTGGGAAATGGACTTGTTTGGGCGTATCGATAAGCAGTCCAACGCCGCAACGATTCGTATTGAACAAGCTGAAATATTCCAATCAGGTTTGAACACATTGATTACCGCAGATGTGATTCACAACTATCTGCAATACCGTGGCGCACAAGAACGTAAAGCGATTGCCCTTGAGAACATTCAAGATCAAAAGCAAACACTGAAACTGGTCACCAAAGTTGTAAGAAGTGGTTATGGTTCTGAACTAGACCTTGCTCAAGCCAAAGCAATGCTTGCCGGAACAGAGTCTATCGTGCCGCAATTAGAGATAGCCGAGCAAGTTCACAAGCAGCGTATGGCAGTGTTGTTAGGCGAATCACTTACGAGCGTTAATCAACGCTTAGCTGGCGAATTTACCTTGCCAAGAATGACAGACGTTATCCCTACGGGGTTGCCTTCTGACTTGTTAGAACAACGCCCAGACATCCGAATTGCAGAACGTGAAATGGCCGCGATTAACGAAGAACTCGGCGCAAGCATTGCTAATCGCTATCCAAAGTTCTTCCTAACGGGCACGCCAGGTGTCACCGCAGGTAGCTTTGATGATCTGTTCAGTAGCGACTCGTTCGGTTGGGCTGCATCTGCAGGCATCAGTTGGAATGTGTTTGATGGTGGGCGCGGCGAAGCCATGGTGGAAATGAATGAAGCTCGATTCAGATCAGCAGCGCTCAATTACCAACACTCGGTAGACAGCGCGTTTGCAGAAGTAGACTCAACATTGTTCGCTTATGGCAGAAGCCAAGAAAACCAAAAGCGGATAGATGAAGCAACAGACGCCGTGGACAACGCCGTAAGCAAAGCGAAGTCATTATACAAAGCTGGCCTAGTAGATTACTTGTCGGTGTTGGATGCCCAGAGACAACAAAAAATGATGCAAGACCGTCAAGTCGCAGCCAAACTCCAGACGGCCAATACCACCATTGCGGTGTATAAAGCTTTGGGTGGGGATTGGAAAGTCGCAAACAAAACGCAGGATGTTGAATTAGCTCACGTTAACTAGGCTCGTAGCTCTCAGTTTTCTGCTGAATGATGTAATAAGCCTAATAAAAAATACCGCCGATATCGTCGGCGGTATTTTTGTTACTGAAAGTTGCTGTGGCAATTGTGCACCCATGTTTAACGGATACGTACCTTTCCAACTGGGTTTAAACGACTAAATCGGTATTTAGGGTAATAGACCCAAAACAGTTCTTCGTTCTTAGAGTCTTGAGCTATCAATAACTCAACCTCGCCAGAGTTAATCACAATACGTACTTTACTTTTTGACAAAGGTTTCGTTCTATTCATCGTTACGTAGTTACTACTTCTCAAAGAATCTAACAATTTAGATTCCTCAAACTCCTCATGAGCCTCCACAACGAAACTCGACACGCTCAGCTCTTCAGCGAGGATTTTTCGGATTTGATACTTCTGAGAGAGAAACAGAACGATACTGATTGCTGCGACTCCACTTAATAGAATCAACGCTTTTATATTTTTACGCCAGACCCCAACAAAAAGAACTGAAAGTAAGCTTACAATAAAAACTAAGGAGGTAACCGTAAACCAAATATCTAAATAATCGCCCATAATTACCCTATTCACCTCAACCTAGTTTAAGTACCCCTGATCATGTCTTCCATGACGAAAGTGAACTATTTACGCGACAACCAATGACTAGGAATTAGACGCTTCGTTGCTGTCTGTATCTACGGTTTTGATCAGAGGACCAGCGCACTCGACAAAATCACCGATATCGAAAGTATCTGGCGCATCGGCTCCGCCCGTCACACCAAAACTGCCTTTCACCGTTGGATCCTTCTCTGTCTTATCTACGCTCTACTTTATAAGTGTGACCATCAGGAAGGAGTTTGGCACACTCTTCCAGTGTTGAAGCGGTAGCACCCATGCTAAAACCGAATCAACACACTGCATACACTACTTTTCATTTTCAGCATAATAAAACCTCTCGAAGGCTATATAAACGCTACTTTGGCGCTTCTGATACTGTAAAATTGGTTTTAAAAGTGAAGGCATATGGCGTATCACCGATTCCTCGGAGGCGTTCAAGTCGCTCTATCGCTTCTTCTAGCGTTGGAGTATGGCCTTCTTCAATCCACCAAAGAACATAAGTATCTTTAGGTAAACGATGAAACCAATCACCCTTTCGGCGCATAAAATCACGGTGATGCGTGCGGAACATGAAGTTCTTTAACGAATCCACAGAGTCCCACACCGACATGTTCACAATCATATTTGGATCATCAAAAGCTTTGATATTGGTTGCGTCACCAGATTCATCTTTCAGACGCCAAACGAACCCTTCACTGCTTTCTGCGATTCCATTAACCAACTCTAAGTTATCGACAAATTCTTTGATTTCTGGCGCATCTAACGGGTATTTCGCCAAAGCGATATTTAACTGAGCTAATTTCATAACGTTTCTTCCTTGATAAATTATGAGTAAAACACTTCGGATACACTTAACCTTCTAAGCCCCGCTTTTTATAACGAATCGAAATACTCACGCCTAGAAGTAATCTGGTATTCGTCCATCAAACTCAAAAGAGTCGCTTGAAATATACATACAATCTGAGCCTACTATGCCCACAAAGCCAAGCCTATTGTAAAATTGATGCTCAATGTCGCTGTGTAGGTATAAAGCCTTACAAGTATGACGAGTGAATAACTCCGTTTTTACCAAGTTGATCAATTCAGACGCATAGCCTTGGTGTCGTAATTCTTGAGGCGTAGCCAAAGAGCCAATACCGAACATCCTTTTGCAAGGCCAAACATGTCACTGTAAACGATAAGAGACGACACGACTCTATCCTTCTCGATTAACACATACCAAGTCCCAGATAAGTACTTTTCACTTTTACGACAACCTGTTAAGTAATCGTCTAACGTCAAGCCATCACCCCAAACATCGAAGCCCATTGTATAAATGGTATCTAACTCGTGAAGATCTGCTTTTCTTACGTGCATTACTTTAAATATCCTGACTCAACGAACCCATGTAATACCGCATTACCTAGACAACGACGACAACTCATAAACTCTCGGATACGAACCAAACTAAAGAACAGCTACGCCTTCAACTTCAATTACTGAGTTAACATTAGCGCGCTCGATTATCTTGAGCAGCGTCGTTTGGATTAGCTCATTATCTCGGATTTCGGTTTCGCAAGAAAAACGCTCTTCCTGGACACCATCGCCCTCACCCAGCATAAATTGAACTGCGACTTCCGTTGCGAGATCTTTGGTCGTTCCGTAATACGCTAACGTGATTTTTGGGTATCCGTTGTCGCCTTTTTTAACCTGCTTCGCGATACGTTTTTTAGCTTTATCTAAATTCATACAACTTCCTTTTAAGGCTGAAACTAAAATGAACAAACGTCTGATATTTCTTAGCTTTACTATAAAGCATTACCACAGTCACTACATGATTTAATGGATGACAATCCGCTTTTTCTTACGTTAGTTTTTCCACAAGAACCACAAAATTTCAAAGAGTGGACATTGTAAATGGAAACTAAAGTAACCAATGGAACCCAGACCAACAATTTTGCTCCTCCACCGCCCGAGAAATAGATATAGCCGATTAAGAAAACACCAAAAGTAACAGTCTGGAAAGTCCACAACGCTTGTTTGAACTTAGCGTTTTTGATGACAAAAAATGTAAAAAATCCAATCACGCTACTGATAAGCCCATAAGCAATAAACCCTATAAAAATTTCTTGTTGACTCATAAACTGTCCTTGTTCATATAACGTTATCTGAAGTTGGGTAAAATATAATGAAAGCGCCACGCATTAAGTGTCTATTCTACAGAAAGGCTAAAACTCATCATGAGTATCGCGCTCTTGGTGCGCGGGAAAAGCAATTTCAAGGACACCATTCACGTTAAGAGTGAACAAAACACTTCCGCGCTCAACGCCCTCTTCATTCATATCAGAACAACCACGAAAAACTTCCCAGTCGAACGAATAATCAAGCTGGTACTGTTCACCGCTATTGTAGGAAACATTTCTGATTACAATACCATTTGGGTTGTGAGCCATATGATCTATGTGGGATAAATCTGGGATGAGCTTACGTTCGAAATCACTTTTGTTTTCAGCTAAAAATGCAGCTAATTCGGGGCATAGCACAGCGCCATTGATTATCGGTTTAATAGAATTAAAAATGAACATTCTCAAACACTCCTGCAGCTTATTAAACTTATTGGATTCAAGCTCAAACTCTTGACATCATAACTATATCTATTAATTCTTCTTCAACGAGTACAGCTTTACGCTTTGTACCTTCGATTTCAAAACCGAATGATTTGTACAACGCCAGTGCCGCTTTGTTGTTAGCGTGAACTTCTAATTCAATACGAGCTAAATCGAGTTCATTCTCACAATAAGATAACAAGTGCTCCATTAAGAAACGACCAACGCCTTTGCCTCGTGACGCTTTGGCGACAACAATACCAAAAGACGCCGAATGCTTGAGTCTTGGTTTTTCAGTCGTGATAATAGCCAAGTGCCCAAACACTTCTCCACCGGTTTCAACAGCCACGAAATTGTGCTGGCTACCATTGAACATTAAGTCGAATTCTTCCCGTTTTATATCGGGTGAGTAGCGATTGTTGTTAACTACTTCCTTCTCAATATAAATATCATATAAGGCTGATAAATCAGCTGGACTCATTGCTCTAACTTTCATAAACCACCAGAAATTATAAACAGAATAAACGCCCTATCAGATAACGAACAACGTTACCAACGCACTCAAACTTATCGCCAAAATCAAACTTACCACCAAAATCCAAGAAGCTAAACCAAGTTAGAAATGATAAGCGTAGTCAGTATGTTTAAGTTGATTGTGATGTAGAGACTATCCACCGATTTTTTTTGACATGTTGAAACCTGTAACCTCAAAGCCAACATCTTTATATAACTTCAGCGCGCGTTCATTGTGATAAGCAACCCTAAGTTTTATTTGATTGATACCAATAGCTTTTAGTTGAATTTCCAAAGCAGAAATTGACTGAGTGCCGTAGCCTAAACCTCGACACTCACTCGAAACAAAGAAGTCGTATATAAAAGTGGATTGATCACTGACGTTTATTGAGTGCCAGAGATAACCCACTAACTTAGCCTCACCATCCATTTCTGCATCAATGCACAATAGCGAATGTTCATTACCTTGAAGCCTCTTGGGGAAACAACGGATCAAGTCCTTTTTCGCTAATTCGATGGCGACGTCTAAAGAATGCCCATAGTTCTTCGCTATCTCCTGACTGTAATCATCAATAAAATACTGACAATAAGCCGGATATTCTTCTTCGCGCATCACTCTAAGTACAACCATATCATCCCTTCTTTACGTTAAATTCAGTTCGCATATCGCGACAGTTTCTTTTGTTATCCCCAAAAACCTATCACGCTTGTGAGTAAATATATTGGTAATGCTGGCCACATCATTAACAGACTCAAATTATAGGTCCAATCAGATTGAAGTTCGTAAGACGAGCTTATATGGCTATGTTTAAGTATGAGCAACGTAATACAGAGGCTCTGCATTGCGCCTTAATCACTGAAACCTATTAGAAGTAAAACTGCCACGCGTTGTAAATCAGGTTAAATGCTTGTATATATCTGATTACACCTTATCCGCAAAGTAAGTCATGATTTCTTCGGTAGTCATTTCCTTAGTTTCATTCGCAAAGCAATAATAGCTTGGGCGCATGTCACTAAAATACTGTATGTCCATTTCCAACCCTTCTAAATCTGGAAACAAACCAACTGGCATATTGTACTCGCCTGTTTCTTTGAATTTATAGAACAAATGGGTGCCACACTCAGAACAAAAACCTCGAGAAGCCCAAGAGGAAGACTTGTACATTTTTACTTTATCAACCCCTTCTATTTTCACTTGAGTACCACATTTCACAGCAAAAAATGGAGTACCTCCCCAAGTTCGACATGACTGACAATGGCAAACCGTAAACTTAGGATTGATGTTTTCAGCCTTGATTTTTACCACACCACAAAGACAACTAGCCTCAGAATATGACATTGAAATAGCTCCTAAATTGATGAAACATATAACGCCGAGTTAAGTAATGATCAACGAAGACCACCAAACCTAAACCATTACACCGTAAACACAAACCCGACTTGAACTGAAAATGCCAAGTGTTGGGAATCAGCCCTAAACGCTTGTTATGTGTAATTTTCTATGTACTTCCTTAAGAACTCTTTCGGTTCAAACAAAGAGCTAATTGGAAGTTTAAGATTCAGCTTTTCAATTTCCACTGCCGAAGAGCCATGGTATTTCTCAAAGTCACTCCAACTGCTCTTGTAAACATGCTTTACAATTTGAAAGTCTAGTAACAACTGGGAGAACAATTCAGGACTATATCCCACCGTCTCAGCAATAAAGTGCTGTATAGCCGGATGTTTACCTTGAACCAATGCCAAATAAAATCTAGCGATGTCATTAACATGGATATATTGGTTATAACCTTGAGATGGTATCGCTACTTGAAGAGTTTGGTCAGATAAGGAATCTACGATTCGCTTTAGCTGACAGTTTTCTCCGCCATAAACCAAACTAGGACAGTAAACAACATGCCACTTCTTTTTGATAGCGCAACCGATTGTAACTGTGTCCGGTTTTACCGCCTCTAGAGGCTTAAGCCTAAACTCTTTGAGGTCATTGTGAGAAGCATTACCAAATAGCCAAACACCCGATGTGTGGATTTTTGTCGCTCCTTCAGCAGCTAATCTATCCAACTGCGTTAGTAGCTTGGACTCTATATCCGCTATTTCCTCCGGCGAAAATTCTGACCAATGTGGGCGAGCACAATTTATAACGATATCAAAGTAACCAGAAAAATCTGATGGCACTTTCGTAAGCTTGCGAGCAGGAGGTAAAACACCGCTAGTCCTGCTGTAGATCGAAACTTCAAAACCACTTTCGACAAACATCTTAGTCACGTGGCTACCAATATACCCATTGGCTCCTGCTATAAGTACTTTCATTCTTTCCCTGAACTATAGATTACACATAACGAATGACATGGATTCGCCCTACCGGGGAGGATCTGCCACACTTATGTGGTGCTTAATTGTGCCGTAATCCCTAAAGCCGATTTAAACCTTAAATACCAAGCGTTGCGAATCTACTTAAATGGTTTGTTATAAATTTGAGTATGGATTCATCCATGCCTTAGGAAATTTAGAGAACAACGTATAACTAATTGCTTCACGTAAACTAAACTTGCCTAAAAGGCACATTACTAACGAAAAAACACTCGCGACACATACAACACCAGCATACACCGACAATACTAGCACTAAGATCTGTGAACCTAGAAATTGATAAACACCATACTCTGAACCATCTAATTGGCTTAACGGTAAATTAAGATCAACGCCAAACCAACCTGTTAACAGCATGCTTGATTTAATACAGATGAAGATGCCCAAAATTACACCAAAAAAGCCAACATAAGACGTGATTTTTTGATATTTCATCGGTAATCGATACTGTGCTTTGAACGCTTTAATAACCATTACACCGCCTCATTTATAACGCTAAGCTAAGCGAAAAAATACGGTTGGCTAAAATGTGCGAGGCACAAGCGAGAGCTAACTGTAATCTTTCCGTTTTTGAGTGACTTGTTAGATTTTTGAACAGTCAGCCGTTTCTACATTAGCTTCCGTGATGTATTTACTATCTTTATCGTAGTAACGGTAAGAAATATCGATAGCATTATCTACAAAATATTCCATCCCTGGCGAAGTACAAACAAAACAGGTTACTTGCTTAGTAATTATTTCTTGGACTTTTTCAGTATCGAAATCATCCACGCTGTAATTTATCAAGGTGTATTTATACACCAACTTATTTTCAAGTGCATACGAACTATCAATTCGGGTCTCACTATCAACCATTTGTGGTGCAATTTTGTTAATTGCGTTAACTGAAGCTTTTAACACATCAGCTATTGTCGTTTCTTCGTTCTGAACCGGTGTAGACTGGCAACCAGCGACCATTACTAAACCAATAGTTGATAACAATAATTTTTTCATATAATTCTCGATAAAAAATATAACGAATGATATGGACTCCTTCTATCTGATCCGCACCAGAAGTTTTGGACACTGAGTTAAGTGAGTACAATCACTAACGAGGTGAACAATGACAACTAAGAAAACACGAATTAAACATGCTCCTGAATTTAAAGCCGAAGCGCTTAAGTTAGCAGAGAAAGTCGGTGTCGCTGCCGCCGCACGACAGCTTTCGCTATATGAATCTCAAATTTATGGGTGGCGTAAAGCCGTCAAAAAAGATGCGAAAATCAGCGATAGAGAAAAGGAACTAGCCACTGAAAATGCCAAACTCAAACGATTATTGGCAGAGCAAGCTGAAGAGCTAGATATCGTAAAAAAGGCCGCCACCTACTTCGCGAAAAATCTAAAGTAGATTGCTATGAGTTTATGCTCGAACACCTGATGCAGTATAAGGTTGTCCGTATGGCTAAGGTGTTTGGGGTTTCTCGAAGTGGGTTTTATTATTGGATTGATAATCGGCATAAAGTCACCCAACGCAACGAACACCGAAAGCAGCTTGATAGCAAAGTTCGTGAAGTCTTTGATGATAAAAAGGAGCGTGATGGTGCAAGGCGCATTCAAAAAGAACTTGAAGAAAATGGTAATAAACACGATGTAAAAACCATCGCCGCGAGCATGAGGCGTCAGGGGTTAGTTGCGAAGGCCGCCCGTAAATTCAAATGTACGACAGACAGTAAGCATAGACTTCCTGTAGCCCCGAATTTGCTTGAGCAAGACTTTAATGCGACAGCACCAAACCAAAAATGGGCTGGAGATATCACTTATCTAGCGACAAGCGAAGGCTGGATGTATTTAGCCGTTGTTATCGACTTGTACTCACGGCAAGTAGTTGGTTGGTCAATGAGTACCAGAATGACCGCAACTCTGGTCTGTGATGCGCTATCAATGGCATTGTTCCGCAGAGGCATGCCAGAAGAAGTGATTATCCATAGTGATAGAGGTAGCCAATATTGTTCAAAAGACTACCGCGACTTAATCGCAGCTCATAATCTAAAGCAAAGTATGAGTAGGAAGGGAAATTGCTGGGACAACGCTTGTGTTGAAAGCTTTTTCCACTCAATGAAAGTAGAAGCCGTCCAATACGAGTCGATAATGACCCGAGAAGAGATGCGTCAAGCACTCTTTGAATACATCGAAGTTGATTATAATCGAACAAGAAGGCACAGTGCTCTTGGGTATCTAAGCCCAGTTAACTTTGAAAAACAATATGTCGCTTAATGCGGTGTCCAGTCTTACTGGAGCAGATCACACCATCTGATTCTGCGCATAGCGTCATTACAGACTTATGAAACTTTTCTTTAGTCTCAAAATCAGGATAACCACAGTCATTAGTCATACATATAATTGTCTGAATCAACTGATTTATTTCACGGTATGACATTCTATTTTCTGGAGCAAGTAGCTCTCCACCAAACTCAGTATAAAGAAATTGTTTGGACATCAATTCAACAAAGGCACTAACTGCTTGGCGCCTCGAATCCTGATTACTGAATATTTCTAATATTTTTTCATTAGTTATTTTCTTTTTATCAATGATGAGAGTTACAATCTGTCTTAGTCTACTTTCGATATTCTCATGTTCAACAAAAAAGCGTTTTGAAGACTTCTTGTATTTTCTATATTCCGTTGATAAGTCTTCTAAGAACTCCCCTATCTCAGCTTTAATTATATGTATATTTTTATCTTGAAATAGAAGCTTTGATTCTTCTAATACGCTATCTTCAACGCTTGGGTGTACAACCATATACGCAGGTGGCTTTTCTTCTCCTAAATGTGCATAAACCTCATCATATAAAAAGCTAACATTAGGATCCGTCAGGCTATAACCAAGAAATATCGGGGACGCTTCAGAAAATAAAGTATAAATTTTTCTATTTAAGTACGTGTCTTCTCTTTGAAATGAGAAATATTGACTTTGAGTCACAACAATACTTTCAGGACGCCCTACATCACCATGTATCTTAAAGATATTTCGACCTTTATTTGATACTTGAGGCGATTTACCTTTCCTGACAACTACATTCACTAAGTTATCAAATATGGTTTCTAATTGATCATCCCAATTTGTCGTTACAATTGTTTTAGGAGAAAATGCTCTAAATCTTCTAATCCAATCAGGTTTAACATCATCCTTCTTTAATTCTAGTAAAACATCAGCAACTAGAGAATTGAATTTATATTCGTCATATTTTAGGTGGTGAATAGCAAATGAACATAACAGCTCTGCTGCCTTGAGAGGATTCTTAACGTCTAACTTTAATGGATATTCTATTGTCTCGCTTATTTTGATTAAAACGTCTTCCCAACTGCCGAAACCAAAATTGTAAGAAAACCCAGAACCGATCCATAAAAAATAATTTTCAGAAAAAATCGATGAAAAAAGATTAATTTTATCTTCTTCTGCTAACTGTTCAATGCAGCTCATAGTACCTCGGAGAAATATAACAGCTATTAGACAGAAAAATTCTGCACTTAAATACAGAATCATTCTATCTAGTTTCATATGGTCAGAACTCTACCACAATTAATCACAGAATTTCAGTGACTTAAAACATAGATAGACTCATTGAATGATAAAGTTCAGAATATTTCCATATAGTATGAATTTCGCAAGAAAACCGCCCAACTGGATATAAACACAGTAGTCGTACGCGTACCCCAAACACAAAAAAGCCTGCCATCTATGCGAACATAAATGGCAGGCTTTTAACGTTAGTTAAGGTTGTGAGTAGCTAGCTTACGCGGCTTCGAATGCTAGGGCTTTCTTCTCTACTTGGCGGAAGATCAGCGTTAGTACGCCGTTTACTGCTAAGTAAAATGCACCAGCAATACCGAACACGGTGAGTGTGTCGTAGGTTTGGCCGTTGATACGCTGAGCGTAGCCCATCAAATCCATGATGGTGATGGTGCTTGCCAGTGACGTGCCTTTGAAGACTAGAATTACTTCATTTGAGTAAGCTGGAACGGCGCGGCGTAGTGCGTATGGCAGCAACACTTTAAGCGTTGCGATTTTGTCCATGCCTAGTGCGCGACATGCTTCCCACTGCCCTGCTGGAATGGCGTTGAATGCACCTCTGAACAGTAACGTACTGTACGCTGCGGTGTTCAAAGCTAATGCCAACATCGCACAGAACCAAGGTTGACTTAACCATGTCCATAGGAAGCTTTCACGAATCCAATCGAACTGACCCGGGCCGTAATACACCAAGAAGATTTGCACCAATAATGGTGTGCCGGTGAACAGCGTAATAAGGCCACGAGTGAACCAATGTATTACTGGTAATCTTAGGATCAGTGTTACTGTCATCAGTAGTGACAAGATACAACCTACAAGCAAAGAAGCGCCTGTCAGTTGAAGGCTGGTCGCTAAGCCTTCAAGCATTTGAGAGAGGTATTGTTGATTCATGCCATTGCCCCTTTGTTACCCAAACCTTGAATAGAGAACTTGCCATCAATCACTTTCACCAATCTTTGCGTAATTAAAGTGATGATTAAGTAGATAGCTGCTGCTGTCGCGTACCAAGTGAATGCTTCGTGCGTAGCTGCTGATGTTAATTGTGCTTGTTTCAATAGATCGGTCACGCCGATCAAGGATACTAACGCGGTGTCTTTCAATAAGACTAACCATTGGTTGGTTAAACCTGGTAATGCGTGCCTTACTGCTTGTGGTAATACAATTCCAAAGAATGCGCGAGATTGAGGAATACCCAATGCACTCGCCGCTTCTCTCTGCCCTTTACTTACTGCTTTCAATGCACCACGAATGGTTTGTGAAGCGTAAGAAGCGAAGATAAGTGACAACGCAACAACACCAGATAAGAACGGGCTAACTTCAATAAAGTCACCAGTGATCATGAAGAGCACTTGTGTTGAACCAAAGTAGATAAACAAAACCACCAAGATTTCTGGTAGGCCACGTACGATAGTCACGAACGCGGTTGTCGGCCATTTGATTGCAATACGGCGAGACATTTCACCGCCAGCAAACAGTACCGCTAAAACTAATCCAACCAATAGACTTACGAACGCAAGCTGAACTGTCATCCAGCTTGCTTCGACGAGCCCTAAAGAGTAACCCGTTAACTGCATATTATTTACCGAAGTACTTGTTGAAGATCTTGTCGTATTCGCCGTTCGCTTTCACTGCTGCAAGTGCTGTGTTCAGCTGTGCAACTAGCTCTGGGTTGCTCTTGTTTACTGCAATACCAAAGCCGTTACCGAAGTATTCTTGGTTCGTTACTTGGTCGCCAACGTACGTTAGGTTGTCTTCTTTCTTGAACCATTCCGCTACAACGGCTGTGTCACCGAATACAGAATCGATACGACCGTTTTTCATGTCGATGAATGCATCTTGGTAGCTTGAGTAAGGTACCGCTGTTACGCCCGTCATTTGCTCCAGTAGGAAGCTCTGGTGAGTAGAACCGTTTTGAACACCAACACGCTTACCTTCAAGTGCTGCTTGGCCTGCTACTTTACCTTCGAAAGAGATGAATGCTGCTGAGTTATCGTAATAAGCATCAGAGAAGTTCACTTGTTGAAGACGCGCTTCAGTGATGTCCATTGCCGAGATAGCCGCATCGTAACGTTTGAATTTAAGAGCAGGAATTAAGCTATCGAATGCTTGGTTGTGGAAAGTACACGTTGCTTTCAATTCTTCACAAAGTGCGTTTGCTAGGTCTACGTCAAAACCTTGGATTTGATTGTTCTCGTCCATGTATTCGAATGGTGCGTAAGTTGCTTCCATTGCGAATTTGATTTCTTCTTGTGCCGCTGCGTTGAAAGAAGCAAGGCCGATAAGTGAAGCTAGTAGAATCTTTTTCATTTTGTTACTCCGAATACTGTTTGATAGCGGCCTGTGGCCATTCTTATAATTTGATTGTTTTGATCGATGTTGTGTTTAGCTAAATCTAGTGAGTCAACTTTCTTTTAATACGTGACTTACTTAATGAGTAAGATACTCGGCAAACTCTGGCGTCTGCGGATTAACGAATGAATCGCTGGTGCCGTGTTCAACGATGTAACCTTTTTCGAGGTAAAGAACGTGGCTTGCAATCTTCTTGGCGAACTCCACTTCGTGTGTCACAACAACTTGAGTAATCCCCGTGCCACTTAGCTCTTTAATAATGCTAACGACTTGGTTGGTGATCTCAGGGTCGAGTGCTGCGGTTGGTTCATCAAATAGCAGTACATCTGGCTTCATCATCAATGCACGCGCAATCGCGACACGCTGTTGTTGGCCGCCAGAGAGTTGAAGTGGCCAAGCATCAGCTTTGTCTGCAAGTTGTAAAGTGGTCAATACCGTTTTCGCTTGTGCAATTGCTTCTTGCTTGTCTAAGCCTGCAACCTTGGTAGGAGCTTCAATTAAGTTCTCCATTACTGTCATGTGTGGCCATAAATTGTATTGCTGGAACACCATGCCGACTTTACGACGTAGTTTCAGACCCTGTTTTTCTTGGATCTGACCTGCAAAATCGAATTGCTCGTTCGCAATGTCCAATTCGCCGTTGTCCGCGATTTCCAATAGGTTCAAAACACGCAGTAGTGAACTCTTGCCTGCGCCGCTTGGGCCAAGCAATACCAAGGTTTCGCCACTCTCACAGTTAAAACTGATGTCGTGAAGAACTTGGGTATCACCGTATGATTTGTTGATGCTCTTTACTTGAATACTCATGCCACAATACTGCATTAATTGTCATTTGTTGGTTATTCTATTCAAATTGACGTTTTATGCAAGATAAATGTATAAAAAACTATTTTGTTGGATTTATGTAACAGATATTGCACAAAAAACAGTCGCTATGACTGGTCTTACATCTTTAAATCACAAGTCATTGATAAAACTAGCATCGAGATAAAAAGCAAACGTTTTACTGTCAATTATAAATCATCTATCGGTTGCCTTCTTATGAGTGCGCTCTCCTATTAACGCCAATTTAATTGCATAAAAATCAGGGTTAAATACCCATTTTTCTATCGAACTGACTAGATCGGAATGCTTAATTTTCCTTTAAGGTCGTTTCGAACTATGCACTTAGTGATGATGAAATATTGGAAATTGAGTTTCCTAGGGAGCATGAAGTGGTAATAAATGCTTTAATGGGTTCTATTCTCAACAACAATTACTTCCCAGCGAACAACGCGCCGTACAGGCAAAAAGCCATAAGTAATAAGCCATCTATTTTTAAAGCGACAACACATTAAGGCAGTCATATGCAAAACGATGTCTCTTCTACGCTCGACTCGAACCAGCGACAGACTCAGCGAGCGACTCAACAAGCGCCAGAGAAAAAAAGCCTCAGCATTTTATTTGAGCTAAGCAAATTCATTCAGCCTTATAAAGGTCGAGTGCTCGTCGCACTACTCGCCTTGATCTTTACGGCAAGCTTAACGCTTTCAGTTGGCCACGGGATTCGTCTGCTTATTGATCAGGGTTTTAGTCAACGTTCATTAGAAGATTTAGGCAATGCGATTCAATTCATCATGGTCGTTGTAGTGTTGATATCAATTGGTACCTTCTTCCGCTTCTATTTGGTCTCTTCTGTTGGGGAGCGTGTGAGTGCGGATATTCGCCTATCGGTTTTCAACCACGTTGTAACACTGCACCCGAGCTACTTCGAAACCAATGGCAGTGGCGATATCATGTCGCGTATCACTACCGACACGACATTGCTTCAAAGCATCATTGGTTCGTCGTTCTCAATGGCAATGCGCAGCGCATTAATGTGTATTGGCGCGATCATCATGCTGTTTGCGACCAATATTAAGCTAACGCTTATTGTATTAGCCTCAGTGCCGTTCATCTTAGTGCCTATTTTGTTTTATGGCCGACGAGTTAGAGCCCTCTCTCGACAAAGCCAAGACTCGATGTCTGATGTTGGTTCTTATGCGGGCGAAGCGATTGAGCACATCAAGACAGTGCAAAGTTACAGCCGAGAAGCGCAAGAGAAAGCGTCATTCGCTGTTGAAGTGGAAAAGGCTTATGAGATTGGTCGCCAGCGCGTAAAACAACGTGCGATTCTTATCTCTGGTGTGATTGTTATTGTGTTCAGTGCAATTGCAGGCATGCTTTGGGTTGGCGGCAGTGATGTGATTAACGGCACAATGTCTGCCGGTGATCTCGCCGCTTTTGTATTTTACGCGATTATGGTTGCTTCATCTTTAGGCACTATTTCTGAAGTGATGGGCGAACTGCAACGCGCGGCAGGTGCGACCGAGCGATTAATCGAGATTCTGCAAGTTGAAAGCCATATTGTTGCGCCAGTTGAGAATCCAACATCGCTTGATAAGCTAACGCCAGAAGTCGCTTTCAACGATGTGACCTTCTGTTACCCATCAAGACCCGATCAACCAGCGACAAAGAATCTCACACTGACCGCGAAAGAAGGCAAAGTGTTGGCATTGGTTGGCCCGTCTGGCGCAGGTAAAACCACCCTATTCGAACTGTTGCAACGTTTCTACGACCCGCAAGTGGGAAAAGTGACGTTAGGCGGTGTTGAACTGAACCAGTTTGACCCGAACGAGTTAAGAAAGCAGATGGCATTGGTGCCGCAACAACCTGCTCTGTTCAGTAACGATGTGTTCCATAACATTCGATACGGAAATCCCGATGCTACTGATGGACAAGTTATTGAGGCAGCTAAAAAAGCGCACGCACATGAGTTCATCCAAAACCTACCTGAAGGCTATCACAGCTTTCTTGGTGAGCGTGGTGTAAGGCTTTCCGGCGGGCAGAGACAACGTATTGCGATTGCACGTGCCATCTTGAAAGATCCAAATATTCTATTGTTGGATGAAGCGACTAGTGCACTAGATAGCGAAAGTGAGCATCATGTTCAGCAAGCATTAGAAGAATTAATGCGTGGCAGAACGACGATCATTATCGCCCACCGTTTATCAACAATTAAACACGCCGACCAAATTGCGGTACTCGATCAAGGACAGCTTGTAGACATTGGCAACCACCAGTCACTCCTCGATAGCTGCGAATTGTACCAGCGCTTGGTTGAGCTGCAATTCAAACACCTCAGTCGCTGAGTTATAGAACAAAAGCGGTTAAGTCATTAAGTAAATGAGAAACGGGTTATTCAGGGACTGAGCACTAAGTCCCTGACATTGTGTGATTTCAAGCTTCAAAAACTTGAATCACACGTGTTGCGGTTTTGTTAATTTAGCGGTAGGGTTTTTATTCCAATAACAACTTATCCCGATGAAGGATAAGCAGATAACGTTAATTACCCAGATAACATTAATTACACAGATAAAAATAAGAGAGTTCGCATGGAAGCACTATTATCTGACTACCCTGTAGTAACAGAAATCCCTGTCGCTTGGGGAGAAATGGACGCGCTTAATCACGTAAACAACACCGTCTATTTTCGTTATTTTGAGACCGCTCGCTTAGATTTCTTTAAACACGTCGAGTTAATGGAAGAAATGGCTATCACCAAAGTCGGCCCTGTACTTGGTGACACTTACTGTAAGTATTTCCGCCCAGTCACGTATCCAGATACGCTGATGATTGGCTCTCGAGTCACAGACATTCAAGACGATCGATTCACAATGGAATACGCGATTGTCAGCAAGGTCCAGAAAAAACTGACGACCATTGGTACTGCGACTATTGTGATGTTTGATTTTGCTTCGAATCAAAAAGCGCTGCTCTCGCTACGTTTAACGAGTGAGATTGAAAAGATGAATACCTTGAAAAGTCCATGCTTCAAACAAGAAGCCGTGACGGAATAAACGCTATACGTCAACTAAACACCGATCTCGTTTATGCTTCTTAAGAGACCTAAACATAAAGAGGCCACTCAATTGAGTGGCCTCTTTTTTTCTATTTATTGGTTCGTATTACTTTAAACCTTGAGGTCTATAAACCTAGAAGCTTGCAGACTTTGCAGACTACAAATCTTGAACCCTATAGACCTCGAACCCTATAAACCTTGTACGTATTGAGCGTTAGTACGAACTTCAACCATTTGCTCTAGGTTCTGTTGTGAACCATCAACACCGTTAATCAAACCTTGGAAATGCTTGATTAGCTCAGCCTTGTCTTGTACTTCTTTCGAACCAGCACCGATGTTAGTTAAGTCGATGAAGAATTCGTCGAACAGACCAGAGAAATCCGTTACAGCGTCATGGTTTAAGAACTGCTCGTGGTTGTAAATGCTTGGGTAGCCACCCTTTTGTTTATCTACCGCAAAAGAGATGCCTTTCACGTTAGTAATCGTGGTCGCTTTCTCACACTTCAACATACAACCCGCTTCAATGCTTGGCTTGTTACAACCAACCGTTCTTTGGAAGAAACACTGACGGCTAGTCATCATCAAGATTGGGTGGTAAATGCTATAGAACAGTTTGAAGTTCTCAGGGCGGCGAATATGACGAATCTGACCTTTGTTGATCTCGTTCGAAATAAAGGCACCAGCACAGTTCAACTCTTCTTGCAGAGTCACCAATGCATGAGAGTTAGTCGTATTCATAAACGGGCCGGCAACCCATTCAATACCCATCTCGTAAGCCTTGTAAGCAATGCCCGTGTTGTTGGTCACGATGCGAGCTGGCTTGATCTCTTCAAGGATACGAACCGCTTCGTCGTAATCTTTGCCGATCAATACCGCTGGGAACCAAGGAATTAGACGTGGGTTTGCAGCTAAGATATCGATGTATTTGTTACAACGCTTCTTGAAGCTTTCTGGCAATTTGAAGTACACATCAGCGTCAGTCACATCACACAGGTGTAAGTCTTCCACATCAGCGATAAGCATCGACATGGTTGGCTTTTCGTTGACCTTAGGGTGTTGTGGTAACGCAAGCACTTCAACGTGCTTAATGACTTTCACAGAGCCGTTTAAGATGAAGTCGATTTCGTCTTTTAAGACCGATACTTCTTTCAAAGGAAGAATCAGACCTTCATCTAGGTTGTCGTAGTTGCAGTTTTCAAGCGTATGAACAGCGCTCTTCACTGATTTGAAACGCTTCTCAAGTAACGATTGAGTAATTGCAGTCTCTTTAGCTGTTGCCAATAACGATTGAGATTGAACCGTAAAGTTCTCTTTATCTGTTGTTACCGTCACAGTAAAGGCTTGGCCTAATTTTGCATTGAACGACAGTGATACCCCTGTTTTACGGATATCAAGAAACTCAATCTTGTCACGCATTTCACTACCAAGCGCATTCTTAGATTCATAAAGATCGCTGGTCACTTCTTGAATTTGCACAACCGAGATTTCATTGTTCTCTTTCGTCGCTTTATCAACGGCATAATTCATGCTGTTGTCACGCGGGTTATCGATGAACATGTCTTTCGTTAAGTTGCCTTTAAGGAAAGAGTTGGTGAAATCGCGGTTGAATACTTTGTGCAGGTTCGAGTCGTCTTCGATCAACAAACCACTTTCTACAAAGCTATCAATTTGTTTGCGCCACGTATCAACTACTGTGTATACGTAGTGTGCGCCTTTGATGCGGCCTTCAACTTTCAATGAGTCGACTTTCGCGTCAACTAATTCAGGTAGGTCGTAGTACGCTGAGTTATCTTTTAAGTTAAGTGGAAACTTGTTACCTGCGTCGGTGATTTCGTATTCGTCACGACACGCTTGGCTGCAACGGCCACGGTTGCCTGAATTACCCACACTTACTGAACTTGAATAACATTGGCCTGAGAATGCGATACACAAAGCACCGTGTACAAACACTTCGGTCAATACGTCGTGGTCATGTGCAACTTCAGTTAGCATCTTGATTTCTGGCAGATTCAATTCACGAGACAAGTTAACGCGCGTTGCGCCAATTTTAGACAAGAACTTAATCTGGCCTTCATTGTGTGTGGTTAATTGAGTCGATGCGTGAACATCAAGCGATGGGAAATGCTTTTTAACCAAATCGAACAAACCAAGGTCTTGAACGATGATACCGTCTAGTTTTGTGTTCACCAGTTGGTTCAGTAATTTGGTTATGCTCTTAATCTCATGCTCCAGTAGCACAACGTTAAGAGTCAGGAACACTTCACAGCCATATTCATGAGCAAGGCGAATCACACCATTCAATTCATCTAACGACAGGTTAGAGGCTCTGTTACGAGCGTTGAAGGTGTCCAAACCACAATAAACCGCATTAGCTCCTGCTACGATGGCTGCTTTAATCGCCTCTACATCGCCACCTGGGGCTAATAACTCAATCTTTCTGCTCATTTTTGAAGTCGCTCACTTACTTATAATTTTTAAGCCGCGTATTCTACCTACATCACGATCTCTTTACCACCTAACAACACTTTTCAAACTAAATGATCTCAATTATGCCGAACGAATCCGACCTACCGATCCTTTATTCTTTACGTCGTTGCCCTTATGCGATGCGCGGCCGAATGGGCATCGCCCTGTCACAACAACAAGTTTTACTTAGAGAAATTGTCACTAAAGACAAGCCTAGCGAATTATTAGCCAGTTCGCCAAAAGGCACAGTTCCTGTATTAATATTGCCAGATGGACAAATCGTCGAGCAGAGCCTAGATGTCATGAATTGGGCACTTCAACAGAACGATCCTCAAGATCTTTTGCGTTCGAGCAATTCCGCCTTAAGCGAATCAGTCCACCAGCTTATTAAAATGAACGATGAAGAATTCATCGGTTATTTAGAAAAATACCGTGCTTCCTTGCGTTACCGAAATGACGATGTTGAGCAACGTAGACGGCTTTGCGAGGGCTTTATATCCGTACTTGAAAACAAGCTCGCCAATCACGATTACTTGTTCGGAAATACACCGAGTCTGGCCGACTTCGCCGTGATGCCATTCGTTAGCCAATTTGTGCGCGTTGAAAAGAAGTGGTTTGTGCAATCTGACTATCAAAATGTGGGCCGTTGGTTAAGAGCACACCTTGAAAGTAAACTGTATGGGCAAGTGATGAAGCAATACCCTTTATGGAATGAAACTAAACAAGATTGTCTTTTTGGATAACACTAAATAACTCAAAACCGGCACCAATACGCTTAGATTGTACTGAATATCGTGACACTGTGTTCCCGGTGACACCATTGATGGCAGTCTAAATATCAACGAAAATAGCCTTTCACTTAACCACAACGTTAGTTTGAAATGGGCTATGCCGAAAACCAAAGTAAATCAATCCGATAAACCAAATCATTGCCATATACGAAATCATTGGCTTACAGAATGCGCGAAAATATCACTATTAGTGGCGTTCTCAATCAACCTCTCTGCCTGTAGCGCCAAGAACAAAGCGACGAACACGAGTCAGTCAAGTGAACAGCTGGCTCAGCCTTACACCGCTAAAAACTTCTATAAACAAGACAACAAAGTTACCTTGATCCTCTCTTTTTCAGGGGGCGGAACGCGTGCAGCTGCGCTTTCCTACGGAGTGTTACAAGCGTTACGCGACACCAATATCGACATTGACGGCGAAACCATCAACTTATTGGAAGAAGTCGACATTATTAGCTCGGTATCGGGCGGCAGTTTTACCGCAGCTTATTACGGCTTATACGGCGAGAAGATATTCGAAGACTACGAAGAAACCTTTCTCTATCACGAAGTATCTAAAGATCTACTTTCTATTCTCCTATCTCCGACTTATTGGTTCTCTTACGCCACAAGAACAGATAAAGCGACCGATTATTATGAAGCCAACATTTTTGGTGATAGTACGTTTGCTGACATTCGACGAGATGGTTCTCCATACATTGTGATTAACGCTACCGACATTTCAACCGGATCTCGCTTTTCGTTCACGCAAGAATATTTTGACCTAATTTGCTCCGACTTAAACAGCTATTCAGTTTCAAGTTCAGTGACGGCCTCTTCTGCCGTTCCTTTTGTATTCACACCCGTCGTGCTTGAGAACAAAAACGACTGTGACAAAACAGAACACTTACAGCCCTCTTTTGAAGCGACCAGCTATCGCAACCGAAATCTGATCAAATCGTTAGAGTCATACAGCCATAAAGACGACATTAATTATCTTCATCTCGTTGATGGTGGAATTACTGACAACCTCGGCTTGCTGTCGGTTTATGAGATGTCTGAATATTTGCGCTATAACGACAAAGAAAAACTGAAGAACTTACATAAAAATCAACAGGTACGCCCTATCGTCATCATTTCTGTTGATGCCGCTACAATGCCAGAGTCCGGCATCGGAAACACGATTGAAATGCCAACAATGAAACAAACGGTAGACGTGATCACCGATATCCAGCTGCATCGCTACAACGATACGACCAAAGATTTGATCGTCGACGAGTTAGAGTCTTGGTCCGAATTCGCTTCTTATCAAGACCGTAAGGTTGTCCCTTACTTTATTGAAGTCAGTTTGAACAAGACAGACAACAGCGCCAAGCGATATTTACTTAATCAAATCCCAACAGATTTTATGATAGACAAAGAAAACGTAGACCTATTGATTGAAGAAGGTAATAAACAGCTTCTCTCCGATGCCGAATTTCAAACCTTCTTATCTTTTGGCAGTAACAAATAATGCTAATCTAGTTGCTTATAAAGTAACGAATCGGCAGTCAGCATTTTATTTATACAAGGCTTATTATGGAATTTGAAAACAACGTCTTACACCTTGGGTCATTCTTCGCAGTGACCATGGGTATCGTGGTGCTATTTATCGGACGAAGGCTTAATCAAGTCATCGGATTTTTGAAAGAATTCAGCATTCCTGAACCCGTTTCAGGCGGAATTTTAGCGTCGTTGTTGTTTGCTGGCCTTTACGCGACCACTTCAATTGAAGTCCAATTTGATCTGTTTGCTCGCGATGTATTATTGGTCTACTTTTTTACCACCATCGGTATCAACTCAAGTTTGAAAGACCTGTTTAAAGGCGGTAAACCGTTAGTGATTCTACTCGCGATCACCATCTTTTTTATGATTATGCAAAACATCGTCGGTATCTCTGTCGCCTCTATGTTTGGTTTAGAGCCTGTCTTTGGTTTGTTAAGCGGCAGTATTTCACTTATTGGCGGTCACGGAACGGCTATCGCCTGGGCACCAAAGGTCGCAGAAGAGTTTGGGTTGGAAAGCGCAATGGAGATTGGTATCGCCAGCGCCACGTTTGGGCTTATCTTAGCCAGTTTAATGGGTGGTCCGATTGCTAAGTTTCTTATTAATCGCCACAACCTTAAACCTGCTGAAGGCCAAGACATTTCAGTGAATTCAAATGAGAGTAAGCAAAAGCAAGAATTGACGTCATTTCAATTTCTAGATGCTGTCTTAGCTATCCATATTTGTGTCATTGTCGGTGCTTTGCTGAATGAATTGATCAGCCAAACAGGATTACAGCTTCCATTGTTCGTATCGTGTTTGTTTGCGGGTATCGTGATCACCAACTTGATGCCAGATTCATACCCAAGAATATCTGGGACGAAATGGCCTACGCGCTCTCCTGCTATCGACCTAATTGCAGAAATATCTCTAGGTACATTTTTGGCGATGTCGTTAATGAGCATGCAACTTTGGACACTCATCGACTTAGCAGGCCCAATATTCGCAATACTGGCAATGCAGCTTTTATTAGCGGTAATCATCAATATCTTCATTGTATTCCCATCCATGGGGAAAACGTATGACGCCGCCGTAGTGTGTGCAGGCTTTGGCGGGATATCTTTGGGTTCAACACCAACCGCAATGGCAAACATGTCGGCAGTAAGTCAAAAGTATGGACACTCTGCACAAGCCTTCATCATCGTGCCGTTGGTATGTGCGTTCTTCATTGATTTAGCGAACGCCCTTATTATTCCTTACTTCATGAGAATGATGTAGTTAGCCTTTTTCTGGACAAGATAGCCCAACAAAAAGAGCCACTCATATAGAGCGGCTCTTTTTTTATTCATTATTTATCTGTTATCACTAGCTTTTATGGTTCACAAGCTACCAGCAAAAGCCTTATTTTATTGCTATAGAAATCTCGACTTCGGTTTCGCCTTTGTAGAATTCAAAATCCGTCGTGTAGGTTCGAGTATGTGGGCAATCCTGCGCATTGAAATACGCCCATACTTCGCCCCATAAATCGATAACCGCTTGCGGCAATTCACCGTCAGCGGAGAACGTTAGGTACTTACCGGCTTCAATTTCGGTTTCAACTAGGTCATCTAAATTGTTATCCGTTAGTGCATTGGTACACGCGATAACATCAAACTCACCAGTAAAATCCGATTCGTAATTGGTGTAGACACCATACACCTTTGAATCTGGTGTAAGTTTAGGAAAAGCTTGGTCGAAAAACCCTTGCCACAGTTGACCTATTTTCGCTTTAGCTGGGTCAATCTCATCGGTATTAGTGGTTCTTACTGAAAACCCATACGCCTTTACGGCTTCAATCGTTTCTACTTTCATTCGTTTTCATTCCTAGCCAACGTTAGTTTAAGCATATTAAATCAATACTTAGTCTTCAATCACTTTATGGCCGCACTTCTCACACACAAGATGACGAGAAAACTCATCCATTGACGCGATAAACGGGCCAAGGAACCAACCTTTAACCACTCCCGCCCAAAACTCGTGTCGCTTTTGGTTAGGTTTGTCTGCAAACGCACTCGTCTTTCTGACCAACACAACAACGTGTTGTGTGTCTTCTCGGCACGCGGTGCAATAGCATTGCTCTATGGTGTTATTCATTTGAAAGCCTATGACGTTTTGAATGAAATCTGCTGAAAATGAGGATTGTCGACACAGACTTCTAGTGTGGAAAGATCAGTGAGTACGACAAGTTGTTCTGCACCTTGAATACTGACCTTAATGCACTCTTCACGGCTGTCATTGCGTTGAGTATCTAATCCGACACATTCAATCTGCTCGCCAGACTTCAGCGTTAATTTGATTGGGTATTGGTGCATACACACAATCTCAATATAATCGTAATCGTTGCAACTGATCATAATACCCCTCCAATTCATCCACCACGCTAATGCGACACGCCATACTATGCAATATGCATATAATCAATCATTTACCCAAATCACATTGATGTTTGTCCGCAACTAAACTTATTTCTAAATGTACGTCTAAAGCTACTTGTAAACTTAGCTTAATCCCGCTTTACCTATTCACGTTTCTTCTACTCACGCCTGCTTAATCTTTCATTGTTAAATAATAATCGAGAACAAAACAATGAAAACCATGAACCATTTACACGTGTTAGCTTTCTTAGGTCTAGTCGCTTCAATAATGGCGTTTAATGCCAGTGCCGCCTCAGAAATCGATGCGAGCCACTTCGCCAATGGTAAAACCAAATACCGACAGCTTTGTCAGGTGTGTCATGGTGACAAGGGTCACGGTGATGGTCCTACAGCCGCTTCATTGCCACACAAGCCCGCTAATATCGCTAATAAACTAGGTGGCTTTTTTACCAGTCCAAGCTCTGTGGCGGATGACATTTTAGAGGGTAACGTAGAACAAGGTATGCCAGCGTGGAAAGGTATAATTACCAAGCAAAATGCTCTGGATATTCTGACGTACGTAGAAGCTATCCAATAGTAAACGCTGTTCCATTCGCCTTTTGAACCGATATATCGGTTAATACTCCTCGTTCTATTGCGCTATCTATTTGATTGATTACACTCAATTTAATGGATAGTGAATAATACGGAATGTTATGACCTTTAAACCTTTAGCACTAAGTAGCCTGATACTTGTTTCAACGGCGACACACGCCGTCAGCTTTATCGATGAAATTGATGGTCAACTCGATATGGGAGAATACCTCGCAGAAAATGCCTACGGTTTTCTTCCTGTGCCAATTCTAATTACAGAGCCTGCGGTAGGATACGGTGGCGGCTTCACCGGTATCTTCATGCACGAATCTGAAGAGCAAAAAAACACGCGTAAAGAACTTGCTGAAAAATCACTCGATGGCGGAGCACAACTTTTAACGCCTGCAATTACCGCGGTCGGAGGCTTTGCAACAGAGAATGGCACTTGGATGGCGTTTGTTGGTCACAAGCGCAGTTGGAATGAGGATTCAATACGCTACCTTGGTGGATTAGGTTATGGCGATATCAACATGACCTTTTATAGACAAAGCTCTCCGAACGCCTTGTCTCCACTCGATCCAAACGAAGGTGTTGAGCTAGGACTCAAAGGCATGGGCGGGATACAGAAGCTACAATTTAGAGTACCCGACTCCAAATGGTTACTGGGGTTTTCTCAACAGTTCTTCGCACCAACACTCTCTCTTAATAATCATCCTAAAGCGCAAGAAATCTTAAACAACATTGGCAACACGTCACCGACCTCTTCCGGTTTGGGTTTAATCGCTGAATACGACAGCAAGAACAGCTTTCTCAATCCCACGCAAGGCTACAACTATGTCGCGGAATACCTTTGGTTTGGTGATGCGATTGGCAGTGATTACACCTATCAAACGTTTAATGTGGAAGGACTGAATTATTGGGAGTTAAACAAGGAGTGGAACTTAGCATTGCGAGGACAGTACAAATCATTGTCGACCAATGAACGAGTGCTTTCTCCTCAATATTACCCAGACATTGAACTGAGAGGTATCGCCTGTAATCGTTATCAAGGTGAGCACACCGTCGCGGCAGAAGTTCAAGTAAGCAAACAATGGACACCACGCTGGTCAACCGCTGTTTTTACGGGAATTGGTTATGCAGGTGACAGCGATAAAGACATGTTTGATCAAAGCTCTCACGCGGCTTACGGCGTTGGTTTCCGTTACCTTATCGCAAGACGCTATGGTTTAATTTCGGGGATTGACCTCGCGTTCAGTGAAGAAGATACCGCGCTCTATTTTCAAGTTGGCGCAGGTATCTAGCTCACGTGCGTTTATTTAGGCGCACTTGTAATTTCAGCGAGCCTGAATTTAAGATTGCGCGAACGTTTTCCAATATTGGTACAAACCGTCGATATCTGAAGAACACATCAATGGCATCGCGCCTTTGATCTGCTCTTCGCTCCACTCCCACCATTTCATTTCTAACAACTGAGCAATTTCAGTTTCATTGAAACGATAACGGATGTGACGCGCTGGGTTTGAACCAACAATCGAGTATGGTGCAACGTCTTTAGTGACTACAGCGCGGCTCGCGATGATTGCCCCGTCACCGACCTTAACACCGCTCATTATCATGGCTTCGGTGCCAATCCAAACATCGTTACCAATCACGGTATCACCAGAGCGTTCGAAGCCGTCTATCGCATCTTCAAACTTCTCATCGTCTTGATAGAAGAACGGGAAGGTACTCACCCACTGGTTTTGGTGACCTTGGTTGCCCGCCATCATAAACACCGCGCCAGAACCAATTGAGCAATAGCTGCCGATGATCAGCTTATCGATGTCGGTTCTATCCGCTAATAGGTAACGTGCGCAGTCATCAAAACTGTGGTTATGGTAGTAACCCGAGTAATAACTGTGCTCGCCCACAATGATGTTTGGGTTGGTCACTTGTTCTTTGAGTGACTTTCCGACAAACGGACTTTCAAAATAGTTTTTCATATTTGTACTCTTAGTTTCGTTCTTTTAGTTAGGTACTTTTGTTGCGTGTTTATGGTTTTTACTGGTTTATCTTAGTGTAAAGACCAACGAGCCCTATCGCCCGCCCGCAATATCAATGAATGATCCAGTTACATAAGAAGCTTCGTCTGACAGTAACCACGCGATAGAGTTAGCCACTTCCTCTGGTGTGCCGCCTCGTTGCAGTGGCAGTTGTGAGGCGAGTCTATCTACTCGCCCTGGTTCTCCGCCGTCAGCGTGCATTTCGGTGTAGATACAACCCGGTCTGACGCCATTGACTCGGATATTACGCGCAGCCAATTCAAGCGATAAGCCTTTAGTCAGTGAGTCCATCGCGCCTTTCGATGCTGCATAATCGACATATTCAAACGGCGCTCCTGTACGAGAAGCAGCAGATGAGACATTCACGATAGAGCCCGCACCATCAGCTTGTTTGATAAAGGCTTTACTGCATAGGAAGCAGCTAGACACATTCGATTTCATCACCTTTTCAAAGCGATCTAACTCGATATCTACCAATGCCGATTGGTTAAACAGGATCCCCGCATTATTGACTAAGTGAGTCACTGGTCCTAGCTTGTTACGAGCAATCTCGAACAAGGATTTCACATCCGATTCTACAGACACATCCGCTCGCACGCTTATCGCGGTTCCGCCCTGCTCGCGAATCTCATTAACCAACTCTTCAGCTCTCGATTCGTTGTGTATGAAGTTAACGCATACGGCATAGCCTTTACTGGCCAACAATTTAGACGTCGCTGCGCCAATGCCTCGGCTTCCACCTGTTACAATCACTACCTTGTTCAATGAAACCTCCTAATGCCATTTGTTTGTTATAACCTGATTGTTCGATGCACCTGATTGTTCGATATAAGCTGATTATTCGATACGACCTGGTTGTTCGACACAACCTGAATCCACTGCGATCGCCACGCCGGCGCTTCGAATGGGTCTGGCCAAAACTCAGTTTGCTTTTGGATTAAACCATCAACGACCGTGTGAAAGGTAATCACTCGATCTTTCAATACACTGTCAGTAACTGAAACGTCTGTTACTACGGTATCACCCTCACAGACAATTGAATTGAGCGTGAATTCCCAAACACCATTGGCCGGGTATTCAGAATTGATTGCTATAAAGTTGTCTCGCCCAACCGTCAATTCAGACGACTGAGGCCAATAGCCTTCAAAATCTTCCGCTAACCATTCACTCGCCTTTGCAAAGTCATTGGTTCTCATTGCGTCCCAAAAACCTAATACCACGTCTTTTGATGTCATTACTCTTCCTTAAATTAACTAGATTTAATCAAACGATACTGATTAAGCGTATTTGCCAATGATCATTAAAAGATCATCGACACTGTTAGCAATATAATCGGGCTTAGTTTGCCAGTTTTCTGGTTCAGAACGACTATAACCTGCGGCAACTGCAATCACTTTTGCTTTGTCGCCAAGTGCGGCTTCGATATTGCGAGCAAACTGCGTATCCGCTTCGTGGTCACCGATATACATCAAACAAAGTTCATCGGTTTGAGCTTGCCCAAAGATGCTTTCAACACACTTCATGCCACCAAATGGATGTGGTTTTTGGTTTCCATTCGATACATCGTCATAGCCGACAACCGATTTAAACAAATCACCAATGCCATAACTGTCTAGTACACCACGAATATTCAATTGAGAGTTTTGAGAACAAATACCATGAGGAAGATGAGCGAACCGATTAACCACTGTTTCCAAACCATCAAACAACGAGACTGGTGTTTGGTTTTTATCTTGATGCTCCGCCCACATTCCACCAGCGATCAACATTTCATCATGCGATAGACCGTAGTAGTCGACATACAAGGCTTGCCAGTTTTTTGCGCCGTGGTTGGCTTCGTGATAAAGCGCCTCGCTCAACAAATATTTTGGTAAATTATCACCGGACAAATGTGGCGCGACCACAGAGATAATGTCTTTGGTGATTGCGATATTTTTCGGAACTGAATTGACCAAGGTTCCATCGTAATCCCACAGGATGGCATCTAACTTCATACACTATCTCTTTGTTAAAATTGACGATTTTAATTTATCACTCTAAACCCTATTGAAGGAAATCTTATTGTCTCTAATTTCAAGTTTATTCCAAACCACGCAAAAAATTGAGAAGTTACCAAGCGGCTGATCGTTTGGTCACAATCACTAAGCCCTCTTTGCTCACATCATTGCTTTATCAATTGGAATATATGCGTATAATCCCCCGATCTATAACGCTACCCAGCATTGGAATAGCGTCATCCCAAATTTTAATGAGTACCCAATGTCGAAACTATTTTTCAAAGGCCGTATCGAAACAAGACAGAATCACGTTCTTGCAGGCTACAATGTAAACCGCGATGTTAAAGTGGGTACTGAAGAGTCACCAGTTGCGGTAATGGTTCAAACTGAAGCTCGCAAAACAGAAGTTGAAGCTCTAGCAGCAGACAACGCTATCTTTGTAAGCATCACGGTTGATGCAGAAAAAGAAGAAAACACGCTGGAATTTGATACGCTTCTAAACAAGCCAAAAACGATGACGTTTGAAAAAACGCCAAATCGTAACGACCCATGCTCTTGTGGCAGCGGCAAGAAATACAAGAAGTGTTGTGCATAACGCTTCTCACTCAAACTGCCAATAGCACGATGAGTTAAGTAATACCTGACGGGAAGATCATTGCGGTCTTCCCGTTTTTATTTGTCTAAGCCAAACTCACAAACTCAGTCTAGGTTGTCTGGTGTATTCAGATATGTTCCACATTGGGTACATTTGTAATCACCTGTCGCGCCCGAACCTGTTACACCAAAAGATAGAAGCTCCGATAAAATTCGTTGGAGTAAGCTCGGTTCTTTATCTTCAGCTTGTGGTGCCTTTTGCACTTGGCTACTGAACATCGTGTACCTATGCAGTGTAAGTTCCTTACAGTTACAGCAGAATGCTCTCGTCCTCTCACTCCCGTACATATTGGAGTATTCCTTTAATCATGTTGCTACGTTTTTATAGCTGGTGGTTGTATATTTTGTCGACGCTCGATTTCAAAGACTTTAGTTCAAATGGGCCATTATTTTTGTTTAAATGAACACATTACAAAATGCCAAGCCTTGAACGTCTACTCATTCAATGTCTACTATTCAACATCCTGGCAGAAACGGAATAGATAGCCATCCGGCGTTTGGACAATGAATTGTTTTTGAGTCGCAATACGTTCACCGCATGGGTAGGATTTAGACTCTAGCGTTAGGTAAATAGAATCTTTAGATTGAATACAAACTCGTTGATACAACGCATCGATGTTCGATACATCCCATTGAAAATTTACGCCTCGCCCAAATGGTGCTTCTAGCTTACCAGTAACCCACTTGCGGCTATCTCCACTAAGCCCTTCTAACATGACATCGACGCCATCCATTGTCAGATAAGCAAATGCTTCTTCTGGGCGCTCATATTTAACCGAAAACCCCAAGATTTCAACGAAGAATGACTTACTCACTTCTATTCTAAACAATAAAGTTCAGGTACTACTCGTAACGTCATGATGTCCTTAATTCTTGATGATTTACCCAGTCTACTCTATAAGAAACCCACCATATTGGGTGGGCTTCATCGTTCATGCCTTGTCTGTACGGTTCAACCAAATGACTTGGTACAACATTGTATTAAACATAATCGTATCAAACAGAATCGTGTTGAACGAAGTGTCAGATCCGACACCGTAGTTACTTAGCTATTGTCGCTTCCGATAGCTTACTCAGCACACCAGATATCTTCTTAACCACTTCATCACAACCATTGATTGCATGACGTTCCATCAAGTAATTAGGATCATTGTAAGACAACCAGACTTTCTTATTCGAATCTTCGGTAACAAGCACTTTCTGTGGTAAATCAATTGCCACATCTTGCTCACACTGCATCAATGGTGTGCCAACCTTAGGGTTCCCAAAAATGATCACTTCAGTTGGTCGTAATTCAAGATCGACACCACTCGCATTCTTCTGGTGGTCGATTCTTGCAAATAACGTTAAGCCTTTACTCTTCGCGATATTTTCAAAACGGTCAGCGGTTTCTTTTACCGAGTAATTACTTTGGTACTTAATCAAACCGTCAGAAGCGGCGACTGAAAATGATGCCGCAATTAAAACGGCGCCTAGTGATAGTAATTTTTTCATTGTTACCTCTGAGAGTTAGCCTAGTTAAACACAACATTTCTACCGCCACTTTAAGGTAAGCAGCACAACCAATACCAGTATAGACACGTTTCCATTCTCAGTTTGCAGAGAGGATCACTTTTCTAATGCGTCTTATTATCATCAGTTTAGGCTAATTCGACGCTAACCATTGGCTTTGAAGCTTGAATGTCTTGTCATCAAAATCAATAGTACCTTGCACACCTAAGGGCGTGACTAGCATAGGGTGGGTATGGCAACTGTCGAAGCCATAAAGGATCGGGACATTTTTACCATTCAGCACTTCAAGAAGTACATCGAGTGTTGTTAGCCCTGTCCCTTTGTCATCAAACAGTTCATGTTTGCCAAGCACAATAGCGCCTACTCTACCGAATACTCCGCAAGCCAATAGGTGCGCGAATGAACGCTCGACTGCTTCAATGCCTTTTAATGAATCTTCGATAAGTAGAATATCGCCAGACTTAATTTCTGGCATGTATTCGCTGCCCCAAATCCCCGCCATTGTACTCAAATTCCCACCAATCACGCGGCCGCTTACTTGGCCACTTCCCATGAAGTGCCATTCATTATCGTAAACTGGCTTTGCAGAGTCTTGAGTTTCCCAATCGTGTTTAAGGTCCGTCCAACTCTCAGGCATCGTGTACTGATGTCGGCTCGAGTCCGAACATAAAATATCGGTAAATGATTGGAAGGTTTGGTCGACCAATGGTGGGAATTCACCAAATGATGCAACGAGTGCAGGGCCATAGAAAGTCACCAATCCAGTTTTAGCGTAAATGCCGAGTAATAATGCGGTGACATCTGAATAGCCGATAATGATTTTCGGGTCATTTCTAAGGGCGTCGTAATCGATGTATGGCAAGAGTGAGTTGCTGTTGTTACCGCCAATGGTCGACATAATACAGCGCACGTCAGGGTCTCGAATGAGCTGATTAAGTTCTTCGGCTCGCGCTTGAATGGAACCAGAACGATAACCTTCTGACTCTCCAGTTAACGAACCTTCAACTAGAATGAAGCCCTGCTCTTCCAAATAGCGTTTAGCACGAGCAAACCGATTGGGAGCAAAGACAGTTGCAGGCGATGACGGTGAGAAAAATCCGATTTTGTCACAGATATTTAAAGCTTTTGGGTATATCACTCGTTTGTCCTCCAAAACAAGATCGAAATGCTTCTTCTTGATGCTAGCCAAATTCAACACTTGGAACGGTTAGAGTTCAATATAAAGCTAAACACACGATCAGTGCCACGACTTAGTCCTACACTTTTCACACTGGTATTCGTAATCACTGTCGACATAAAAACCGGGAACATTATGGTCACCTTTAAACAATAACGTCATCAGGTACTCCATCAACACGCCTAGTTTCCATTGTTTCTTTTCAGATTCAGCGTCCACTTTAGATTGAGCATCGGAAGCGTTAACAGCGAGGTGCGGGGTAAGTGCGTTGCACTGTTCACAGTGATAAGGGTGTTTAATATACTTATTATCAAGCATTTATATAAGCCAACTAACATTTATAAATGTTGATGTATACTAACAACTTATCACTCGGTTCTCGAACTTATTGTTGTCCATTAGAGTTTTATTAGAAAGAAATGAGACACAAGATAATACCATGTGTCATGCATCTACTTTAATTGGCATTGCGTTGTTAGATAGCAGAACAAAAAGAGTAACCGTGTATCGCTTGAAATTTAGTTAAGCGCTTTAATTAGAACCGAATATTTCCACAGGTTTGCTTGATCTTCTCCAAGCTCGATACTGGCTTCTCCACCCTCTTTATTAACAATAAAAACCGGCATATCACCGCTAGACTCACCATCTTCATAATCGCATGACATTTTGGCTTCCAATAGAATAGCGTTAGCTTCATGCTTAGAAAGAACACCCGAATAAATGCACTTTTCAGTTTGAGATGTGACTTCCTGACCGAAAGAGTGGAACTTAAAGGTTGGGAAGCTGAGTTTTGATTCAGAATCCTCGACAGTGACCGACACTTGGTAATCGATCGCTTCAATATTGGTATTTGTTGCAAATGTACTACCAGAAACACTAAGCAACAATAAAGCTAAAGCAGTGGTTTTCATGTGGTTCTTATTCCTTTAACAATGGGCTTGCTACGCTGAAGTAACACTATGAATTCCCGAGTTTAATTTAAACGTTGTTAGGTTGAAACTTCTTTGTCATTCCTTGGCAAGATAGTTAATTTTTACTTTAATAGCCCTTTGTCCGCAGCCCCTTCAAGTTGCACTTCTAGCTCTTTCCATAGAGCACGACTGCCTTTAGAAATACGCTCGCCATTAAAGGTCAGTACTTTATCTTTAGATATGTTGTGCTTCTTCCAGCTATGACCACCACCATGGATGTTATGAAGTAATGGCGGCACTCTATCGATCGCCTTACCAAACCTGGCTTCCGGTGACTCACCCGCTTCGAACTCAAGCCATAGATCCAAGTACTCGGTTCTTAATTGGCTCGGCAGTGATTTCAGCAAACGCTCGACGCAGTTTCTCTCTTTGAGCTTGTTTTCTTCAGTTTCACTGGCATAAATGATGGTGTCTCCGGCATCGATTTCCCCAAGATCATGAATCAACAGCATCTTCATCACTCGCGTAATATCGATTTCTTCATTGGCATAGTCTTTCAGCATCAGAGCACTTAAACAGACATGCCAACTGTGCTCTGCTGAGTTTTCATAACGATTTAACCCAACAGGTTTCGTTTGGCGAGAGACATCTTTTAGCTTTTCGATCTCTACCATGAACTGCAAAATGCCTTTTATTTCTTCCACGATGAGCTTCCTTAACTTAAGTTGTGATTTAGCGGTTCGGAGGGCTAACCTAACGACAGAGAAGCGTTACTACCAATGAACCGACATTTTGTAATACGCAACACCCGACTTTTCAAATTCAGAGCCTTCTACAGCCATCCCAAACTTTTGATAAAAACCTAAAGCCGTTGTACGCGCATCGCACCAAAAATATTGGATGTTTAAATCTTTGAGGTTAGAGATTGCATGATCAATCACGTTTGAACCGATTCCCTGCCCTTGGAAATCAGGCAGCGTGGCAAACTTTCTCAGCCTAGCTTCATTGTCTTGAATATAGATAGACGCGACACAAACCAGCAATTCACCAACAAACGCACCATAATGCGTTGCTAGTTCATCACCTTGTACAATACAAAACGATGCTGGCTTGTCTGGCCATAAGACCTGATGTCTAACTGGAATGACTTCCATACCTGAAATTTGTTTAATCTTCATATTCCCTCAAAAACGTTAGATCGTTGGTGAGTTTGCTTACTGAACCCAAACCACGCTTTCACTCGACGTTGGGACTTCAAACCAAGACCAAAATAACACCATCATTTCTGGTGTCATTTCATAGGACTTACCATTGAGTTCTGAATTACGAGAAAATGCCCTTTGCTTGCAAGTATCAAACGGTATATCCAAATAATGAACTTCACTATCGACACCGATACTTAATGCCCAATCGGCAAAAGCTTCTCTATCTGCTTTAGTCCAAAACCCAAAGTCGAAGATCACAGAGACACCGAGTGAGAACAGTTGTGATGCGGACTCTTTGAATAACTGTTGCAGCGTAGCCAAACGACTGTCGAACACTTCACGGTCCATGTGCTCTCCATAAAGAGGAATCATCCACTCGTCAATGGAAAAGCGAAAAGCGCCGTGTTCTTCGGCAAGTTTCTTGGAATACGTAGTTTTGCCTGAACCAATAAAGCCACATACAAAGTATATTTTTGTCATAATCCCTAGTACTTAAAAATAAGAAATTGATTTTATTTGAACTTCAGATTCCAACGAACAACGAGCCAATAACGTTGTTACCGCGAGGTTTTGATACCAGTTATTAAATACCAACTCGAAATCTGTAAGGACAATGCTACCAAATTCGTGGTCACGATATGGCTGACACAATGCGAGAAGTTGCGGTCCATCACTAATCGGGACTCGAAAACGAATTAACGAACTATGCGCCGTGACCTGTTTATAACGACTATCGAAACTCACTCTCAAACCGGCACGACTAAGTTGTTCTCGAAGATCATCTCGGATTTCCTCCAGAGTATCAGCAACCGGAAACCCTTGAATTACAATGCAATTAGGTGATGCCGTAATACCGCGATAATTGATCTCTACTGGATCAGCATCGCGCAGAACTTTTGAGAATATTTCGACATAGGCCTTGACGTTGATTTGATTCAGTTCGAATTCGGGAACACAAGAGATAACAGATAAGACGGTAAGGTGCAGTTCATCGAGTGGATGATAATATTGATCAGGTTCTATTTGTTGGACTGTTCTTTGGAAACTCAGAATTTCGTCCAGAACAGCTTGAGATCCTTGATTCAGATAGGCCAAAGCGGTCACACCTCTTCGCGTATCATTCATTTGGTCTAACAGGTTTAGATCAAGCTCGTGTTCGTTCTTTTCAGAAGCTACTTTGAACCTTTCCCACATTCCATCATAGATACTTTGAATCATCGCTGTTCCTTCATAACGCTCTTCGATGCAAAATCATTTAACTCCGCAACGGTTTTGATTACATGGACCTCTTTCATTGGATATTTTTCAAGTAACTTAATCATAAATTCATCGTTCCAAAACTTTGGGCACAGTTTTAGTATTTTATAGCTTTGTAATGTGCCTTTAAAAACCGAACTTCCTTCAGGCCAGCCTTCTGGTTTGACGAATAACCCTTTAAGCAAACGCTTTGTGACAAACCAATAACTGACTGAATAAGGCAGGTCGATATAAACGAGCGTGTCGGCTTCTTCTAAACGGTTATAGAACAAACTGATAGGCCCTAGCCCATCTATGATCCACGTTTCTGAACTCACTATTTTATCATGAATGTCTTTGAATACTTCTTTATCGACTAATTCACCACTTGGTTTGTATACCAAGGAGTCTAATTGATGAAGTGGCAAATTGATGGCAGAAGCGAGTGCTTTGCTTACTGTCGATTTTCCACTGCCTGGCTTACCAAAAACGGCTACTTTTTTCATGTAAACTTCTCCAAGAGTCTCGTCCCCCGAAAGATAGATACAAAAAACCCACCTTTACGGGTGGGTTGATTAATCTAGAGCGCATCAAATCCCACCATTCCTATGGAATGATGATAATTCGGTGATTAACGAGCTTTAGATTAGTTTTCATACAACCACTCTCATATATTGAAAGTAAGATGTCAATTGGATTCATTTAAAAAAATATAGAATGAGCCTAGCGACATTATTAGCGAAACACTCTTGCTAATAGGTCGCGGAACAATAAAGTTATGCAAACACACAAAAAACCAAAGGTACTAAGCTGGCGATCAAGAAACGGCTTCCTAAGTTCGTGCTTTCGAGCTTATTCACTACCGTCGTTTTTGCTGAATCATTATCGATCAGACTACTCGCAGTCACTCCAGCCACATTACTTGGATCACTATATCCAACGGTATGTCCAGTAAACGAAAACAGCGTTCCTAATCCAAGGAGTACCAGCATAGTATAAAATGCATAGTCACTTAAAAAGTGAATAGAAAGATAACCAAATTGCCACTCAAGCGCATAAACAGTTCCAAATGTGACAAGATTGGATAAGACAATGAACGACATTAACTTCTTCAAATTTTATACCTCAATGTGTCGTTAGTTCTCTGCAAGATCATTATCTTCAAGCCACTGTTCTAGCGTGCTGAATCCATACTTCCGTCGTGTTCTAGCCACCTCAAGAGCAGAACATAGCCCAGTAGATACACCAAAGAACAAAGAGCAATACACTTGGAATATTGTGAAACCTTCAAATTGCCAAAATACCAACCACATAAACCCACCCCAAAAAACAGAGCCAAATATAGCTTGAAGAAAACACAACTTAAACGGGCTTTCAAATATCCGAGGCTTCGCTTCAATACGAAGTAACGTCCACCACAAGTAAAAGTATGGATTCGTTAAATGAGGTTTCACACCGTTTTCTATCAATAAGATTCGAACAAACTCCATTTTCTGCACAAATAATCCCTACCTTAAAAAACCAATAAGTAACGGTGCCTCATTACACTGAAATAGTAATCAGCGAGTCAGCAATGATTTTTAAAACACCACATCAGATTGATATAAATGTCGCGCATAACGAATCATTTACCATCATTAGTGAGGTACACCTTAGTCGTACACTTCGCCTTGGTGTTTTAACCAACCATGAGCATGATTGTTACGTGGGTCTCGGTGAGTCCAATGCATCACTCCACCTTTATCGTTCCATTCATACTCACCATAAAACTCGACTCTGTCCCCACGTTTTAGATTCGGTATACGTGGTGCCAAATCGATATTGTGAGCTACCAACAAGGTTTGCTTACTGTCGAGACGTAGAATGAACTTTTGGTGCCGAGAGCCTTTGTTATCATCAGGCAGAATTCTATAAACCGTACCTGAACCATGAACTTGAACGTCACTTTGATGATTTTCATAAGCTTGTTTTAGTTGGCGATCATTCGCTTGCGTATGAATTGAGACCAAACAAAACATGGCGAAAAGTATCGCTAAAAACGTCTTCATACTTGTGTCCTTTAAACTCACGTAAGATCGAGATTGGGGTAAGCGCAAGACTAAACTTGCTGACCAAAAAAGTAATTGAGGAAAAACATGACCTAGTTTATGTAACAAAGGAGCTAAGCTAATGGCATCACAAACATAAAACCGAGTACCAATCCACTAGCGTCATTCGAAAGTGAATTTTATATCATTGATAAATAAAGTGAATTTATATTATATAAAATCCAGATATGAAACAACACTATCATCAGCATGTCGCTAAATAATGAGACCTAGCTACAAATAAGAGTTAGCCAATACGGGAATGAAATGCGCTGTCGAAGGGGTAATATCAAACGCTAGACGTTGCCATTGCTCGAACTATTAAACGAATACATTCGAACTTCGTCTCGTGGAAACCAGCCTAACTTTTCATAAAACTGTTGTGCGTTCACATTGTCGTTGTATACGAATAAGTGCGTCTTAGGGATGCCTAGTTTAGAAAGTGAGTCGACTGCTTTTGCAACTAATTCACACCCTAGCCTTTGCCCTCGAAACTTAGGGGGAAACAGCCAAATGTTGTAAGTAACCCCGGCGTCCGTCAGTACCTACTAATACGGCACCAACAATTTCGTTTTCATTTTCATTTCCCACGACAAAACTTAAACCGGGATTACGTTCTAGATAACGTGAAATACTCTCTTTCGAATCCGCGTCCCTGATGCTCATGCCTTCTGTCTGACACCACAATGCGATTACCGCATCATAGTCTGAAATTACCATTTCCCGAATTTCCACTATTGACGCTCCTTTGTAGGTGTCTTGGTTTGATCTCAAACACAACTCGATGCGTACGGACTGAATGAGTCCTGAATACTTCATGGTATATCGATTCCAAAGTACCAGAGTATTAGCTTCCATTACGTGTCTTGAAAAACTTGACCGAAAAAGCAATTAGACCTAATAGCTGAAAAAACCAAGACAAAGGGATTAAAGCAAAAGGCTCTATCAACAACCCATTTTCATCAACATATGAACCAATAACGTTAAAGCTAACCAAACATGCAATACTTGAAAGGCAAAAAAAACAAGTGAGCCAGTACTTTTTAAGTAAATTCATCACCAAAACCCAATCTAAATACAACCGATTCAACACTATCAGTTAGCCCGGTTTATTCCTATAAACTAAAATACGCTTAGTAAGCGTTGTATTGCTCCGCGAATCAAGTAATAAGCACATGAACATCACGACTAACACCGACTAGAATGCCAAGCGTAGGGATTCAATTTAAACATTATCTAGATTTTTTAAGATCAGACGCGGAGATAGCCCGTACACAGTTATCAACTAACCCATCTTGCACCTAAATCTAAAGCAAGCTTTACACCCATAATCACGAAAAGCAGAATTAACAGAATAACCGCCAAGCATTATGATTCAGATTGAGGCGATGTTTAGGATTTCTGTTTCGCAGAAGTTATTGCTTGGGCTATTTTAGCCCTATGACTCGTTTCCCACTCAGCGAGTGTTAATGAAGCTTCGTCACTTGCTTTCTTTGAAGCCATTAGAAACACTTCATCTTTTCTTGATCTAGGAATAACGACAATACCCTCTACATCAGCAACAATGATATCTCCCGTCGAGACCTTTGCTCCCCCGCAAGTGATTGGAGCGCCCAATTCAGAATAGACCTCTTTCTTTCCCGGTACTGGATGAACACCTTTCGCAAAAACTGGAAACTTCATATCTGAAATTTCACTCAAATCTCGAATGACACCATCAATAATAAAACCTTTGATACCTCGACTCTTAGCGACTGCGCATACATTACCGCCGGCTACTGCATATTCGCTATCAACTCCATCCACTACAATGATAGAACCTTCTGGTGCTTCGTATATTGCAGAATGAAGCATTAAATTATCACCAGAAGTTAACTGTACAGTAAAAGCTTCTCCAAAAATTCGCGGCATTCCGTGCCAAAGAGGACGAATGCTAAAGTTGATAAAATGGTCGTTACTTAATATGTTTCCGTAATCGGTTGTCGCAAGTTTTGAAAAATCTGACTCCATATTTTCACTCCATGTTTGAAAAAAGCCTAACGCTGCGCCAAGTCTTGAGCAACACCTAGACTATTACACCGTAAACACTTAAGCCGACCCAAACCAAAAATGCCGAGTGTTAACTGTCAGCTTGAACAATTTGTTTTGTGCATTCTCGACTGAAACGCCGAACCTTTGTTCGCATGTTTTTCATTGGTGAAGATGTGTTAAATTGAATCATCCTACCGAGTGTCCACTGCTCATACCATTCGACACCATACAACTCACCATCACTCAAGGTTGAAATTAACAAGAGAACTTTGTCTGTCGTGGATTCCAACTCAATAAGCAAGTCTTCGTAGACCCAATCTTGATACTTGCGATGAAAGCTTTCAGCCAACAAACCTAACTCGTTCCATTTGTAGTTAGTTTCGGGAAAGTCTACGTGTTGACCTTGTGACTTCAGGGCATACCACTTGAGCACAAGTTGCCCCCAACCAATCAAGTAAGCTGCCGTGTCACAGACACTGATTAGCGTACCCTTAACATTCCCTTCAACACCGATTTGACGAGACCGGTCTTCAGGTATTTGACGATAATCCGACATGAGCTTGGGGGAAATTGAGTTTATCGCCAGCTCTAAATCATCTTTATTTTTTGGTATAGAAGACATTGTTATCTCCATTCGCACAACAGCTAATAGACAGAAAAACTCGTTATTTAAATACTGAATAATTCAGTCTAGTTTCTAAGATGTAAAAGAAATATGCAACCAAACAACTATGTAGCAATGGCTTATGTCACAACTAATCTCAGCTAAAGGGAAAATGTAGAATTTTCTATATGAATGAAGAGAGAACTTCACACTGTTGTGTAAAGTCCGTTACTTTAATTCATCAGGAATGCGGCGGTCTTTATGGTAAAACTCTCGATCGTTTTCACTGATTTCACGTACCACACGACACGGATTGCCAACTGCGACCACATTGGCTGGGATGTCTTTAGTAACGATGCTGCCTGCACCTATTACTGAATTTTCACCAATGGTGACTCCTGGAAGCACTACTGTGTGCGCGCCAAGCCATACGTTATTACCGATACGTACAGGAATATTAAATTGGGCAGCTTTGAGTCTGAGTTCAGGGCTGATGGGATGTGTGCCGGTGGCGATGGTTACGTTTGGCGCGATCATCACGTTATCACCAATGAATACGTCAGTATCGTCGACCAGAGTTAGGTTAAAGTTCACATATACGTTATTGCCTAGGTGCGTATGTCGCCCCCAGTTAGCATGTAACGGTGGCTCGATGTAGCAACCTTCACCCACTTCAGCAAATAGCTGCTTCATGATCTGTTGGCGTTTTTCACCTTCACTCGGGCGAGTGTGGTTGAAGTCATAAAGCACTTCTAAGCATTGTGTTTGCTCAGCAACCAAATCAACATCGTCACAGTAATAAATGTCTTGGTTGTGCATTTTAGCCTTTATATCCATGTTTGAACCCATTTGATCATTACCGACTCTCGGTATAAAAATAAAACGACATATGGATAATTTGAAGTTTCACTGGCCTCAATGCAAGTTGGATGAATTAACGCGGCCTTATGTTCTCGGCAACACGCCATAGCACGCCACTTGGGTCAGTGATACAAAACTCAAGCATTCCCCAAGGCTGTTCGACAACCTCGGTAACGGTAACTTCAAATTCCGCCACTAGATTAGAGTTTTGGACGTGTTGATACCAACTTTTTACGTCTTCCACCAGCAAGTGCATCATGTAATTGTGACAGTGCGCAGGTTCGTAAAAATCTTGTAAAAGGAACGCATAATCGCCGTGACGAAAATAGACGATATCATGGAATTCAGACATGATTTCAAAGCCTAAAGTTTGATAGAAACGCTTAGACAAATCGAAATCTTTCGCGGGGACAAACGACTTTATTTCTGCGACTTTCAGGTTTTCCATGACACACCTTTCCTTCTGGTTTTCTTATGGCTTTGAAGCCTAATTATCTAACTAGGCTTATTCTTTAATTGGTTTTCAGTGACTGGAAAAAGACGCAACTTCATCGTTAGTGAGGTATCGCCACTGGCCTTCTTCGACATCCAAGCTTACTTCGCCTATTTGCTCTCGGTGAAGCCCGACAACACGGTTACCTACTGCAGCAAACATTCGTTTAACCTGGTGAAACTTACCTTCTGTGATAGTTAGTAATACTTCTTTCGGGCTTAACACTTCTAATTCTGCGGGGCGAGTTGGTGCTTTCTCACCTTGCAGCTGAACCCCCGCTTTGAACTTATCTGCGACATCGTCTTTGATATCGCGTGACAATGTCACGCGGTATACCTTTTTACACGACTTAGTCGGCAATGTGATATTGAAAGACCAACGGCCATCATCGGTGATCAACACTAAACCGGTAGTGTCGGCGTCTAACCGCCCTGCGATGTGCAATTCAGATGCTTTATCTAAGTCTAAGTAATTGAAAAGCGATGGGTACACTTCGTCGATATTGGAACAGATGGTGCCCGCAGGTTTGTGCATTAAGATATATCGGAACTCACGCAGTTTAAGCGCTGTTCCGTTCAGCTGAATGTCGTTGCTTTCATGAACCTGAGTCGATTCATCTGTCACAGTTTCACTGTTTACAATCACCGCGCCATTCTGGATTCGTTCAATCGCTTCTAGCTTGGTCAGTTCCGTGCTTTTACAAAGGTATTTATCAAGGCGCATTAATCGTCTGCACCACATTTCGCACAAGGCTTGTAGGTACGTTCACCTTGAGCAATCACCACATAGTCTCGAACGCAGTTATCACATAGCGCCAACTTTGGGTAAGCGTCTTTCTGTTTCTTTGCGTTAATGTCGCCTTCGGTGGTGTATACGGTTCTCATTTTTATACCTTTGTTTAATAACTTGCTAGGCGCAAATTGTATCACTGTTTACAGCCTTGTTTGCAGTGTTGTGACTTAGATAAATGAGTATCAGATGAGGTGGTTCCTTTGAGTTTCGAAGTGATGAACAACAAAATCAACGTGCCACGCCTATCAGTGGTAAAATGAAAAAAGCTCACCAACCAATGAAGTCATTAATGAAAAATTGTAATCAATGCGGAAAATGCTGTATCAAATATGGAAATGGTGACCTTGCCGCAACTCAAGAAGAAATCGATTTGTGGGAGCTGTTCAATCCAGACATTTATGAATATGTTCGAGGTAGTGAGATCTGGTTTGATCCTAAATCTGGCGAACGCTTAAGTCGTTGCCCTTTCCTAGAAGTTGTTCCAACCAAAGATAAGAATGCTCAAGCTAAATATACATGCAGTATCTATTTAGACCGCCCAGAAGACTGTCGTCATTATCCTAGCCTTATCAATGAGATGGTACGTGATGAGTGCGAGATGATTGAAGTAATCGATTTGCAAGATACGAAAAAAGCTCAAAGGAGGCTCGACTTTTTAATGAAAGATAGCCGCCCTTCAAGCTTTTCATAAGGTTGATCTTTAAGGATCAACCTTCGAATTAACTATTAACTATTAACTATTAACTATTAACTAGCGGAAGAAACTGGTTCGCCTCTAACCAGTCAACAGCAAACAAAGCAGCCAGCGAACATACCGCCCTGTCATTACCATCGACAAATTTTAGCTCTTCAATTTCAGCGTCTGGTGATAACTCACCCGCGTATTCAGCAAGGTAACAAGTAAGCTGAACGGAAACACCTTCTGCTTTGCCATCGGCTTGGCCAGTAAATGTCTCTACGTATTTGATCGAATTAGGCACCAAGTCGACCGAAATTTCTTCTTTGATTTCGCGTACTAGCGCTTGCTCATCACTTTCCCCCGCTTCGCGTTTTCCGCCCGGAAGGTAGAACAGTTCCTTGCCTTTTGATCTCACCATCAAAAGCTTACCGTCTTTAATGAATATCCAAGCGAGCTTATCAATTACCTTATTCATGTTCTTAGACCTTGTTATTGTGTTTATTATTCTGGTTAGTACGATCGTATCGCGGCAGGCGCATGTTACATGCAGCAGTGAACATATTCTATTGAATTGCTTAGGAAATTGATTTTGGCGTCGATAAACCACAGCCTTCAATAGAATACTCACCGGCTGTCATAAGAACTGAACTGTGGTTGAATTAATCAATGAGCCATTCAATAGCGGACTCGTATTCTTCGAACGATTTTATCTCGCCAGACACAAACCAGCTTCCTACTTTTGAAGCGAGTTCCTGCCAATTTTTGTCGCCATAAATCGCTATCTTGTCGATCTTAGAATTAAGCTCTAACCCAAGTTTGAAATCGTCCCACGCAGCGCGCAGTTCCCAACCCGTTAACGTTGATATGTCGACCAACATCTTCAGTGCCGAAGAATCGATCTCTTCTATCGCTGTGTTTAGGATTGGCATCATTGCTTGATAATCGTCGTGCGTGAGCTTTCCTTTCGCTTTAAACACAATGATTGTTTCACCGCTAACACGTTCAATCCCAATCGATATTCCATGACGTTCGATACTCATAGCCTAGCCCTTATATTAGAAATCTAAACTTAGCTTAGAGTATCAAGTAGCGAATAAATGAGATGCCTGCGTCAAAATCATCAAGCTTTTAAAGTGGATTTTCAGCTTAGAAAAGCTAAGCCATAGCCGCAATTAAACTTAGTTATAACGACATCTCCAACAGCTCACTCAAATATTGAATCTGCACGACATTTGCAAGGTTTGATTCGCTCAGCTTCTTGCCACTGGAGTTTAACCAAATGGCTTGTAAGCCGGCTTCTAACGCAGGGTAGATGTCTTTTTCGAGAGTGTCTCCAATCATCGTCACATCCTGAGCTTGAACACCTAACTGTGTAATGATTGCAGGATAAAAATCAGAATCGTATTTAGATAAACCAATACTCGCCTTGCAGAAGTAACCATCAATATATTGAGACAAATCGACACGTTCAAACGCTCGGATGATGTCATCCTTACTTGAGTCAGCCGCATTGGTCGCGATGTAGACATTGTGATGTTTCGACAATTCAGCCAACAACACGCGAGCCCCACTCATTTCTTCAACGGTTTTCCAGTCACACATTTTCCCTTGTGCGTCTGGAAAGTCGATCATCAGCGTATTGCCCCAGTCGAATAGGACTATTTCTGTTAATTCGATTAGCTTTGTCATCTTGCCTCCTGCATACGATGAATTTCTAGCGTTTAGGCGAGCCTATAAGAATTTCTCAATAAGAATCTCATCAAAGTACTGGTCTCCAATCTTGCCATGTTTCTTTGCTGTTCCTACAATTTCAAAGCCTTGCTTTAAGTAAACCGCTAATGCGCGCTCATTGTCTGCTCTTACATAGGCGAAGAGCTTTTCATAACCTTTGGCTTTCGCTGATTTGAAAGTGTAATCAAACAACTGCTTGGCGACGCCCTGTCCACGGCTATTGGCATCAACATAGGTTCCAATGATACCAACATGGTCAAAGGCTTTAGTATAAGTAGCAAATGGTTCGACATTCTGAAAGCCAAGTAACTGACTCGTAGCTTCGTTAACTGCAACGCTAAACACACCACGCTCAGGGAATGACTCGATAAAAGCTTTCTCTTCATCAACAGAAAAGGTCTGATCCAAGATGGTATAACGTGCTTCGATTATGATTGGGTTCAACACATCAATAATGCCTTGTGCATCATCTATTGTAACTTCTCTAACGGTTAAGCTCATTGTTATCTACCTTGTTACTGTTTGTTGAGCACTAACCTTAAACATAAAATGCCACGTATAGTGATTCAATCAAACTCTCTTTACTTATACACCACTTTGAAACGCTCAAGTACCAGCATCATGTCTTCACTTGGGTTTATCTTGAGTTCTTCACACTCACGAGAGAAGAAGTTCCAGTGCGCTTTCTTCCACCATTCTAAGGATTTGTCACCCTCGCCCTCAGCAGCAGCAAATTCAGCCGTGACTTCATTATATGGACACGATGAAACTGAGGTAATTTCAACGATGCAGATAGGCTTGCCATTCCAATCAGTGACGACTTGTAGGTGGCCTATAATCGGCCTAGTCTCACCTTCATAGGTGTACCAATATTCAAGGCCGCAAGACGCCCGCTTTTCACCGTTCAGTATCAGCTGTGCACACAAGTTGGCGTTGTATTCGTCGGCGCAGTAATAGTCAGCACTGAATGAGGTGTATTGTTTGGCAAGTTCCGTTGGCAATGAGTTTAGATAGTTATCTAGATAAGCCTGGCTTCTTTCTTCCATGATCTTTCCAATTTGAATATAAGGTTCAGTCAGCAAGCACCTCAATGAGGAAGCAACAGACTGCAGTGTTCGGTAAGCTATCAAGGCGTGAGAACGGTGTAAACCTAGAGAACCTAAAAATGGGGTTTGAGTGAGAACGGTGTTAGAGAGAAAGAACTAAAAGCACCTTTAAGCTTTGCTTTTAGCTCTTTGTATCTCGTTATTTATGACTGTTGATTAGCTTAACGGTTAAGGAAATCAACCGCTTTGTCTGGGAAGTCGGTAAACAAACCATCGACTTTTACTTGGTTGTAGAAAACGTCCAACATGCCATCAAAGTTGTCAGCGTAAGCTGGAATTCTTCCTGGATCAGCACGGAACGTATAAGGGTGCACGTCTAAGCCAGCGTCTTTGGCTGATTTCATTAACGGCTTGATAATGATGTTTCCTTTGGTCGATGCATCGTCTACCAACATAGGTTTCCAAGGGCCAATGCCGTCAGCGTAGGTAGCGACTTTTTCCATGCCGCCTTTCTCAAACATCCAGTCGTAACTGTATGGTGTGGCTTTGTCGCCCTTGTAAGTCATGGTTTCGTTCCAATCGGTGTAAGCCATCAACTGAACAAGTTTGAGATCCATTTCCATGGCTGGCATTAACTCATCATTAATTCGTTGCAATTCGTTGGCGTCAAAACACTGCAAATAGACCTTGTCGTCTTGCGATAAATAACCATATTGATTCAACGTAGCAAGCACGGCTTTAGAGATATCTTTCCCTTCATGACGGTGGAACCAAGGTGCTTTGATTTCAGGATAAATGCCTACGTCATAACCGAGCGTCTTGTTTAAGCCTTGGATCAATTCGATTTCTTCTGCAAAAGTAGCGACCCGGAAATCAGATTGCCACATAGGGAAACGCGTTGGGTACCCTGCCACTCTGTTGCCTTGTTCATCGAGGTTAAAACCCTCAGTTACTTTTAATGATTTAATTTCGGCAAGCGTAAAGTCAATCGCGTAATAGCGGCCATCTGCTCGTGCGCGATCTGGAAAGCGGTCAGCAACATCGGTGACGCGATCCAAATAGTGGTCATGTAACACCACCAATTGGTCGTCTTTGGTCATCACGACATCTTGTTCAATGTAATCGGGTTTCATTGCGTACGCGAGTGCTTTAGCCGGTAATGTGTGTTCCGGTAAATAACCTGATGCACCACGGTGAGCAATAACTAAAGGATCGGCGAACGCATTGGTTGATAAGCTAAGTGCTAAAAGAGTTAGGCACATTGACGTTGTTTTCATTATTTCTATTCCTTTGATAGCACAGAGGCAGGATATCCCTGCCTCTGTTGTCTATTTGTATGACGTTGTCTAATTAGTAAACTACTGAGTTAACGGTTCTTTTTGTTGCTCTAGTTCTTTTTGTTTATGGTGCGCACGCTCACCTAAGAACGCGTAAATCAGACAAATTATTGAAGCAACACAAGCACCGAGCAAGATAATGAAACCACCATCCCAACCGTAATGGTCAACCATAAAGCCAAGTACTGCGTTGGCAGCAACCGCACCGCCTAGGTAGCCAAACAAACCAGTTAAGCCAGCCGCTGTACCTGCCGCTTTTTTAGGTGCAAGCTCAAGCGCATACAAGCCGATTAGCATTACTGGGCCATAGATAAGGAAACCAATCGCAATCAGTGCCAGCATATCAACCGTTGGGTTGCCTGCTGGGTTTAGCCAGTACACCAACACAGCGACAGTCACGAGAACCATGAACAGGATCCCTGCAGGTGCGCGTCGGCCCTTAAACAACTTATCTGAAATCCAACCACACAATAAAGTGCCAGGGATACCTGCCCACTCGTACAAGAAATAAGCCCAAGACGATTTATCTACTGAGAAATCTTTCGCTTCATTTAAGTAAACCGGAGCCCAATCGAGAACACCGTAACGAATCAGGTAAACAAACGCATTCGCGATAGCAATTGACCACAACAACTTATTAGAGAATATATACTTAAAGAAGATTTCTTTAGCCGTCATCTCTGTCTCGTGAGACTTATCATAGTCATCTGGGTAATCGTCTTTGTGTTCTTCAATAGGAGGTAAACCACAAGACTGAGGTGTATCTCTTACTGTGAACCAAACAAAGACAGCAACGAGAGTGGCAAAAAATGCAGGAACATAAAAAGCGGTTCGCCAGTCGTCGTTAAAAGCCCAAAGACCCAATAAGAACATTGGACCAATCAATCCGCCGCCAACATTGTGCGCCACGTTCCATACCGATACTATCTCGCCACGTTCTTTCCGTGACCACCAGTGCACCATGGTTCGCCCACAAGCCGGCCACCCCATACCTTGGAACCAACCATTCAAGAACAGAAGGATAAACATTGCAGTAATGCTGCCTGTTGCCCATGGCATAAAACCAAAGCAGAACATAACCAATGCCGACATTAACAAGCCGCCACTGAGGAAGTAACGAGGATTAGATCGATCAGAAACGCTTCCCATCAAAAACTTAGATAAACCGTAAGCGATTGATACAGCGGCCAAAGCAACCCCTAGCTCTCCTCGGCTGTACCCTTGTTCAATCAGGTATGGCATCGCCAAACTGAAGTTTTTTCGGACTAGGTAGTAACCCGCATAACCAACAAAGATGCCGAGAAAAAGCTGCCATCGTAAACGTGTGTAGGTGCTATCAATCTTATCTGATGATAAGCGATCGATATGCGCCATGGGTTTGAATATTCCAAACATAGGAACCTCATAATTATTGGGCGATAGAAATTTTAAAATGCTCGAACGAAAAAATTAGACGCTCATTCGAAATCACGGGCATTGTATGTGCTTCAGGATTAATTTCTGTGATAGAGATATCCATTAACAATAAATAACTTTAAATACAGTATTTTAGTTTCATTTAATTAGACTACGCTTCATATTTTCGTTTGCGTGTTTCTGGTTTACCGCAAACTTAAAATGCGTACATTTCGTTCGAATGAGTAAATATCGAACAAAATGTCTTGTAGCAAGAAGGCTATCAAAACTTCATTTTCTACCAACCAACGAGGTATTTATATTCTATGGCTTTCTTTCGAAGCTAAAATACATAGCCAGTCGTGATGTTAAACCTATACTTCCGTTTATTTATTGAACGTTGCTGCTTGCGTATCGTACAACCTCAAGCGATGCAGCAACGCTTAGAACAATTTTGTTTGTTCGCCCACTTATCTTGGGATGGTGTGCAGTCATCAGCTTCTTATGAATTAAATAAACGATAGGAAATATCATGAACAAATCACTTATCGCTCTTGTGCTTACTGCTGTTTTAGCTGGCTGTTCATCAGGTGGGACATCTGAACCAGCACAACCTCAATTTGACGGCGACTATGGTTTTGAAAATATCGATCCCGGTTTTGGACAAGATGATACCGATAACGATGGCGGTTATGAGAATGCAGACCCTGAATATGGTGTTGATGCACCAAGTCTAAAAGACAAAATTGCACAAGCAGATTTAGGTTTCGTCCATATCCCAGAATTGGGTGATATTCCATTTTTTAATAAAGATACTGATGAAGCGCACATCGGAGCAGTAAAAGAACGCTCTAGTGAAGAAGAAACGCTTTACAGCATCTATGTGGATGACAAGCGTGTTGGTGAAATAATAATCCGTGATAGCCATGTCATTATCACTGCTGGCGACAAGGAAATCTCCGGAGAAAGAGAAACCTATAAAGATACCAATCAGACTTTTTGGACTGTACGAGGTACAAGCGGAAATGTAGTTGGCGACTTTAAGCGCCTAGACGATGGTGTTTGGGTATTTCGCGAGGAAATTAACCGCGAGACATTCGTTGTTAAATATCACGATGGGCAATGGCATTTCATCCCTATGTCGGATGTGAAAAACAAAATCAAAGACAACATGCCGTCAAAAGCTGAGATTGTAAAACTACGTACAAAAATACAAGCGAATAAGCTTCGCGCATTGAAGTAGCCATTCAAAAAACAGAACTGGCAGGCATTCAAACAGTATGTTTGGATGCTCTTCTTTACCTACCACTATCTAACACAACTCTTTCGGTAAAATGCTTCAATTTCTCAAGGATGATTCGAATTACGTGACCAAATTAATGGTTGTCTAGGTTTACACCGAGATCGCCAATATTCTGTAAACATAAGCGAGTGATCAAATGACCATCAAAAGCCTTCCTCTACTGACTCTAGCCGCTATCTTGTTGTTATCTTTTACTAGTGCTCACGCTTACGAGCAAAACCAAGATGAAACAGCGATTACGTTTGGGCTATCGGCTGAACGAGGTTGGCGCGATTGGTCAGCTTCTTACATCAAATACCGTGGTGTTGGTTCTCTGGGGTATGGCTTTGAATTTACACGCTCTGCTTACAACGAGGACACCTCGTCTTATGAATACAAACAACGTGACAACGAATATCAGTTTCACGCTCCTATTGGAATCACCGAGAATTTGTACATCACCCCCGGTTACGGGATTAAGCGAACACATACAGACGTAGCTTTAGATAGCCGAGAGTTCTCTGACAGCTCAACCAAACAGGTTGGTGGGTTAGATGCAACCTACATTATGGACAGTGGTTTTGTTGTGACAGCAGGTTTCGATAAAGCTGAAGGCGAAGACCTAGAGTTTTCAATTGGTGCGGGTATCGCGTGGTAAACGATGGTGTTGGTGTAGTGACAAACATAGGAAAACAAAAAGGGCCTAGATTTCTCTAGACCCTTTCAAGTAATAACGTTTGGTGACTTTATGTTGGCTAATTAAACACAACATTAGCTAATTACACGAAATAGCAGTTAGTCACACAAAGTGATTATTCTTCGATGTAAAAAGCTTCTACAGAGCCTTTTAGAGTAATAAGCATTGGCTGACCACGACGATCTAGCGCTTTAGGTGAAGGGATCTTAACCCAACCTTCGCTGATGCAGTATTCTTCAACATCAGTACGCTCTTTACCATTTAGACGAATGCCGATTGGGTATTCGAAACACTCAGCCACGTGGTGTGGGCTGCGTGGGTTGCCTGCAAGATGATCTGGTAAAGCTGGTCTTGAATTAGTATCGCTCATGTTCATTACCTGTATGTACATAAATAGAAAAAGTGCGTCATTCTAGTCAATATAGGCTTTGTGCTCAACAACTGCTGCAATAAATCGTATTGATCGTTTTAATCAGCATCTAGTTGTTTGATTTAAAGGCAGTATGGACATGAGTTTCAACGAAAGTTTTGCGTTATGGATAAAGGGATAAACAATGAACTTAATAAAAGCACCCTGCCCGATGGCCGAGTGCCTATAAACCAGAGTTACCAGTCGTAGGTTACACTTGCAATCACGTTACGGCGATCACCGTAATAACAAGTACCAAACGTAGTATCACTACAAGTAGCGATATAATCTTTATCTGCTAAATTCTTCGCTGCGACTTGGAACTTGTAGTCTTCGATACGGTAGCTCAGCGTTGCATCAAACAATGTGTATGAAGGAACTACGTTAGTCTCTGTATTATCAGCGTATGATTCACCAACGTAACGCGCACCGGCACCGACTGTTAGTCCATCTAATGGACCATTTAGGAAACGGTAGTTTGCCCAAGCTGAAGCGAGTTGGTCAGCAATTTGTGAAGGCGTGTTGCCTACATTACTGCTTGTCGAATCTGCTGTTATTTCAGAATCGATGAATGAAATGTTACCAATTAAGGTTAGTGCTTCAGTCACGTTTGCGACAGCTTCTAGCTCTAGACCACGGTTACGAACCTCACCAATTTGCGTTAGTTGACCAGCGACCTGACGCGCTAAGTTTTCTTTCGATACTTCAAACGCAGCAATATTGAAGTAACCATCGAAACTACGCGGTTGATACTTCAAACCTACTTCGTACTGATCGCCACGTTCCGGCTTAGCTGGGTTCCCATTTTGATCTAATTGAATAATCGGATTAAACGACTGTGCATAGCTCGCGTATGGTGTAAAACCACTATCCATCAAGTAAGCAACACCGAAGTTGGTCGTCCATTCTTCATTATCAACCTTAGTTTTAGCTCCGGTTGTTGTGTTATGTGTCTTGTTTTCAGAATCATCATAACGAACACCAATTTGAACAGCCCACTTGTCTGCAATCATCATTTGATTTTGTATATACAGACCTAACTGATTGTTTTTAGTTTTCGTCGTTTGACGCTGTGACTCTGTATACGGTTGCTGAGTAACTGGATTGAATAACGTAATATTACTGCCGTAGTTTGGATTAAATATGTTAAACAATGGGTTGCCGTCAGATAGAACGATAGGATCCCCTGTCAACCTGTTTAGAGGATAGTCTTTGCTCTCAATATCAATACTTTGATAATCAATACCAGCTAAAAGAGTATGGTCTACAGAACCGGTTGTGAACTTATGAATAACGCGATTATCCATGTTAAACGCATCAGACGTACCCTCTTCTGTCGTTGCACCACGAACTACAGAAGTATTAGTTGGATCTAACGGACCATAGCCCAAGTCTTTCGCATAGCCAATCGTGTACATTTGACGAAGGTTGATGTCCATCTTGCTGTAACGCGTGTTCTGCATGAAATAAGTGCTGTCATTGAAATGATGTTCAAATTCATAACCTACTGACAATTGTTCACGCTCGAACGTTTCCCAATCTGTATTACCTACCGCAGTGCTATCACTGATTTTTCCATTTGGATTCGACGTTAACGTCCCTTCCATTGGTAAGAATTGTAGGTACGGATCAGAATCATCTTTTTGGTAGCTAGTTAGCAGCGTGATTTTGGTGTCATCTGTGAATTTATAAGCAAGAGAAGGGGCAATAAAAATGCGTTCAGCTTCTACTCCATCAACACGGCTGCCATTTTTACGACCAAGCGCTTGCAGACGAAACGCCATTTTATCGTTAACTTCAGAGTTCACATCCAAGCTAATTTGCTTGCGATCATCAGTGCCGTATTCAATAGCAAATTGACCAGAACCACCGTCAAATTGAGGTCGCTTGCTCACAACGTTTATTACGCCACCTGGAGGGGTTTGCCCGTACAGTGCAGAACCAGGGCCACGCAGAATCTCTACACGTTCCAAGCCGAACGGGTCGATTTGCCAACTGTAGAAGCCTGATGAGTACAAACGCGTTCCATCTTGATACAAGCCGCTGTTGGCTTGCTTAAAACCACGGATAACAAACCAATCTTGCTTGTTGTCTTCACCAAAATAGTTGGCTTGGATGCTCGGCGTATATTGCAGTGCATCGGCAATACTGATTGACGCTCGATCGTCCATCTGTTCACGAGTTACGATAGAAATAGCACGAGGTGTCTCGCCTATCGCAACGTCTGTTTTTGTTGCTGTTCGACTGCTTAATCCTACGTAACTAAAATCTGGACCTACTGAGCTGTCTTCAAGCTGCTGCCCAATAACGACAACGGTTTCATCTTCGTTGGCTTGAACCATTCCTGACGATATAACTAAAGCGACCGCAAGTGCTGTTGGGGTACGCATAAAGTGCCGATTCATATAATTCTCCTTTAATACGGCTATGAACCAATTGAAATAAAACACAAACAATCACTGTAATTTTTACTATTCAATTGTTTGTTTTTGAACCTAACTCGGCTCTTAAATACTCAAGCCACAACACTCTCTAGTGCTTGGTGCGCTTGAGCCAAATTCCCTTTACTCAACTCAATAAGATTGCCGGTGTCCATTTTAAAAATACGGTCAGCGGCATCAAAATAAGCGTCATCATGAGTAATCGCGATGACAGTCACGCCACGTTGTTTAAGCAGTGGTAATAACTGACGGTAAAACAGTTTTCTAAAACGTGGATCCTGATCAGCGGCCCATTCATCAAGCAGAATACAACCGCGTTTTTCGAGTACTGACATCATCAGTGCCAGTCGCTTTCGTTGACCTTGCGAGTAGCGAACGTCACTTAACTTACCTTGCTGGTGGTCAACCTTGTGTGCCATTTCAAGACGGACCATCCATTCGTCAATATCTTTGCTATCGATGTCTTGACCTTCACCATCGACAATTTGATGGAATAGATGAAAATCACTGAACACAGCCGAGAATTGATGGCGATAATCTTGCCAATGCGTTCGAGTCACCTCATTACCATCGACATAAACTTGGCCAGAATGCGGTCGGTAGAGCCCGGTGAGCAAACGAGCAAAGGTCGATTTACCACTGCCATTGCCACCAATAATGAAGATGTGTTCGCCGCGTTCTATTTTGAAATTAATTGGACCTACGCCGAATGCATCGCCATCAGAATCTGAGCGATAACGATAGCTAGCACCCACGAGTTCTAGTGAATTGAATACTTTGGTTTTTGCCGGTTTCGGATTCAGGCTTCGATCGGTACTCAACTCTAACGACGACAACTTCTTCATCGAAATGTTGGCAGTGATCAATGTAGGGATAGACCCTACTGCAGACATCAATGGTGTTCTCATAAACAACACGACCAACGCGAATGCAGACGCGACTTCTAACGTCGCCCAACCTAAGCCAGTCGCCAGGTAAAAGTTCAAACCGATCAACGCCAATACCACGGTGTTCGCCATGTTGGCAGCAAAACCATTTAAGATGTCGGCTTGTGTCACTTCGTTTCGATAACCTTCAGCATTCACTGAGAAGGTTTCGTCGAAATAGCGTTTGGCTCTGAATGGGTTCAACGACAGCTCTTTGCGGCCATCAATCAAGGACTGGTAATCGTGATATAACTTGTCATCGTATTCTCGAACCTGTTTGACGTGTGTCGTAATTCTCGTCACTAGCGTGTAGCCAATGACACCCGTTAACGACAACATCAGCACGCTAACACCAAACAAAGGCATCGATAGAAAAGCCAGATAACCAAGAGCGACAATCGTGAGCACCAAGCCGTAAATCAATTCAGGTAAATGTACGAAAGCGATGGTGATGTTGCGAATATCGGTGTTCAGTGAAGCGAGCACACCTGCGCTCCCTACTTTTTCCACTTGCTCAATATCAGTGTTCAACAGCTGAGAAACCAACTCACAACGTTTGTTGTAAACGAACTTATGACCCAATTTATGAAGTGCGACTTGAGCAACGGTGGCTGTCACCAACAACCCAATCAGCAGCAAAGTAAACTGAATTAAGGTATCGGAAAGCGATCCACTGCTTTCTAGTAATTTATGTTGAATAAACGCAATCACGCCCACACTCAGGAACGCACTCGCAATACTCAACAAGATGACCAGAGACAATGATTTTTTCTGTTTCTCAGCCAACAATAGGATCAGTCCCATCTCACACACCATTCAATTAATTATTATTGTGATTATCATTATCAACTAATTGATAAGTAACCCTCGTTTAAGCCAAACTTAATCACGTTGTTATTTTTGTTTCTGTCTTTATCACTAGAACGCAAGACTCGCTAGCTATCAGTCACCTGATATCATCACAAGCTAATAGTCTAAAGCCTTCTCAAACCCCACATCAGGTACATGCCACCAATGATCGAAGCAACCAGCCCTGCCGGAATTTCTTGTGGATAGAGCCACTGCCTACCAAGCCAATCCGAGAACAACATCAGTGCCATACCAATTAACGAAGAACAGATCAGATGCTCTTTCGCTCGACTGTAACCAAACAACCTCGCCATATGGGGGGCCATCAATCCAATAAAGCTCAATGGACCAACCACTAACGTCGCACTAACGGTTAAACACGCCACTAGCACCAATAGTAGAATTCGAGATCGAGAGACATTTAAGCCAAGAGATTGCGCACTCGCCTGCCCTAGCGGTAACACATCTAACCAACGAGCACACAGAAAACCCAGTGAGATAAATACAACTGAAGATATAAATAACGGAACAAGCGTTGCTTCGGTAACGTAATACGTGGAGCCTGCCAACCAAGCCAGAACTTGATAACTTCTTGGATCGCCGCCTGCCAACACAAAGCTTTGCACCGCGTTCATCAATGCCGTTATCGCAACGCCTGTCAGCAACACTCTTTCAGGTTGAAAGCCTGATTTTTGGTTGAGAACGACAATGATACCCAATGTACAGACCGCACCAATAAATCCGCCGGTATAAAGCCCAACCACATTGCTTCCGAAACCCGCAAAAATGGCGATGATCAAACCTAATGCAGTACCCGAGCTGATACCAATCACTTCCGGGCTCGCCATCGGGTTGCCACTCAATCTTTGAACAATAGTTCCTGCTACCGCTAACATACCACCGGCCAATGCCGCCGCTGTTAATCGAGGTAAACGCCATTCGAGCAACGCCCAATCTTGGGTTTGCAATAACCAACGCCAGCCTTCGGTTTGTACCGAAAACAAGCTGAACACGATGAGCGACAAAACAATAAAGAAACTAGCGAGCGTCACAGAGTGTTTATTTAGGCGTGATGCAACTTCGTTATGACGCGTTAAAACAGTTTGCGTTTGTGATTGGCTCTTCATCGACAACTTAGGCAATAGCCATAAAAGAAGCGGAGCACCCAAAGCTGCGGTTGCTGCACCCGTAGGCACAAACATCGACATCATTCCCGGCAATTGTTGTATCAGCAGATCGGTAAGGGTCAGTAACAAACCACCTAACACCATAGAAACCAATAACTTCGGCACTAAACGATGAACACCCATCAAGCGCGTCAAAGCTGGCGCGGCTAAGCCAACAAAACCAATCACGCCAACCGCACTCACGACCCAAGCCGTCAGTAATACTGCCAACCCTAAACAAACCACTCGTAACTTAGGTAACGACACCCCTAAGCTTTTTGCGCCCTGCTCTGATAGCTGAAGCAAGCTCAGTGGTTTTACAAACAAGAATGCAATACAGGTAGCGATAGCTAAACGTGGCGCAAGATACTGGACGTCTTCCCAGCCAGTTTGAACAAGCGAGCCTGCGCCCCAAATCATCAAACCATTCAACTTGTCTTGATTCATCATCAACAAGACAGTACTCACAGCGCCGAAATAGAGATTCACGACCAAGCCGGACACAATCACCACAGTTGGAGACAGCGCTCTGCGCCACGACAGCGCAAACACCAAGCCAATCGTAGTAACACCACCTACTAACGCCACCAAAGAGTATGACCACTCTAATAACCAAGGTGCGTAAAGCGTTGCTAGCATCAGCGCAAAGCTAGAACCGCTCGCGACACCCAATGTAGAAGGTGAAGCCAATGGGTTTCTTAACACTTGTTGCATTAAGACACCTGCGATCGCCAATGCAGCACCAGAGAGTAATGTGGTGAATAATCTCGGCCACCACGCTAAATGCAATTTCACCGAATCCGGAGAAGTGAAATCAGCAATCCAAAGACTAGCAAGGTGTCCGAGCCCAACTTGGGAGACAGCCAAATGCTGACCTATCAAAGTTAGCGTTGAAACCAATAACAGAGCTAATACACCGAACGTTAGCACTCTCATAACGTAGATCCTCCATTCAGCTCAGAAGCAATGAACTTTGCAAAACGTGTCGCTGAAGGAATCGCGCCAAAGCTCCAGACAGCAGGAACTTGGAGTGCGGGATAGCCTGACTCTTTCACTATGTATTGCCAAAACTGATTCGTTTTAAGGTGTTCTTCGGTTCCTGCTGGCATTGGAGAAATAATCACTATCTGCCCATTAACACCAATGAGCTGATCGACGCCAACTAAACTGTATCCCCACGAATTGGTTTTCCCTTTCCATGCTGACTCAAGGCCAATCTTATTGACCGAGGCTTTGTAAAGGCTGTTGTCACCAAAAACACGCACGTGGTTTGTATCCATAAATTGCACCATCAACAACGCGGGCGCATCATTTGGCAATTGAGATCCTAAACGATCCATTACAGCATTCGCTTCCTCAATCAAAACTTCAGCTTGAGGTTGCTTTTCAGAGACCTCTGCTAGCTTTCGAGTAACCGTTTCTAATGCCGACCAATCGACATCACCACTTCGGTACAAACCAATGGTCGTGACAGGGGCAATTTTGCTAAGTTGAGTCTCCAGCGTTGAAAACATTGGAGAGAGTAATATTTTGTCGGGTTTGAGCTCATGAATACGTTCAAGGTTGGGTTGCGTTCGTAAGCCGACATCCGCGACCGTTGGGGGAATTTCAGGAGACTTCACCCAAGAATTGTAATCGGCTATTTGCGCTACTGCGACAGGGACAACACCCAGCGCCAATAGGGTTTCCGTATGCGTCCAATCGATGGATACTAAGCGAGGTGTAGCACCCTCATTTACTGTTGGCGCCTCTTGTTCTGCCAGCGAGCCTTGTTTTACGGATGATACTGGTTTATTTGATGACACGGGTTTAACTAGGGCTTCCTGTTGAGCAACAGATAGCGGAGAAGCAACCAATAAGCCCAATATGACGATAGTAGAGATAATCGGACGCACGATCTGCAAGTGACGTACGTTTAATGGAAGAGAGTAGCTGGACATCATGCTGGCTCCAAATCACCAGGCATCGCAACTGGGTAACCGGCTGAATGCTGAGTAATGTGCATCGGCACCCCATAGATATCTCTCAGTACCGACTCTTGAAAGACCTCATCAACCTCACCTTCAATCAGTAACTCCCCACTATGTAGGGCAATGATATGGTCGCAGAAACGTGCTGCCATGTTGATGTCGTGAATTACGATGATCACACCTATGTTTAACGTTTCGCTCAGTCGTTTAATCAGCGTTAGCATTTCAATCTGATGACCGATATCGAGCGCTGCTAGAGGCTCATCGAGCAAAAGGTATTTGGTGCGCTGTGCTAGTAACATCGCTAACCAGACTCTCTGACGTTCTCCGCCAGACAAGGTATCAACCAAACGGTCTGAATATTTGGTGGTATCAGTCAGCTGCATCGCCTCTTGAACATATTGCTTGTCTTTACTTGAGAGTCGACCCAACAATCCGTGCCAAGGGTAACGACCAAAACTGACTAAGTCTTCACCAGACAAACTGTCGGTTGCCGGCAAGTGTTGAGGTAAATATGCAATCTGCTGAGCGAAGTCTTTGTCTGACCATTTAGTGATGATTTTATCTTTGAGAAAGATATCACCTGATGTTGCACTTTGTTGCTTGGCTAACAACTTCAATAAGGTCGATTTCCCCGAACCATTGTGCCCAACCAAAGCGTAAATCTTTCCTTGTTCAAAAGACACATTGAACGCCTTAAGCAGTTGCTTATCCCCTACGCTAAAACCGAGTCCCTTTGCTTCGAGCATACCTTCAACCTTAAAACACATCATTCACTAAACATTTAATGAAATATGAACATATTCATAAAATCATTAACAGACACGCTTTTATACACTCGCAAAAAATCAAATGCAAACGATTTTCATTTAGATTAAACTATATGCCATACGAGCTTTTTCCCTATAATTTAAAGGGTTAGCGAAGTAAGCTCGGTAACAACACGACACAATTCCACTTTCACTTTGTTATAAATGGGTTAATCGCTTTATGAGTCAGATGTTCATCCCTATGTCGAAACCCACCCAATTTTTTGACAACGAACTGAGAGCTCACCTGCCCTCATTAGGTGTACGGTTTAATATCAACATCACATCATTCGATCACAAAACCTTTGATTCCAGTTGGTTCAAACACACCAACATCCACCAGCCCATTAAAATCAGTCGGTCAGTAAAAACCAGACAAGCTGAATACTTTGCGGGGCGTTATCTCGCGGCAGTAAAGCTCAAGACTTTAAATAAAGAAGATCACCAACTGACGAGTTACCCTGACCGAAGCCCGGCTTGGCCAAGTGAAACCATTGGATCGATTTCTCATGCTGAAGGAGTGCTCGCGATTGTCGTAGAGACAAGCTTACAGAGCAATAAAGAGAATATTGGAATAGACATCCAACCTAAGATCTCGCGTGTTGTCGCTGAAGAAATTGGCAGTATTGTCGCGACACCTGAAGAGGTTGATGTCGCACTTAAACAAGGTTGGAGCCTGGAAGACGCGATAGCGCTGTTGTTCTCGACCAAAGAGTCGATTTACAAAGCGCTAATGGTTTTTTCAGAAACCACTTTGGATTTCAAATCCGTTAGGCTTTGCGCTATCGACAAAGCATCAATGCAATTTGAATTGAGTTCTGAGGTGACGTTGAAGCAAGGGGGGCTGCATTCACTCTGTTGCGACTACCAATATTTGGAATCACACCAAGTGTATCTTACAGCGTGTTACTGTTTCCTCGAATGATTTAATGATGACGAGGATGGTAGAGCTAAGAGCTCAGGCCTTTAGCTTCTTACGTTGTTAACTTGTCAGGCTCTATAGGCTCACCTTCCCATAAGCTTATAAACCCATAAGTTAATAAGTTCATAAGATAAACTAAGCTAATCAGCTCAAGAACTCAGTGCAATGCTCATCACTTCATGGTTTGGCTCTGACTCGATATCGACAACAGACCACCCGAGCCCCTGGTAAAGCGCCTTGACGTTGGTATACACATAGAGGTGACTTTGAGTCGTAGCCGACACCTGCTTAACACCACGATTGATCAACTCGCTTGCAATGCCTTGACCACGCCACAGTGAATTGACATAAACAGCGTTAATCCAAATCGCATCATTCACTTGATGAGGCTCTTGAAAGTGGGAATAAGCCAAACCGCCTATCACCACATTGTCTCTCAATACCACGATCACCGGCGGTAATTGAGCGATTTCAGAATCGGTATTACTAGAAACAGAAACGTTAAATTTAAAATCCGACCATTCACTTTGGAATAGTTTTTCGAGGTATCCCCAGTAAGATGAATGCTCGTCGCATTGCCTGAATATCACTCTTTGCATTTAACTCTCTCCGTGAGCAAGTATGTTTTTAATTAGAGGGACTCTAATCTCTGATTCAACTGTAGCTTGCAGGCTTCTAACCAGTCATGAATGACTTGGCGAGCAGGCTCGGATGGTGGTGCATTTCGTTTCCCGCATATCTGGTCGATTTCAAACGGAAATGCTTTGCTCGGAACACGGCGTAAACCTATGGTTAATCGTTGAGGTTTGAGCATGCGGAATACCACATAACGATCGCTCATGATTCGGTTGTGATACACACCAATACAGTGCTTCTGCTCAATGCCTTCGCGTTCCAAATCGTAATAATCAGTGAGGGGGTGAATATTATCATTACCCAACAAAGGAACAGGATAAGGTATGTCCCTATCCACGGGGCGGTTCCCTTCTAAACGGCGTAACTGACGCTGCTCCGTCCAACGGTCATGAAGCTGCTCAAACATGGCGAATGAACTCTGACTGGTGATAAAACGCAATGGGTCATCAATCTCTAAATCTTGCCCTAACAATATCGCGTCTTGGAACATTGCCATTTTCGATGGTGCATTGAGCCTTCCCTCTTTAACCATGGCGATACCCAATCGGCTACCGGTTAGAAACGGATGAACCTGATCCAACCTTAAGGCGGTGTAACCCACTTTGGAATAATGCTTAAACTTAAGTACACGCCTTTGCAGCGGCTCAAGAATACGCACAATATGGTCAAGCTCATCACCCACGTCATAGTTAAGCTCTAACTTATCGATGAATTTGAGAGTAGCCTTGCTGCTGTCCAAGCCCAACATTTCGAGGATCTTCTTTTGCCCTAAACGACTCAGCGCCAATGCTTTTTGGTTATCGACGCTGTATTTCATACAAATCAACGCCAAGATGACCGGGCGCAACTCCAACAATTGTGCCGCCTCATAGGTGTTCGCAGCCAACCACAGCATTTGATATTGGTACTCTGGAAAATCGTCTGTGATCTCACGATAACGAGCCGGCAATGAGTTTAACCAGCGACCATCAACATCAAACTGCTCGACAAGATTTAAGCTTAAGCCAATGCCACCATCAAGCGGTCGTCTACCATCTTCAAACACATGAAAGCCGATGAGCTTTTGCGACCAATCACTGATCTCAATATCGTAATCAAAGCCTAATGTGCGAGTGGGAATGGTAAGTAATGCTGTCATTGATGCCTCTTTGTTAATGGCGCGCCGGACTGTCGAGCTTATCTAATAGCCAAAGCAGTAAAGATCGACCTCAGGTTACTATAACAACCTTTTGTAAATTTCTTATCAATCAAAGCGATATAAATACGATAGCGCTTAGAAGATCTTTGAATGACGTTTTTGCGCAATATGCGACATCTTCGATATCATTTGCGCCAACAAAAACTATGCTTGTTACATAACTTACAACAAGAGGCTTTAATTATGGAATACCGACATATTCTGGTCGCCGTTGAAATGTCTGACGACACTAAGATTCTTATTGATCGAGCGACCTTCTTTGCAGACAAACTAGAGGCTGGGATTTCGTTTGTTTATATCGACGGTACACATGGAGAGATTTATCCAGAACTCGTTGATATTCAGGGAAATGAAGGCGATCTACCGATCAATGAAGATGCCATTAAGCATTTGAAAGAGTTTGAGGCCTACGCCAAACACCCAATCAAGCATATTTTCGTGGGAACTGGCGATTTGAATGACAAGCTCAAAAACACCATTGAAGCAAACAGCGTAGACCTATTGTTATGTGGTCACCACCATGATTTTTGGCATAAGATCATTTCCCATTCAAAACAGATCATAGATACATCTCCAGTCGATATTCTAATCGTTCCAATGGATTAGATTCTGCTAGTCGAAACTTAATAACAACCCACATTGCCAACCTCTATCGGTATCATTGGTTGGCTTGTACGCTCATTTTATTATTGGCGTATTCGCTCTTTCGCTTATGTACTCATTAACCTCGTTCTAGTTCTCACTTTCACTCTCCCACTACTATCATTGACGCTCAACATTCTTTTGTGATCTTAACGCCTGATCAACTCGTAAGCGTCTAATAATTAACAAAACAGAGCGTAAGCAATGAAGAAGATTGGCCTCTATCTTTTCACCAACGATTTAAGAATCGAAGATAACGCGTTGCTTCATAAAGCGTCACAATTCGTTAATCAACTGACATGCGTTGTGATTGAGCCGCATCTGTCCGCATTCTCTAGAGAATTTGCGAAAGAGCATCAATATGGGGCCCACCGAGCAAAATTCATTTCTCAGTCTATTATTGATTTGGAAAGCCGCTTGGCTAACCTAGGACACAAGCTGGTTGTTCTGCGATCTTCAGCATTAACTGATGAGGAAATTAGTAGAGAGGTCACACTGAGTGGGATCATCAAATCACAGCACGTCACACACTTGTTTGTGAGTAATCATTGTGGGTTCGATGAACGTAAGCTTGTGCAATCTACACACGTTAGCTTCCCAAATCTAATTGTATACCAGCAGCATCATTCGACCTTGTTTGAACTGGAACAGCTCCCCTTTGAGTTATCTAAGTTACCCCGTTCGTTCACGAAGTTTAGAAAGCTAGTCGAGCATTTACCTATTGATACGCAAAGCCCGATTATCACCAAACTACCACCAACGCCCGAAGCTTTGTCACAGTGTCACTCAATACAACAAACTGACCGAAAGCTCGAAGAGAGCAGCTTAAATGTGAGCAACACAAACGGAAGCAGTTTAAACAACAATAACTTCAAAGGCGGAGAACAAGCAGGCCTAGCGCATTTACACGACTACTTTTCACATTCCTACGCTCATCAATATAAACAGACCCGAAACGCGTTCGATGGCAAAGAAAATTCAACCAAGTTCTCACCATGGTTAGCACTCGGCTGTGTTTCACCTAAAACGATTTACCGAAGTCTTGTTCAATTTGAAGCGAAACATGGTTCAAATGACTCAACTTATTGGATTTTTTTTGAACTGCTGTGGCGTGAGTATTTCTATTGGAAGTGCTTATCTATAGGGCCATCCCTATTTCAAAACGGCACAGACAACCAAAACATCGATTCGGGCCTGGCAACCAACACGACTCAACAAAACTTCGCTAATTGGAAATGCGGCAATACGGGCTATCCGATTGTCGATGCTTGCATGCGCCAACTCAATGCAACGGGATATATGTCTAACCGTGGCCGACAATTGACAGCGAGTTGTTTGATCTACGAATTAGGGGTGGATTGGCGAAACGGCGCCGCTTATTTCGAAAGCCAGCTAGTCGATTATGACGTGGCATCGAACTGGGGTAATTGGGCGTATATCGCTGGGGACCTCAATCAACCAGTCCACAGCGATCAAAGTAAAAACCAATCACAGCCTAAATCACGCCACTTTGATTTAGCAAAGCAGACAGAGATGTACGATCCAGACCACGCCTTTATTAATCAATGGAAAGAGACGGACCAGCATACAATCTCCGCCTCTAAGCAGGACAAGCTATGAAATTCAAAACTGTACGCCTTATTTTGGGTGACCAACTCAACATTGAACACTCTTGGTTTCAGCAAGTCGACGACAGTGTGATTTATCTGATCGCTGAGCTCAAACAAGAAACAGATTATGTCGCGTCTCACATTCAGAAAGTCGCGGCATTTTTCTCTGCCATGTCCTACTTCGCCAAAGAACTCACTCAACAAGGTCATCAGGTACTGCATTTAACATTGGATGACACGGCGCAATTCGAAAACCTAGATGCCCTACTTCAACACTATGTACACGAGTTCGACGCCGAAAAATTTGAATACCAAAGACCGGATGAATATCGTCTGCTTCAGCAAATGGCGAAACTTAAGCTAACTAATGCTACCAAAGGATGTTGCGATACTGAGCATTTCTTATTTCCGTTTGAGGAAATTGAAGCGCAGTTTCCGAAAGACAAACACATCATGATGGAACACTTTTATCGTCGAATGAGAAAACGTTTCAACATTCTATTGGAAGATGAAAAACCGGTTGGTGGTAAGTGGAACTACGATGCCAACAATCGTAAAAAACTTAAGAAGCAAGACATCGCCAACTTACCGCAGCCTTTGATGTTCGCTAACGATATCTCGCACATTTTGAAGCGCATCGAACGTCATCACGTACAAACCATTGGCGAAGTTGGTGAGCAACTCTTATGGCCAGTAAACCGAGCTCAAAGCTTGTCTCTACTCGCTCATTTTTGCCAAGTTTGCTTGCCACTGTTTGGTCAATTTCAAGATGCAATGACTACAGAACACTATTCAAAGTGGAGCTTGTATCATTGTCGCCTCTCTTTTTCTTTGAACAGCAAGCTGCTTAGCCCTCGCGAAGTCATTGATGCGGCACTCTCGGCTTTTGAAGCGTCAAAAGCTCAAGATAAACCAAGCATCGATATCGCTCAGGTCGAAGGTTTCGTGCGCCAAATACTTGGTTGGCGTGAGTACATTCGAGGCGTGTATTGGGCCAACATGCCCGCTTATGCCAATAAAAACCATTATTCAGCCGACCGACAATTACCTCATTACTTTTGGGATGGTCAAACCAAGATGAATTGCATGAAGCACGCGATTGGTCAATCTCTTGAGTTTGCTTATGCACATCACATTCAGAGGCTGATGATCACTGGCAACTTCTGCTTGATAACTGGCATAGCACCTGACCAAGTCGACAGTTGGTACCTTGGCATTTACGTAGATGCGATTGAATGGGTCGAAATGCCAAATACGCGAGGTATGGCACTGTTTGCGGATGGCGGCATCGTAGGAACCAAACCATACTCTGCCAGCGGTTCGTACATCAACCGTATGAGTGATTACTGTAAAGGATGCCACTATCAGATAAAAGAGCGCAGCGGTGAATCTTCTTGCCCATTCAATAGCTTGTATTGGCGCTTTATGAATCAACATCGCGATGCGTTAAACCGTAATCCGCGCATGGGCATGTTATATCGCTCTTGGGACAACATGGATGAGCAAGACCAACAAGCAATTCTCGATACTGCAGAACAGCGACTGACTAACTTGGAGAACTTATAATGGTGGAACAACTCAGATTACAAATATTAGTCATTGGTGGCAGCGGCGGGATTGGTTTCGCAGTGGTTCAACACCTATTGTCTGAGCTGTCTCATTTCGATTTTCTCGATGTTCAGGTTAATGCAACTTACCACTCGCAATGCCCCACTCTTGAAAACAACCGACTTCACTGGCATCAACTCGATGCAACCAACGAAACAGAAGTTGCACAACTAAGCGCAAGGTTCAATAAACTTGATTGGTTAATCAACTGCGTAGGAATGCTCCACACGCCAAATCTTGGGCCAGAAAAGAACTTGTCGTCTATCGACCCAGAATTTTTTCTGAAAAACATCTCGGTTAATACGCTACCAAGCTTACTGTTGGCTAAACATTTCACGCCTATTCTAAAATCCAGCGACAATCCAAAATTCGCTGTCGTCTCAGCTAAGGTCGGCAGTATTTCAGATAACAGATTAGGCGGTTGGTACAGCTATCGCTCATCGAAAGCCGCGTTAAACATGTTTATCAAAACCATGTCGATTGAATGGCAACGAACGGTTAAGAAAGGAACCGTGTTAGCACTGCACCCAGGTACAACCGATACCGCGTTGTCAAAGCCATTTCAAGCGAATGTGCCTGAAGGAAAGCTGTTTGAATCGAGCTACGTCGCCCACCAATTGGTCGACATAATCAGCAGTGCAATACCGGAAAACAGTGGCAACTTTTACTCATACGATGGTGAGCAATTGACTTGGTAATAAGTACTACCGATCGTGGTAAATAATTCCTGACCATAGATTGTTAAAAAATCCGATAACCTCGTTTGAATTTTTGATTCTAGAATCATTACTTATCGAAAAACACGACTTCGTTCTCTAGATTTTTATAAGCTATCTTTGTTAAATCACTTACTGTGATTGATATAAAAACAGAAAACCCAACAGAGTTGTGGCTCTATTGGGTTTAGTCGTCTGGAAGAAGCAGTTCGTTACAGGTAACGTTGTCTTATCAAAAAAGGCATAGCTTAGGTTTAGCTTTAATTTAATTAGTCTTTACTAAGACTCAGACCAATTAAACTTGCTGTCGTCGACGCCTTCTTTTTCTTCTTTAACACGTTCGCGGCGGTGTTGTTCTTCAACTCTTGCCGCATCTATCTCTTGCATGATAGCTTCGATATCCGCTAATTCATCGGTTTCTGTAAACTCACCGGTTAGCTTAGTATCTGGCTTGAGGTCGCCTTTCTCGTACAGAGCCCATATTTCCTTAGCATACTCTGTCGTTGATAACTCTGGTGCAAACTGAGCGTAATAGTCACGGATATTATTAACATCACGAGTCAGCATCCACTCTGCATTATTATTGGCAGATGCATCAACCGCTTGCGGTAAATCGATGATCACTGGACCATATTCATCCACAAGCACATTAAACTCAGACAAATCGCCATGAATCAAACCAACACACAGCATTTTGACCACATAGGTCATCATCACTTGGTGATCTTCAATCGCTTGTTCAGCAGGCATTACGACATCGTTAAGTCTTGGCGCGACATAACCGTCATCATCAGTGACTAGCTCCATAAGAAGCACGCCGTCAAAACAGCCAAAAGGTTGTGGTACGCGAACGCCTGCCTCTGCAAGTTTATACAAGGCATCAACTTCGGCATTTTGCCATACTTTTTCTTGTTGCTCACGACCGAAACCTGAGCCCTTTTCCATGGCTCTAGCTCGGCGGCTATTACGGACTTTGCGCCCTTCTCGATATGCTGTCGCTTTCTTGAAGCTACGTTGGCTTATTTCTTTATAAACCTTAGCACAACGGATCGTATCGCCGCAGCGTACTATGTACACTGACGCTTCTTTGCCACTCATAAGTTGGCTTGTCACCTCGTCGACTAAACCATCGTCAACTAAAGGCTGTATTCTTTTTGGTATCTTCATGCCGCCTTTATACAGCAGTTATCTTACAGATAGAAATATTAACTCAAGAAATGAAGAAGTGATTATCAATTGGTTCTCAAAACGTAGAAAAACAACACTGATTGGCTCTTAAAACGGCAATTTGGCGTTAGTTTCACTTAACACGTAGGGTTGGCTTATTTGGAAGTAAATCGGGTCAAAGGTAGGTAGTCTTGAAGACAAACGGGGGTAGATATTGCTATGCGTCGAGGAAATTTGACCTTTATCTAGCTTGCTTAAAAATTCAGGCCGCTTAGCTTGGAAATGGTTGTGTTTGATTAGGATTTGTTACGACGACACCGTTCTGAACAGTAAATGACATGTTCCCAACAACGCTCCCACTTCTTGCGCCATGCGAATGGTTTTTGGCAGATTGGACATGTCTTGGTTGGTAAATACGATTTTTTGTGCAAGGCCGTTTCCTTTCGATGAGTTCACTTCCACTTTCTATGTTTACTCGAGGTTCCCTATTAAGCTCGTACCTCGCTCTAGGGAATGACTGCTGTGTGATTGATAACAGCCCCCCGACTCCGTCATCCTCGAAAAGGAAGAAAGGCTGAATCGGAGAACTGCTTTATCTGTCTAAATGTCTGTATTTACACTTTTAGCAATAGCCTAACTAAACAACCACTTTGTATTGCGCTTCCATTTCACTAAAGCCAAGGCCAGAGTGTTTAGTCACCTTAAGTTGTACAGGCACGCGCTCTTTCAATGCTTCCACGTGGCTGATAACACCAATCATCTTGCCAGAAGCGTTCAAGTTATCTAAAGCGTTCAAAGCAATGTCCAAGGTATCACTATCCAGCGTGCCAAAGCCTTCGTCGAGGAACAGTGAATCAATACTGGTTTTGTGGCTTACAAGATCAGATAGCGCTAATGCTAGTGCCAAACTCACCAAGAAGCTTTCACCACCCGAGAGCGTTTTGGTATCTCGCATCACATCGCCTTGCCAAGTATCCAGCACTTGCAGCTCTAAACCGTCATCAGCCTTACGTTTCAATTCATAACGACCATGCAAGCGTTGTAGCTGTTTATTGGCTAAGTACACCAAGTTCTCAAGTGTTAAGCCCTGAGCGAACTTACGGAACTTGTCGCCATTTCTTGAACCAACCAAAGAGTTCAAACGTGAGATGTCATCAAACTCCGATTGCTGTTCTTCTATTTGTTTGAACAAATTTTGTTGGTTGCTGCGATTCTGACGGTCAGTCTCTAGGTTCGCAGAAATTGCACCTATTTGAGTAGCATGTTGTTGCTGTTCATTTTGACATTGAGCCGTCGCTAGCTCTACTTCATTTTGCGGTAAGGCGCTCCATGTTTCGGCTTTCTCGTGAGCTTGCAGTTCAGCTCTATTCGCTTTAGCACTGTTCAATCTCGCCTGTGCGCTTACGATTGCTTCTTCAAGTGTCTTCTTCAAGCTTTGCAACTGCACGGTAAGCGCTTCATCAAGCAATGACGACTCGAACTCGGCATCAGTTGCGAAAGGACTCGACGCTAATGCCTGTTCCCACAATTGCTTCACTTCGATTTGTGCTTGCTGTTTAGCTATCAGCTCTTCGGTGTAACCGATGTGCTTAGTCTGTTCAGAGCGATGATCGAGTTCACAACGGCTGAACGCCACTTGAGATGCGTTAAGGTTAGTGACAGCGTCACTCATATTTTGCTTCATCGCTTGAATCGCTGACTGGACATTGTTATCACCAAACAACTGCTTTCTTGATTCAGTGATCGTCACTAACTCTTGAGTTAACGCCTCGGTCTCTTGGTTTGAGTTAGCAATATCTTTGGTTAGCGATTCCAATTTTTCATCGGACGATTTCATTTCAGCGAGCTTAGTGATCAGCTGTTTCTCAAAGTCATCGTGTTGTTGCTTGGTGGTTTGCCAAAGGTTCGAGGCTTCCTGTTTTTGAGTAAACCAAACATCTATATGTTCTAATTCTGGCGCTTCAATCGAGGTTTCAACAATACTCTCTTTGAGTTTCGTCCATTGCTCTGCCTTGGATTGAGCGCAGTTTTCAGCCTGCCCATTCAGGCCTTGGAATTGCGTAGTCAAATCCGTGAGTCGTTGCTGTGCTAGCTCCAAGTTCGCCGATGCTTTATCGACAATCATGCTTACAGTTGCACGTTGCTTTTCAGCTTTGAGATACGCATTGCTCGCTTCAGCCATTACACGCAGCTGACGAATGACGTCGTTAAGTTGTTGTTCACAAGATTCAGCAAACAGGCTGATCGTTTGGCTATCACCTAGAGTCTCAATAGACGGTAACGTGATATTTAACGAACCTCCTTGAGACATAAAGCTCGCATGGGCTTGCTCAAGTTTACTTAGAGTATTCAGCCAATTTGATTTAGTTTGTTCAACGTCAGCTTGTGCACGTTGAAGCTCGTCTTTAAGCCCGTTGATGATTGGCGCAAGAGAATCCAACTGCTGACGATGTTCTGTACCGTCTTTTTGAATCACCGCGAGCTCATGTTCTTCACGTTCTTTTTGCGAAATCAAATCCGTCAGATCTTGTGACTGTTCAATTGCATGATTAGCTGAGCCACACAACGGACAATCCATCCCCGGTTCCAGCGCAGCACGATATTTTGCTAGCTCACCTTCTTGATCAATTAAGCGAGTTAAGCGTTCGAGTGATGTTTTATTGTTTTGGTAACGCTCAACCAGCACTTCACGCTCTTTGGTCAGTGTATCTGACAGCTGAACCTTGGTAACAAGCTCTGCATTTTTAACTTCAATACGTTGAGTAGCTTGTAGATAGCCTCGATTAATATCAACCAATGTATTGGTATGACGGCTCCAATACTCGAGCAGATCTTTGTTCGCATTCAATAACACTTCACTGCTTTGCTGTTGCAACGATTCCAACTGAAGCTTGGCATGACTCTCGACAACAACAAGCTCAGCTAATGTTTTGTCTTGGGCAAGTTTCGACTCATTAGAGGTTCGTACTAACGTTTGTTGTGCGTCTAACGCTTTATTCGCGCGTTGAACACCACTGAGTAATTCGCGGTGTTGGCTTTCAAGTGTCCGAACTTGGTCAACCTTAGCCTGCCATTGACCTAGGTATTTTTCGAGTTGCTTGTCAGCTTGATGAGCCTCCAAATACTGCGCACTGATCTTTTCTTGATGTTGAACTGATGCAATAGCTTCACTCAATACGGAATGTTTATGGCGTTGTTCAACACCTTGTTCGTTTAGTGTTTTTGTGTTTTTCTCAGCCGCAATCTGTTTGTCTTTGAGCACCGAGATTTGGTTATCAAGCGGTCGAACTTGCTCAATGATCTTTTCTTGATCTTGCTGTTCTTGTTTTACTTGCTCAACCAGTGCGCTTTGCGTTTTGAGCTCGTCGCTCGCAGCTGATTTCTCTGCATCTCGCTCTGCTAATCTTTTCGTGCTGCTTTCAAGGTTGGCTTGAGTCGCTGTTACGTCTTGATCGCTGCGTTGCACATCTTTATACAGTGGGCGCAATTTTTCTACAGGCTCGCTTTTAGCTAAGCGATCCAGTGAGGGTTGGTTTTCAGAAAGGTTATCTTGCGCCTGTTGTAAGTCTTGTTCGCCATTCGCGATAGCAAGGTCGGCTTTGGTGACATCTCTCCACCAGCTTAAATGCGCGTTCCATTCAACCAGTTGTTGAGCCAACACAGTTTGATCGGTTTCTAACTTACCACGCTCAGTCGTCAGCGCTTGAATCTGCTCTTCTGATAACAAGCTAACACCTTCAGCCTTAGCTTTTAGGTGATTAAGAGACTCTTCGCTCGATTTGAAGTGATCATAAATACGCTCTGAAATCAGGCTGTAGACTTCTGTGCCGGTTAACTCTTCAAGGAGTTCTGCTCGGTCATTTGCATTGGCATTTAGGAACGCCGCAAACTCACCTTGTGAAAGCATGATCGATTTAGTGAAGCGAGAAAAGTCCAAACCCGTTACGGTTTCAACCATCTTAATTTTCTTAGTCAGCTGCGTTTCTAAAACCGCATCGCTGTCTGCATCTGCAAACTCACAAGTTGGCGTTTGCAGCGCGCCATCGTGCTTACCACGAGCTCTTTTATGATGGAAGTTCGAACGGTAAGTTTTCCCTTTTACTTCAAATTCAATCTCAGCAAAACATTCGCCAGTACCGCGCGTCATCAGCTCATTAGTGCCTTTTGCGATGCTTCTTAATCGTGGTGTACGATGAAACAGTGCCAAACAAATCGCATCAAGAATCGTCGTCTTACCTGCCCCGGTAGGGCCCGTGATCGCAAACAAGCCGTTTTCGGCAAAAGGTGACTGTGTGAAATCGAGCTTCCAACGACCTTTCAAAGAGTTTAAGTTTTCAAATTCTAAGCTTAAGATTTTCATTCTTGATTACTCTTCTGTACCGTTTAAATCGTCAGTTCCGTGAGACACTTCCACAATCACTTGCTTGAACTTCACCGTCATTCTTTCTAAGCGCGCTTTCTCTGTATCGCTTTCAAACTCCTCGAGTGCGATACGTTTTTCAAACACATCCATTGGCGTGAGCTCCGCTAATGTCTCTGCTGATTCTTGCTCTAACGATTGGTTTCGGCGCTCTCTTGCTCTTCTTAACTGAAGTACTTCAACGTTTAAGCCTTCGGTTAAGGCACGCATGCGTTCTTGCAAATCCGATAGATAGTCTTGTGCTTGAACTTCAATCGACAACCACACGCTTTGACCTTCTTCCAAACCAATATATTGATTCAGTTGAGATTCAATCTCGCTCAAATCACCTTTGATTTCGGCCAACGGTTGGAATGTCGGGACAGACAATTGAGAAATGGTGCGTTCGCCTTCAACAAACTCAACCACACACACTTGCTTTTGAGATTTCAATTCATCGAAACTGAGCGGGATTGGCGAGCCGCAGTAACGAATGTGTTCACGCTTAGCAACAACTTGAGGCCGGTGAATATGGCCAAGCGCGATGTAATCGGCATTTGGAAAACCGTCTGCAGCAAAACCATCCAAATTACCAACGTAGATATCACGCACCGAGTCAGATTGCTTCACACCCATTGCGGTTAAGTGCCCTGTCGCAATAATTGGCATTGTGTCGCGGTTAGCAAAAGTATCGCGTTTTTCGACTGCTGCATCGTAGACATCTTTATAATGCTGCTTAATCGCGTCGCCCAACTGTTTCTGACGCTCAACACCCGACACGCCTGCTTGGCTGGTTAAAACATCACGAGGGCGGATGAAAGGGATCGCACAGACTAGCGCTTCAACCTCGCCGCCCTTACCTTTCAGCTCGACAACCTGAGTCGCATGATCTTCATTGGTATTTGGAATCACGTCCGCGCCCATATACTTCAACAATTGCTGTGTTTCTTTAAGTACCGACACAGAGTCATGGTTACCGCCCAATAGCACTAACTGGCAACCAATTTTATTTGAGTCGACAACAAACTTGTTGTACATCTCACGGGAATAACTTGGCGGGGTGCTGGTATCGAAGATGTCACCAGCCACGATAATTGCGTCGATATCGCGATCAGTAACTTGCTCTAGCAACCATTGTAAAAACCGTTCATGTTCGTTCTTGCGGCTTTTATTGTAGAAGTTTTGGCCAAGGTGCCAATCGGACGTGTGAAGAATCTTCATTGTTGCTCACTGGAAGTCTGTAATAGCTTTAATTTACCAAAATACCGATCAACTACCAAATGGGTTCGCATTATTTCCCTTTTATAAGCTTGTGAAAAACAATTAAATTCGGGCTTTGTAGGCTTTGTGTTCAACGTGCCATCAATCGGTATTTTTCATATAAAAAAACCGCTAAAAGTTAGAGCGGTTTTGATGTGTAAATCTAGTTAACTTAGAACTTAATGGTTGGGACGATTCAACTGTAACAAGTCCCACTTAGTACCATACAAATCTTGGAAAACCACGACCGTTCCGTACGCTTCTTCTCGTGGTTCTTCATTGAACACAACACCTTTCGCTTTCATTAACTCATAATCACGCCAAAAATCATTGGTCTGCAAAAACAAAAATACACGGCCGCCGGTTTGGTTGCCGATCGCTTTTTTCTGTTCCTCATTGCTCGCCTGAGCTAATAGCAAATTAGTGCCGTTAGAGTTGGGTGGCGACACCTGAACCCAACGCTTACCACCACCTAAATCGGTGTCTTCAACCAAAGTAAACTGAAGTTTCTTAGTATAAAATTCGATTGCATCGTCATAGTTTTCGACGACTAGTGCGATATTTCCGATTTGTTGTTGGATTGGTTCAGACATCTAGCATTCTCGGTTCTGTCAAAAATATGATTCTACACATTATACCTTCTTTACGAACCTACTGAGCTACAAAAAAGCCCACGCTATCGCTTGATAACGTGGGCTCAAAACTAACGAGTCACTTTGTAAACCAATTAGTAACTCATTCAATTCACTTAATTAATAACTAAGTTAGTTGATGATCGAATCAACTGACGACTAAAATTTGAGCGATTTCAATAACCCAAAATGTGAAGCCGTTAGAAGTTGTACGAAGCACCTAAAGTAACGCTGTTGAACGCCACATCTCTGCTCGCGATTCTATTGCCATTGTTATTAAAGAATTCGATGTTTACGGCATCTGCCTGTGAAATTAGGCGTAATGTCAGGTTCTCAATCGGGGTATATTCAACACCAACACCGAAGTGAAAACCAGCACCAGAATCGTCATCAATGTAGCTCGAACCATGAGCGTTTAGGTCAACATAGCTCAGGCCAGCCAACACGAAAGGTCGGATTGAGTTATCAAATGTGTAACCTACGTTTGCAGCAACAGAAAAAGAGGTCGGCGACAACACTTTAGTGCCAAATTTTTCGTAGTCAGCGTAATCCGTGTAACCAAGTTCGATGCCTACAATACGGTTAAATTGGTAACCGCCGTAAAGGTTATAACCCATGCTTTCAGCATCTAAACTACCAGCCCCGTCAGTGTCTGAATCTTGGTAGACGCCAAGGCCAGCACCAATGTATGGACCGCCTTCGATACCAGCAGCAAAAGTAGGAAGTGAAACCAAGCCAACTAGGCCTAATAGAAATGTTGATTTAAGCATGTAAATACCCTTTTTAGTCTGTCCTACAATAGTGCTGTCACTGTCTTTGGATGTATTCCGACACCAATCCAACTGTTGCACTACTGTTTAAAAAAATGAAAAACAACGCTTCCCATGAATAATAAAACAGCGTTCATTTAGAAAGCGAATGGGAAATTAGCACAACATTTTAGCGCTATCAAGCGAACCTGTAGCCATATTTGATCAGTCTTAAAAGTGAGACTTTGCACTCACCATGGTCAATTTTTGGGGTGTTTCTGGTTAAGTAACAATCAAGAAAACGGAAGTAGACGAGCAACAATTAGGTTAGATAAGCTTGAAATTTCATGTGGGACAGGAGCTTATAAGGCGAAGTATTTGAAGACAGAAAGTTAAAAAAAGTTAGAAGACCATAAACTAGGTCGACCTAACAGTTCGATACACAGAACTAGACGCGCAAGAACGAAATAACGCAAGAACTCGATAATCTAAAGACAAGAGCCCAATAACTAAATAGCTGAATAGCTGAATGGTTAAATGACTACATGGTTAAATAACTAAAAAGCTAAATGACTAAAGAAACCGCAATCGACGCCATGATAATACCAATCGCAAACTCCAACACTTTCCACGCTCTTGGATTCTTAAACAGCGGAGCTAAAAAGCGAGCGCCATAGCCAAGAGAGAAAAAGAACACAAATGATCCGGTGATCGCGCCCGCACCAAATAGCATGTGGTTAGGTTGATATTGCGTAGAGATCGACCCTAGCAAGACTACAGTATCCAAATAAACGTGCGGGTTCAGCCATGTAAACGCTAAACACATCGCCATCGCTTTTATTAATGATTCCTTGGTATCTCCAACTGCCTCAAGCGCATGAGTCTCGGTGAAAGACGAACGGAAACTCAAGAACGCATACACGCCTAAAAATACTGCCCCACCGTAACGAGCAAATTGCTCTATTTGTGGAAACTGCTTCACAATAGCGCCGAAGCCTGTCACACCAAAGCTAATCAAAAGTGCATCTGAAATAGCGCAGACCAAACAAATAGCAAACACATGTTGATTCTTCAGGCCTTGTTTAAGAACAAAAGCATTTTGAGAGCCGATCGCGAGGATCAACGAAAGCCCGAGAGTGAAACCAGCAAAGTAAGTCGACATAAATTGGGTCTTTAAAGGTAGTGACAATAGAAGTTGTCCGTAATGTTAGCTAACTTTTCGTCTTGTTAACATGTAAATCACTCGGTTATACGCCACACAGTTCTCCTTGCTTTATATATAAGACTCCCCCATCCCAGTAGCCAATTAACAAACTAATCAATTGATTTTTATGATCTTTAATATTTTATAAATATTGAATTTATTAATAGAATTTGGCTCATACTTTGAACCTTAAAATTCGTTTACAGTGAGATCTTACTACCATTTCATTGACTATATGAATGAGATAAATCTAATTGCATATTACCTTTTGGTGGCTTTTTGAGCGGGTACTTCCCTCTCACATAACTGACTCGCTACGTACTTTATCGCGAAAATTTACGAAGACGTCAGTTTTAGTCGCACAACTATTTAGTTCCACAGCTATTTAGTCGCATAACAATAAGGATGCAACACGCATGAATCATGGACACAGATTAACGACTCTTGTTTTAGCTATATTGGCTTCTGCCAGCGCTTCCGCGTCAGCGATAGACAACAGTAGTATTGAACCGAAACCTGTTAACTCGCCTTTCATCCAAGACGTTAAAGGCACAATCGTTGAAGATTACTCACGAAAAACACCTCAACCTTCATTTTTCTCTCTGAGAATGTTAAGTAATGTTGATGAACAACGAGGCGATTGGTTCAACTTATCGGCAAGTTACACAACACTTCAAGGTGTAGGTTCCAATGTTGTGTACGATTACCTCATGCCCCCTCTTATGCCTCAACCTGTGATCGTGGCTGTTTTGGATTCGGGCGTCGATATTGAACATGAAGACTTAAAGAACAAACTTTGGACCAACGTAAACGAAATCCCAGACAACGGTATTGACGATGACGGCAATGGTTACATTGATGATGTACATGGTTGGAACTATCTTGGGAACTCGCTTGGGATCAACGTTGACCACGACACGTTAGAAGTCACCCGAGAGTACAAAAAATACCTCGACTTGAAAGAGAATGGACATTGGATTCCGCGTAAGAAACGAAAGTATTATCAAACTGTTGAAGCTGATTACCTGTCGTCTTTAAAAGATGACCAAGATGCGCTTAATCGTGTTGTGACAGCAACGGAACAAGCGAATGAATACAAAGAAGAGATTCTTCAATTCGTCGATCAAAAAGACTTTTCTATTAACGGTCTAAAAACACTATTAGATAGCGAGAATGCTAGCGTTGTTAAAGCAGCTGAAGGGCTTTTGAGTGTATTTGATTCTTGGTACTCGTTCGAATACTTAGAATCACGTCGTAGCCGTTATCAAGACTCTTTAGATTTCCATCTTAATCTTGATTTCGATACTCGTGCCGACATTGTTTTAGACGATATATCCAACCCTTGGGAAAAAGGCTACGGTAACAACGATGTTAAAGGCCCAGTGGGTTCACATGGTACGCATGTTGCTGGAATCATCGCTGCTGAACGCAACAACTCAGTGGGTATTGATGGTGTGGCAGATTACGCTCAAATCATGGCTTTACGTATGGTGCCAAACGGCGATGAGCGAGACAAAGATATTGCCAATGCGGTGCGTTACGCCGTCGATAATGGCGCGAAGATCATCAACATGAGCTTCGGAAAAAGCTACTCACCACGCAAATACATTGTCGACCACGCATTCCGCTATGCCGCTCGTAACGGTGTGCTTATCGTTCACTCAGCGGGAAATAGCCGAAACGACAACGATATCAAACCAAGCTTTCCAAACCGCTACGCTAAGCACTACCGTTCAAAGCCTATTTCAACATGGTTAGATGTGGGAGCATCAGCGAAATACGCCGACGAAACCTTAGTGGCGAGCTTCAGTAACTTCGGCCAGAAAACGGTTGATGTGTTCGCACCAGGGTACCGCATTTTATCAACCACACCAGGTAATAGTTACGGTTCGAAAAGTGGCACCAGCATGGCAGCACCTGTTGTTTCCGGTGTCGCGGCTTTGGTTTGGTCACGCTACCCTGATTTGTCAGTCAAAGAGCTAAAAGCGATGTTGATGGGTGATGCAAAAATCTACCCAGAGCTACTTGTTAAAAAGCCTTCTTCCCCTGAAGATTTGGTTCCGTTCAGCACACTTTCTATCTCAGGAAGCGTGGTGGATGCTGAAGCCATTTTCGCAGAGCTAGAAACTCGATAACGATTTTTTTATTAGCCGTTAGCCGTTAGCCGTTAGCCGTTGATTCATAATTAAAAAAGGTTGCTCATGGCAACCTTTTTCTTCCCCACTAGCATCATTATTCAAACTACAAGGGTGTCCGTCATTCCCTAAAGCAAGGTACGTGCGTTATAGGGAATCTCGCTTTAGCTTTTACCTTCAGCACTAGATTTAACTGTAGCTCTAAGTTTAACTGTAGCTCTAAGTTTAACTTTAGCTCTAAGTTTAACTTTAGCTCGCGCTAGCGTAACTCAATAGTCATAAACTGGCTGTAAGGGTCTAACTCATAATCAGAAAAAGGTTCACAGTAATCAAAGCCGAATTTCTCGTATAAATTGCGAGCAGGTTTAAAGTAGTCTTCTGAGCCTGTCTCTAAGCTGATTTGTTGGTATTGACGAGCAGCCGCCGTATCCAAAACGTACTGCAGTAACTTACTCGCAACCCCAGATTGACGAGCGAATTGTGTAGTACGCATCGATTTAAGCTCAGCGTGTTGAGTATCAAGCTCTTTAATTGCCACACAGCCAAGCAGTTGGTTCTCTTTCCAAGCACTGAAAAAAGTAATCTCTGGCGACTTTAAGTCCTTAATATCCAATGCGTGAACACTTTCTGGTGGAGATGTCGCATACATATCCGCCAAATGCTCTTCGAGCAACTCAATCACTTCTCCGCCCGATAAGTCGTCAATTTTTATATCCATAACTGATTCATTTTCCTTAATAAATTATTAATCAATTTTCGATACCGTAAAATTACTCTATCCTAAGACCTAGCGAATAACATACTGTAACAATGGAGTGTCGCTGTATTTCTCGTGCACCCTTTTTGACACATACATGACAACAAGACAAGCATTAGCACGACATTAGCTTTTGCTTGAAGCACCTGTTTTCAATGAAAAAATAAGCAGTCAGGTCGATATGAGTATCCAACTAGATTTAACCACCGCAATACCTTGCCGGAATTTCGATTCTGCACAAGGGCGTATGACACTTCAAAATCACCGCATAATCGATGTCGACAATCAGATAGCTCATATCTTCGGTTACCAAAACCGAGAAGAACTGCTGCGTAATGTCGAGTTTGTGTACGCACTGGTTCCTGACAGCCACCAAGACCTGGCAAAAAAGCGTTACCTAGATGCGATCAAAGGGAAGCTAAAAAAAGGGAAGCTGTACACAGACATCCCTGCCAACGGCCGTGTTATCTCAATATTCTGTCTATCGCATATTATTGAATTGAATAACAAGCCCGCTCTTCAAATCACGATCATCGACATTACGTCCGTCGTAGAAGCCGAACGAAAGCGTCATGAAAATGATCGTATGTATCTGGAGTTATTGAGAACGTCCAAACAAGGGATCATCATCCATAAAGATTTCAAACCACTTCTCGTGAATCAAGCGTGGGTAGAAATTACTGGCGCAGAATCCATCGAACAAGTACTCGACATGGACTCCATCTTATCGCTAGTTCCTGAATCGCAGCGTGAAAGTACGATAAAGCGCTGTAAGAGTATTACTGAAGGTAATCCGCCAAGTTTTAGCTCAGTCATACTCAACCACTGCTTCGATGGAACTAAGAAGTACTTTAATGCTTACGATAACGTCATTAACTGGGAAGGCAAAAAAGCTATTCAAGTCATCCTTGAAGATATCACGGGTAAAGTATTGTTAGAGAAAGAGCTATTGCATCGCGCAATGCATGATGACTTAACGGACGTCTTTAATCGACGAGCTATTTATGACTGGTTGAAAAAACCAGTGAATCAGCAAACAGAAATGTCTTGTCTGTTGTTTGATATCGATGACTTTAAGTTAATTAACGATACCTATGGTCACACCGTTGGTGACACCGTCATTAAATACTTAGCTTGCACCATCAAAGCTTATGTGGAAACACTGAACGGCGTGGTTGCTCGTTGGGGTGGCGAGGAGTTTATTGTGTTTATTCCTAAAGCAAAATCTGAGCATACAAAAATCATCGCCCAAAGGATCTGCAAGAGTTTCAATCAACATCTTTTCTTAGGGAATAATCGTCGTCAGTTTACATCAAGCGTTAGTATCGGTATTACCAACCATTGTATTTGTCACTCATCTGATTCTATTGACACCCTGATCCGAGTAACCGATGACGCCCTTTATCGCGCGAAAGCGAACGGTAAAAACCAAATGTCAGTCAATGATGATGTGGTGTGTCTTGAAGCACTTGGCTAGCCATCAAGAATAAGAGTTAATACACATAACTTTATCGAATATTTACTTGTTATTTTTAGGTTCTAGTTTACTATGCGCAACCCCAATTATTTCAGCAAATGCTGTAGGCAACTATGTCCGCCAACGCACTCTACACCGACCTATCTGGTTACTATGATTTAATGTGTGTCGATATTGACTATCAAGCGCAAAGTAACTGCGTTCGTAGGCTACATCAAATTTTCGGAAATGATGGAAAAACTCACTTAGACCTTGGTTGTGGCACTGGCCCACACGTTCGTCATTTCATTGATTATGGCTACCAAAGTAGTGGTCTTGACCTGAACAAACCAATGCTAGACATCGCTCAAGTTCGCTGCCCAGAAGCCACATTTTCAGTGCAGAACATGAGCAACTTTGAAGTATCTGAGCCTCTGGATCTTATCACTTGTTTCTTATACTCAATCCATTACAACGATGGCATTGAGAATTTAAAAGCGTGCCTTGCGAGTGTTCATAGAGCGCTTAAACCTGGTGGTGTATTCTGCTTTAACGTAGTAGACAAAGACAAGATCAGCAACGATCTGTTTGTTCGACACACCACAAACCAAGAGCAAATTGATTTTACTTTCCGTTCAGGTTGGTACTACTCAGGCGAAGGTGACAAACAAGCACTGAAACTCAGTATTGAAAAAACGACCGCTGGTGAAACTCAGGTATGGAATGATGAGCACCCAATGGTAGCGTTCAACTTCAAAGCGTTGATAGAAATATTAGAGCCCTACTTTGAAGTTCATACCTTCGAACACGATTACGACAAGCTTTTACCTTGGGATAAGGTTTCAGGCAACGCGCTGATTACGTGTGTGAAAATCTAAACAAATAGAAACACAACGAGTTAAGCCAAACAATGAGATCAAAAAAGAACCCACACTCGCCGTTCTCCTTATAGAGCGTCAGCCAGTGTGGGTTCTTTCGTATCAAGTTATCTGTTACTAAACTATCGGTTGCTGAACTTTAAATTAGAAGTCTGCCGTCATACCTACGTAGTAAGTACGTGGCTCTTCAACATAACCTATGTACTCTAGATCGTCTGATACTGACTCGTCCGTTAGGTTTGAGATACCCGCACGAAGACGTACTGAATCGTTAACATTGTAAACCGTGCCAATGTTTAGCGTCGTGTAAGCGTCTTGAGTTAGGTCGCTTTCGATTTGACGCTCGCCACGGTAACGCGCACTCACAAAAGTGCTTAAGTCGTAGGTTGGGCTCCAGTTAAGCTTAACAAACCCGGAATGCTTGTAACGCTCGAGAAGTTGCTCACCTGTCGATTTGTCTTCAGTGTCTAGGTAAGTGTAGTTACCAGAAACGGCCCATTCGTCAGAGATTTGGTACATACCCCCTAACTCAACGCCTTGAATGATAGCTTCAGAAACGTTTTGGTACGTCTTCGCACCTAAATCACCCGTTGGTGTGCCGTCAGGGTTTTCACATTGCAGAGCACTTTCATTCCAATCACCGCCTTGTGGGCAGTAACCTTCTGTTCTTTCGATAAGGTCATTAATCTCGTTGCGGAATAACGCAGCTTCTACATTCCAACGCGGTTGTGTGTATACAGTCGCAAGCTCGTAGTTGAGGCTGGTTTCTGGGTTTAGGTCTTCATTACCCACCAGCGCACATCCACCCTTACAGCTTGATACTGTGTAGTCAGATTGGTTTTGAGTCAATGTTGGTGCTTTGAACGCCTTGCCCACGCCACCTTTAATGATGAGGTCATTCGTCGTTTGATGAACTAGATACACACGAGGGCTAAACTCTTCGCCGTACAGTTCGTGTTTATCCAAACGGCCACCGATCGTTGCGGTTAGTTTGTCCGTCATTACCCATTGGTCTTGAACAAACAACGCGCCTTGATACGCTTCAGATGTTCCGCTTGATAAGTTTTCTTTGTTGGTTAATTCACTTAATTGGTAATCCATACCAAACGTAAGCGTGTGGCTGTCACCAAGGTAAGTGGTCGCAGATGCTTCAACAATTTGAGTCAGTTCTTCGATATCGCTGCTGAAATTGTTGCCTAGATCGGCCGCATCGTTATCGGTCACATTTTCGCGAGAATAGCGAACTTGAGTATCACCCCAACTCCAGAAACCACTGTGCGTAATGGCTTGGCTGTGACGTACTACGCGAGTGTCTGACTCAATAACCGATTTTGCGCTTTCTGCCTCTGATTCACGCTCGTCGTCGCTGTAACCAAAGTCAAAGTCGATCGTTTGATTGTCTGTCGCATTCCAAGTCAGGCTTGCGAGTAAGCTTAGTGTGTCACGTTCTTCTAAAGCCGTAACATCTGAACGGTCGTAGCCAGAGCTATGTGTACCAGAATATGGTTGCCACGCATTACGGCTAGTTTGGTTAACAGACACACGGGCAAATAACTCATCCTCAATCAGCGCACCAGAAGTGGTTAGGCCAACCGAGTACTCTTGTCCGCCGTTGCCATCCATCGGTGAAGAATTGTCCATGCTTAGCGTTGAACTCCAATCATTTTCTGGAGCTTTGGTGATGATGTTTATTGTGCCACCCATGCCATCTGAACCGTAAAGTGCAGACATTGGGCCTCGGATGATTTCAACACGCTCGATTGAATCAGCAGGAATAGTAGAAAGGTCGAAATCGTTACCACGGATGATGGCGCTTGCTGAGCTTAAACGACGGCCATTGACCATGATAAGCGTGTAATCAGAATCCATACCACGAATAGAGATCATTTGACGACCAGCACGTGTGCTGTCGAAGTCAGACTCAACACTCGTTGATTCAGCAACGATGTCCGCCAAGGTAATACCTGGGCTGTCTTCGATATCCTGAGCGGTGATAACCGACATTGAAGCTGGTGCTTGTTTTAGTGCCATCTCAGTACGAGTTGCCGTAACCACCATTTGCTCATCTGTCGGTTTTGCTTCTTCTTGCGCTAACACGTTAGCTGAAAGTGAGGTACAAATAACAGCGACTGCGATCGAAAGGGGTTTACGAACCAAAAGGGGTTTGCGAATCAAAAGAGATCTCTCAGACATGATATTCATTCTTATACGTGATTGGTAATGATAATGGTTTGCATTAAACAACCTAGTACCATTCTTATCAACGAAAGTTTCATACCAAAAATTGATTCTCGCTATTCAATATACACATACAAGAAAATAGATATATTCAATATTTTTCAATCATTGAGGTTGCATTGAACATACCTATTGGTGATGGGCGTAAAACCTTAATAGAACTGAGAACTGGAAACTAGAAACTAGAAACTAGAAACTAGAAACTAGAAACTAGTAACTAGTATTGAAAGCCAATCACTAGGCGTAAACCTCTTTAAAAAGATCCCTTACCCAGCGACACATTGGATCGTTGTGAAAACGTTTGTGCCAATATAAATAAACATCTTCAGACGGGTGACGAAGTGCCTTAGGAACACGTTTGCAAATTAGGTTTCTCTGCTTTGCGGCTTGTAGTGCAAAAGGCGTCGGTAAATGGAAGATGATGTCGGTCGCTTCCGCCATATCAGGCGCAACATTAAAGTTCGACAACTGGATAGGAATAGAGAGTTGGCGTTGCTTATCAATCAAGCCTAGATCTTTAAATCGACTCTCAATAGAAAGCTTCTTGTCTCCTTGTAATGAGATTTGACCAAGGTGACTGTTAAGCAAATCATCGACCGTAATTTCTTTGTCAGCCAACGGATGGTCTTTGCTCATCAATAAGCGGTAATCGCGGCTGATCACGAACATTCGATACAGATTTTGCTCTGAACTCAACGGCTCATGAGTCGACAATACAAAGTGAGCGTCCCCAGATAACAAAGGGTCGAAGTGTCTTTTAGGAATAGAATCAATATCAACAATCATGTTCGGCGCTTGCTTACGTATCTCCGCGACCACTTTAGGAAGCAAGTGCGCCACTTGAGGAACAAGGCCAAAAAATCGAACCGTAGTATCACTGCTGTGAGGTTCGAACACATCGCCATGCACCAACTTTTCTAGCCGAGTCAGTACCGAATTCAAATCTTGCTTAATCGCTTCCGCTTTTGGCGTTAATTCATAGCCATATGCCGCTCTCACCAACAAGTCATCGTTAAATACAGTGCGCAGTTTTTGCAGAGAACGACTCACCGTTGGCTGGCTCATATCAAGCGCTAATGCCGTGTTAGAAACATGCTTTTCTTCTAAAAGGTGCTTGAGGATGACTAAGAGGTTGAGGTCGACTTGGGCAAGATTCATTATTTAAATATTGGTTATATAGAAAATTCAATGAACGCATAGTGCATTTGCCACATCATTAATACAATTGATAATCACTCTTATTTTGATCTATCGCAATATGCAGAGCAGAATTTAAGGTTAAGTCGATTTAAAAGCTCTAAGTGAGAAAGCTTTGAACATAAAAAAAGAGAAGCCAAATAGCCTCTCTTTAATCGTTTATTTTGTGTCTCTAGCGTCTAGCTATATTAAGCTTACAGTTTTGTCCAAGCATCTTGCCAGTATTGGCTGTCCGCTGGAGCGTAGGATGCGCTTGCACACCAAGCCGTGTATGGCCAAGGCTTACATTCGTATAAACCATTGTCACGGCCTACTACAATATCGCCCGCTGCGTAGTTTGTACCAGCTTCATACGGAGGGTAATCACCTGGAGGTGGAGTCGTTCCTCCACCGTCTTTCACAGTGAACGAATTGTTTACCATCACTATTTCGCCGTCTGTTGCTGTGCCAACAACCTCAAGTGAATATTGACCTTCCGCCACATCGTGCAAGTCCATTGTGATTGAACGGCTGTCAGTTAGGCTTACTTTGGTTTGTTCAACCACGCTACCCGCACTGTTGAGCGCCTTCACAGTCACATCCATTGCTTCATTTGATGTCAGTGTCAGATCCAAACGTACATTACCGTTTTCTGGTGCGTATTCAGACTGTAGGCCCGAAACTTCAAGTTCAGGATCTGTACCCGGATCAGGGTTACCACCACATGAAGAGTCTGAAACCTTTCTCCAAACGCCCCACTCGCCTGTTGTTCCCGGTTCTTCGCCACGAGTATACCAGCCAGCTCCCCACGTTGAACCGTCATGTGATACTTGGTCGCCTTCAACATAAACGGTGTCGGCATCCCATGCTGCTGCACAGTTAGAGCCATCAGTAACCGACACTTTACGCTCAGCAGTAACGGTTTGATTCGCGCTGTCTGTCACACTATATACAAGCGTGTAGTTGCCGATTTCATTCACATCAACACTTCCAGTGTGCGTGATAGTGCTTGTTAAATCGCCATCTTCCGCATCATTGGCAGTCACACCAGCCATTGGGTCGAATGTAGTACCAAGTATTACTGTTGTATCAGATACGCCATCGAATACTGGTTTTTGGCTGTAGACTTCTACCGTTCTTGCTTTGGTTGTTTCGTTATTGTCGCTATCTTTCACACGATAAGTGAGAACATAAGTGCCAATAACCGCTGTTTCAACATATCCTTCAACATCGATTGAAGACGTTAAATCGCCATCTTCTTTATCTGTTGCCGTGTACAAATGGGCCGTAGTCTTTAATAAACTGCTCGTTGTATTGTTGACCATTTTTGTTAGTGCCCATGTCCCAGTTGATAGACCAAGTCATTACACCACGCAGGGGTTGGCCTTGAGTCGTTAAGGTCTCGAACGCGTCGTATAAATCTTGAGGATCTTGCACAAAGCCGGTTGCTGCAGCATCAATGCTAGAAGGAATACCAAACACCAACTTGTCATGTGGAATTTTGTGGAAGCCACGCGTTCCGTTGATAAGCGAATCAGAGATGTAGTAGATGAATTCTTCTTTTAATGCATCGTTGTTTTGAGCAATCCAGCCCACGCCGTCAACCCAGATACCGTCGCCACCTTGGTTGTAGAATTGTGGGTTAATCCAGTCGTAATAACCTTCTAGATTATCGATATATGGAACGTACTTACCGCCTGTCGTTAGATACGGGAACTCAGGCGCCATAGTAATAAGGAAGTTTTTACCTTCAGCACGGTAGTGGTCTTTCACTAGCTTAAGTGCGTCAGGAATCACGGTTTGGTTGCTTGCTGCGGTTACCGCGGCTTGTTCAAGGTCGATATCTAGGCCATCGAAACCGTAACGCTCAGTAAGGCGGATTATCTCATCAGCAAAGGCTCTTTCATCACCCGTTTCAAGTTCTACGTGTGCATCAGCGCCACCCAGCGCTATCAGTACAGAACGGCCTTGTTTGTTGAGTTCAGAGATTTGGTCAATAAATTGTTCTTCTGAAAGCCCAATGGTTGGGTCCAGTTTAAAAGTTGGGATTCGACCATCAGCCACATCGTAAACCTTCATGAATGACACATTCACGATGTTATACATTGGGTTTACTTCATCCAGCGTCACGCATGGCGCATTACCCCCTTGGTAGCCGCCACCGTCACACCAGTTGTGCCAATACCCAACCACGACACCAGAATCCGGATTCGTCATATCTGAACCATTTGCATAAACAGCGCCAGACATTGCGGCCATGCCGACCGATACAGCTAATTGCAGAGCTTTACGTTTCAACATTAGTCCCACTTCCTTACTTAACAGCTGTGCCAATCACAACCGAACCAATTCATTGTAATCATGAATATTTATAGAGAAGTAATGGAATTTATAGGAAAAGATGACCTTTGATTTAACTTGTGATTTTAAGTCACAGATTGAATATCAGAATCAATATGATTTTGACTTTTCATTCAAAATGAAATGCTAAAAGCTGTTATTTTCGGCCGAACACATTGACCATGCAAATGTTAATCAACCTTAATTCACATAGATAATTAACCGAAAACATAAAAAATCACCAATAGGAAAAAACTAACTTTAAATCGACAAAAATCGATTCAAACACACCGTAATTACTGACCTCAGACCAGATACCATTGCGAGTGATATCACTAAAATAGCTTGGATATAGTCGTCATACATGTGCTAGAGATACACACGTATAACGGAATATAGGAGTGGGAAATTTGTGGAATTTTGTATGATCACCCCGACTATTTTTCAGTTAGCCTTTAACATCAGGTGAATAATAAGTATCAATCAATGAAATAAAATTCATCTTATTTTCTTCATTGAGTTGATTGATACCCGCTGCTGCTTTTCTTCCACCACCCGTATCAAAACTAGAACAAATTTCGTCTGCGCCCGTTCTGTTTGATAATGGTGCCCGTAAGCTCACCGTGTAAGACAAGCCATCTTGGTTTTTCGTTAATACTGCTTGCGCTCGGTTTGGATCTTGATTAACGATTTCATTACCAAACACACCACTGATGCGCCTTGCCCACGTCTCACCTGGCAGTTCAAACACACGTGCGACTTCACTTTCATAAACAGGAGCAAGGTTTGATAGCTGTTGGCGATCATTTTGATAAGCAGATCGTAGTCGATAAAACACAGAGTTTTTATCATCTAAAAGGTCAAATGGGTTCGGGTATTGATAAAGGGTTTGGTAGAGCTCAATTGGCGTGAAATGCAAATCACTGAGTGAAGAACCGTAACCATTGTAGTTAACCAAGGTACCTAGCTCTTCTAAAAACTCTGTTTGAGATTGATCGAATCCATTTTCACCCGCTAGCCGCGCGGCCACTATTTTTAGGTTATCACCAAAAGCAGCCGCGATTGCCCAAGCCACATGCGCACCATTCAGCTTCTGGTTAATCAGCAAGCTCGTGCAACTCTCTGGCGCGGTATCAATCAGAGTATCTAAATGATCAGAAGTTGGTAGATCTCCTGTTCGGTGGTGATCGCAATAAAATACATTGATGTTGGCGTCTAGCAATGAGTGCAATGCAGGTAGGTTCTTCTCCATCGACACATCTAAAACGGTAACGGATGAAACACCGCCTTGCTTACCCGGCTCCATCATTTGAGTAACAACTTGAGAGACCAACTTAATATCACGCTTTACACCAGTGATCAGTACACTTTCTTTCGGCTCGTTTAAGCGCAGTTGCAGTAAAGCGATGATGCCGTCTGCATCTCCATTGAATACGTCGTAGTGCATGTTGTTCCTCTTCCTTTGGGATCTAAACATCAATCAGCAACAAGCCAATGAAACCGGTAACATTGATACCATTAATAGTCTGTCATCATTTTAGTCATATTTCACAGATAGTTAAGTCTATTTTGGAATGCCTTATTCTCATTAGACTCAGAAGGTTTCGCCATAAGCATTAGATTTTAAAAATCAAAAAACACCATTTGCACTATTGTATGACATATATCACAGCAAGCTAAGGGGAAAAGATTATAAAATAAGCATCCCCCACTCAAAGATAAAGCGCTATATGAACACTACCACCACTCTTGTTTATGACACTTTGAAAAGCCTTGCTGCTCACGCTCCTGAGCAACATGCCGAGATTAGACAGCGGTTATATGAGCAGTTGAGCCTGCCATTTAATAAGCAGATCTCGTTATACGCTAACGTTTTGGGCCCGATAAGTTCAGGTAAGTTAGCCGGATGCGACAACATCGACAAAGCGGTCGATCTTGCACTCGAAGTGTTGGAAGGCCGAAGTAAATAACAACGCGACAGTAATAGTTACAGTAACAGTAACAGTAACAAGCGTTATTGAACCAAATGACCCTGCTCTCCCCCGAGCAGGGTCTTTTTTTGACAAGGTAAATCACATCCAAAGCACTCAAATGCAAAAAGGCGCAGATAATCTGCGCCTTTGTTTTCATCCCACTTAAATCTCGGTTTACACTGATTAAGTGCTTTTCAAATCATTATCAATTAAGAAGTCTTGAACTGCGCCACGGCTCTATCCATATCATGAGCTTGTTCGGCCACTTTATCGACTTCAACTAGACAGTGCTGCGCCGAAGCATTGTTGTCGTTAGAGATAGTGTTTAACTCGGTGATTGAGTCGCTCACTTGTGCCATAACAGCACCCTGCTCTTCAATTGCTGATGCGATACGTTCAGAGTTACCTTGGATGCTTTCCATGTCGCTTAAGATAAGCTGCAGGCTAGCGTCTAGCTCTTCCGAATCTTTCAGAGTCAATTGGCCCTGTTGGTTACACTCTCCAATCTCGGTCATCGAAGCGTTCATTTGACTCTGGATTGCTGTCACAACGCTGGTGATTTCAGTGGTCGATTGATGTGTTCTACTTGCAAGAGCACGGACTTCATCTGCAACAACAGCAAAACCTCGGCCTTGTTCACCCGCACGTGCCGCTTCAATTGCTGCGTTCAGTGCCAATAAGTTGGTTTGTTCTGCAATGCCTTGGATGATGTTTACTGCATCGCCGATTTGGTCAACATGATGGTTCAACGAGCTGATCGAATCTTGGCTGCTTGAAAGGCGTTCAGACAACTGAGTAATGTTGCTGATGGTGTCTACAACCACTTCACGGCCTTTATCGGCATTCGCTTTCGCTTGATGTACACCTTCAGCGGCAACCGATGTGCTTTCTGAGATCTCGCCAATTGTTAGCACCATCTCTTGTACTGATGTGGTCATGGTCGAGGTGTGGTTAGCTTGCACTTCAAACTGTTTGATTACCGATTCTAGTTCATCATGCATGTTTGATGTGCTTTGTGTCAGCTGAAGTGATTTAGATTGCGATGCCGCGATAAGTCCTTCAAGTTGATCAAGCAATTGGTTGAAGTATTGACCTAACGTGCTCAGTTCATCTTTACCATCTAGGTGTGAACGAATAGACACGTCGTTCGAATCGACAATGTTGCGAATTACCGAAAGCAAAGATTCAATCTTGCCAATGATAGAACGGACGATTAACCAGCTGAACAGAATGATCGCCACAAGTAACGTGACGCAAAGAATGTTGTTGATCAGCGAGAGTTTATCCATCTCTTGTTGGGTTTCTTGCTCTAACACGGCTGAGAACTCTTTAAATTGAGTTTCAATCGCATGAGAACCTGAGCGAGCTTGCCCTAACAGGCCTTCATTATGCTTCATGCCAATCACACGTTTCTGCGCGACGACTTGCTTTGCAGCATCTAAAAGCGCACTTGAACTGCCCGCACTCGAGGTAATAGAAAGAACGCTTGGGTCAAATGTGCCCTTTTCAATCAGATCGTTAAACAGGTACAGCTCTACTTTTTGCTCTGCGCCGACTGTTGCACTGATGCTGTCTAGCTCTTCATGAAACTGGCCGAGCAAGCCTTTATCTCTGGCCAATCCGTAGACTTCATTGGCTTTGACTAGGTTAACAAAGCTTGTATGGTACGTTTCAATATCTTCACGCAAGTGTGTGCTGTTGGCCAAACCCAAGTCGTTGAGTATTGTATTGAGCTGTGATTCAGACACTAGAAATTTGTTGTAGTTAACGTCAAATTTGTCGAGGTATTTTAAATCACTGCGCAGTAAGAAATCTTTCTCATTGCGGCGAAGGTTAAGCAATCGCACTTCAAGTTCTTTGGTGATTTGTTTAGCTTGGCCCATTTGAGCGGTGGTATCTGCGAATTGTGATGTGGTAAACAGCAATGCAATCATGCCGAAAATGGAAAACAATCCTAATGAATAGAGCTTTTTCTTTATGTTCATATATGTGACTCGTCTTTACTAATCTAATTATGGGTATCTAAGTTTTTTGTAACTTTTGTTATCTTGTTTTTATATTTATCTAGCTTAATTTGTCTATCTAGCTCTAGTCGCTTGCATAACCCAGGTTGCTTATATAGTGATTAACTCGTGCTGTTCTCAATTGGATTTGAGCTGCCAATGAAATCATTACTAAAGTTAAAATTATCAATAACACAGATTTGCAACATGTACATTAGTTGAATTATAGATTTGGGAGGCAGCTATTTGACGGGTCGCACAAGGCTTGAACAGCAGACTACGTAAGGCTTTGAATCAAAAAGCTTTCGTACTTTATTGGCCTTGTTGCTTTTAATGACATTATTTTGGCTGATCAGAGGAGACAAAATGAAGCTCAATATCTTAGATTCATAAAAAATGGACCATCCCTATTCAGGTACAGTCCATTTATTTGTGTTCGTGGTTGTTGACTCTTGATTCTAAGTTCTGTGCTTTGTGCTTTGTGCTCACTAAGCCTAAAACGCTTTCACCATCTTAGTCAGGCATTTTAGTAATACGGCTTTCTCATCTTCTTCGAACTCTTGTGTGAGTTCATTAACGAGATTCAAGTGAAGCTGATTGTGATGAACATGGATCTTCTGCCCTTCGCCGGTCAACGCCACGACTATCGCTCGACGGTCGGTTGGGTGTTCGTGACGCTCGATCAACTCTGCCTTAACCAGCTTTTCGATTTGAACGGTGAGCGTGCCCGTAGTGATGCCGAGCTTTTCTGCGAGCTCTTTCATTCTTAACGCGCCATGCATACCAAGCACTTCGATAGTATGTACTTGCGCCAAGGAGTAACCCGTTTCTTTGACAACAGATTGCTCCCACGAAGACATTTTATCGTAGAACTCAGTCAGTATTTGGTTAAGCTGTTCTATATTTCGCATGGCTGTTTGAGTGCACTTCAAGAGTAAGATGATTAATCTTATCAAACTTGGCGAGCATTTGTTTATATTCAGAGACGGTTTTGTCACTGTTTGATTCAAGAGTAATCGCCGCTGAGTAGTGATGCCCACTCACCTTCCACATGTGTAAGTCGGTTACGGCTGCGTAAGGAGCTAAAGCTTCAGTGATTCCGTTACGGTACTCATCATCAATATTCTGATCGAGTAAGATTGGGCTTGTCTGTTTCATTAAGTTCATTGTCCATTTGGCAATCACAACCGCGCCAACCATACCCATTGCGGCATCCAGCCAGTTCCACCCATAAAACTTACCGAAGAGTAGCGCTACAATGGCAAGCAACGACGTCAACGTGTCAGCCAAAACATGCATATACGCCGCACGTAGATTGTGATCTTGATGATGTTCATGTTGCTTATCATGTTCATGGTTATCGTCTTTATCATGATCATGGCTATGTAAATGACCGTGATTCTTACTATGATTGTGGCCATGCTCGTGTCCGTGATCATGATGGTGATGGTGATCGCCGAGTAAAAACATACTCACCACATTCACGGTTAAACCAATACAGGCAACGATGATCGCTTCATTGAACTGAATCGCTTGTGGGTTAAATAAACGATGCACTGATTCCACCAGCATCAATAATGCCACAATACCCAATGCAATCGCGCTAGTGTAGCCGCCTAGCACACTGACTTTGCCAGTGCCGAAAGAGAAACGTTCACTTTCAGCATGCTTTTTTGCATAACGGTATGCAAACAAGGTAATACCAAACGCCGCTGCATGTGTTCCCATATGCCAACCATCAGCAAGCAAGGCCATTGAACCATATATGGTACCCGCAATGATCTCGACAACCATGGTGACAACGGTTAGTAGCAGGACGTAAAAAGTACGCTTCTCACCTTGCTGATTATGTGAAGAAAAATTGTGTTGATGACGTGTTGGAAAGCTCAAATTGGCGTCCTTATCTTGTGTTAGAGACCTAATAATCGTAGTTGGTCGGTATTCTTTGATTTACAAGTAATTTGATAATCAAAGTAACAACTGGAATTTAGTTTGATTATCAAACATTGTCAATGGCGAGTTTCGAGAATTGGTTCGAATCTTGGTTTAAGGTGTCTTTGAATTGATTGTTTTAAAAATGTTGAAAGCCAATCAGCTCGGTCAAATAACAGGCACAAAAAAGCCCACACTTGGTGGGCTTAATAAAACCGTCAGCCTATGTGAGGATGAGACAACTAGAGCATCTTACCTTTCATGGGAATCACTCGCCGTTCTCAAATATCTTTGCGCTGCAATCGCGTAATTTCATCATCAACCCAACCGAGTAGTTGTTTGGTCGCTTTAGATAATACTTGGTTTTGCCTAACGATATAACCGAGACTGGTGTGACAAAAATCCGTTAACGGCGTTACTTTTGAAATTAGATGGTGTTTTGTCGATATTGCAAACTCAGGAATGATTGCCACCCCAAAGCCAGCCTCCGCCCAGTCAATTTGAGCATCAACACTCCCTACTTCCATTACCCTATAATTGGGTAGATTAAGGCTTGGTAAACCTTCATCAATGAAGTCACGCGTTCTAGTATCATGACCAAGCAGAATTAAGGTTAGCTCAGCGTCAGAGTCTTGGATATCAAACCCATCTCCAAGTGCACACCAAGAAAGCTCTTGCAGCTTAGTGAAATACAATGACTCGTTGTGCTGTTCTTTGGAAATAACAAAACCAATATCCGCCTGAGCATTCTTAACTAAACTCGATGCCTGAGACGACGTGGTATTCAAGAGCGTAAGGTCAATACCGGGATACTGCGCTTTGAACTTCTGGAACGGACGAATCAACAAGAATCGAGAAATGATGTCACTTACGGCAATGGTTAACGTCCCTATTTTGAGATCGTTAATCGCATTGAGATCGGCCTGACAAATTTGGAGTTCGAGTAGCGTTCTTAGGCTTGTTTCCAATAGCCGCTCACCCGCTTGAGTCAATTGAAATGGACTTCGTTCAATCAACTTTATGCGTGTTTGTTGTTCCAGTTGTTTTAGGTGCAAACTCACATTGGGTTGGGTCATATGCAGTGCATTGGCCGCTTTCCCGAAATGCTTGTATTCCGCTAGCGTCACAAACGTCTTCAACAAATTAATATCGAGCATCATGTCCTCTCTCTCGTGTCACTTACATCATTCCCTACAGTGAGGAACGAACGCAATAGGGAATCTCGCTTGTAGGTTAAGACTTTAAGGATATATGAAATCCTTATCAAGATAATAAAGATAATTAATTTCTCTTATCCACTTTGTAGGCCTAACATGATTTCTCAATCAGTTAGGAGAAAAATTATGCCATCTATCGTTGTTGTGGGCGCAAACTGGGGTGATGAAGGCAAAGGCCGCATCGTCGATTTTTTAGCAGACCAAGCTTCTGCTAGCATTCGTTTTCAAGGCGGAAACAATGCAGGTCATACTGTGGTAAATGACTTCGGTACATTCAAACTGCACCAACTACCAAGTGGCATTTTTAATCCTGATTGTACGGCGGTTCTTGGCCCAGGCATGGTGATCAGCCCTGCTGCGCTAACTCAAGAGATTGCAGAAGTTCAAGAAGCTGGCATCAAAGTTAAAATGGCGGTCTCAGATCGTGCGACACTGTGTCTCCCTTTACACGCCCTTGAAGATACGCTTGAAGAAGAGCGTTTGGGTGACGGCGCTTACGGCTCAACACGTCAAGGCATTGCACCAGCATACGGCGATCGCGTGATGAAGAAAGGCATTCTTGTCGGTTGGCTAAATCAACCTGAAATTTTAGAGCAACGCATTCAATTCCTGCTTGATTGGAAGATGCCTCAACTGAAGGCTCTATACCCTCAATGTGATTTCACTCAGACAGCTTCTGAAATGACAGAATGGCTACTTGAAGTGACTAAAGGTTGGCGCCCGTTCATTTGCAACGTAACTGAGCCGCTAAAAGCACTACAATCGCAAGACGCGAACCTACTGTTTGAAGCTCAGCTAGGCGCAGGTCGTGACCTTGTCTACGGTGAATACCCTTGGACAACGTCTTCGAATGTAACCGCAGCTTATGCAGGCATTGGTAGCGGTTTACCCGCTCTTCGCCCTGAGCGTGTTATTGCCGTTGCTAAATCGTTCAGTTCGTCTGTTGGTACTGGCACGCTAGTAACTGCTATGGAAGAGCAAGATAGCTTCCGCGAAAGCTCTAACGAATACGGCGCAACCACGGGTCGCCCACGTGATATGGGTTACTTTGATGCAGTGGCAACTCGCAACGGCGTTGACCTACAAGCCGCTACTGAAATCGCACTGACTAAGATTGATTGCCTGTCTGGTTTGTCTGAACTTAAGATTTGTACGGCTTACTCAGGTGAACACACTGAGAACCCGATTTGGCCACAAACGGCTGAGCTAAAACCTGTATATGAAGATATGGCTGGCTGGGATGAAGACATCACGGGTTGCCGTACGTTTGAGAGCCTTCCTCAAGCAGCACAAGATTACGTTACACGTATCGAAGAGCTGATGGGTGTACCAATTGTGATGGTATCGGTAGGTCCTGAGCGCGAGCAAATGATCATTCGAGCTTAGTTGAGAAGACGATTACACCCACATCTACATCTACATCTACATCTAAGCCCACACTAGTGGGCTTTTTTACGCCTGTCACGAACATCTAAATCTTGTTTTTCTTATTGAGGTACATGTTTTCATCGGAAGACTTTATTAGATTTATGATGTTGAAACTTCGGGAATCCGCCGTACCACAACCATATGAAAAACCGAGTGGCACCTCATCATCGCAACGAAAGCCTTCAATAAAATCATCGAATTCAGCGTGAATGTTATTGACCAACTCAGAAGCATAACCAGCCTCTTCTGAGTGTATGACGACAATGAACTCATCACCACCGACCCTAGCCGATATGATGTTGTACTTTGCATTGTTTTTTATGCATGACGCAAAGCCAGAGATATAGTCATCACCTTTGAAGTGGCCATAGGTATCATTGATGTACTTCAAATTATCCAAGTCGAAATACAAACAAACGATCTCACCATCGCTGATGTTTGCTTTATTGAATTCGTGGAAAAAGCCCCTTCGATTAAGCAGCGTCGTCATAATATCAAAGTGACTATTCTTGTATAAAATCCGGCTCTCTTCTTTTAATAGAATTTCAGAACGCAATAGAGTCGATATATTTTCAATCAAGCTAACTTGGCTCTCGGTATACGCTGTTGGGCTTAAATCAAAAACCAAGAGCACCGCAAACACTTCGCCATCGATATCTCTTACCGGGACGCCACAAAACGACTTATAAGCATCCGCCCCATTCGCAGAAACGGAATCACCACCAGCATGACCACTCAAATAGACCGTGCGATTTTCGTTATGCACATACTCACAAAAGAGGCTAATTTTGATCTTATGTTGGTTACACGATATGTTTGAGGAGCTCCACACACTCTCAGAACCAGAGCAACTCAAATCAGAGATCATGATGATACCCGCATTCGATGCGTCCATTATGTCTCGTATGTTATCCAATATAGATACCCAAGTATCGACATCGATATTTTTTTGCATCCCTTCAGAAGAGAACTTATCAAAAAGCATTAATATTTCTTTAGTATCAGACAGTTAAACTTAATTGAATATTCATTAGTATACGTTGTAACAAAAATCCCAAGAGCGACAATCTAGGGCGGTTATTACCTAGTACTAAGCAACAACCAAGCACTAAGCAGAACCAAGCAACAACCAAACCCTACATCCTAATTTTCTACTTCAGCGGCATCGTTCGCAGAGGCCCAAATTTCTGAGCGTCTATTCTTGGCTCTACCTTCTGCCGTTGCGTTGGACGCAATAGGTTTACTTTCACCAAATGAGCGTATAACAAGGCGATTCTTCTCTACACCATCCGTGATTAAACCATCCGATGTCGTCAGTGCTCTTTGAAGCCCCAATGCTTGGTTATAACCTTCTGCGCCGGTGCTGTCAGTGTGTCCATCCACCGTAATCGCACTGCCGTTAGTCTTGAGCTCGCCTGCAAGTTGGCTCAGTGCTTTGCTGCCCATCGGCGATAAGTTGTGTTGGTCAAAACCAAAATGAAGTCGTGCCAACAACCCGTGACGCTCTTGGTTCCTGATCCAAGTCTTACATCCTGACTGGTTCATACCTAGATTGGATTGACCTGCTAACGCTTGTTTTAGCTCACTGCTGTCAGACGGCTGTTCAATTTGTAAAAAGCCCTGTCTGTGCTGTGCAATGCCAACGACATCATCAACCGTGACACTGTGTTGATACTCACTGAACGCAGTATCGCAATAAACACTGATGCCTTCTTCCGCATTGGCGATAAGGCTAAATTGCAATGTCGATATGACGATTGAACCGATCATTAACTTTTTCATATTTTCCTCTAGTACAACTTAGTTATTCCGCTTGTTTTTGAGCCTTTACGGATGAGTTCTTCTATCTTTTCAATCAATTCATCTAGGTTAGATACGTCGATGATGTCTTCATTTGGGTCGACAACGCAGTCTTGAAAACCACTTTGTTGAGATGCTCGAAAATCGATACCAATAACACCTATGTATAAGCCCGGTATTTCATTCCTTGCTTTGTCACACATGCCTCTGTCGACTAACCCTTTGAGGATGCCGTTATTCGGACTCTCCTGCCCATCGCTTAAGATCAGCAACATCTTAATTTTCTTGTTGTAGACTTGCTGCTCTTCTTGTTCGGAACTGTTCGGGTCACCATCATGGAGCACCTGAGAACCTCTCAAAATACCTTGAAAAGCCGCAGTGCCACCGTCTGCCCACATCGAATTAATAGGGTCTAAATCTGAGAGCTTGTTCGATAGGCGAATGTTCGAAAACTGCGATGAATTGGAAGAACCATGCGCGTTAAATAAATTTGTTCCACTCACACTATAAAAATCAGGCTGTAACCCCGACTTATCAGTAAACATCGTCGACACTGATGTCGATAAATCTACATAGTTGTATACGTCTGCAACCAAGTAGTTATCTTGATAAATCACATCCTTGATACGTTTGGCGTACTTTTGATTCTCCGATTTTGGATATGAGCAACGTGACTGCCGGTCAGCACATCTAATCACGTCATTTTGTGAATAGGTACGCCAGTAATCCCAGTCAACATCGTTGTAGGAATAGGGTGATACATTCGTTTTATAGTTGTCTTTGTAGCTCAACTGGCTTGTCGCCCGAGCTTGATTTCCCGAGACAATCTCCCTCGTTCGAACGTTAAAAGGCACAAAACCAACTCGATTAAGCAGTTTGTCTCCGGTTGTATCTTCTCCGGGCTCATCACAAACGTATTTCCACTCGCCATCGACATAGTCCTGTTTAATCGATGTGCAAAGAATTTTGCTGGATATTGCGTCGATGGCTGTCTTTAGATCGTCGATTTTTATGTGTCGATTTGAACCCCACCTGTCGTTCATTGAACCGGAAAAGTCCGACACAAACACAATATCGATGTTGTTATCACCAAGGTAAACCGGGTACTTTCTCGCTAACGAACGTCCCGCTAAGTCTTGTTGCTGATCAAACGAAGGGATAAAGCTACTCGCAAACCAAGAGTCGTGCGTCGTCTTGGCATTCACTGTGTATTGGATATATTCCAGAACCCCAGCCCCCTCATCTTCCGCTTGATGGAGTCGGACTGCTGAGAGGTTGGTTGATTTGATGTCCCGAACATAATTTTCGACATACTTGGTCGCGAGCCCACGAGCCTGATCCGGTTGGTCTTCAATGGTTACCGCTATCGCCGCAGCCTCTGCTGAATCTCTGAGTCGGCTGGTCTCTTGTACATAACGTGTGCCCTCAACCGCCCAAAAAGTCATGCCCATGATTGGAACAAGCAATAAGCCTATCCAAACCGCGGCAACCCCTTGCTGTCTTTGGAGACTGAGATGCTGGCGATTGATATGGCGTTCGTGCTGCATTTTCATTTCATTATCTCCCAGGCATTATTGAAGAAGAGCCAATCTGAACCGTGGTACTGGTGCCACTGTTGAAGAAGGGTTTAAACCAAGAACTCTGCTCTTCACAAAGACTGATTCGATACAATGGATACACAACGCCCTTTTCTACCGGAGCTAAATCTGCATGATCGAGAATCGAATCAGTTTGGCAATTTAAGCTCCTGTACTTGCTGGTTGAGAATTCAGCGACATTCGTTTTATTGGTCAACGACTCAATCTTGATTGCCACACTGTCTACTGGTGTATTGAGCATTCGACTTGCCACTTTAGCCATGTCTTCTAACTCTGAATTAGTGACGGGTAGGTTTTGTCCTGCCAGTACATCAGCTTCAAAGTAACGAGTACGCTCTTTGAGCACATTGACTAAAGCAAAGCTGGATCGATCGAGCTTGGCGCGCACGAGTAGCTGATGACTCAAGTCTGCGCCAAACAGATAACCCCCCCACAACGCCACAAGAATGAACAGCAATTCAACGGTAAATGAACCTTGCTGGCGAATCGCGTAAGACACACGTTGTTTACGGCGCATCATTGTCCCACCCCTCGTGTTCTAAGTTCAAAACCATAGTGCTTGAGATATCCCTATCCGCAGCACCGGCCAGTTTAATGACTGGTGTATAGCGGTAGGTCACCGTGATCTCGGCTAAGTCATAATTGAAGTTCAAGCCTTGATCAGAGTGCCCCCTGTTCGCGACGAAATCGTCATAGGTTTTGAAGTACTGACCTGCGATAGAGAAACGTGAGCTATCAATTAAGAAACTCCAAAGATTGTCATCATCTTCGATTAACGATTTGAACTTAGTTTCGTACTGCTCGTTGATCCCTTCGCCTTCATATATCTTGGTATTCCTGATGGTTTCTCTCAGCGAGTACTCAGTCATATTCACGACGTAGATTTGGTAACTCGATTCGAAGATCGCAAAGGTGGCGAAAAACAGAACAAGCGCACCCAACACAAACTCAATCGCCGTCACGCCCTTCTGCTTATTAAGAAGCTTCATCGTTAACTCCTAGCTGAGTCAATTCAGCGGCGATGCTCTGGATCTCTTCCGCAGAGAAGTCGCCTTTGAGTAACTTTTTGGCCGAGTCGATTTGCTGGGTTTTCATTAGTGCGATAGCTAGGTTCGCTTTAACGATCTTATTCGCCGGGTCTTCTTTTAAAACCGGGGCTAGCGTTTCGATCGCCTGTTGGTACTCGCCATTCGCCATTTGAATCATCGCAATGTTGTTCTTAACAACGACATCGTCATAACCGCGTAAACGAGCTCGATTCAGTTCTTGATACGCTTCGTTGAATCTTCCAATTTTGGTGTATGACACGCCGAGCAAGACGTGAATTTGACCGGTGGTGTTCCCCGCATCTACTGACGCCATATAAGCAGCAATGGCACTTTCAACGTCATTTCTTGCATCAAATACTTGCCCTTCTAATTGGTACAAGTTGGGATTTTCAAACCCCTCTTTTTGCAAATGTTGAACATAGAAGTCTGCCGACTCGATATCCCCTTTATGAAAATATGCCCATGCCAGTTTCTCTTTTACCTCTGGGTCTTCGGAGCCCTGCTCTAGCTCGGATTTGTAATAACTAATCAAGCCGTCATAGTTCTTCACTTTTTCCATACTAGTGACGTCGGCAAGCTGCAAGTCTTGTGCTGAAGGGGCCGATTGACAGCCCGCCAACACACTCGACAACAAAATGAGACAAAAACGTTTTCCAATCACTCGACGTCTCCCTATATATTCAATGTCATTTGCATGATGCTCGGTGCGAGAATCAAGATGACGATCGGGAACATGATGAAAAGGATCAACGGGACACTCATCTTGGCGGAGAGCTTACCTACCTTTTCCTCGACTGTAAGAATTTGGACTTTTCGCATGTCCTCTGCGAGATCACTTAACACCTGAGCCACGGATGTGCCGTATTGTAGGTTTTGGATGATGGTCAGTACAAAGCTTCTTACTGGAGGCGTTGGGATACGCTCACTCAGATCATTGAGCGCCTTTTCTAAACCGTGTATTTTCGCAGAATCGGATGTGCGCTTAATTTGGTAGCAAAGGTCTGAGTCAAATTCAGCCAGCTCTTTCCCCAAATAAACCAACGCCGCTTCAATCGTCATACCGGTTTGGACACATACAGACATCATGTCGAGCAAGTACGGCAGTTGAGCTGACGTTCGACTGATCAACATCTTGCGGCGCATTTGAAGCATTGTATCTGGGACGACAATGACGCCAATCAACGAGAAAATAACCACGATCAGTTTGTTGGTGGATGTCATATCCCCTAACAACACCAAGCCTGAAACCAACGCTAATACCAACAACTTGGCCGGAAAATAGAATTTTGCCCAATCCGTGTTGTAATAACCCGCCTCAATCATTTTTTGCTCGAGTTCTTGTCGATGTTCTTTACCAAAACGAACAAAAAAGCGATTTACGCGTGAAGGTGCGCGAGCCGAATTATCCCCGATATAGAGCGCAACCTTCTTATGTCGCTGCTCTTTACGAATAGAATCGATAATCAAAAAGAGTAGCGAAAAAAACAACACAATAAGGGAAGCCAATAACATCATGCTCGAACTCCTCTCACTAACAACCAAACAAGAAATAGACCGAACAGTTCACTACCAAGCACGTAAAACAATACAAGCCTTCCTTCTGGATCGTAGAGAACAAACTCCACATTATCGGGATTAACGTAGTTGAGAATAAGCATAAAAATCAGAGGAATAGCCGCAACTATTTTGGCGGAAATTCGAGCTTCCGAAGTCATCGCCATTTTCTTTTTCTCTAATGTTCGAGAGTCAACTAGCACTCTAATCAACCGCGCTAACACACCTTTGAGTTGGCCGCCTCGCGCGATATTCGCTCTGATCGTCACGGTAAAAAACAGAAACTCCGGATAAGGATAGTTTTTGCACGAACGTTTAAGCACCACTTCAGGTGACTCACCCAACTTCAGTCGGTCGCCCATTAGCTTAAATTCGCGGCCGATCGGGTTGTGCATTACATCGCCTACATAGCTGATAGCTTGCATTAAGCTGTCACCAGCAGTTACCGCACTCATTAGAATATTCAACGCATCAGGGAACGTATTCTCAAATTCTGTACGTCTTCTTGTAACCAGGACTCGATAACCGCAAAGGGTAAACACCATAGATGAACCCAGAACAAGCCATATATTGGTGATTGATAGCAACTCAACAACGATGTACCAAGATGCGATGATGCTGCCCGTAATATAGAGCGCAATGTAAAGAGAAGAACGCGGGCCTAACACCATTAACGTGGGTGATACGGACTCTTTGAACTTTTGCCAGTTTTGCTTACGAACCAAAGACTTGACGTTAATAGCATTGAAGTTTTCAGCTTCTACTTCTTCAATATTGAAAAACTGATTAACCTTTTTTACCTTTGAATCTCGGATCAAAAGCAGCACAAACGCAAAGAGGATTAACGAAAGCCAAAGCATGCTAAGCCCCCTTAAACGATGCTTTCAGCTCTTCATAGAGCCCGAAGAATTGCGCTTTTTTCACAAGCTCAGATCGTTGCATAATGCCATCGGTGACGAATTCGCCTTTTACGGTTTCTCCGTAGTGGGCGTCGTCATAACGAAAACGATAAATCTCTTCCATCACGACGCTGTCGCCTTCTAGGCCGACGATTTCCGAGATGCTTGTGATCTTGCGAGACCCATCGCGCAACCTGTTGACCTGAACAATCATTTGAACGGCACTCACGATCGTTCTTCTAATCGCATCAAGAGGCTGATTTAAGTTCGCCATCATGACCATCGATTCAACACGGGCAATCGCATCGCGCGGCGTGTTGGCGTGCAACGTAGACATCGACCCATCGTGTCCGGTGTTCATGGCTTGCAGCATTTCGAACGCTTCAGAGCCACGACACTCACCAAGAATAATGCGGTCTGGACGCATACGAAGCGCGTTAATAACCAATTCACGCTGCGTTACCGCTCCGGTTTGCTCAACACTTGAGGTTCGCGTTTCGAGTCGAACCAAGTTGGGTTGTTGCAGACGCAGTTCAGCCGCATCTTCAATGGTGACAATACGTTCATCTTCAGCAATGTATTGAGATAGCGCGTTAAGTAAAGTGGTTTTGCCTGAACCGGTACCACCAGAAATCAACACATTGATACGGCAACGAGAAGCGATCATCAGCACTCGCGCCATGTCTGGAGACATCGACCCAAAGCCAATCAAATCTTCAAAACCGATGTTCTGCTCTCTGAACTTACGAATCGAGATCGAAGTACCATCCAACGAAATGGGAGGAATCACGATGTTCACACGGCTGCCGTCTTCTAGCCTGGCGTCGACCGTCGGCGAAAGTTCATCCACACGTCTTCCGACACGTGACGCAATGCGCTTAGCAATGGCTAACAACTGCTCTTCATTCACAAACGAGACTTCAGACTTTTTCACCTTGCCGTGTCGTTCAAAAAAGATGTTGTTGGGCCCGTTCACCATGATGTCAGAAATAGACTGATCTTCGACCAAAGGCTGTAAAGGCCCTAAGCCAAATAGCTCGTCGATTAGGCTTTTCACCAAGCCTGACTTCATCATAGAGGTGATCGGTCTTTGGTAGCTATTTGCTAGCAAATCAACCGCTGCTTGTATCTGAGATTCAAGGTCTCTGCGGCTCATTTTCTGAACCGCTTCTGCATCTAGGGCTTCAAATATCTGGCCACGAAACGCGAGGTATAAGTCTTTGTTAGAACTCATTTAGCACGCACCTTTTTCAACCAAGAGTTCATACCCTTCTGATCCATAGGTTGACCATTAATCAGCTTCACCAACTGTTCCATAGAACGACTAATGTGACGGTCATGCTTATGCCCGCGTTTTCCATCGATAATGATGTGCGCCAGCGCTTTGCAGTAGTCGACTTCGAGATCAACTTCTGCGCCTAGATACTTAATAAGATCAGGCTTTTGTAAGACGTAAGCGTTTTCCGGACGATGGTAGTTCACTACCGTAATCACACGAGTACGCGACGATAACGAAAGCTGTAAGTTGGAGACTTTTTCATACAGTCGTTTTGCACTTCTTACTGAAGACACAGATGCGTCTAACACCAACACAACCACATCAAAGTTTTCTACCAAGAGTTGAGGTTCAACTTTGAAGTCCACACCACCAGAAAAGTCTTCGATAATGAAATTGGTGTTGCGCGCTAGCAGCTCGCACAAGGTTTGGTTGTAGTTAAGAACATCGCTTTGGCTCATGTCGCCATCAATCGCCAACAGTCGTAAATTTTTACGAGCGTTGATTAGGTAACTCAACGCCCCTTCTTCATCCATTTCGTGCAATGGTGCGGTGAACTCATCGATGGTTCTCGGCTTAAAATCCTTTAAGCCAAGCAAGACATCAATGTTGGTATCGGCATATTGATGATCGACAAGAATCGTGTCCGAGCCTTGCGTCGATAATATTGAGCTCAACTCAGTAGTGATAAACGATGCGCCAACGCCACCTTTTGAACCAACAATCGCCACGCGCTTCGCTTTGCGTTTTTGGCTCACACCAGAGAACGTCTTCAGGTTCTTGCTAACGTGATTTAAGAAGTCAGCAAATTCCTGCTTATTCACCGGCCAGAACACGTAGTAAAAACCCATGTCTTTAAGAGAACGAAGCGTAGAAATGGCATCCTCTTTACCAATCACCACCACGCCTTTGTGTGTGGGTAGTTTGCTGGCAAAGGCTTTAGCGTCTTCAACCACATTGGTCGATTCATTAAGCTCTAGAATCACAATGTGGCTACTTTGTTGTTCTGTCAGCTTGGTCAATCCAGCTTTGGCTTTAACGCATGCAGGATCATTCCACCCTTCAAATCGAAAGACTTCTTGAACGAGGTCTAGACACTCTTGAGATTGATAGAACAAAGTACATCCGGCAACCCCTGTCGTTCCGGTCTGAACTGGCTTGGCCTTTGTTGTTAATGCTTTAGTCAGGTCAAACATTATTGCTCTCCTACCAATCGAGACTTGTAAGCCACTTGCTTCAAGCGCATCGATTCAGCAAAGCAGTCTGGCTGCCTCAACCGAACGTGAATCTGTGCTGGTGCGCATTCTTGAGTATTCAAACGCGTTAAGGTCACCTGAATCTTTAAGTCGCTCGGTAACAACGGAGCGCTTCGATACGAGACTCTTTGTGGCGCGATGACATGTGACGGATATTGATCGAAGATCTTTTGCAACATCGCTTTGCTGCGGGTTGATTTGTAATCCACAACATAGGTAGCTTCTTTATCCATTGACTCAATATCTTGAATCAAAGCGTTGATCTGCTTGGTGGTTTCAGCGCGGTTTTTCATCGCAAACTCAAAGCTGTGATGCTCTTTGTACACCAAGGCTTCAGCACCATGACCAACAAAATATTGCTCAGAGGCGCAGCCTAAAAGTGACGTGGTAAATAACGCCATTAATAGTAATTTCTTCATTGGATAAACCCTCCTTGCGACAACAGACGAATCGTTGCATCGGAAGACGTTACCGACTTGCCATCCCACTTAATGTTTAGCCAGCGCGCCAATGTAGAAGTCTTCTTGATGTAAGGCAGTTGAATGTCTTTCGGTTTCATCGGTTCAACAAGATTCACGGTCGCAACGATGATCAGTTCAGTTCGTTTTCTTTCTGTGGTTGCCTTGCGGAAGGCGGCACCTAGAACGGGAATATCGCCAACAAAAGGGATTTTTTGCATTTTTTCCAAATCAGCACTGCTCATCAAGCCACCAAGGACGAAGCTGTCACCATCAGCTAACTCTACGGTGGTCATCGCACGTCGTGAAGCCAGTTGCGGAACTTTGATACCTGCCGTTTCTATATAACCTTCAACTTCGCTTACTTCTGGCGCTAATTGCATGCGGATTCTGTCTTGGCTAAGCACTTTCGCGGTGAGATCGAGCTTGATGCCGAACTCTTTGAAGGAAATGTTCACATTGTTACTGGTAGTAACGATAACTGGCACTTCGCCGCCCACAAGGAAACTTGCAGACTCACCGGACAACACGGTTAAGTTAGGTTCAGCCAGAACTTCAGCAATCTGGTCGTTACCTAATGCCGTGATTAACGTACTCAGGTTTGCTGCATCGAATTGGTCGAAAACAAATTCGCCGACGCTTGAACCGACTGAACTCCAATCAACACCAACGGTTTGTCCAAACGACTCCGTTACCTGGGCCACTGATATTTTGACGTTCACTTGCTGGGTCGTTGCAACTTCAATGCGTTCGATGATCCCTTCCCACGTCATATTGCGGGCAAACACCATGCTTTCGGGCTCTTCATAATTTGAGCTGTCGGACTTAAACTCCAGCTTCACCGTTTTGTCCCATTTCTCTGTTTTTTCTCGTCCAAGCAGAGTGGCAACCAAACGATAGATATCGTCACGAGTCGCTTCGGAATCAACAAGACCACTCACGGCGACTTGCTCTCCCACAGACTGAATCTTGACTTTGGCATTAGGGAAATGAAATTTGAGTTGTCGTCTAATATCCGTTAAATCCAAATCAACAATAATGCGGTCTGAAAGCAGAACATCACCATCAATGCCATAGACGATCAGTCGTGATTGCCCAATAGCATTGGCGAACACAACTATCGTGTTGTCGTTGATTATTTTGTAGTCGACGATGTCAGGGTTATTAATAAACACTTGGCCAATCGGACTTTTTAACTGGATGTGCTGACCATCGTTGAGCGTGATGGAGCGATCGGCGGCAAAAGCGTTTGTTATAGAAAGTAAGCCAATCAGCGGCGCTAGAATGGAAGCAAACAGTACTTGTTTGATTCGATGGTGAATCATCATCACAAAGCCTCTCTCGGGTTGTTTTCGTTACCACGTAACTCAGCAATCCCTGTATAGTTATCGATAATATTGCGCACCTCCGCGAACTCGGGTTGCGTGTAGGTTTGGCTTCGGTAAATTTCGATGTGCATTGTTCGTTGCGCTAATGCAAGTTTTGGTAACTCGTCGGGGCTAACTTCGATGACCACCGTAGTCAGTCCATCCTCTTTACTCGGAGCGCGAGCGGTAATAGAACTATCGCCAGTTGCATCATTTCCAATGTTGAGTACTTTGACGTTTTTAAGAAACATCGACGCCTTCACCCCTCTAAAGCGCTTCGGTTTATCGATATTTCCAGCTAAGTTATCGTTTGGAGAACTTACAGTTAAGATATCGATGGACGTTCCAGGACGGATGTAATCGTTGATTAGGTTTTTGTCACTGACTTTAAGTGGGTACAACGTCATGCCTTCCGTGACCAAAAGATCTATGTATCCGGGCTGACCGGGCGTCACTTGATATTCAGGCAATACAACCTCGCCGGCGTTGAGGCTTCGATTGAGTAAAGTGGAGGGTGCAAAGCTGATTTGAGCGTCTTCTCTAACACCAAGCGTCAATGCTTGGCTCAGAGGGAGTTGTTGTTTAACGACGCCTTGCGCATCGATCGCACGTCCTTTTTCATAAGGTTCCGTGGTCATCCAAACGGCAACATGTTCTTCGTTTTTTTCTTCCACCACTTCAGTGGTCGTTGTCGATTGAGGTTCACTCTTGAACAAATCGACAACGCCTAGCGCGCCAACTATTAGGGCAGTAATGGCAACAAGTAATACCAGTCGAGATCTCATAATGTTCTCATTCTTGGAGGTTTATATATGTGGCGTGTTTTGAGTTAAAATTACCAAGTAGAATCCAACGCTAATCGCTATCCCATATGGAATACCTTGTTGGCCGTTCGACGTTTTTCTTACTAGCCTTTTACTTATCAGCTTGTTGTATACGAGATAAATAACGGCTAAAAATCCACCGGCAAAAGCCGTCATAACAAACGCCCAAAGTAAATCATTGAGAGGTATGGTAAGTGATAGAACCGCGGCATATTTAATATCGCCAGCTCCAATCCAAATCAGGGCGTAAACAATCAACCCTCCCCCTAACACCAGCAGAAAGCTCATAATTTGAATGTCTAACGGTGACAAAAAACATTGTAAAAAGAGCAATATCAACAAGGTGTGATTTTGTATCTTTCGATAGAGAAAATCGGTAGCCGATACATAGACACACACGATTACCAAAATCAGTAAATACACGTCAAAACTCAAAATTAGAAATATCACCTAGATTTATATGGATTAGCGTAAAGTATGTCTTAATTGATGTTCCTAATTAACTGAGCCAGACCAATGGAAAACATAGGTCTGGCACAAATATCTTTCGATATGATCTACATTAGCCAATAAGGCTTGATGTTAGCTGCTTGCAGTGTCAATAGCGGCAGCTACATCTTCAAAAGCACCTTCTAACTTACCAATGAAACCATCAGCGCCTACTGCAGTAGTTACTAATACAGCCATTGCTACTGCAATAAGACCATATTCAATAGCAGTTACACCGCGCTCATCGTTCTTGAATTGTGATAAAAACATGCTTGTTTTGACGTATAGCTTAGTAATCATTATGTGTTCCTATAAGGGCTGTTGAAAATTCGTCGCCATTATAATTAGCGCTACCAATCTATGGAAAATAACCCCTATCGACTTAATCAATAGGCCGGACGAAAAATGATCAAAATAAACACAATAAAAACAAAGGAATTAAAAACAAAACTATAATTAACAATGAGTTACATATAAAACCGGCCTCACAAGACAATATTAAATAAAATTTATAAACTTAAAAAAGTAAGACATCGGTCAATATTTTAACTTATCTAAACTTTATATAAGCTTTGGAACCAATCTAAGAATTAATTTACCCAGTTTTATTACTCCTTATAAAACTTGTTGAAATACAATTATCATCACGCTATTGTTCTTCAAATCAACAAACCATAAAAAATATAATTTATTTGTGTCAAAAGGTTAGTCGAATCATGAAACTACATTTCGAAAATATCATTTCGTTCATAGCGGTAGTTGAGGAAGGTTCATTTAGCTCTGCTGCTCGCAAGCTTGGCAAGTCACAATCAACCGTTAGCACGGCTGTTCAAAATCTTGAGTCCGATTTAGGTTTCAATGTATTTAATAGGGAACACTCTAAAGTTTGGCTAACAGAAAAAGGAAAACGATTATTCCAGTTATCTTTACCTGTGGTATCGAAATATCGTGATCTAGTCACGATCGCACAGCAAATGAATATATCTGACCAAATAGTCTACCGGGTAGGCATAGACCCATTAGTGTTTAATAATAATGTAAAGAAAACACTATTAGCGTTTTCAGAAGCATTCCCTAACGTTGATTTACTTGTCGTAACTAAACCAAGTTTCGTGTTAGGTAACTATATAAATGAAGGGAAGATAGATTTAGCCTTAGGTAACCCCTATCACAAGACAAATTACGACTTCAACATAGAGGAGTTATTTCACGTCAACTGTTGGTGGGTGGCTCATGAAGACCTGGTAACCTTTAAGTCTCAAGCACCATCACAACGAGTTCTATTAATGGATGGTTGTGAAGAGCTGCTTAACTTGTCAAACATAGCATCGTATAACTTATGGCGACTGGACGACTTAGGAACCATCATCGATCTATGTAAGGCTCAAAAAGGCATCGCTTTTTTACCGGGGTTTCTCTTAGAGGGAAGTGTAGAAAATAGTAAACTTAAAATAGTTACAGACCACCCTGATTTTTTTGGTAAGCGAGTTATTGCATCCCTTTTCTGGCAATTACATTCTGACTTTAGCTTGTTCAACCAATGGATCAAAAAAGAGCTGCAAACTACTGCCAGTTACAAGCAAACATTTGTTGCTGATTTAACTCAATAATACTCTGTTGAAATCTGACAATCACACTCTATTGAACTCTCCAGCTTCGAGTGTGATATTTCAATACCGATATTTTTCCAAATAGACACGCCACAATATACATACAAAATACACATAATTAATATTAAACATATCAGTTAATATATGCATTTTTATTTACTTCAAATTTTCCATTCCATAACCGTTCATAAATTTGTAATAAAACCTAGATATAAATTAAACTTTTAAGCGTGTTCGACACTTTATTAACACTCTAGTTTCTCACCAAACCTCGAACAAGGCCTCTAAAACTATGAACGAAGAATAACCCGCCATAGATAATGGCATTGAATAAGAAAAGAGCTTTTCTGTAGTCAAGTCAGACTAATCCCAGCTATCAGATTTTCTAACGATAATATCGATAATATCTGCGAGCTCTTTTCCTTTTTCTGTCAGACCGTAATATACCGTCACCGGAACTGTTTCTTCTTGCCTGCGCCAAATAAAACCTTCTTTGCTGAGTAACTTCAATCTCTCACTAAGTACTTTACTGGACACTAGAGCCAACTGCTTTTGAATTTGTCCAAAGCGTATCTCGTTACTCTGACCTAATAACCAAACGATGTGAGCAGTCCACTTCGTAGAGATCAATGCCAAATATTTATCAGCGCTGCAGTAACCTTCAGGTTGCTTACCCTGTTCACTCATATTTGCCTCTCAGCTTTTCCAAATCATCAATTGCATAGTTACTTAAAGGTAATTAGTTACTTTTAGGTAGCTAATTTCTTTTAGTAAGTACCCTATCTATTATGGCTTCAACCCAAAACACTAACAAGCAGGTAGTTCCATGAAGATATTTCTGTTCATAGTTTTAAACTCGATAACTTTTTTGTCATACGCATCAACAGATTACAAAAAGCCGCAGTCACCAACAGAACTGCACCAACTTTTCGCTGAATACTTTTCAAAACAAGACATCGACGGACTAGGAACTCTGTTCCATGAAGACGCCATATTCGTCCTAGATAACCAGGGTAACCTTGCTAGATGCATATTTCGGAGCATTCCGATCAGTCATTTCGGGATTATCCGATCACCCATTTCGGTTTAAACCGATCACTGATTCCGCGATTATCCGATCACTTTTAGTCAAACTCCGAAATCGGTGATCGGAATAGCGAAAACCGCGATCGTAATGGCCGAAATCCTTCCTTTTTCTCTTTTAAATCAATAGCTCGCTATTCTTTACTTCTTAAACAAGAAGGAAAGGAAGCGACAATGGCCAAAAAGAGAACTCCAATGAACAAAATCAAAGAGGTATTACGCCTTAAATACGACTGCGGTCTCTCAAATCGTGGTATCGCTTCTTGCCTTAAACTCGGCCCGTCCACCGTATCAGAACTCCTTACTCGCTTTAAACAAAGCCAACTTGGTTGGCCTCTACCCGACAGTTGCAGCGATGCAGATCTCACACAGACGCTGTATCACGGCAAGAAAGTCAGTCGAGATAAAGTTATGCCAGACTTCACTCAATACGCAGTCGAACTCAGGCGTAAAGGTATGACAAAGATGCTGCTCTGGCAGGAGTATCATGAGCAATATCAAGAGCAAGCTTACGCTTACACTCAGTTCTGCGAGCACTTCACTCGTTGGTTCAAAACCCAAAAACGCAGCATGCGCCAGCTTCATGTTGCAGGTGATAAACTGTTTATCGATTACTGTGGGCCTCGGCTTCAGGTGGTCAACCCTGACACAGGCGAAGTGCGCGAAGCGGAGGTGTTCGTCGCGACTTTAGGCGCGTCCAATTACACTTATGTTGAAGCCTTCCCCAGCCAAGGGAAGCCCTACTGGTTAGAGGCGCATGCGAATGCGTTCGAACACTTCGGTGGCGTACCACAACTCTTAGTTCCCGATAACCTACGCAGCGCAGTCACCAAAGCCAATCGTTATGAGCCGAGACTGAACGACAGCTATCAAAAGCTGGCTAATCACTATCAAACAGCCGTGATGCCTGCTCGCCCCTACAAACCGAAAGACAAAGCCAAGGCAGAGAATGCCGTGCTCCTAGTAGAACGCTGGATCATGATGCGGTTGCGACACCAAGCCTTCCACACTTTTAAAGAGTTGAATCTCGCCATCCGTGAACTCATGAATGAGTTAAATCAGCGTGAGATGAAACAGTATGGCGCCAGCCGCCAAGCGCTGTTCGATAAACTCGACAAACCTGCATTAAAGCCACTGCCTAGGCAGCGTTACCTGTATACCGAAACTAAACGAGCCAAAGTTGGCCCTGACTATCACATCGAATATCGCCGTCATTACTACTCGGTTCCCCATCAACTTGTTGGTCACCATGTCGAGTTGGAAGCCTCTAATCGCCTGGTGCAGATCTACCATCAAGGTAACTTGGTGGCCCAGCATCCACGTAGCCAAAGAGAGCGAGGAAACAGCACCCAACCAGAGCACATGCCAAGCAACCATCAACATCAGAAGTGGTCGCCAGGGCGCTTGCTTAGCTGGGGAGCCAATATCGGCCCAGCCACACGAGAAGTCGTCAATAAGATGCTGAACTCCAAGCCTCATCCAGAGCAGTCTTATCGTTCCTGCCTTGGCTTGCTCAGCCTCAGTAAAACCTATGGCGAATCGCGCCTAGAGCAAGCCTGTAAAGATGCGCTGATGCTGACAAAATCCAATTACACCTTCATCAGCAATTTGTTGAAAAACAATCGTGAAGGACAACTGAGTAAAGACAACACGAGTACGCCAAATCTTGTTCATAGCAATGTTCGTGGCCCGAACAGTTATCACTAGGAGAAAGGATATGAATGCACTGAACGACCAACTCAAAACCCTACGCTTGAGCCATGTAGCGAAAGCATTAGAGCAGCAGCAAGAGCAACTGACCACCTACGCAGAACTGGACTTCGAGGAAAGGCTAAGCCTACTTCTGGAAAGCGAGATCTTGAATCGCAATCAGAGCAAAATCCAACGCTTAAAACGACAAGCCAAGCTGAGAGTAGATGCGCAGCCGAGCCAACTCATCTATAAGGAGGGACGAAACCTCAATCGTAAACAGATGAGCGAACTTCTGACGGGCAGTTATCTATACAAACACCAGAACATCTTGGTTACAGGCCCAACAGGCGCAGGCAAAACGTATCTTGCCTGCGCACTGGCAACCAGCGCCTGTGACCAACAACAAACGGTTAAGTACTACCGATTAACTCGCTTGCTTGACGACCTGACCGCTGGTCGTCTGGATGGTAGCTATCAAAAGCAACTCCAATCGCTGGCTAAGAAAACCTTACTGATCCTCGACGACTGGGGGATGGAAAAACTCACTCAAGAGCATGCGGGTCACTTATTAGAAGTGCTGGAAGAGCGTTATCAAAACAGCAGCACAATCGTCATCAGCCAGTTACCTGTAAGGGAGTGGTACAACATGATCGGCAACGCCACCGTCGCGGACGCGCTAATGGATCGGTTAGTACACAATAGTCATAGAATAGAACTGGGAGGTGAGTCAATGAGAAAACTGGCGCAATCCGATCACTTAGAGTAAAAATAAGAAGAGAGAAAAACGGTAGGATCAGGTGATCGGAATAAACCGAAACGAGCGATCGCAATCACCGAAATACGCACTAGAGGGCCAAAGGCTATTAAGCCTATATTGAAAGGTTACCTTCAAGGTGACGTTGAAATGCTGACCCATGATGTATCTATCTATATTAACGGCGACACGGCTCTCATAAGGTCTGATTGGGAGATAGTTGGAGGCCCCAAAGGAACCGCTCTCGAAGTGATGAAGTATATAGATGGAGGTTGGCTATACGTAATTGACAACCCGAATGGTTTTTAAGTGGCTATCACACTTTAGAGCCTTGAAGAACAAAGTCTAAAAGCTTAGCAGGCAATAAACTACAGACACAAAAAAGCCCACGCTAGGTGGGCTTTTTGCTTGTTCATAAAGAACGAATTTGGTGCCGCTACTGGATTTTATTATCTAGTCTACGAGCATACTGAGCTATAGCTATCAAATTGAAACTAGCTCCTAAACTGCGTAGATTTACTTAGCTAACAGATCCATAACGACCTTACCAATCTGTTGTGCTAGATAAGGTGGTACAGCATTTCCCACCTGTACATACTGCTGTGTTCTGTTTCCTTCAAATATATAATTGTCTGGAAAAGTCTGCAAGCGAGCAGCTTCACGCACTGTCAAACTTCTGCATTGCTTTGGATCGTAATGAATAAAGTAATGACCATCTTTTGATATATGACTGGTAACTGTTGTCGCATATCTATTTGCCGCTTGGGTACGGAAACGGTCAGCATGTGAACCAGTATTCCAGTTTTCATGGTCAGGAGCCAGCTCAGCTGGGAAATCTCTCGCCTTAGGTGAAGTGCCACCACTTAATTGAGTAAATGCGGCGCTAAAAGCGTAACGCAGCAAATCGGATGTCATATGTCCGCGAGTCGCATGATTTAACACACAACCTGGATGATTATCTAAATACCAACTATCTAAATGTGGAGGTATCTTGTGCTCTATTTCCGATAATTGACTACTTTGACGCCCCAATCCCAACATTGGCTCAAGACTTAAATTATCTACAGCTTCTTTATCAAATTGTATTCCTAATATGCGTTTGAGCATTTTGGAGTTTCTCCGAACCTGTTTTTCCCAGTCCTTCGATATATCTTTCTGCTTAGAAAAACCACTTCTGAGCTGAGGCAAATCGGACAGTACTTGTTCAACCGATACTGTTCTTGCCATCGGATAGATCGTGCTGGGGATGCGGGTGATATCTTGCCGTACACCTAAGAGAATGACTCGATGTCGTGCCTGAGGGACACCATAGTGCTCGGAACGGATGAGAAAATCAGAGGAGTCTGAGTACTCAGGGTTCTTTGGATCTTCAGCCTCAACTACAAGTGAGAAAACTCTATATTCAGAGACACCTTGAACTGCCGTTACTTTGCCTGGGTTCCTTAAATCTTCCAAAATTTGGGGAAACATCACCTTACCGTCAATTTTTGCAGATAGGATACCGCGTACATTTTCCATCACAAACACATCAGGCTTCGCGATAGAAAGAACTTTGAGGTATTCTTTGTATAGAAAGTTTCTGTGATCGTCTTCGGCCTTATAATCTTTTATACCAGCATTACGAGAACGACCAGCTAACGAATAAGCTTGGCATGGAGGCCCCCCAATAACGACCTTAGGCCCTTGATGAATTGCCAACAGTTCACGAATTCGAGCATGAATTAACTCATTATCGTCACCAAGCGCTCTAGGCTCCTCTAATGTTTCGTAACTTGCCTCTGAAGCTTGTTTTGGATATAGACAAAAAAGATCTTCGCGAGTTAATTCTCCACGCACGTATCTAAAATAATCATCTAGCCCGCCATCCAGCACTTTAATTTTTCGATAGAAAGCTCGTGTTGTTAATGTTTTATGCGCAGAAGATTCTTTCTCGACCGAGACGCCGATTTTGAATGGATTGTTACCACCGTCATCTGTTACTGATGACACTCCTTCACCAAGCCCACCAGGCCCAGCAAAAAGGTCAATTACGAGCACTTCACCTGTTTTCATTTCACTATTACCACCAATAAAAATGCTAGGCAATGATACCAGGCTAAAACTGATGAGCAATAGGTTACTTTAGAAAAACAGGTTTATAGCCTATGTAAACCTGAGGGCTACTGATCGATTTAGATATATATCGAAACTTGTTATGTATGAAACCCTTCAGCCTGCAACTTCTTAAGCGCCTCAAATGCAATTTCACATTGTTTGGACGATGGCATTTTTCTAGGGATCGCAGCACAAATTTCAATAATACTATTTTCTCTAGGCGTTAACATACCACGCTCTTTAGCCCAATGTTTAACATCACCCCAAAACTTAGCACCTAACTTGAACACCTCGACCTCAACGTTGATTGAATTATCCAATGCATTTTCAGCCTTAACTTCCTTCACATTTTCAGCCGCCAGATCTGAAGATATAATTATACTCATAAAGGCTTTATTTATTGGTAGTTTGTTCTCAGCTAACCTTTGCCAACAAAGTGGTTTTTTTGCCCATTCACTGTAGTTTTTAATGCCTTCAGGAGGAGTAGTTATAACCCTTTGGGCCAACTCAGCAGATAGGAGCAAGGATGTTTGTAAGGCTGCTGGTATCTTCTGTATCTTCCAGATGAAATCAAGATCTATGACCATACCCATGCTCTTGGCGTCATTAACAAGTTTTGCAATTGCGTAAGTGACAATATTTGCTCGATAACCACCTTCATACCATTCAGCACTTGAGACGAGTTTTTCTGTTGTTCTAAATATGATCGCTTTAGCTATCAGTCTTTTAAACCATATATCATTGAAAGCAGTGCCTTCGCCCCCCCAATTTTTGCCGATTTTTTTTGCAAACTCTGAAAAGTTTTTTTGTGCACCAAGGCTAACTATATGTGGGCAACATAACCAAGTATTTTCATATTTCGCAAGGTCAGTTTTTACAAAAAACTGGCTCCGTGGATATTCAGCATCAAACTTCTTACGCTCAGTTTGAGTTCTTCTGCTTCTTTCATCTGCGAATTGGCCCCTAGCTCGCTCATAAAACCACTTCGTCTCTCGATAACTGTCAGTACTAGAAGGAGCTAAAATGCGACGAGATAGCTCTTCTATACGTATATGAAATGGGTGATTAGCAAAAAAATCCGCTGCGTTAACTTTATTCTGGCTGTTCGCGTACTCAGAAATTCTTGGGACTATTTCTTCAGAGCACTCCTTCGGAGTTAAGGTTAACTTCATCTGTACGAACACCTGCTGAATTTGCTCTTTCAGCACTTTACTCGCAGCATATAATGACGCCGTCGTCTGACCACCATTAACTATTTGAAGATTATGAACACTGGCTAATTGATAGCCTGAGTCAGTTTTAACTATTTCTATACTGTCAGCCGTAGCACTTAAGCCATTGTTATAAGAGAAAAACATATGGGGCTCGTCGCGAATAGTATCTCGAATACCTTTGTTCACTTTCCCCCGGACTTGAAGGAAACTTCTCACGTTAGCCTCAAGTAATCTAGGACCCCATTTATCATATATTTCTGCAAGCTGTTTTCCTGGAATAACAGCCAAATAACTTTCAAGGGCGTCATTTCCACCAGACGCTTTCAGTAACGGAATACCACCACCAAAGTCATCTTTAAAGTTGATAACGGAATCAGCCCTAACGAGCCCTTGTTCCATGAAACGCTTCAACCGCTTAATATCCCAAATATTCAAGGTTATTGGCTTTTCATCAATAACATCAAAGCTAGCAGCATCAGTTCTTGCTCTATGGTCACCGTTAGTCACGATAATGAATTTTATTTTTTCTACACTATTCCATGTTGCTTTGATTAAATCAGCAATAGCAAATCCTGGGCTCGTTTCTTCAAGCCGCCCTCTAAACTGATCGTCTAAGCTTGCCTTCAAAAACCTGAAAAGCTTTTGGGATAAGCGTTTAATATGTTCTTTACGCAGGAGGCGAATTTCTCTATCCAAAGTAAAATCACATAGAATCAAACTCAAAATTCCATCATTTTCTCTAGGGTCACCACCATAACCATCAATTTGAGCAGAACCACGAGCGTATAGACTTTCATGAAAAGCACGGTTGGCGCTGTCGACCTCTCCAGCTTCACTAAGTAGGTCTCCTGATTTTTCAAAGAATGCTTCTACCGTTACTAAACCTAGGGCATCTGCGTCACCCTGTACATCAGCAATAAACTGGTGATGGAACTCTGCTAGATCTGACATTTTTAAAAACACTCACGAATACATTCAATTATATTGTTATTAAGCTTAAAAGGAGCACAGGCATCCAAGGATATCGAGTACCTCGCGTTCTGAACACCAAGGGGTAACGGATATTGTATGCGAGGAAATCCATCTACGACCTCAAAGTAAGTAGTGGACCTTATTAGCCAACGACGATCATCATATTTATTTAATGGGTCATAACCTGTTGAGTAGAGCGCATCTTCCCATTTCATATACGTATCACAGTCTTCCTTAAATAATGAGTCTGTTAGCGCAACAAAGTCATGTAGCGTCGTACCTTCAGGTACAATTGCAGACTCAGCATTAGTCACATTAAGAAATAAACGCCCACCATCACAATTAGCTAGTTGATCTGCTGATGAAATCGAAATAACAGATGTTGAAGCACTCCTACGGGTTTTTATTTCTACGCAACATCCAATTAGTTCAAAGTCTTTAGGTGCACCAAAGGGCCCTTTCCAAGCTCCAATCGCCATTTCAACGCCAAAATTTACCGAAAGCTCTCGAAGAAATGCTAGCTCACCAACTAGGCCTTGTTGCTCCTCAACAGTAAGGCCTTCGGTACGACCTGATCGTAAAAGATGATGCCATCTTTTCGTTCGTTGGATCACCTTTGCAAGGGCTTCATCAAGATTGGACGCATTCTCTCCTGCTTCAACCACATCTCTACAGAGGGTTTCAAAAAGCTCACCTTGGCTACTTTCTTTGAGGGCAAGCACAAATGCCCAGCGCCCTGATATTAATCTAAAGTTAACAAGGAGATGTTTAAGTTCCGGAAGTTTAAGTTTGGCGATTGGCTCAATTGGCAGCCTAAGCATAAGACCTAGCATTCCACCTTCTACAACCACCCAAAAAAAGTCAAATTGACCAGAGTTATTGACCCGTCTTGCATTACTAAGATCTAGGTCTTTCCATGGAGAGCTATCCATTTAACTCATCCTCATACTCTTCATCTATATCTTCTTCACCATAAAGCTCTTTATAGCGCTGGGTGTTAACAACGTAGGCAACTTTCTCTGATGGTTTTTTGGATACAGGAAGGCTAATACCCCAAGCAACAACAGGGTGACTTGGAATCAAAGAAACCTCTTTATCACCTTCTTTACCTCTTGGGGCCTTTGGTTTAACAAAGTGCAAAATAAATAATGGTTTGCTTCTTACTTTCCGATAAATCCAATCCGGGTAGTTACCTTTTTTATTGTAGGTATCTTCAGCAACTTGCGCCTTTTCCGACTCCACGCCAGCCTTTTCGATGCCAGTGGATGCAATCCTCATCTTTTTTCCGCTAAAAGACATAAAACCATCTTTTAAGTTATCAAGGTTAACGGAACGATTCGTAGGGATAATATCAACCCCTAGAGTATCGTTCTTATCACCTTTTTTCAGACTAGGAATTAGCAAGTCCCATAGCGCTAACTCATCTTCCTTTCGAGCATTCAAGTAGCTTCTAACCGGTGCAGTTTCGGTAATTACACTCTCAGGAGTATTACTCCAACCAGCTAGAAATTCATCAATATATTGTATTGGCACATCACGAAGTAATAATCCCCATGGAGTCATTTCCATCAATATAGTGGTCTTTTTCAGTCTATAAATCATATTTTGGGCTATATCTAGGTTCGTATCTAACTCTGCAGAATTGATACTGACCTTAGCTGTTTCAATAAATCTATTAGAAAGACCCACAAGAGTGGTAACTTCTCGACCGGCTCCCATCTTATTTTTTGCAGTTACCAACAATGATGCAGGATGGCTACGAACAGCAAGACCAAAATCTTCAGGGGTCGCTTTGGCCTGCTCCATTAATTTTAGCTCCTCATGAAGCTCCTCTGCCGCATTTGCTATAAAGGCATACCAATCTATCGCGTCATCAGGCATCCAAATTCGACACAGGTCTTCATACCCATTTCGATAACCGAACCATCGCCCCATTTGCATTAAAGTATCGTACATCATGGTATTACGCAGAAACCATGTAACTGTAAGACCTTCAAGAGTCAGCCCGCGAGAGAGTGAGAACCCACCAACAGCGATGACGGTTTGACCTCGCTCACCAGAACTCAAGTAGTCGAGTTCATTGGCCCTACTGTTAACTTCAACAACCTTGGCTGAAGCTATTGAATCAAATATAGATACTTGTACTTCTTCCCACTTAAACTCGACATCTTTGTATTCTGCTTCCCATACATCAAATAAGGCTTTTATTTCAGGATCCATCAACCCTCTTGTTGAAGATGAGTTTATCCTCAAAGCGTTTTGAATCCGTTCTAGCGCTTCATGTAAACGATTTTTAAGTTGGCTTTGAACATTAGTGAATCGACTAGCATTAACCAACATTGAACAATGGGAACTTGATTGGCCTCTTAAATTTCTGATAGATCGTGATAAAAGAAACGTACGTAATGCAAACAATAGGGAATTAGGCAGCTGATATAAATCGTGGTTAATCTTATGCTTTATTGGTAGGAGAACTTCATTATCCGAAATACTTCGTAACCATGTTGGTTCTTTTTCATCAGGTAGCCCATCGATAAAAATTTTCTTCGGTCCAAAATAGTTGGTTGGAGCGTCTAAGCCAATAAGGAAATCTTTGGGAAATAGATCTTCTTCATGTACATTATGGTTTTCATCTGGATCTATGAAAATATTAGCAAAAGGAGTCGCGGTATAACCCACATAACAACTTCGATGAAACATCTTTAAGAGGTCACGTATTTGCCCATTAATCTTAGTAACTAGTTTATTACTGTATTTAGTGTTAATCGAAGCGTTATCAGCCTCATCATCAATCAGCAACATTGGCTGATCGATCATTTCTTTATCACCACGAGCGCTGTTGTCTTTGAGCCACTCGAGTAGATTCTCAAGCGTCCGGTGGTTTTTTTTAATAACCAACACAACTGGTACTCTATATGAATCTATCTCACTGGTATTTGTTGAGGCTGTCGGCTTGTTAAAATCTCTTGATGTATTCGTCAGGCTTACTGGGGTTCTATTTGGATCAAAATGTCCAACCCCTATAACGTGTTTTGCACTGCCACTTTTTTTATCAGAAGTTTTTCCTGTATCTCTACCAATAAAGCCTTCATCAATTCGGATTTGAGTTTGATTACGAAGGTTATTATGTATGCCCGCAACCACAATAATGAGACGGTACCCTGCGTCAGCGGCTTTACAGATCAGACTTGTGTAATTCAACGTTTTTCCACTTTGAACATGGCCAACGACCATGCCTCTGCGATCCCAAGAAGAATGTTCTTTAGGGTTTCCTAAACGGCCAAGAATTTTGTCCGTTACAATATCGGTCCCTGTGATAACGTCTCTTGGCAATCCACTTTTTAACAGGAGTTTTTCGTATCTTTTCCAGTAAAATGGTTCTATCTTTGGCTTTGCATCATCTAACCATGGTTTAAAGTCAGTACTGTCTACTATTGCGCCTAGGCCTACCGTAATACCCTGCTTAGACTCAATTTCACGAGCAATCCCTTCTATTGTTGAATCACTTAAATCACTAGCTACAACCCCTGCAATACTCTTCACAAAAATTCTCAGCTCATCCTCGGATTTACGAGGCTGATTAAAGAGTCCAGTTTCGACCATATCTAATACTTGCTGCCTGCTATTCATAAGCCTTTTTCCTTGAGGTAATTTGTGACCAATCGCTCTGATACATCCCAATTCGATTGCAACAGAGGGTAACTTTGAAGAATATCTCTAACCCGGTCTTGAGTAATACCGTTATTCAGAAGTACTTCGGTGAGATCAATAACGACCTGATTTAAATCTGATTCAGAGGTTTGCATCGCAACTATTGATTCTGCGTTACCCACCAGCTCAGCATGAAGCGCATCAATCGGTAAACCAGCTCCGAGCAATCTGATACAGCGTTCAAAACCTTCTTGAAGTTCATTCGGTAAACCATTTGTATAAGCTTGAAATACTGGGTGGTCTGAATTTGGTTTAAAGTGTATTTTCCCGTCGAGTTGAACCCTATTCCAAATAGGGTGTATCGTCCTATCAACCAACCTTTGCCCCCTACTTCGATAAGTCCTTTTCGAGGTGCCAACAAAACGTTCGATAACCCGCCTAAGTCGTTCGCGGACTAGCGGAGGCAACTGTGCCGATGATTTTTTTACATCAATTTTCCATTGAGCATCCATTGTATTAGGAATGTCGATGGCAATACGGCTTAATTTAGTTAATTCCGTTTGCTTCGCAAGCCCAAGCCAACTACCAGCAATGATTAATCTATTTTCTCGATATATATATAAGCCTTGAGATTTAAGGTGTCCTTCGTGACCGCCAAGCTCATCCCACTCAAGTTGAGTCATTTTTTTATAGTGTGGAATAGTGTAGCTACGAACACGTACATCACCATTAAACAAATGGATTACATCTTCTGGATCTCTCTGCGTAGATGGATGAAATGAAGCTGTAGGGTCCAACGGGGTCAGCAGACGTTCATTAATACTCAATTGAATTTGAGGTTTGTGCGTTTCTAAAAATCGATGAAAAGTAAGCCTTAAGTGTCGCTCTGCGAGAGAGAATTCCGCATTCATATGCTCAGTTATTTTTGCCGGTGTTTCAATTTCACCAATTAGGCGATCTAATTTTTGCCAGACAACAACCGTTCCCTGTTCATCAAGTAATTCGCAGCCTAATTCATTTCTGTAATTTTCTATTAATTCAAGAGTCCACTTATTTGTTTTTGAAACTAAGTCTAGATCCCAACGAGCACATGAAGTAATACCATTACATCTAGTCATGACGGTTAAAGATCTGCATTGAGAAAAGCTTGCACTTTTTAAACCAAGGCCAAATCTTCCTAGGTCTGACGGTAAGCGCTCAATCGCTGGGTTTTTACTACCTAACCTCATAGCTTCCAGCAACTCACTTTTAGACATACCAAATCCATCATCAGCAATTACAACTGATGGAGTACTTGAAATGGTATCTACAACAAGGCGAATATTACCAGCACCTGCAAATATTGAATTATCAATAATATCAGCCAAAGCGGTTTTCAGGCTGTAGCCAAAATCTCGATGTCCCTCGATTAGTGATGAAGCATGAGGCGCGGCATCCACATAGCGTGCAGTGACATTTTTTGGATCTATACACATAAATTTACTACTTAATTAACCAGTGCATCTTTGATTTATATGTTATCACCGCTCCCAATATCAGCCAAAGGGGGATCGTAAAAAGTATAAGCTAGTTAATAATTTACATTACTTTTAGGACAGTTATTCACTTTCCTCCTGCTTTGCAACACATAAAATCACCACTAGAGAAAGCTAGTGACAAGATTAGTTTTACTCCTCAACACTTTGTATGTTTGATTTACTGTTAAAGGCTGTATTTTTTCGCCATCTGAGCTTCTAAAATTAGCTACCGACACTACGTGATTATTAAAGGCTGCTTCAGCGTATATTTCAAAATGTCGAATTAACAAGGTACGTTGTTTTTGCAACCAGCTAAAAGTGTGATAATCGAGGAATTACAGGCACAAAAAAGCCCACACTAGGTGGGCTTTCTTTTTGAATTTGGTGCCCGCTACTGGACTCGAACCAGTGACACCTTGCATGTCATGCAAGTACTCTAACCAACTGAGCTAAGCGGGCAATGCTTTGAAACTTAACTAACCGCTTTACTAAGTGGCTAACGCTTCAGAACGAGATGGATAATAACGAGTGAATGGGTAGCGTGCAAGGATAAATTTGCACAAAACGGTTCGTTTGCTTTTAAAAACAACAATCAGAATAAATTTTAAACACAAATCAGATCAAAGGGTTGAGATAGATCACATTTCAAGTCAACTTTACTGTCTAGCTACATAGACATGCTTTGTGTCTTTTAAACCTCCAACTGAACTTTTTAGCTTTAGATATTAGTTTGACTCTTCTTCGCTATCGAATACTACGTTGTAGTTCTCTGTATAAGTACAGTTAGGCTGGCGGCTGCAAGTAAAAAAGCGTCGTCCTTTGTAATCACCTTGGCTAGCTAATTTGATGATCATCGGGCTACCACACTTTTTACAGAATCGAACTTCCTTTGATGGTTCAATGAGATCGATGTGTGCCGCTAACAGTCTCTTTAAACGGCTTACTTGATAACTGTGTTTTACCGATGCACCAATTAATGGCAACCCTGAAGATTTGCATACGTGAATGAGCAGCTTTTCTCGGTCAACTTTACCTTTGTTCAACTCTTTGCCATTGTCGAGCTCAATGATGACACGTGGCTCTAGTGTTCTTGGATCGCACACTACAAAATCAAAATAGCTACGAGATATCTTGTTGTTGGCAATAAACCAGTTTTTCTTAGTATTGCTTTTTGCAGGAGCAAGCACGTTCGCCATGTTCACTTTTGCAAACACCACGCCATGATTACCCACTGCGGAGATCAAGGCCGTATAAAAGGTGGCTTGCTGTACGTTGAGCAATGCCCCTTTCTTTTGGTAAGCGTGGTCTTTTGTGTCGTCATGTTTAAATACGTACTTCTGAATGAAGTAAAAGAAGACAACAAGCACCACTACAACGATAAAAATATTAGTCATGTTCCACGCAAGTAGGGAGATTAAAGTGATTGTAGCGTAAGTAGAAAAGCATCATGTGGCAAGAAAAAGAGAATCAGTTGTTAACTAGAATCACGACCTTTTCTTTGGAACTGTTTGCTAACTGCTTGATTAACGCTTTTGGATAACCGACACAGCTCTCTTATTTGAGTATTCGGTCATTATTCAGCCTTTAAATTGATGCAGATCAATTTGCGCCAGTTTGTGATCAATTAGCCTGAAAAACGTTAGGCAAATGTTAATAAGGAAATTGATATGGAACTAAAACAAGACCCAAGATGTTATACCGATGTGTGTGTAGGTGGTAAATGGTTCCACTATGACCACTGCGGAACAAAAGCCTATATGCTAAAAGGCGGTTCTTCCGCGGTGATTGAACTAGCAAGAGAACCTGCTACAGAGGGCGAACTGGTTGAAATGCTGCAAGGTGTCGCTAAATAACTCATCTAAACAAGATTGATATAGACAAACTCGACATGTCGCTAACTAAACCCCATATTTAACTCAAACTTTGATATTAGCGGTCTCAGAGTATTCCAGAAGCCATTCTTATCTCTCGAAGATCAGAATGGCTTTTTGTTTCCTTAGTAGCGATTAACTTTCAGCGATGACAACTTGGTTCCTACCCGACTCTTTCGCTTGATATAACGCATCATCCGCTGCTTTGAGGTACTTCTTGTAGGTGTCTTGGTTGAATTTCATTTGGGCAATACCAATCGACGCCCCTATCGATGTGGTGAGGTCTATAGAGCCTGAATGTGTATCAATTGGTGTTTCAGCAATGGCTAAACGAATTGCGTTCAATTGTTGTTCAGGATCGACGGATCCAGATAGCAACAGGACAAACTCCTCACCGCCCCAGCGAGCTACTACGTCATTTGGGAATAGGTGTTGATTTACTCGCCTTGCGACTTCAACTAAAACTTGGTCACCAATATCATGTCCAAAGGTGTCATTAACGCGTTTAAAGTGATCAAGATCTAGAATGACTAAACTGATACCAAACTGCGAAGTGTTAAATTGCATGGGCTGAGTTAACAACTGCTCTAGATAGCGTCGGTTGTATAAACCCGTAAGTTCACACGTTGTAGATTGAGTGAGCAGCGCTTTGTTTTTGCTTTGAATGCTGCGAAGCCTAATCGCCAGTAATACAGCACTAATACTGACCATTATAATTAATGCGACCACGATTCTGTTTCTAAGTTGTTCCTTTTGAAGCAGTAATTCGTTGAGGTCTTTTTCAGTATTAAGTAGTTCATTTTCTTTGGCGAGTGTCGCCGTTGCATAGTCTTGTTCTAATAAGAAAATGTCGCTCTGCCTTTTATCAAACAGCAGCGCTTTGTTGCCATGATAATATTGTTTGTAGTAATTGAGGGCAGTATCAAGGTCACCCTGAGACTCATAATATTCGGCCAGTGTTTTTAAGCCCAGTACCTTCCAACTTCTGCTCCCAACCACTTCAAAGATCGAAAATGCGCGTTCAAGGTCATCCAATATGGCGTCATCATGATGGAGACCAATATTCGCTAATGCGCGATTAAGATAGCACTGCCCGTTTTGAAGCGTGTACTTCTCGATATTAGGTGCTTGAAGACATTGATTAGTAACTCGTAATGCTTTGTTAAAATCACCTTCTGCTAACAACACATCACTGTATGTTCTAAGCAGTAAAATTTTGTATCGAGCACTGACTCTGTCGCTGTCGAGCGCTTTTGCTTTCTCATAAGCAATACGGCCATTCGTCACATCACCACTGCTCAAATGCGTAAATGACTCGTTGATGTAAAGAATGCCAATCGCGTCATCTTCAAGTAAGCCACTTTTAAAATAGAGCTTTTTTGCTTTCTCGATAATACGCAGGGCCTTAGGCCAGTCCTCTAAATAAATATAGAGCAGCGCCATGTTTGACATTAGCTTACTGTTATAGATGTGCGTTGGATATTGCTTGCCAAGTTGCAATCCTTTATGAAAGAAGTACTGAGCGTCTTGCAAGTCGTTCCGCACGTTATTGATCGCTCCCGCGGTGTTATACGCTTTAACCAATAGCTTGTCGTAACGAATAGATTCAGCAATGCCTATCGCGGATCGAATTTCAATTTCCGCAGTTGCAAGTTCCCCTTCCTTGAGATACTCAATCGCAGATTCGACCAATGATTCTGACTTCAACCACAACATACCTTCATGCTCAGACAATGCTTTTATTTGTTCTACGTAGGCCATCACGGCGTCGGCATCTCGTTGATGTTGAGCGACATTAGACAAAATCATAAGTCGATAAGCTTGGTATATTGCCTTGTCATTAACGCCAGTGGGCGGCCGTAGTAGAACAAGCTGATGTTTTGCAACAGAGGGGTCACTGCGTGATAAACCGAGAATATGAATTAACTTTTTTCCATATTCAGTTTGAGAGAGTTCTTTTTCTGGAGTGTAGACAGAAGTGTTGTCGGCTTGAGGAGGGCTCAAGTCCACATCATTGAGCGGATACAGCAAATAAAGCCCGAGTACGGCACTCATTGTTACAACGAGTAGAAACGAACCTAAAACGTTGTTTTTATTCATGTATTAAGACCGTTACAAATTGAATGACCATATCACTGCTGTTTATCTATATTAGAAACTTATTATACCCGAGCCCTACACAGATTAAAATGTTGCCATCTCGACGAACTGAACAAGGTTATTCTCACTAATTAGAATAATCAGGCAACTTTCTTGATTTAACTCAGATAATCATCTACCTCATTGGCGTTATAGTAATTTTCCTGTTCCTACCTCCGCGGCTTCTTTTGAACAAGCGGAAACATAATGAGAATTAACAATGACCCAAATTAATGAACAACGTCTTGTCGACCATTTCTGCGATCTTGTGAAAATCGATAGTGAATCACGCAATGAAAAAGCCATCGCAGAAGCGCTGGCTGAGCAGCTAGGCGAACTAGGCTTTGACGTACATAAACTGGCGGTTCCTGAAGAAGTCTCTAACGGATTCAACATCTATGCTCGTCTAGATGGCACTCTTTCAGGAAGCACAGTATTCAGTTGCCACATGGACACAGTAACACCAGGTATCGGTATTGAACCAATCATCGAAGACGGCATCATCCGTTCAAAAGGCAATACGATTCTAGGCGGCGACGATAAGTCTGGTATCGCAGCAATCATGGAAGCAGTTCGTTGCATCAAAGCTGAAGGCAAAGAGCACAAAACTATCGAGATTGCGTTCACTGTATTCGAAGAAGGCGGTCTGTTCGGCTCTTTGAACTTCGATATGTCTTACATTCAATCTGAGCACGCTATCGTACTTGATACAGGTGGCCCAATTGGCACCATCGTAAACGCAGCTCCGGGTCAGCAGAAGATTGTTGCTAAGATCAAAGGCCGCCCTGCTCACGCTGGTTTAGCGCCAGAAGAAGGCATCAGCGCAATTCAAGTGGCTGCAGACGCAATCACTAAGATGAACCTACTTCGCATCGATGAAGAAACCACAGCAAACGTCGGTATTGTTCAAGGCGGTCAAGCGACCAACATCGTAATGCCGGAACTTAAAGTAGTGGCTGAAGCACGTTCTCTAAACGGCGAAAAGCTAACGGCTCAAGTTGAGCACATGATCTCGACATTCCAAGAAAGCGCGAAGCAATTCGGCGCTGAAGTAGAAATCGAATCGACTCGTGCTTACGATGCATTCGTGATTGCAGACGATCACCCGCATATTCTTTCTATCAAATCAGCGTTTGAGAAGCTTGGCGTAACCGCAAATACTAAACGCACTGGCGGCGGTAGCGATGCGAACAACTTCAACGCGAAAGGTCTAACAACGGTTAACCTTTCTACTGGTATGGCGAAAGTTCACACCACTGAAGAGTACATTGCAGTGAAAGATATGGTCGCTATCACTGAGTTTGTTGTAGCTTACGTAACACAATAATCTAATCCATTAGTTAGGTAGTCACTTCTATCTAGCACTATGAAAAAAGCCGAGTCCACATACGACGTGTGACTCGGCTTTTTTGTTGTCTGCGTTTAGCCTAAAGCTAACGTCTACCAGAAATTTCGTCTAAAAACCCCTACGCTTCCAGAATTGGCCTTCGTCTTTTGCAACAAGGTCGAATGTCTTATCGGCAATGATGTTGCCTTTTAACTCCACGGTCATGCGCCACTTGCCAAGTTTATTCGAAACTGGCGACCAAATGGTATCTCCTAAGTAAAAATCCCAGTCGTTGTTACCGACATGCTCTTCACCATCGAACGGTTCGAGCACTTCGCCCTTGTCTGTGGTGATATCCGGGTGATAGATGCAGTAGCGGATCTTTTCACCTTTGGCTTTCTTGATATTCAAGATATAGCCAAACTCCACATCGATTTCAGCATCAACGGTAGTGGTGAACTCTTGGATTTTGGGAAGGTCTTTGGATTTGGAATCCCATGTGGAATAGATACCATAAGAGGTCATGTCGACCACAACAGAGCGCTTTGCCATTTCAATCTTTACCTTGGAGTTGTTCTATTAATTTAAGTATTGGTCGTGGAGTTTGATTCGTTAGCCAGATGCTCGTTGGCAAAAAAGCACAGGGTTATTCTTGCCAATCTTTCGCCATACGTTTAATCACCGACGGTTCAATATCGTGAATACTACCAAATTGCTCTCTGCAAACTTCGATTATCAAGTTCGCTTTATATTTGAGCGCGAGTTGGCGATAAGCCTTCATTTCCCAGTGCTTAATAAAGGTATTCGATACAACAACATCTAGCCCTTGCTTCAAGCCACTTTCTACAGTGTTCTGACACCACTCATGTGCCTGTTGCAACTGCTTAGGATCAAAACGGTACTCACCTTGCTCATTCACGTAATACATATCGGCTTCAACGTGCAATGCATCGTAGGTTTTCGCTTTTGTTGACTTGCCCGAACCTGGCAACCCTCGAATGAGTATTAACTTCATTTGTCACTTTACAGGCTAATTCGAAAACATGAGTTTATCGTAAATGCTAACCGCTTGCTCTGATAACTACCTAGTTCTACATAACAGAACCAAGCACTTATGCCTTACTCGGGTAGTCGTTAAACATTATAAGACTCCCTCGCCGTCGGAAGGTGGCTTCTGATAGAAAACACAAATAATTTACATCTATCCATTTTGTATATCGACAAGCGTATCAAACTACTATAGATTTAGAAGTATAGACGTCTACATATCTAGCTTAGGGAGAAAGCTGTGCCTATTCGCATTCCAGACCAATTGCCAGCATCCGATGTTCTTCGTGAAGAAAACATCTTTATTATGCCGCTATCAAGAGCATCGACTCAGGAAATTCGTCCACTTCGAGTCTTGATCCTCAACCTAATGCCAAAGAAGATTGAAACTGAAACTCAATTCTTACGCCTGCTATCGAACAGCCCATTGCAAGTCGATGTAGAGCTGCTACGCATTGATGATCGACCAAGCAAAAACACTCCGACAGAGCACCTTGATAACTTTTATCGTCAATTTGAGATGGTAAAAAACCGTAACTTTGATGGACTGATCATCACTGGTGCGCCGCTTGGTCTGGTTCAATTTGAAGATGTTATCTACTGGGATCACCTAAAAACCATCATGGAGTGGGCAAACAAACATGTTACGTCAACTCTCTATGTATGTTGGGCGGCTCAAGCTGGCTTAAAACTTTTGTATGATTTGCCAAAACGCACTCGTAAAGAGAAGCTTTCCGGTGTTTACAGTCATGAGATACACAACCCCTACCACCCTATTTTGCGTGGTTTTGATGATACCTTCTTAGCTCCCCACTCTCGCTATGCTGATTTCTCGCAGGAATACCTTGCTGAACATACTGATCTTGATGTACTTGCGACTTCCGATGTAGCGGGTGTTTATCTGGCATCAACCAAAGACAAGCGAAACGTATTTGTAACGGGTCACCCTGAATACGAGGCTCATACACTTCATCATGAGTACATCCGTGACTTAGGTGAAGGCATGGAACCCGTTATTCCAATCAACTACTACCCGGGCAACAATCCAGATAATAAGCCAGTTGCTAGCTGGCGTAGTCATGGGCACTTGTTGTTCTCAAACTGGTTGAACTACTGCGTTTACCAACAGACACCTTACGATTTGGATCACTTCAGCGAAGAAAACTTCACTAAAGACGATTGAGTAGTACGTCATTTAGGTAACAAATTACTTAGGTGAAAAGTCACTTAGGTAATTCCCAAGAAAGCCGTGTTCAGTAGGTTACAGAAAAACAGTAGGTTATTGATAAAACACCAAATTGGACACGGTTTTTTTATGGTGTTTGAGTCGCATTCCATAACAGATTTACCACTTCGACTAATTCGATTTCATATCATGGGGCTGTGTTCATAAGGAGCTGCACATGCCTGCCAATTCGTTATCGCCAAACCCCATATTATTATCAAGCCTTGCATTAATCCTCTCCCTTTCAATAGTGGGGTGTGTTTCTGTTACAGAAGGGCCACCTAAGATTAAGAGTGATCCTATCGCGATGTCTGAGTCTCGCATCGAATTAGGTTTGGGTTACATGGGACAAGGTAATATGGTGAGAGCACGTGAAAACCTCGAACTGGCGGTCAAGCATGCACCAAGCTATTACCGAGCACGACTTTCGATGGCGCATTACTACGAACAAGTCGGTGAAGTGGATGAAGCGAGAATCACCTATCAGAAAGCGCTTCGTTTAGATTCCCAAAACGGCAACGTGCTCAATAACTACGGTACCTTTCTATGTAAACAAGGTGAATACGATCAAGCCGATAAATACTTCAATCGCGCCATTGATCAGCCCTACTATTATTTAGTATCTGCTAGTTATGAGAACGCTGGATTTTGCGCGTTTAAAGCAGGGAATGCCGATAAGGCTAAGTATTACTTCACTAGAGCCATCGACCATGATCCAAACCGAATAAGATCAGTTCTCCAACTATCAACGATTGAAGTGAATGAAGCTGACTACAACGACGCTCGACTGCGTCTATTCAAATTCCACCAGCGTTATGGTTACCAAGTTCCTTCACTTAAGATCCTAATCGAACTAGAACGCAAAGCCGGTAACAATGCAATTCAAGAAAAGTATCAAAGTAAGTTAGACGAACTGCTTTCGGCTTAGGACACTTGCACTAAAAATAACTAAATAGCCAAATAATCAAAGAACCAAATAATTAAATAGCCAAATAGCCAAATAGCCAAAACAAAAACGGGCTTGTTGAATGTATCAACAAGCCCGTTCATGATTTTAGACGTGAGTTTTGAACCTGTGACTTCAGTTATGAGTTCGCTACTTCAAGTCAATCCACTGCTGACGTTGTTCGTCATCCATGAACGTCCATGCAACAAAACGGCTGACTTTTTGACCTTGTGACATTTCAACCACTTTCACTTGTTTCGCTCTCAGCTTGCCAAGTTCTGAACGGATCATATCAACGTTGTCTTTCTTAGAAATTAGCGTTGTAAACCACAAGACTTGAGTTGCGAAAAGGTGGCTCTCTTTTGCCATCTTTAAGATGAAAGCCGCTTCGCCACCCGGGCACCACAACTCCGTTTTTTGTCCACCGAAGTTCAACGTTGGCTTATCTTGCTTCGCAGACGGCTTTTTCGATTCTGGCTTGAATGATTTACCCGCTTTCTTTGCTCGGTTCGCCGCTAGATTATCTAACTTGCGTTGAGAACCTTGTTCAGCTTCTTCTTGTGAACCATGGAAAGGAGGATTACAAATAGTGACATCGTAACGCTCATTATCCTTGATCACACCTTTGAAGATGGATTCAGAATCGGCTTGTAGACGACTGCGAACCTTACCTTTGAGGTTCGCATTACTTTCTGCAATAAAGTTCGCCGCTTTCACTGAGATAGGATCCACATCCGTACCAGTACAACGCCATTTATACTCTGTCGCACCGATGATTGGGTAGATACAGTTTGCACCAACACCGATATCTAGCGCTTTAACCGAAGCATGGTTATAAGGTTCGCCTTGGCCATCGCTATTCAGAATATCTGCGACTCTGTGGATGTAATCGGCACGCCCAGGAATTGGCGGACACAAGTAGCCTGCAGGAATATCCCAATGCTTCACACCGTAATGATGAGCAAGTAAGGCTTTGTTCAAAAGCTTGACCGCCAGAGGATCGGAAAAGTTCACCGTATCTTCCCCTACAGGGTTCTTAATCAGGTGTTCTTTCAACTCAGGCAATGCCGCGACCAACAGGTCAAAATCGTATCGACCTGTGTGTTGATTTCTTGGATGCAAGCCGCCTTGAGGCTTTTCAGCCGAACGTCTTTTCTGGGCTGCGTTTTTGTTAAACGATGTTTTGTTAAACGGCGTTTTATTCGAACCCGGTTTACCATTGTTATCTTTGCCAAAAGATCGCTTCGATTTGTTGTTGCCCGCCCCTTTTGAAGCCGTATTTTTTCGGCGTTGTTCTGATGTATCTTTTGAAGAAGTACGCTTGTCGCTGCTTGGTTTACCTGTATTTTGCTTAGCATCACCTTGCTTACGGTTACCTTGCTCAGCTTGGTTGCCTTTTGTTTTTGTTGATGAGGTACTGTTTTTCGACAGGCTTAGCGTAGTTCTATTTTGTGATTGGCTCATTGGGCTACTTCTTTAAGTCTAAATACATCATGAATAAACGGGCATCTAACTCAAGTTGATGATATTCCGGCTCCATGTGACAGCATAGTTGGTAAAAGGCTTTATCGTGTTCTTTCTCTTTGATGTGCGCCAGTTCGTGCACGACCAACATTCTGAGTAAAGGCTCTGGGGCATTTCGAAAAACACTCGCGATACGAATTTCATTCTTCGACTTTATCTTTCCACCATGATTCTTTGCCACATAAGTGTGAAGACCTAGTGCATTATTGATCAGGTGGATCTTTCCGTCGTAAATCACTTTGCTAATTGGCGGTGTTTTCTTCATATAGCGATTTTTTATCTCAATCGCATAGTCAAACAAGGCTTTCTCGCTTTTTATCTCGTGATTATCTGGATAGCGAGCTTCAAACCACGGCACTAACTTACCCGACTCAACTAACTGAGTCACCGGGTCGATAATGTGCTTTGGATAGCCTTGGATATATCGCAAAGAAGGATGCATGTAAAAAAACCGTACCAGTAACACCACGACAATACGTTGTGGTCTTGAAATTTGAGCCGCATAGTGTAACTGATCACACTTTTCTAATCACCTAGGATTCGTTACACTTTAGCGAGATTCACCAAGAGCTAGACTCAAAAAGAGATTGTAAAAATGAAACGTGTTGTATTGTACGTCGCAGACAAATGCCCTCACTGTAAAGATGCCCAGCGCTATTTGGACTCTAAAAAAATTGAATATCGTCTAACGAATGCAAAAATGCAGCGTGGTCGTAAAGAATTACAAGCGATGGGTGCTCGTTCTATCCCTGTGCTTAAAATCGGCGATCAAGTGATGGTCGGCTGGAACCAAAAGAACTTCGATAAGATGTATAACTCAAAGAACACCTAACGTGTTCTGAGCCAGTCATACTTCTATACAACAAAGCCCGAATATCCAATCTAGGATGTTCGGGCTTTGTTTATTTAAATCTTACTAAATCACACATACCGCTTAACGAAATCAATAAAGGTTCTGTCGGCTTTCGACAAATACCCTTCCTTTCTCCAGGCCAAAGATAGATTCAGTTTTACAGGGTCTTTAAATGGCACGCCTATCACGTCTTTCTCATATTCCGTCACTAAGCTCAACAGCGCGGTGATCGCAAACTCTTGTTTAACGATAGAAAGAATCATTGGCAATAAATTGGTTTCGAACGCGATGGTCATATCGAGGTTGTACTTCTTACAAGTCGCATCGATAAAATCACGGTGGAAGTAGCCTGATTTGAACATGATCAGCTCTTGAGCAAAGAATTCTTCAAAGGTCATCGAAGGCTGTTGTGCTAACGGATGCTCCTTACCGACAACGGCGACCATCTCAGAACTTAACAGATGATCCGTTTCCAAATCATCAGGAACGTTCTCATGATTAATTACACCAATATCGAGTTCGCCGTTTAACAGCATTTCCCGAATCGAAGCGGTGCCAGCATCAATCAAGGTCAACTTTAGGTTTGGGTATTGGCTTTTAAATGCCATCACGACTTGGGGGAAAAAGTAGCTGCCCATCATACTTGGAGCGCCTAATCGAACCTCGCCTTTTTCTAGCCCCTTTAGTTCATTCATCGCGAGCTGAGCATCATCAAACTGCTGGGCGATTCGCTTTGCATGCTCAAACAGTACCTTTCCCTCTTCCGTTAAGGTGACGGATTTATCGCCTCGACGAAATAGAATCAACTCTAGTGTCTGTTCTAGTTTTTTAATGGAGATACTCAATGCAGGCTGTGCGATATGCAGCGCTTTGGCTGCTTGGGTAAAGTTACCGAACTGAGCGACGGCTAAGAAATGACGAAGAGGTTTTGATTCAAGCATGGCGATATGTTTAATATATAGAGGTGATGTTTTTAATATATTTCTTTAATAAATATTGTACTAACTAACAGATCACATATTGCTAAACATATTATGTTGTTTCTAGTAAAAAGTTAGTTACGAGCATGAGAAGTCGCCATATATCCCATTTGAATTGCCTGTAAGTATAGGCAAACTTACAGGCAACATTTCATAAACCATCAAATAAGAATGGTGTCCTAATTAACGTCCCTTAACCTTGAATACAGTGTAACAATGAACACATATATATTTTTCTTTAATGCCAAACACCTTGTCAATGAACGTCCTCTGGACTCGCACAATCCTTTGCTCTTTACATTTACACTTCATAGATAATAAATCAAAACACCATACTGTTGGTTCGCGGATTATTAACTAACATATGACCCTGGTAAATTCATTTATGTAAAAATCAAACCAAAAACAAGATCAAAATCACAAAACAACCAGAACAATTAGTGACACCGAGCCCATGATTTAAAAAGTTGACACGAAAAACTATTAACTGTTCACAAGAAGACAAAATAGTGTGGATTTAATAAACTAGAGGTCATCGGATAAAATAGCCTCTAAAAAGCTTTCTGAGTTGCTCATCAAATTGCTGAGCAATTCTCTTAGCATGCTCGAACAACACTTTTCCCTCCTCCGTTAAGGTGACGGATTTATCGCCTCGACGAAATAGAATCAACTCTAGTGTCTGTTCTAGTTTTTTAATGGAGATACTCAATGCAGGCTGTGCGATATGCAGCGCTTTGGCGGCCTGAGTGAAGTTACCAAACTGCGCAACAGCCAGAAAATGTCGAAGAGGTTTTGATTCAAGCATGGCGATATATTTAATATATAGAGGTGATATTTTTAATATATTTCTTTAATCACACTTGTGCTGATAACTTGTTCACAAATAGCTTACTAACTCGCGCAGGCACAACGTAGTAAATGTTTGATAAAGGCAGTCCTCAATACAAACGTATCACCCAATCATTGGCGATTGGTTCGTTTATCATTTTCTGTAACCTTTACCTCTTTCAGCCAATCTTGCCGCACATGGCGGAGCACTTCCAAGTATCTGAAACTCAAATCAACTGGCTGTTTGCCGCAACGACTCTTGGTTTATCGATTAGCTTGGTGCCATGGGCTATCGCCTCAGAAACTTTCGGTCGAAAACCTATCATCTTGTTCAGCCTTTTTGCGATTCCTTTGATTGGGCTAAGCATGGTATTCACAACGACTCTGTTGCAACTTGTGATTGCCAGAGCATTTATGGGCATTGCTGTCGCCGCTTTTGCTGGTGTAGCGGTTGCCTATATGGTGGAAGAGTTGTCTCCGAAAGCATTCGCGGTCGCGATTGGTGGTTATATTGCAGCCAATTCGTTGGGTGGTATTTTCGGACGTGTCCTCGGGGGCTTAATCACAGACTATTTCGACTGGCATGCGACTGTGTTGTTTTTTGTGGTCGGCTCCTTAATCGGCGCTCTCTATATTGCATATAGCTTGCCTGACCAACAAAACTTCAAACCACAGAAAGGGTTGTTCTTTCACCATAACCGCTCTGTGGTTCTACATCTAAAGAATCGCACACTGTGGTTAGCAATGCTGATCGGCGGTGCTAACTTCGCACTGTTTGTTAATCTCTATTCGGTAATGGGCTTTCGATTGGTATCTGAGCCTCACTCGGTTCCGGTGGGTTTAGCGTCACTCATTTTCTTATGTTATTTAGCGGGTACGGTAAGTTCCAAGCTGTCTAACCGATGGACAAATCGATTCGATCCTTTAACTGGAATATTAATTGGTGTGTGTATCAGTTTATTGGGGATGTTGATCTCGGCAGTCGACAAAATCCCGTTCATGCTAGCAGGGTTGCTGTTGATTAGCGGCGGAGCTTTCTTCGCCCATACCCTTGCCTACTCTTGGGTGAGTCAAAAAGCACCAAGTGCTAAAGCCACGGCGACTGCGTTATACCTTGTTCACTATTATATTGGCGGAAGCTTGGGCGGGTTCTTGCTCTTGTATTGCTGGCAACTATTCGGTTGGAATGGTGTGATTGCAGGTGGTTCAATCTTCTATATCGTCATATTTACTTGGGTTTATCAGTTAAAACAGCTTCAAATGACTACGTCTAAACTCGCCGAGGCTTGAGTCAGGCCTACGAACGAATCAATTATTACTTTTGATTGGTGGCGGTTCTGATATCCTACGAAAAAATTCAATTCGGAACCTGTTATGTCGAACACTCAAAGCACAGATCTTCAAACCATCCACGACCAAGTAAAACAATGGTTAGACGACGTTGTGATTGGCCTAAACCTGTGTCCCTTTGCTGCAAAACCACAACGAAATAAGCAGATTAAGATCTTTGTGAGTGAAGCAAAAACCGAAGAAATGTTACTTGAAGATATCATGACGCATTTCGTTGAGTTAGATAACACGCCAGTTGCTGAATTAGAGACGACTTTGGTGGTTGTCCCTAACATGCTGCAAGATTTTTTCGACTACAACATGTTCATTGATTGGATTGAAGCACTGATCAAGCAGGAAGATTGGGAAGGTATCTATCAAGTCGCCACCTTCCACCCAGATTACTGTTTTGGTGGTGCCGATCCAGAAGACGATGAGAACCTAACAAATCGCTCTCCTTATCCGGTTTACCATTTGATTCGCGAAGCGAGTATGGAGAAAGTGTTAAAGCACTATCCGAATCCAGAAGCGATTCCTGATACCAACATTGCAAGAGTTGAATCTTTAACACCAGCGGAACGTCGTCAATTGTTTCCTTATCTGTTCAGTTAATCGCTAACAAAATGGCTCATATTCCTGAGCGTTCTTGATGATATGGACGAGAAATGAACTGATCTCGTCCATTTTGTTTCGCAATATACAGGCATTCATCGGCAACTTTGATGAGCTTATCTAACGCCGACATCCTTTCCCCTTTGGTATCCCCTGTACTCAACTCAAAATGACACGCACCGATTGATATAGTGACAGGCTTTCTATCCAGTGTGATTTTCTTCATCTCTTGCAAAAGAGTCATGAACTTATCTTCAACACAACTTGGTGTTTTATTTGGGTACCAAAGAATGAACTCCTCGCCACCAAAGCGCGCCACAAACTCACCTTCTTGAGTGTTATTGCTCAGCACGTTCGCCACTTTCTTTAAGACAACATCACCCATTTGATGACCGTAAGTATCATTAACGACCTTAAAGAAATCGATGTCGACAACCGCTAAGGTTCCCTTTCCTAAAGATCCTTTTAACTGCTCCACTTCTGCGTTCAACGTTTTGAACAAGCAACGTCTATTCGGTAAGTGTGTAAGAGGGTCATAAAGAGCTTGGTACTCTAACTTCTCATTCAGCTCTTTGAGTTTTCGTTCTTGCTGTCTTCTAACCAGCTCCACTTCAATCCATGATGCCATTAGTCTCATCACGTCGACATCGAACTCTTTGAACTCGCGATGATAGGGGGCTGGGCTTGAAAAGTTTAAAGTGCCATAAAGCTCATCATTAACGAAAATCGGGATGCCAATATAAGACTCTAAACCAAAAGACTGGTAAGCGGGATGCGTCGCATACTTATCGTGTTTGCCACAATGCTCAATGCAGATAGGACCAATCGATTTACATGTAATTTCGCAATAGGTTGAACGATAATCGAAGGTGTCACCGCTATTGAGTTCAACCCCTTCTGGCGTAACACAGTGCTCGACTAAATAAGAATTACCCTCGACTTTAGATAAAATACCGATATCAAGGTTGAAGCGTTCAAGCCCCATGATAAGCAGCTGAGCGATCTGAATATCGAAGCCCTTCCGGTAATCATTGGTGATTTGATACAAGCGACGTATAACAATTTCGCTTTCACTGGCTTGGTTCATAACTGGGATCCCACTGCAGCCGAAGTTAATGGCAACATTAATATTTGGTATATTAAGAAGAGTAAAGTGTAAAAAAACATAATAATCAATTGGTTTGTATGCAAAATACCTCATTGGTCCAATGAATAAAAGTCGACTTCTTCGACTTTGCGTTAGCACCCTATTCCTAGCTTTGGTAAAATAATCCATTAACGAAACAGAATGGATAGGAAAATGAACCTTTCTCAACTAAGCCAAGAAATCTACGATCACCTTTACCGCGACATTGAAGAGTTCCGCAGTACTTTTGATCTGCCTGTTGCTGCTCCTGAAACAATGGACGAAAAAGGCGATACGCTACATACCTCTCTAGCGATCGAAGAACTAACAGAACTTGCAGAAGCTGACTCTAAAATCGAACAAGCGGACGCTATCGTAGACAGCGTTTATGTTTTGATGGGACGTCTGGTTCACCTTGGCCAAGCTAAGGTTGAAGACAACCTAGCAATCAGCTACCTGATCGACCTACTGTTGAATGTTTCTAAAAACCGCTCAATTGACTTCTTACCTTGCTGGGACGAAGTACACTCAAGCAACATGAGCAAAGTATGTCGCAACGAAACTGAATATGCTGAAACAGAAGCTTTCTATGCTGAGCAGAACATCAAGCTGATGGCGGTTCAAAAAGGCGAATACATCATCGCTAAGTGTGCGGAAGATTTCGTATCGGAAGGCAAGACAGTTCGCCAAGGTAAAGTACTAAAATCTGTACACTACCGTCCTGCGAACCTTGAGCCACTAACGGCTTAGGCGAGTCTTTTAGCTTTCTAAATCATTAATGTTTTAGCGAGGCAAAACAACAAACGCCACGTTACGATAACGTGGCGTTTTAATATCTATCGTTTTATTTTCTGTGTTTTCTCGTTCTTGAAAACGTCACAGTGTTACCACTATACCAGTCGCGCCATATGATAAACCGCTACATATTCACCATTTCTAAAGGCAAACCCTGCCGACTCCCCTTCAATAACAAAACCGAACTTCTTGTAGAGATTGATGGCTCTTTCATTGTCGGTGTACACCGTTAGCTCCAGTCGTTTGATGTTGATCCAGTTATCACACAAGTCGATTGCTGTCGCGAGCAGTTGACTCCCAACGCCTCTGCCTAACACATCGTCTTTAACACCCATACCGAATGAAGCTACATGTCGCCTTCTCGGGTTTACACACACTTCCATTCCTAAATTCCCAACAATCTCCTCGTCGATCAATGCAACATAAGAGTACACATTGTCAGGCATATTTGAGATTCGTTTCTGCCAGCTTTCCAGAGATGGGTTTGGGAGTTGCAGCGTACCGGTATAAGCATTAGTGCATTCGTAGACTTCTTTTATTCCCTTTGCATCTGACGGTTCAGACCGTCTCACTATAATACTCATCGCAACTCCTACTATTATTCTTCACTAAATATGAAACACATCCTTCATGTGCACCTAGACACACTAACAAATAGTAAATATTTAACAATAGGTTAGCCGGAATTGTTTTTAATAGAGCTGATATGAGAATAGGCGTAGATGATCTGAAGAGGACGTTGATTTGAGGAATAAAAACGAGTTGAGCTGGAAGAAATTCGGTATGGGCACCTTAATTGTGCCCATATCTTGAAACCTATGGAGTTGGTTTACTTTAGTTCATCATTCTTTGGTTGATCACTTCCTGATTAATTATGAACTAGCTAATCTTGATCGAGTTAATCACGCTCACATTGAACTTGCATGACTTTTAGATCGGCGGTGTTTAGTTTCTCAGCTAGTGCTGCACCTTCTTCATTACATTGCTCAAGAGTCGTAAATTGGGTGTTAACTTCCATTCCTGCTGTGCTGTCAGCGCCACCCATCATTAGGCTTAGAATCAGTGTTAGTTCGTACATAAAATAATCCTCTTTAGAGTAATTAAAGCGTCCATTCGAATAAGATAAAGTGACTAGAATCCGCCCTAATTCACTTGTTTCGTTTGAGATAATTCTAGTCATTCACTCGATTCGAGTCTTACCATTTTGTGCCAAACGAAAACATACCCCTAAACTAAAAAAGACCAAAAGCCTGCGCTTCTGGTCTCTTATTCTAAGTCTGACTTATCTAAGCTCGTTTAGTTAATACAACTTAAGGTTCAATTTCTGAATCGCTTTTCTCTAAGCTAACGACATTCAATATTGCAAATGCAGAGGCTAGAAATAAGCCTAATATCCAAACAAAATACCACATGAGAAACTCCTTAATACAGTGAATGGCCGTTCCGTTCGACATACTCGGTATCGAGTCGTCCAAACATAGTTCGGTAGCTGAAAGCGGTATAACAAAGAATGATGGGTACCATCACAAATGCCACGCCTGTCATGATGTTCAAGGTCAGTTCGCTCGATGTTGAATCCCACAGCGTTAGGCTATTACTCGGGTTAACGCTAGACGGGATAATGAACGGGAACATCGAGAAACCCGCCGTTAAGATGATGCAAGCGTTAGTCAGGCTTGAACTAATAAAAGCAATCGCATCCCACTTCAACCTTGCGCCAATTAAAACCAGTAATGGAATAGTCACGCTGCCGATCGGTGCAAACCACATCCAAGGGTACGTATCGAAGTTGGTTAACCAAGCGCCTGTTTGTGTGATGACTTCTTTGTTCAAAGGATTCGAAGCCGAGCTATGATCCATCGCACTGACTATCACATACCCGTCAATATGGTTTATCGCCATACAGCCAATCACCATAAGGAAAGCGACAAATACAGCACTCGCCTGCGTCACTGTTCTTGCCTTTTTGTACACTGCGTCTGTGGCTTTCATCATCAACCACGCACCGCCTTGTAACAGCGCCATCAATAACCCGACTAGACCACACAAAAGCGCGAATGGGTTGATCAAATCGATAAACGAACCATGGTACTCAACCATCAAGAAACTATTGAGCGTAAAAGGTAAGCCTTGCATCAAATTGCCAAACGCCACCCCAAACAAGATAGGTGGGAAGAAGCCTGAGAAAGAGATTGCCAAGTCACATACTTGTCGCCACTGATCGCTGTCGATCTTTGCTCGATACTCAAGCGCCAAAGGACGCAACCACAATGAAATAAGCACCAAATACATCGCCACATAAAGGCTTGAAAACGATGTCGCATAAACCAGAGGCCAAGCCGCAAACAACGCACCACCTGCGGTAATTAACCACACTTGGTTGCCGTCCCAATGGGGCGCGATAGAGTTAATCATGACTCGTCTTTCAGCGTTCGTTTTACCAATAAACGGTAACAACGCCCCCACCCCCATATCAAAACCATCGGTGATCATAAAACCAATCAGCAGTACACCAATCAGAACCCACCAAATTAAACGCAATGTGTCATATTCGAACATCAGTCAGTCACCTTATTGTTGAACTTGTTGTGCCAATTTGGCTTCAAGTGAAGTTGTATTTTGTTCATAGTGATAGCGACCCGTTTTTAAACTGCTTGGGCCTTTTTTAGCCACGGTAATCATCAAGTAACTTTCAACAATGATAAATACGGTATATAGGCTGATAATGAGAGCAAGAGACGTAAGCAGGTTTTCAACGGTTTGAGAAGAAGCCGCGACGGTCACAGGAAGAATTTCACCTACTGCCCAAGGCTGACGGCCGTATTCCGCAACAAACCAGCCAGCTTCAATCGCAATCCAAGGTAATGGAATCGACCATAGCGCCGCTTTCAGTAGCCAAGGCTTTTGCGTAATGTTTTTACGGTAGGTTTGAAGGAAGGCCGCACCAAAGACAAACAACATAATGAAGCCACAGCCCACCATGATTCGGAATGACCAGAAAAGTGGCCAGACAGTTGGAATGGAATCATCTGCCGCTTGTTGGATTTGCTGTTCAGTCGCATCGGTTACGGTATCTGTGTAACGCTTAAGCAATAAGCCATAGCCGAGATCGTGCTTAGTTTGATCGAAAGCTCGTTCTGTCTCATGTGAGGTATCACCAGATCGCAAACGCTCTAGCAATTCATAAGCAATGATTCCGTTACGAATACGGACGAGGTGCTGGTCACGTAGGTCATGAAGACCAGTGACTTGCTCATCCAAAGATCGCGTTGCAATAATTCCCATCACATAAGGGATTTTGACCGCGAAGTCGGTTTTGCCCTCTTCTTGGTTTGGTAATCCAAACAAGGTAAACGCCGCAGGTGCAGGTTCTGTATGCCATTCCGCTTCAATTGCAGCGAGTTTCACTTTTTGAACGTCACCCAGTTCATAGCCCGACTCATCACCTAATACGATCACCGAGATAATAGAAGCAATGCCGAACGAAGCTGCAACAGCAAACGAACGTTTTGCAAAAGCAATGTCTCGCCCTTTCAACAAGTAGTAAGAGCTCACACCAAGGATAAACATCGAGCCACAGGTATACGCTGAGGCCACTGTATGCAGGAATTTAACTTGTGCGACAGGGTTAAGCACGACTTCGGCAAAGCTGGTCATTTCCATACGCATAGTTTGGTAATTGAACTCTGATCCAATTGGGTTTTGCATCCAACCATTGGCAACCAAAATCCATAGTGCAGAGAAGCTTGAGCCCAGAGCCACCAGCCAAGTCACCATAAGGTGTTGGCGTTTCGATAGCCTTTCCCAACCGAAGAAGAACAATCCAACAAAGGTGGATTCTAGGAAGAACGCGACAAGCGCTTCGATGGCTAAAGGTGCACCGAAAATATCGCCGACATAGTGAGAATAATATGACCAGTTAGTGCCGAACTGGAATTCCATGGTTAAGCCTGTCGTGACACCCAAGGCAAAGTTAATGCCGAACAGTTTGCCCCAGAAGCGGGTCATGTCCTGATAGATTTGTTTACCGGTGAGTACATAGATCGACTCCATGATCGCCAGTAAGCACGACATACCGATAGTCAGAGGGACGAAAAGAAAGTGGAACATAGCGGTTAGCGCAAACTGTAAACGCGACAATTCAACTACATCAAACATTTAAGCTCCAAACATCATAATGATGGCTTTCATATTAAGAATTGGAGCGTATTTCAGCACAGTTCTCACGAACCAAACTAGAACAGATTGATTATTAAAAAACAGAACAGATTTACTTATTAGACGAACGACTGGTCAGAGTTTAGCTGCAACTATTGGCTTGCAATTCCATTGTCTGAATCAAGCCGCCTAGCGTACGAATGGCTTCTGCTATTTTGGCGTCACAAGCATACGAACAGTTGAGACGAATGTGATGAGAGAACTTTTTATCACTGCTGAATATGATTCCCGGAGCGACAGAGATGTTTTGTTCAAGGGCTAGTTCATACAACTTCTCAACACAAACAGAGTGAGGCAGTTCTATCCAAATGAAGTAGCCACCTTGGCTTTTATGCACCATCGCACTTGAAGGTAAGCTAGATTCTAACAATGCAATATGTGCCTTCTTCCTTTCATTCAAAAGCTTGCGAAGTTTTTTAAGATGGTTGTCATAACTATAAAACGTCAGGTAGTGAGACAGTCCAAGTTGGATAGGAATACTGCTCGACAGCGTCGAAAGGTGCTGCAATCTCTGAATCTTTAGCGCTTGTTTCCTTGCAACTACCCAACCGATTCGAAAGCCGGGCGACAATGATTTGGAAAACGAACCACACAACATGATTTGCTCGCCAGTGTCATAGGCTTTAGCAGGCAAAGAGCTTTGATTACCGACGTGAAGATCTCGATACACATCGTCTTCGATCATCGGGATCTTATGTTGGTTCACCAACTCGGCCAATCGCTGCTTGTTTCCATCACTCATCGAATAGCCTACTGGGTTTTGCGACTCTGTCATAAACCAGCACGCTTTGATGTCCATTGAAGCGAACACCGACTCTAACACATCTAAATCAATCCCTGTTGTCAGGTCTGTTGGAATCTCAACAGCCGTCAGGTTTAACCTTTCAATAGTCTGTAACACACCGTAAAACGCAGGGTACTCTATCGCGACCAAGTCACCCGGCTCGGTACAGGATTGCAGGCATAAGTTAAGTGCCTCCATCGCCCCAGACGTGATCACAATATCGTCGGGCAATACATCTAGCCCACCAGTTTGATAGCGCTGAGCGATTTGCCTGCGTAAAGTTTCACTGCCCGGTGGCAAATTAGTAAGCATGCTGTTATCGGGCATTTGGCGGCTGGCATTGGCTAAACTGCGCGACAATGCTTGATGCGGAAACAAAGCAGGATCTGGGAATGCCGAGCTAAGTGGAATGATGCTAGGGTCTTTGGCACGTTGGAGCACATCGTAAAGCAAATCACTAATTTTAACAGGATACGGCTTGATGGCTTTTTGTTTTGAATGATCTGAAACGAACACATTTCTGCGCGGTAACACGAAATAGCCGGACTTGGGCTTTGAGCGCACATAGCCTTGATCCTCAAGCTGCTGATAGGCTTGCAGTACCGTCTCGATACTGAGTTTATAGCGCTTACACGCATCTCTAATTGATGGGATCTTCTCACCACTCAACCAGATGTTTTGCTCTATCTGATTCTTAATTGTATTGGCGAGTATCTGTGATTTTTTCATCAAAAAGTTCTTTCTTATCCAGTGCGCTTAAGCCTCCCGAACTCCCGATATTCAAAGCATTCGAGGTGAACTGAGCATTCGAGGTAAACCAAAGCCCTACCCTAAACGCAATTCTCTTCACGGTCGACTTGTTTATCTCTCCCATAAGAAAAGACACCACACTCGTCAAAAAGTGTGGTGCCTTGGTTATTACTTTAAAGCTAATTAACTAACGCTAATTAAGATTAGTTGGCTGGACGCCACACGCCCCACTGATCATTTTCGTAGGTCGCTTTAGGGTTTGTACCACCTTGAATCCACCACTGTGCTTTCCAAGACTGGTTCGAGTACGTTACTACTTCACCGCCTAGGTAAGTCGCTGAAGAGTCCCAAGTGCCATTGTCTGGGTCAGGAGTCGGATCTGGATCCGGCGTTGGATCTGGGTCTGGTGTTACGCCACCGTCATCAGCAATTACTTCAAACGTGAAGGTTTCAACACTGTCACTTTCAATAGAACTAGCCATGAATGACAAGGTTTCATTAGCTACAATACCAGTCGTATCTACGACAACTGACGCACTGCCGTTATTTTGAATGCTTACTGAAGAGCCTTGTGTCTGAGTTAGATTTGCCGCTTCGCTTGTTGCAATCACAACTTTGTCGCCAGCATTCACTACGTTGTCACTCTTCACTAGCTCGTAGATGTCGCCTTTCAGTGGTTCAACACCACCGTCGCCACCATCAATCAGCGTTAACTGACCAGAAGCACGGCTATCTTTTGAGTTAAAGAAGTTGCGTGAAGGATCGTTTTGGAAGTACATGTAGTGCTGCATTTCAGCGTGCCAATCACCAATGAAGATCGCGCCATCTTTAAACTCTTCGTGCCAGCCATTAATTTCTGAAGCCAACAAACGAGCCCAATCGTTAACGTTTGAAGCGTCGATAACGATGTCGAAGCTGCGCGCTACTTCACCGTACTTGTTGATGATGTCGTACTTAACCGTATCACCAACTTGTGGAGTACCAAAACCTTCTGAAATGAAAAGGTCGCCACGTACGAGGTCAGGCTCAGGACCCGGCTCTGGTGGAGGGGTTGTACCACCTGCGATAGTGATGTCAGAACAGTTATAGAAGCCTTCACCCGCGGCATCATCACGTTGCCAACGTACGTATAAGATTGCGTCGCCAGAGCGGTCTGAAGGAATCGTCACGTTGATACGGTATTTGCCACCGCTTACAGGAACATTCCCCACTTCTTGGATAAGATCTAAGTCCCCCCACGCTAGGCCTTTGCTCAGGTCTGCGTTTGGTTTCGTTAGGTAGAATTCCCAGAATGACGGGTTGTGAGGTGCAGTCGCGTTGAATACATATTCAAATGTACCAGTATTTAGCTCGGTGCGAGTCCAGCCTGTATGAGGTGCACCCATGCCGCGTTTTTGCGAATCATTGGCGTAACATAACGTGCCGTCAGGAATCGCCGCTTTTACAGCGTTGATGTTGTTGAAATCTTGGATATTTTTCGCATACTCGTTACGTTGAACGAACGGGTATGAACCAGAAATATCTTTTGCTTGAGCACATGCTGCATTCGGTGGTGTACCTGACCAAACCCCGCCTTGCTCGTAACACGTGTTCTGACGTGCACTTGGAAATTCAGACCAACCATGAGCATTTGCCACTGACGGCACACTCGATAGCATAGCCATACCTACTGCTATTTTAAGAATATTATTATTTGTTGTTTTCACTTTCCCACTCTCTATTATTTTACCCTGAACACAACATCAATTGATCACTTATCAATCAAAATCGCACTTCGAGGGTTTATAGTTTTTGTTTGAAGAACAACGAAAAATATATACGTCAATTTTATCAATAACAGCGGGTTTTATATTGATAGGAATCAGAATCACACAACTCAAACAAATGCATTGTAGATAGATGATGTTGCTTCGAATTATTGGATCTCAGTATTCCGTCTTGATTGAGGAAACAATATTCAAAGTGAATAAAAAAACGGCTTAATGATTAAGCCGTTTTGAAGTTTGTATATCGAATAGAAATCAGAGCCTAGTCGATTAGTGGAATATTAATCTAACTTTTTCCACTGCTGTTCAACCCAATTAGGGTCAATTGCAATTCCTGGCAAGTAATCTTCGTTGTTACATTCTGCCGCCCATGGGCCGTAACACTCATAGACTCCCTCACCTTCAAATAGAACGATGTCTCCATCCACATAGCTACCGAAACCTTCTGGGTAAACATAATCATATTCAGGCGGTGGTGTGCCAGCTTCAACCAAATGGAAGTTCAACGTCTGTTGCCCTACCAACTTGCCTTCGCTGTTTTTCACACTCACGACTAACATGTGGTGGCCAGCTTCTGATTTGGATAAAGGCAGCGCTACAGATTCTGACGAATCATCTTTTACTTCACCACTCCAGTGTGCCAATGACTCTCGGCTATGGTTATACACCGTCAACTCAGCTTTAGCATCACCTTCAGCCACCAGTGTTAAGTCTAGAATTGTCGCTTCTTCACCGACTACGTATTCAGGCTCTAACCCTTCAACCGTGAGTGAGGTATCTGGTTCCGGCACGTCAACATCGTAGCCTATTTCTACGCTCTGAATACCACTATCTGCATTAACGTATATCGGGTTTACGCCATAAATTGGAACAAAGCCGTTTTCACTCAACACGCCCGACTTAATATTCTTACGTTCTTCATTTACTTTGGTCGCCAATGCTTTTGACCAGTTCTTTGATTGGCCAGCTGCGCTGTCAGTAATATCAAGACGAGTACTTAGTGCAACATTTTCGCCAGAACCATCAAAGACACGAGTATAAACCGCATCACCTTCCCTGAGGTTGGCGGTCGGTATTATTTGACCTGCTTTGTCCCAATCCGGTAGTTGCGAATCATCACCATCAAATACCACATCAATCGCATTGTAGAATGCTTTGTCTGTGTCACCGACATCCCAAACAGCCAAAATGACATGCTAACCTTCTCGCACAGGTACATCACAGGTATGAGTAGCCGTGTCTTGTGTCATATCTCCGTGACCATCAGCCTCACAGAAAGGTGTTAAGTCAAAGGCTGCTCGTTCCAATGGTTCATTCTGATCCCATCCTTCTTTCGTGATGTAATACTTGAAACCAGCCGCTATGTGGTTAGCCCTAAATGTCCATTCAAATTCTTGAGATCCCGCTTCTATTGGGCGTTTCTGCCAGCGCTCTGAAGTTTGTTCATCTAGATTTCTTGCGATTGATATTTCAGCACTGGCAATATAGCCATCAGCAGGTCCACCTTCTGGGAAGCCATCGAAGCCTTCCACACTTTGCGGCTCATACTGTATGTTTCCACAGTCCATGTTCTTCGCCTGACCTTCAGAATCTTCTAAATGGCACAAAGCGACACGACTTATTATGTTGCCTTCATCATTTAATGACACAAAGCCGTGTGCCATAGCACCACCACACACGGTAGACAAAGCGATCGCTAAAGCCGTTTTCTCTATTCCAATTCTCATAACATTTCCATTTAAAGACTTCATATTTCCAATTAAAGGCCCACATGATCTTTGTCTGTCGACCTAACCAACGTTCTAAGTTGAGCAAATATGCGATTCGTCATTAATGCTTACTCAACACAAGCATTAACAAAGCAAATGCATATCAGTCAATTTGAGCATGGTTGAACAATGAGTGAATATTTAGTCAATAAGGCTGATTGAGAATCAACAAAGCTCATACGAAGTAGAAAGTGAATTATATATCTGAAAAATATGAGGTTTACCCAAGAAACCAAAGGAAGCTATGGCTAGATACTTTAATAATTCGTTGGGTACGTAAGAGATGTACTTTGTTGAAGCAGGGATAAATTAAAAGTAGTTAGAAAACATAAGGGACAGTAAATATGGAAACTTCTCGTCAAAATAACGATTTTGACGAGACGAATTAGAATTGGCGGATTTAATAGCGGCTATGCATGCCCATGCGATGTGACATGTCGTCGTCCATACGACCACCCTGCCAGCCGCTTCCACCCAAGAGGTTGAGCACATCACGCGCGGTGTAATTCTCACCGCCGAAGAAGTCACTAGACACATCATTACGTAACAGCTGGATAGTGGGAACCAACTCAACAGCAAGATCTTGTGGATCAGCAAACAAAGCTAAAGCAATCTGTTGTTGGCGTTTGCTCAGTTCATTAGAGCTTGTTTCAACCTGTCCTATCGAGAAGAAATCACGGCTTCCGTAGCTCTTCACCATCTTTGCAGACAGTAGTTTAATCACCTTTTTGATTCTTCGTCTTTGAATGTATCTAAACATATGTAGTCCCTTTACTCACTCGTCTTTAACCCAATAATCCGCTTAACCAAATGACCTTTTTAACAAATACTCTTTCTAGCCAAACGTTATCTCTAACCAAACAGCAGATAGGTTTGATTGTCGACTGAGATACTTTTTACTTCAGTGTTAAACACGGACTCTAGCTGTTCAGGCGTAAGCACTTGTTCTGCACTGCCAGACGCTTGTAAAACGCCTTTGTCGAGCAGCAATACTTGGTCGGCGTGTCTTAAGGTCCGGTTCAGATCGTGGTTTGCCATGATCACCGCAATGCCTTTTGCAGCTACTCGTTCAATGAGCTTGTATAACAAGGCTTCTTGAGCAATATCTAGTGGAGCTGCTGGTTCATCGAGGATCAGCAGTTTCGCGTAAGGGTTCAACGTTGGCCAGATCTGTAAACACATTCCCGCTAAACGAACGCGCTGCCATTCACCACCAGACAACGTTTGAATAGAACGATGAAGTTTGTCTGAGATGTCCAACATCTGGCTTATTTCGTCCAAAGCTAAGTTGATTTCAGCATCAAGACCATGCGACGAGCTTGGTAATGAGAGCGCGAGGTATTGGAACACTTCCAAATTGAAGGCTGGCCTTGCGCTTTGACACAAATAAGCGCGGTGCAATGATAAGTCTTGTAACGACAATTCAGACAAGTCTTGACCATCAATGGTGATATCACCTTTATAGTTGTTCCCTATTCCTGATATCGCTTCAAGTAAGGTGCTTTTACCGCTACCATTGGGGCCGATAACGTGAGTCACCTGCCCTTGCTTGAGCTCAAATGATAGCGGTAATAAACGAGCGCCGACGCTCAGGCTCTTAATTTGAATCATGATTTTTAATTAACATCCAAATAAAGATCGGCGCACCGATACTGGTGGTCATCACACCCAAAGGCAATTCTGCTGAATCGAGTAACGTACGCGCGCAGATATCGGCAAACACCAACAAAGCAGCACCAGCAACGGCAGACAAAGGAAGAAGATATCGGTTGTCGGTACCAATCGCTAAACGGAGTAAGTGTGGGACAACTAAGCCGACAAAGCTGATTACGCCGCCTAATGCCACCGCGCAGCCTACCAAAATAGATACAGCGAAGATCAAACGCCAACGCAGTTTAGGGACATTCACGCCCAGTTGTGCGGCATGAGTCTCCCCTATCATCAGTTTATCGAGCTTACTGCCTTGTAAGCACAACCAGATGATGACGGGAATCATGACTAACGTCAGTGAGTGTTGATACCAAGTCACGCCACCCAAACTGCCCATCAACCAATACATTAATAAGCGTAGGCTGAGGTCATCACTAAAATAGAAAGCCCATGTCACCATCGCGCCAGAAAGAATGCCTAACGCGACACCCACCAGCAATAATTTGGCCGTGGTCAGTCGCATCGTTTTGACCATGCTCACCAGAATCACGGTGAAACAGAGTGACCCTAATACGGCAGCAATCATGAAGAGTTCAGGCGTAGGAGCAAACGGCAAGAAGAACAGCACGATCACCATGGCTAAACTCGCGCCACCGGAAATACCGAGCACACCCGGCTCTGCTAATACATTACCCAATAAGACTTGTAAGCTTGCGCCAGATACAGCTAACCCAGCCCCAATAGCAATCGCAGCCAGTAATCGAGGTAAGCGTAAATCAATCAGTAGTTTTTGTTCTAACGTGGACAAGGTGCCCAGAGGGGAAATGAAAAGATCGCCAACCATCAGGTAAATCGCACTCAGCGCGACAAGCAGTGCTGCCATGAGATAAATGGCTCGCGTCCATTTGCGCTGTTTTTGGTGAAGAAGTTGTTGGAAATCCATATCAAGCTACTTTGAAAATGTTCGCGTAACCTTACCTGTATACCCAAATAAACTCAAGGCTCACACCGTAATGTGAACCTTGATATTTCAACCAGTTGAGCGATTGTTTTAATCGTTTAAACCCGACTAAGTATTAATCGTACACAAGCTGACCGTGGTCGAACCGTGTTTCAACTTCGCACACCATTAAGGCCGCTCGTTGACCGATGGCCACGTTACGATTTGGGAATACCACGGCTTCGTTTTCATTCTTCGCCATTAATGGTTTATCACCATCATGACCAAATACTTCACCGTGCTTGAACGCGGTAAAGTTCTCTACAGAATCAGAGAACATGAAATCAAAGTCATCATGCAAGCGCACAATTGTGCGGCTAACACGATACATGATGGTTCGCTTAGGTAGATGCTCTGGCTCTGCTTCAGCAATCAAGTTACGTATCGCCAAATCAAAAGCAGTGAGCTTATCAAGTTGGTTCTCACCAATTCTTGCTACCTGACCTAATTCCATTGTCAGTGCTTGCGCTTCAAAGTTTTCAGCGCTGTACCAACTGAAGGTGCTTGTTGGTGCATTCGACAGCAACACTGCTTCAATGTGAGCGCTGTTAATGAAATCGAACAGCTCTTTATTGCGAACTTCGTGGCGAACCTTAGGGCTCACGGCGAACGAATAATGTTTAGACAAGCGGATCGCACAATGCAGGTCTAAGTGCCAGCGAGTTGCGGGTTCCGTCTGCTTATAAAACTCAGTAACCAATAACTTCAAGTTCTTCGCAATATCCACTTCTCGATTACTTTCGTGCTGTTTTTCATCAAACAGACGATTCATATTCACATCAAGAAAACGAGTATGTGCGTTGGTTGCTTCTGGGTGAGCAATAATAAACAGGCATCTCGCATTCACTTCTTGGAAGCCTGTTTCGATATCTTCGATGAGCTTATCGATAAGCTCCATTGGTGAAGTTTCATCACCATGAACACCAGTTGAAAAGATGATGTTTTTGGTTTCAGAATTATATTCCGCGGGAATCACTTCCAACACACCACGTTGATGAAGCTTAATTTGAACACCGTTACTTAGTACGGTCTGTCCTGCAAACACTTCTTGCTCAAGATCTAGGCTGTCAAAAAGAAATGATTGGCGAAAGAGGGTCTTCGTCATGCGCTACTCCTTAAATGCACGGCCGTATGTTAATAAATTGTTCATAAAAATTGTGTCGCTAGGATCGCACTTATTAACAGAAACTCCGTTATCACTCACAAATACTGCCCATATATTTTAAATTTCATGCTTATCAACAAACCGACGTCTGTTCCAAATAACCATTTCAAATGACCATTCCAAATTTCATTCTCAATGGTCAATTTAATATTTAATTATTTCAGCAAGATAAGAGCCACGTAAGCTAACACAGCTCTTACCTGCAATGAACAGATTGAGATCAATTAATCTTCTTGATTCAGTAATCTTTCAAATTCATCGATTTGAACTTTGACCATGTCGATACTTTGCTGCCAAAAGTCCGCTTTAGTCAGGTCCATACTTAAGTGTTTTTTAACCACCTCTTCTGCCATCATACTGCCAGTATCGCGCAATAAAGAGACGTAATCACCGTAGAATTGATCACCTTTAGCATCACGTTGTGCGTAAACACCTTTACTGAAGAGGTAACCGAACAGGTATGGGTAGTTGTAGAAACTCACTTGAGAGATACTGAAGTGAAGCTTACTCGCCCAGAAATAAGGGTCGGCTTCGGTCATTGCATCGCCGTACCATTCTTTCCAAGTCGTTTCCATCAGGTCACACAGCTGCTGAGCCGTGAGCTCGCCTTTTTCACGCTGCTCGTAAAACGCTTTTTCAAATTCAAAACGAACCGGAATATTGACCATTAATGCTAAAGAAGAAGACAACTCTTCCCATAGCATTTCTAATTTTTCATTTCGTGTTTGCGCTTGCTTCAACAAGTGATCACGAACAATATTCTCTGCAAAAATCGATGCGGTTTCAGCGAGCGTCATTGGATAGCGTGTTTGACAAAGTGGCATGTCTTTCATTACCCAATTGTGGAACGCGTGGCCAAGCTCGTGTGCCAGTGTCATTAAGTCAGAGCGGCTACCACTCCACGTCATGAACACAAGCGGTGTACGTGTCGCAGCAAACTTGGTGCAGTAAGCGCCTAAACGTTTGTTGGCAGCTGGTGCGGCATCAATCCAACCGTTCTCAACCATTAATGCGACAAACTCAGCCATCTCTGGATTGACTTCGGCGAAGGCAGTTTTGATCACTTCGATCGCTTCATCAAATGGATAAACCTTAGATTCACTGTCACCCAACGGCGGCATCGCGGCTAAATGGTTCCAAGGCTTCATTTCATCCAAGCCGTGAACTCTTGCCATCAACAGACCCGCTTTCTGGCCTACTTCGCGATTTGCCTTTGCTACTGACATCATGGTGTCCAGCGTTTCAGGCACGATGCGGCTGCCGTGTAGGCTTGGATCTAAGAAATGTACGTCGCTTATTTTCGAACGCTTTTTGTTTTCCGTCAGTCGCCAGCCTGCCAATGCATTTAAAATGGAAGCAAATGATTCTTGATGCGTTTTCATTGCGCCTTGCACAGCACGCCACGCAGACTCTTGCTTATCGAATTCACTTCCGTATAACAGGCTAGCGGCTTGTGAGAAACCTAGAGCTTCCTCTTCACCGTCCAGCTTTAGCGACAGTTTTAAAGAACCGGTTAGGTTATCGTATAAACGCCCCCATGCGTCGCGGCCATCGACTTTCATTGCGGCTAATAGCTGTTCTTCAGCTACGCTCAGTCGGCTACTTGCAAGTTTACGAGAGCTTTCAATCGCAAATCGTTGCCCTGCAACATCAACGCTATCATGCTCCAACACAGCGTTGATAAACTCCGGCTCAGCATGGATTAATGTGTCTTCATAAGGGCTGAACGCTTGAGACATCTCAGAGTTCAGTTTAGCGACGCGGCCAAGCAGTGCTTTCGCTTCTGTATGTGTTGCATCAACAGATGCATGGCAGTTAGCAAATGTGTTGATGGTGCTGAGTAACGTACCTGCCGCTTCTGAGGTTTGGATTGCGTTTTGCATGGCAAGAATAATGTGGCGCTTTTCAACATGTAGGTACAACAGCTCAATACATTGCTGAATGAGTTCAATATCTTGTTCTATTTTCACATCATCCAGATCGCGATAAGCGATACTTAGATCCCAACTAGGTGTTGTCATGACTAATTCCTTTCACGTAAGTAGTAATACCAATCTGGTATAGCGGCTGTAAACGCCACTTTATACTTTTAATATATTTAGTAGATTTAATGCTCTTAATAGATTGTTAATTCTTAAACTGTGTTTCTGAACACTCAGAGAACTGGCAGCCCTACCGCCTTTACGCTGACAAAGCTTTGTGCAAACTGAGTGATTTGAATATGGGTTATAGAGGCATTCTCAATCGACAATTTCGAGTACAGACTCGGGTTTTTCCAGTCAATATCAAGGCAATGTGCCAAGATCATTCGAATCACACCACCATGAGTAACGAGCAATAAATTGTCACTATCACAGGTCAGAAGTTGCGACCAACCTTGGGTAACTCTGTCATGGAAGTTCTGTAAACTTTCAGCACCGGACAGCTGATGATTTGCAGGATCTTGCCAGAAGGTTTCTAGCATTGACCATTTATCATCAAGTTCATCGAAAGCGACACCATCGACTTCGCCAAAGTTCATCTCTTGAAATTCAAGATCTACCGACAAAGGCAGTGACTTACGTTTAGCATACAAGTTGGCTAAGTCGCTGCACCGTCTTAATGGCGAGGTAATAACACAATCCAAAGAGAGGTTTTGCTCAGCCAAAGATTCACAAATGCGTTGCTGCATTTCGGGCTTAACCAATACGTCAGAGAAACCATTGAGCGCGGCTTTTCCTTCGACCTTGCCGTGTCTAATCAAATAGATATTTTTGGTGGTTCCGTTTTCCATGTACTCGACCTAACCTGTAGAATGTATAGAGTGGTTTGACGGTTTTAAGTTCAACGGCAATCCAGCCGCAATCAATGTCACTCGCTCGACAACACGAGCCAGTGATTGATTCATGCGCCCTGCGTTATCCACAAATAATCGAGATACTTTACCCAAAGGCACGACACCAAGCCCCACTTCGTTAGACACCATGATGATCTGAGCGTCGGTTTGCTCAACGCTTTTCACCAAGGCTTCAACTACAGCTTCCACTTGTGCATTGGTCGCACCTTCACCCAACTCAAAAATAATGTTATTGAGCCACAATGTTAAGCAGTCAATTAACACCACATCTTGTGCATCAAAAGTGAGGAGTTTGCTCGCTAACTCAACCGGCACTTCGTGTTCGATCCAACGATGATCACGACGTTGTTGATGATGTGCAATTCGCTCGCGCATTTCGTCATCGAAGTAAGTGGCCGTAGCAATATAATGCAAACGCCCATTTGAGCATGCAACAAGCGCACATAATGCTTGTTGTTCTGCAAAACTAGACTTACCAGAACGAGCCCCACCCAATACCAGATGGCTATTTCGCTGACTTGCTTGATTAATTTGATTAGCTTGATTGTTTTGATTCGTTTGATTCGTATTTGTCATAGGAAACCGTTACAGAAAGCTACTGTAAAAAGCAGCTGTGAACACAAGGTAAATCAACAGTTCCATCAACTGTTGAGCCGCACCTAAGCAATCTCCAGTGAAGCCGCCAATTCGAGCCATCAACCACTTTTTGATACCCACTCTAAACAGGTAGGCAATTACGGATAAGACAAGCGTAAACTCTAGACCAAACCATAGGCTTGGTAACACGCCAACCAACATCAAAAAGACAAGTTCACCTTTGGTTTGTTTATTGGCTAGAGGTTTACTTTTACTGGTGTCTAAGTCACTAACGTAAGGCATGTCATAGATCAGTGAAGCGGCAATTGCACGGCTAAAGGTATAACTGGTCACGATAACCATAAACAAAGCAGTCATGTTGACCAGTTCATTCAATAGCACCCACTTTCCAAGCAGAGCCATGATTAAGGCCGAGGCTCCATAAGTGCCAATGCGGCTATCTTTCATGATGGTTAAACGGCGCTCAAGCGTCATACCACCGCCGATACCATCAGCCATATCGGTTAGACCATCTTCATGAAAAGCCCCCGTCAGCATCAAGCTAAAGCTCATCATCAAGAAGATAGCAACTGCACTCGGCAATGCCGTATCGAGTAGCAAGAATACACCGCTACACAGAACACCAAGTAACAAACCAACCGTTGAAAAGTAACGTCCAGAACGATTCATACGCTCTGATGAATAGGGAGTGTTCTTCGGCATAGGTAAACGAGAAAAGAAGCCCATTGCCAATGAAAACAGTTCCCATTGATAATTGACTTTGTCTTTCAATGATCGTTGTGGCGCGTCACTCATTAGACTGTGACTCCTGCACTCTCGAAGCTCGCCATGTTGTTGTAAAACTCAGCCGCGGCGCGAATGATTGGCATTGCCAACGCCGCGCCCGTGCCTTCGCCTAGTCTCAATCCAAGATCAAGCAATGGCTCTGCGGCCAACAGTTCTAATACAATTTGATGTCCCGACTCTTCAGAGCGATGAGCAAAGATCATGTAGTCGCGGCAATTAGGTTCAATTAAGGTCGCGACATACGCAGCAACTGAAACGATAAAGCCATCGACCAACACAGGGGTTTTGGTTTGGTAAGCGCCAAGGAAGCCCCCCACCATTTGAACAATTTCATAGCCGCCCACTTGAGCAAGCACTTCTTTAATATCTTTAAGCTCTTTAACTTCTTTAAGCTCTAAACCTTTGCAACGAGCAACACCTTGTTCCACAACCGCTTTCTTACGTTCCAGTTGCTCACTGTTAATGCCGGTTCCTAGGCCAACACACTCCGATGCAGCACGATTCGCTAATGCACTTAAAATCGCTGAAGCGCTGCTGGTGTTGCCGATGCCCATTTCACCAAACATGATGATATTCGTGCCATTTGAAATGGTTCTAGATACAAGCTCTGTGCCTAGTTCAATCCCACGTTCAACCGTTTCTAAACTCATTGCCGCTTCGTTGGCAAAATTATTGGTTCGCGTACCTAAGCGCTGAGAGATCAGCATCGGGCTATCAGATTCCACAGGTAACAAAATACCAGTATCTACGACAGTGATATCAATATCATTTACGGTACAGAAACAATTAATGGCCGCGCCGCCCTGTAAGAAATTCAACACCATTTGTTGTGTTACAGCACTTGGAGCAATACTCACGCCTTCATCTGCTATGCCATGGTCGCCAGCAAAAATGATAATACTTGGCTTGTTCAATTCGATATGTTCTACCGCAGCTTCTTTGCCTTGGCTCTGAATCAAAGCGAGCTGATGAGCGACGTTTTCTAATAAGCCCAGCGCGCCTAGCGGCTTAGTTTTTTGATCAATGCGATGTTGGATGTATTGTGAGTATTTGGTATCTAGCATAAACGTAAGGGCACTTAAATTTGAGGAGACGAGTTTCAATAACACTGATTCTGCTTGAGCTGAATTGATCGCACTATTTAGGACGAGCCACTGAGAACACATTGGAAAGCGTGGCGTATTCACCACCGCCGAGTCGAGATAACGGGTCAAGAGCTAACGCATCGATCTTAAGGCGATCGCTGTCTTTATCGATCACATCTTCAGAGATGTACACGGTCTCAACTTGAGCAAAGATAAGGCTTTGTGGAACATCACCGACTTCTTTTACTTCATACAGTGTGCAACCAAAAGCCACAGCGCACTCTTTAACTCGAGGTAGAGAAAAGCCATCAAATTCAACCAACTCGATATTATTCGCAGTCACTTCTGATTCACCATGATCGAGTGTTGCCGCTGTTGCGGTCATCGCTTCTGCAGAGCTTGCTGATGCAATATGAATCACCATTTTACCCGTTTCAAGGGCATTACGGGTGGTATCTTTAATCTCACCACTTGGCTTCTTGCCAACCGACAACATCAATAAAGGTGGGTTACTCGACACTGGTGTGAAATAAGAAAAAGGGGCCAAGTTGAATACTTGTTCAGAAGACTCCGTCAATGCCCACGCTATAGGGCGAGGCACAACCGTTTGGGTCATCAAGTGATAGATCTGAGTGGGTGCGAGAGTGTCGAACTTGAGGTTCATAGCTCATCCTTGTCTATGTAAATTTCAAGCCAGTTTACGTGTTAAGAAGAGTCGTATCTATGGCTATCTGGTAGAAAACGCAGAGAGTGTTCCTTATTTGAACAAATACACCTCATCATTTCTCAAATTGAGAATCAAAAAGACAGAAAAGTAACACTAAGCAACCACCCAAGCGAAAAATCAACAACTTACGTTTTGGCATTGATTATGCTTTGTTTAAAGAGACTTATTAATCTCTCCATTGATAGGTTGACAACAAAGCAAGTTAAGCAAAAGAGTAAGTTAAGTAAGAACGTAACAAGTAACAAAAAGTGATTGCCCTCACTTGAAACAAACAGTCGACTACTAGCAAAAAGCAACAAACTAAAGAATAAATAAAACAAAGATTTAGGAGGTGGAATGTTCGCAAACCAAAGCAAAAGAAAACCAATTAAATCGAGTAAGAAAACAAGTAAAAAGGTGAAGAAAATCCCACTGTCCTTCACCTAGAAAGCGAAAAGCCCGTTGCCCAGCGGGCTTTTCGCTTTCTAGCACTTTATTTTCCCACTATCAGTACTGATAACTTTTGACAATCATTGGATTGCTTTAGCGCTGAACACTGCCTTATGTAAGTTTTATTCGCTTAAAACTCAAACACTGTTTATATTAAACAAGCACTTGCAAAGCGTTAAGGATAGCTATGAGTATTTCTGGAGATAAAACATCGGTCGTTGTGGCTGGTGCTACTGGGCTAATTGGCCATCACGTCATAAAGTTACTTATTGACGAACCCGCGGTCGAAAGTATCTATGCTTTATCCCGACGATCACTTGATTCACAATTTAGCTCGAACAAACTCCACACACTCATTCACAATGACTTGCAAGTAACCAGCTGGGACGACGCGAAATCAACACCCACTCTTGGCGTTATCTGCCTAGGAACCACCAAGAAAAAGGCGGGTTCAAAAGAAGCATTACGTAAAGTCGATGTAGAGTTGGTTAGCCAGGTTGCTCAATCGATGAAGTTTCTCGGCGTTCAAAGAGTCGCAGTGGTATCCAGTTACGGTGCTGCCCCTGATTCCTATTCACACTACCTTCGTTGCAAAGGGCAAATGGAGCAAAACTTAAAACGTATTGGCTTCAAGCAGCTTTTCATCGCACGTCCTGGGCCGCTAGTGGGCCAAAGGGATGAACCGAGAACCGACGAAAAATTTCTACAAAGTGTCTTTCCTCTGTTATCGCCATTTATGTTTGGGAAGTTTAAAAACCTACGCCCTATTCAATCGAAAGATGTCGCTCAAGCCATGTTGTTCAGATTATTCGAAAATAACTTCCAAAATATCGAAATTTACTCGTCAAGTGACATGCTCAATTTATTGGCAAAATATCGCTAAAAAGGTCATCTATTCACCATAATGTTGAATATCCACCCATCCCATTGAGTGGATATTACTAATTGTTCTATTAAATTACTTTTCCTTATTTTACGTTTTGTTACAGGTCGCTACTGTAGCTAACAGTATCAGCGCCCATATATCTAAGCGCCCTATCGATTTAAAGAAATTCATAAGGAAAACAAATGTCATTTTCAGCTATCGCTGCCTTAGCGGTATTCACTGGTATCCTCTTCTTTCTCTACGGACAGCAGAAAAAAGAAAACACGCTTTCTCGCCTCGTTCTATTAGGTTTGGTTTTTGGTAGCGCTTTCGGATTAGGCTTACAGCTGCTACTGGGTGAAGGCAACCCAGCCGTCAAAGAAACTTTGGATTGGGTAAACGTTGTTGGCAGTGGTTATGTCGGCCTACTGAAAATGGTGATCATGCCATTAGTCTTAGTTTCAATGATCGCGGCAGTCGTGAAGCTTGAAAAAGGTGGCTCGCTGGGTAAGATTTCCGGCATTACGATTTCGGTATTGCTAGTAACAACAGCGATTTCTGCGATTGTGGGTATTGCCGTCGCTCAAGCATTCGGTCTTTCGGCAGAAGGCTTAACAGAAGGTGCTCGTGAAACAGCTCGTATCGCAACATTAGAAAGCCGCATGGGCAGCGTGTCTGACCTAACAATTCCACAAATGTTAGTTAGCTTCATTCCGACTAACCCGTTTGCAGACCTAACAGGCGCTCGTTCTACTTCAATCATTGCGGTGGTTATCTTTGGTGTGCTCACAGGTATCGCTGCACGCAAGGTAATGGCAGAAAAAGAAGAGCTAGAATCACCAATCCGCACTTTCGTTGAAGCCGCTCAATCTATCGTGATGCGCTTAGTTAAGATGATTATGGCACTGACGCCATACGGCATCGCTGCGTTAATGGCGAAAGTAGTTGCTACATCAAGTGCTTCAGACATCCTAAGCTTACTGGGTTTCATCGTTGCTTCTTACGTAGCAATCATCCTGATGTTCGTTGTCCACGGTGTGCTGGTCTCTTTTGTTGGTGTAAACCCGAAAGAGTACTTCCAAAAAATCTGGCCTGTACTGACATTTGCTTTCACCTCGCGCAGTTCTGCAGCCACGATTCCACTGAACGTTGAAGCTCAAATCACTAAGCTAAATGTGCCACCAGCGATTGCTAACCTGTCTGCAACTTTCGGAGCAACAATTGGTCAGAATGGTTGTGCGGGTATCTACCCTGCAATGCTAGCCGTCATGGTTGCGCCTACGGTTGGTATCGACCCAATGGACATCAACTTCATTCTGTCTCTAATTGCCATTATCACAGTGAGCTCTTTCGGTATCGCAGGTGTGGGTGGCGGTGCAACATTCGCTGCACTTATTGTACTACCCGCGATGGGCCTTCCAGTAACAATTGCAGCACTGCTTATCTCTATCGAACCTCTTATCGATATGGCACGTACAGCGCTTAACGTATCTGGTGCAATGACAGCCGGTACGATTACAAGCCGCCTAATGGGTAAGAAAGACAAGCAACAAGATTTAGAGCAAGCGAACGCTTAATTCTGAATCAAACAGCTCGACCATTAAAAACCGATGCCCATGCGTCGGTTTTTTATTATCTGTCGTTCCTGTCTTTAGTCACTTAGTCACTTAGTCACTTAGTCACTTAGTCACTTAGTCACTTAGTCACTTAGTCACTTAGTCAAAAATAGCGCTTACAGCACAAGTTGAATCACTTTCTCAGCCAGTGCTTCATCGTTATCTTCGCTCAATCCGCTGATACCAATTGCACCTATCACCTGCCCTTGATGTTGGATTGGAACACCACCTTTAAAACCGGTGATCTTTGGGTCAGTCCAATAACTCAGATCTTTTCCAGTTTCTCTCGCCCAAGCACCTAAATTACCACTCGGTTGTCTGTCCCTCGCAGATGTATAGGCTTTGTTTTGTGCTAGCAATCCCGCTTGTACACTCACATTATCCATTCGTAAAAAAGCCAACAACTCACCATGTGTATCGCACACACTGACTGCAATCGTTTGTTGGTTATTTTCTGCGGTCTCTAAAGCAACACTAATTAATTGCTGCGCGATTTTCTGATTCAACATGTCCAATCCTTAAGGCAATGCCTGACCACGTGAATACACGTATAACTTGTACCACTCTTCACGAGACAGATGTATCTGAGTCGCTACTGATGAAGCTTTGATTCGCTCTAGATTAGTCGTGCCAATAACGGGTTGAATGCTTGCCGGGTGACGAAGTAAAAACGCCAACACAATCGCTTCACTTTCAACGCCGTATTGATTCGCTAATTGAGCCACATAGTGCGCAGTCTTTTTCACATTTTCATGTTCTGAATACAAACCTTGCTCAGCAAATCGGCCTTGTGCCAAACAGCCCCAAGCTTGCAGTTGGATGTTATTCATTTGGCAATGTTCTAGTGTGCCTGCCGCAAAGTCAGATTGATGGTGGCCTTGCGAATTAATCATCACCCCATCATTCAACCAATCCAGTTTGGCTAAGCTCATCTCAACTTGATTCGCGACAATAGGCTGGCCTAACGCAGATTGTAGATACTGGATTTGGTGGCTGTTCATATTCGACACGCCAAAGAAGTCGACCTGGCCTTGTGCTTTCAGGTTCTCAAGTGTTCTTGCCAGTTCATCAAGTTCCATCAAGGGGTCAGGGCGATGTAGTAACAGCACATCGAGTTTTTCTGTATTCAAACGATTCAAGATGCCCTCTACCGATTGGCTAACCCAATCTGCCGAGAAATCATAGCGACCAACATTGCCCTCACCTTCAAAACGAATGCCGCACTTAGATTGAACGAACATCTGATCACGTAACTCTGGTGCTTGCTGCATTGCTTGGCCAAACGCTTGTTCGGCTTTAGTAAACGTATAAATATCAGCATGGTCGAACAGATTAATACCGGACTCTAGTGCCGTGTCTATAACGCTACGAGCTTGAGCTACATCTGTTGCGGAAACAGGATTATCATTCCAACCGCCTCCTAAGCCCATGCAGCCATAGGCAATTCGACCGACATTTGGGAGATGGATGGATAACGGAATCTTTTTGCCATCCGTTTTGTTCGTTGATTCAATACTGTTCGTCATATCAGTTCTCACTTAGAAGGTTTATTGCCAAGAAATATGTTCCTATCATATTGTTCTTTTGAAAAAACAGAATATGCTAGTTACGAAATGATTGTTCTGTATGGCGAACAATGGAATTGTAATGGCTTTGAAGGAATACGTGAATGAACGAGCACAAAAGAATAGAACGACTGATCCTATTTGTAGAACTTGCTCAGCAGCTCAACTTTACCAAAGCAGCAGAAAAGCTCGGCATATCAAAAAGCTACCTTTCAGAACAAATCAAGCGTTTAGAAAACGACTTACAGTGCCCTCTTTTAGTCAGAACCACACGCAGTGTGCGCTTAACCCAAGAAGGCGAACGCGCGTTGCAACAAGGCTTAACGATTCGTTCTCAAGTGTTGCAGCTCGAACGCAGTGTTTCTGAGCAACACGACATAGTAAAAGGCACGTTACGCTTAACGGCACCAAAGATGTTTTCAGAGGTATTCCTGTTCGATATCTGCCAACGTTTCAAGCAGCAATATCCAGAAATCCGTTTTGAAATAAACAGCAGTTACACCAACTATAACCTTAACCAAGACGATATCGACATCGCCTTTCGCGCGACTAATACACCACCTGAAAACATGGTGGCAAAACGCTTAATTGCTTATCAGCATGATTTAGTCGCAACGCCCGGCTATCTCGATCAGTTTGGTCGCCCAGCAAGTGCTCAAGACTTAAACGACCACCAATGTTTGGCGACATTGCATCAAACGCAGTGGCCTTTAAAATCGGCCAACCTTAATGTCTCAGGTTGGCTTTCTAGCAATGACAACCACTTACTCAAACAACAAGCAATGGCAGGAAACGGCATCATTCGTATCGCGAGCTATTACGTTGCGAAAGAGATCCAGCGTGGAGAATTAGAACAAGTACTACCCGATGAGTGCCTACAACAAGGCAACAGTATTTATTTGTTCTACCCTCAAGTGATTTATCCAGCCAAGAAACATCAAGTGTTCATTAAATTCGTTCAGCATTACTTTGATGGTTTGAGTTTAGCCAGTTGATAATTTGACGTGTAGGAAAATTGATGACTGGGAATTTAAATAGCATGACAAAAGGTTAGGCATAACCCTCACAGTTTATATGCATATATTTAAAAAGGAGTAATCGAACAATAATAAAGCGTTTTTGTTCGTACTTTTACCGACTTTAATATTTTATAGAAATAAATCGTGCATTTGTTCAATAATACAATGAGTTAGCTATTAACTATCAACATAAGTGATATATGATGCGACGCTTCAATATGCTACATCAGCTTGGCACCAGTTCGATAACAGGATCCTCATGAGCTTTATTATACTATTACTTATTCTGCTGTTCGTTGGCATCACACGCTTACTTCAATGGCGTAAGACCTCTTATTTTTTGTTCCTTGTTCTTATCTCGTCATTTGCGTTGATTGGTTCAGGTCTAATTCCTCGTTACTTATTAAACGACCTACAGGCCGATTATGAAGGTAAACCTGACATTCAATGGTCTTCAAATAACGCAATTGTTCTACTCGGTGCTGGCACTCAGTTAATCAAAAGTACTAGCGAATTCGAGCCGACCTTCTTCTCTTACGGAAGAATCAATGAAACCGCTAGCCAATATAAAGATTGTGCGAAAGCTCAAACCACATGCAAAGTGATCATTAGTGGTGGCGATGCTCAGAACAACGGCGTAACTGAAGCTGAAATCTATGAGCAACAACTGCTTAGGCTTGGCGTACCGATGGACGACCTTATCCAAGAGCCTAACAGCGTCAACACGTGGAAAAATGCTCAGCTGACTAGCGACCTAATGAAGCATCACAAATTCAACAACATTGTTCTTGTTTCATCGGGCCTACATATTCGCCGTAGCGAGCTCTACTTCAACCACTTCGGCTTAAATGTTATTCCAGTGAGAGCCGATTATATGGCGGCTCAGATTTCATGGCTGCCATTGTGGTATAACTTCGCGGTGACCGACTTTGCTTTACATGAGCAATTAGGCTTTGCTCGATACAACATCTACAACTTCATGGGTTGGAACAGTAAGCGAGAAAAGCCCGGTGATGCTTAATCGCTTTCTCCTAATTCATTAAGTCGTTGATTTTAGTTAAGTTAAAGTTTTACAAACTAAAAATGCAGCAACAATCGAAAGGTTGTTTGCTGCATTTTTGATCCTGCCTATCACTACAAACACGACCGCTACAAACACTCGTCATTGGTTCAAACTTCCTTCCGCTATTCTTTGTCACTTCACCAATCACATTACGAATAAAGATGACGAATAGACGTCGTTAATAAACTGACGAACCTCAGTCTGTATAACGTTAAATACTTGAAAATTAAACACTCACTATTCAAAGGACTGAAAGTACCCGAACACCTCAAGATAAACGGCTCTCAAATAACAAGTTCATTATTGTAGCTAACTGATATTTATAAGGATTTATTTTCAATTCATTTCAGTATTTTTGGCATTGTTTTATATGACAAGGTACACCCCGCTAGTCACCCTCGGCTTTTAAAAACACCTATAAGATCTAATAAATCGAATCCAATAAAAATAGCCAAATAATGGCACTTAGGAACTTATTTATGCTCAACGTCAGTAAAATCATTCTATTCACCACTGCCCTATCTTTAATATCTTTACCACTTATGCAAAGATATACTCAGACCAAATCGTCTTAGATAAGCTCGGCGAAGATACCTGCCGCTCCGCTTATCGCCCACTCACTAATACAGAAGCTCAAGAACATAAAACAGCCCTGATATCTCGTATGAGCGTGTGGGAAATTACAGGCCTTAAAGACGATTGGGTGATCATGGGGTCTGGTTATCACGGCCTAATAAAACAAGGGCAATCAAGCGACAACACTTGGTGCTATCCGGATACCCCAGATGCAGGTCTGCCTTATTACGAAGATCAGGCGATTCAAGAAGCTAACAACCTAGATGTTCAAAAAGCCTTAGTGAATGACCATGCAAGCTTCATTAGGCCACTGAGTTACTTGGCTCATAACCTGGGTTTCGCTTGGGTTGGCGGAGACAATGGGCGCTATGTTGGCCAAGACATGGCAATCAAACAGCTCAGCCACGGTTGGGAGATTAAAGGGAACAGTGATGGAACCTGCACAAGTGACCGTTGCGATCAAAAAACCGCAATCACGATCGATAACTTTTCCTACACCTTAGATGGCGCAGCATTTAGCCATGGTTTGGTCAACGAGCCCAACCAAGAACTCATCAAAACGGTATCAGCTTACGCGATCAACGAAAGTGATGAACCTAAACAGGTCGTCGTTAACCTTAGTTTCGAGCAATCCACACATTGGCGTAAAACCAACCGCTTTGAACTTTCAGGTTCAGTCGCCGTTACCGAGAACTTTAGTTGGCCACAAGTCGGTAAAACGGAGGTAACAGTGGTTCTAGAAAAAGGCCAACACTTCTCAAATACTAATAGTGGCTCTCGCTCTGAATCAACTGAACTGCAAGCCATCATCACCGTGCCTAGCAATTCAGTGTTGCCCTTTCAAGTCGAGCTTTTCCGCTCAAGCATTTCTTACCCGTACCGAATCAAAGCAAACATGAGTTACGACGTTAACTTCACGGGTTTCCTGAGATACAGCGGTAATGCACTGAGTTCTCACCCAACAAACCGACCTACGATCTCGCATACCTTCACCATGGGAACCAATAGCGAAGAACAAGCGAATATCCGTTACCAATGGGATCACCGCTATATTCCTGGAGAGATGAAATGGTGGGACTGGAGTTGGGCAATCAATGCCAATGGGCTGGGCAGCATGCAATATGCCGCCGGAGCAAGCGTACGTCCATTCTATTCTTACGTATCTGGTCAGTTTAATGCTGAATCTCTATATTCAGGCATGATCGATATTGGAGAGCAGCACTCTGTAGACTCATTCGATGTGATGACAACATTAAACAACCACAACACCTATCATGCTGGCGACATTCGAATTGTCACTGACTTTGATGCTGAAGCCCTAGCCCAATTGGGATACCAAGGTGCTCAACTTATGATTAATTCAACTCAACAGTAAGTTATATAAACAAAAACTGAAACTTTTCCAAGCCCATTGCCCTCTCTCTGGGCTTTATTCATCGCATACTTTCTTGGTAATGGATCGACAATCGCACCCAAAACATTCACTCTCTGAATCGTTTTTCATTGACTTAAAAATGAAATCATAACGACACATTAATTTGCGTAACTTAGGGGGCAAATAGGCAACTAACTTACAGTGCCTATCAGGAGGATGTATGAAACCAAATAGATCTATTGGATTAAGTGGACATATCAAACATTGCCCATGTTGTTCTACCGAATTGGTCATCAAAGACCACATTCACGTTTGCCCTCGTAATGAAATTGGCGACTGTTACTTCGATGGTTATGACCAACACGAGCAAAGCACTAATTTTGGTATTGCTGAGCATTCACGCGTAGGTGATAACCTTGTTTACGAAATCTCCGAACGCTAGGCGTTCTTGGATAACTGTTGAAGTAGTTGACGTGCTTGAAGTAATTGAAGAATTATTGAAGTCACTTCGCACCAAAAAAAATGCAGCGACAATCGAGTGATTGTTCGCTGCATTCTTAGATCCTGTAGATAAAACTGTGAATCTCGACGTTACGCTAGCTCGCCAATGGGCTGTAGCTAAGTAAAGCGAATTACCACATTAGATCATCTGGGATCACGAAGTCTTTGTACGGGTCATCTTCGTCTACTTCATCAGAGCTTGAAGCTTGAGTATCAACGATAGATTCTTCGTCACGCATTGCTATCTTGTTCGCTACCGCAGTAGGAATAACAACATAGCTTTCGCCTTGGCGAGCAATACTCAGAATACCTTTACTTAGTTGCTTTTGAGTCAGATCTTCTACGTAAAGGTATTTAACCACAGTACCATCGGTGAAGTTGTATTTGATCTCACCATTTTTCTGTTCGATCTTGTTCATCTCAATCAGTTGCTTCACTTGAGCTTTAATTTCTTTGCTCAACTGCTGTTCTTTCAACTGTTGGTTTAGCTCTTTGTCTTTCGCTTGCTGCGCCAGTTTTGTTTCTTCTGCTGCCGCTTTTGCTTCACGAGACTGAACGCGAGACTTTTTAGAGCCCTTCTTCGCCTTCTTTAATTTTTTCTCATTTACCAAGCCAGCTTTAAGCATTTGCTCTTGGAGTGTTAACTTTGCCATGACTTTCCCAGTTCAGGATTAAAAACGACACTATCATACCTGTTTTTGAGGAATCTGTTTACTGAACAATGGCAAAATTTATGCTGATAGAGCAAGGCTGTTAGCGTTATCCCTTACCGTGATTCACAGCATCCACTTTTGGTTATTTTCCGACCTGTGATTTCCAAGAAAACACACCAACAATGACTTACCCGCAGATACAAATCATTCCTCTGTTTGTTAGCGTACGCGCGTATCACTTATCATTCCAACAAAGCAATATGTTCATTTTCAATGAGTAAGCAATTTTATAAAAGCATGGCATATATCTCATATCTGGATAATTACCATAGAGTTATAACTCCAATGTCATAACTCTTGACTACGTTATCCTAGACATCAATCAATAAGGATAATGTAAAATATGAAAACTCAATGGACTTGGTTAGCTGCAATTGTGGCATCAACATCAATAGCCTCTACCTCTGCGATCGCAGACACGGACGTATATCTCACCAACAACACCAATCAAGAGATGACCATTCAAACCCATCACACTGGTACAGACTTACTAGAGCTTGGCAACGAATGGCAACAACATGCGGAAAAGATTGGACCTTGGGAGACCAAAAAGCTAATCAGCTTCAATCGTTGGACGGGTGTAAAATCTGGAAAAACATATGAGTTCGACACTGTGATTTCTAACACCGTTGGAGAAAATGTTACGCTAAACCAAACCATGAAAGGACATTGGTATAACTCGTCACTACAACATGGTTTAAGTGCATCCGATGTTGATTTAACACTGTACGATGACCGTAACATTCACCGCAGCTCAACCGATGCTTTCGATATCAATACCGAACTGGCACTGAAAGCTGACAACACCGCACGCTACGATGATATTTACTACACCATCACCCCACAGAAAGTGGATGAACAGCCAGAGCCTGACGCCAACACTTTGAAAGTGATGACTTACAACATCTGGGCGTTACCGGTTATCGCTTCACATATTGGTGACCGTTACGACCTGATCCCAGAGTATGTAAAAGGCTACGACGTCTTGGCACTTCAAGAAGTCTTCGCCAATGGACGAGATGAGTTTTTGCGAGAGCTTGCCAAAGAATACCCTTATCAAACCAAAATGCTGAATAAAGATGGCGTCAACATTTACGACGGTGGCGTGATCATCGTCAGCCGTTATCCCATCGTTAATGAAGCTCAGTACGTTTTCCCTGATTGCACGGGCACCGATTGTTTCGCTGACAAAGGGGTTAACTACGCTGAGGTCATCAAAAATGGTCAGGCGTACCACGTGTTTGGTACTCACACCGCATCATTTGACACCGATACCGCGCGTGACTATCGACAACGTCAGTTCAAACAGATGCGAAAACTGGCTCAATCTTTGAATATCCCAACGTCTGAAACTGTGGTCTACAGTGGTGACTTCAACGTTAACAAGATCAAATTTCCAGATGACTATCAACAGATGTTAGCCAACCTCCAAGCAAGCGAACCTCAGTATTCTGGTTATACCGCTTCGACTTTCGATCCTCGTATCAATAACTTTGCGGGCGAACCTATGTCGGGTGGCGAAAACGTCGAATACCTTGATTACGTGGTCGTAAGTTCGGAATACACAGTTAAAACGCATAACGACAACCGTGTGGACGTACCGCGTTCAACCAGCAGTGAGCTGTGGAAGCACTACAACCTATCTGACCACTTTCCTGTCAGCGCTGTTATCAAGTAATCCGGTGAATCAATAATGCATCGAGTTATCTTAATCATCATGCTCGTCCTAGTGACGAGCATGATTGGCTACACATGGTCGTCTAAATTAACGAACACGCCAGCGACCGAATTCACCCAAACGGAGAGCGCCAATGACCGTGCCTTGGCTACCCCGATGAGTTCCGATAATACAGGGGTTGGAAATACAGAGCCTGGCAATGCCAAACCTACCGAAGTTAGCGCGAATAACAAACAGAAACACAAAGGCGAACGAGAAAAAGATACTGGCATTGCCGAGACTCTGGTTTCACTAGAAGACTTCGTTTCATTGCAAGGCCAAGCATTGATGAACGAGCTCGATAGTTTTTGGATTCAGTGCACACGAGATAACAACTGCAAACAACAACTGGCGCAGCTTAAAGAACAAGTTCCCGCGGAATGGTTTCAATTGTTGAGCCACTACCCACAAACTTCTCAAGAGTGGCAAGTGATGGAGAGTTCGATAGCCTTGGAGTCATTAGATTCACTTGAACAGCGTGTCGGCCTGTTCAAACAAGCGGCCGAACAAGTGTGGGGAGAACTCGCCCACCAGCTTTTTTCTGATCAGTTTACGCATTTAGATTTCACCTTGAGCACAAATCAGTTCACAGAAGTGGATGCTGATGACTTTGTCGAACATTACCAAAGCTTAATCAGCAACTGGCAAAGTGACACCACAACCTTAAACACCGAAACACCCGCTCAGCAATACGAGCTCGCGGTATCACTGATTCCCGATAGCTATACGCCATCTCAAATGAACACCATCAAAACAGAGCTCCAACACACCTACTTGGACGATGAGCAAACATCAAGTATCCAAGCCAGAGAGCAGCAAGTCGAACAACAAACACAAACGGTTCTTGATTATCATCAAGAGTTCGATGCGTTCAAGGCAACGTTAGATTCGCAACGCTCAGGAAGCCATTCAAACTGGGATAGCCAAGCGTGGGGTGATTACTATCAAAAAGAAGTCTCTGAATTTCGTGAGTCGTTCTTCTCTGGTCAATAGGGAGCAATAAAGGGGGGTCACTAGAGAGCTCAATCCTGAGTCCCTATTTATTCTTTGTTCGCCAAGTTAATTCTTAGTCGCTGAACGAAACTGAGCCGGTGTTTTGTTCAGCCAACGTTTGAATGCCCGTCTAAAATTTGCGGGGTCGCTGTAACCTAACCTATCCCCTATATCATCAATGCTCATGGTAGTGCCGAGCAGCAGTTCTTTGGCTAACTCCACTCGAACTTCGGTAAGCAATACTTGATAACTTGAACCATAGTTGGTCAATTCACGCCTGAGTGTGCGAGAACTACAGCCAAACTCGTCAGCCAGTTGCTCAATAGTCGGAAAGCTACCGGCGGTCTGATAGAAGATCGTTTTGATCTGATTAGTGAGTAAATGTTTTGAATCGAGCGTCTCCACTATGGACTGGCAAGACACCAGATAACGCTTGAGTGTCGCGGCATCGTGAGTAAGCAACGTTTGAGACAATACCGACGCATCAAAACGCAGTTCACAATGGTTTTGTTCAAAAATCACCGGGCACAGGAAACGCTCGTCATAGAGCTTGGCGTAATTAGGGCGAACATAAGGCAAAGCCAAAGTTTGAATATCCAACTCATGACCAGTCAGTTCTTTGAACAAAGAGACGATTGAACTTAAGAAGTACTCACTGCAGAAAGGAAGGAGATCGCCCACTTCCAATGTGTTCTCAATCTGAATCACCGCTTGCTCGGAATCTAGAAACAATTTCACTGAGAATATAGGGCCATTCAGGCGCAAATACTTAAAGCCCGACTTGATTGCCTCCCCGACATTTTGACTAGTTGATAGCGCATAACCCAACACACCAAAGTGGCTCAAGCTGGCATGTTCTCCCAACCAAAGCCCTAAACCATCGTGCGGAAAACTCTGATTAGCCGCGCTAAACAACGAAAGCTTATCAGCGTAAGTCAGTTTTCCATTCGGGTCTCGCCAATCCATGGTTTCTAAACCCACATCCATGAGTAGCCTTTCAATATCGATACCTCGTTGCTCTAAGGTATTCAACAGCAGCGCTATATCTAATGTTCCCAACTGATGTCGATGTTCTGTTGGCATGTATTCAGCAATAATTTCCAATTTACTTTCCATATAAGCACTCAAGCTTCGCCGATCATAACAACGATGTCATAGCAAAGACGTGATTCATCGCTAACTCTTGTCCGAACATGACCTCCCAATTCAACCCTTGAGGCATCACAATACCACTGGTTGTTAATTTTATGTGAACAAACGAGCGATGATAAAAACCAAATCAGCACCACTTAGCCTCATTGACTCAAATGGTCAGGCCGTTATTGGGCACTTCGATGGCATGCCTAAAGCGCTAAACAGTGAACAGTTCGACTATCGAAATACAATGGACAAAAAAGCCAACGCTTGGCAAAAACACTTCCACTACAAACAATTTCAGTTTGTCAGCATTGTCACGCCCACTCACGTTATCGGGGTCGCGATTGCTGATATTCGTTATCTGAGTTCCGCCTTTGTTTACCTATACGATATTGAAAGTAATCAACTCGACGAGTGCTCTTGGTTAAGGCCGTTAGAGTTTGATAAGCAAGTGACTCAATCTCCTTTTCAGGGAACCACCAGCATCGCTAACCAAAGCATCGTCTTCGACATTAACAACGGTGAATGGCGAGTTCGTCTCAATACCAAACTACTCAAGGCCGACATTACTCTAGTCTCAAATGAAACCGGTCTTCCGATGGCAATGTGCAGCCCTACGGGGTATTCAGGTTGGACTTACACCCAAAAACACAATGCTTTGACTGTAACGGGTCAGATCAAAATTAAAAGCAAGTCCATCAACCTAGAACAAGCGCTTGCGGGGTATGACTTTTCTGCGGGATACATGAGGCGCGAAACCTGTTGGCGCTGGACGAGCATCAACACGCTTATCAACGGAAAAAGTATTGGCTTGAACCTAGCGGCGGGCGTGAATGAAACGGGAAGTTGCGAGAATGTATTATGGGTGAATGGTGTAAGGCACCTACTTAACCCAGCGAACTTTACATTCAATCGAGATGACATCGACTTACCGTGGCAGATCACATCGCAAGATGGACGTATTAACCTGACCTTTACGCCTCTGAATAACCGCAGCGAAAAGCTCAACTTATGGCTGCTAAAGAGTAACTTTCGCCAGTTCATTGGTCACTTTTCTGGTTCGATTGAAGACAACGATGGGAGCGTCCATCACATCGACAATGTGCTTGGCCTGACCGAAGATCATTTTGCTCGTTGGTAACTCGTTGGTAAGTCTCTACCAAAAAAGGAACACGGTAAACCAATTCAACAACTCATCAACTCAGTCAGACATTACACAACTATCGCGACACAAGGATTAGCGAATGGACATCGACTCATTGATCAATCACCCAGAATGGCTGCTGTTAGTCTTAGCGCCTTTGTTCGTAATCTGTATGTTGGCCGAATATTTCATTGGCCAAAAACAAGGCCGATTGCCGGATAATTCTCAATACAAACTGCCAGAAGTGATGTGTAACTTCGTGTTAGCAGGCATGCATCAACTCTCGGACTTATTAACTGGTTTGTTAGTGGTTCAGTTGTATCTATGGCTATTTGGTTGGCACTTAATGGACATCGAAATGGGTGTGCTAAGTTTTATTGTGTTGGTGGTTCTACAAGACTTTTTCTATTACTGGTTCCATCGAGCAAGCCATCGAGTTCGCTGGATGTGGGCAGCCCATGTGGCGCATCACAGTTCTGAACACATGAACTTCAGTACCGCATTTCGCCAGAGCTTGATGTACCCAATCGCGGGGATGTGGCTGTTCTGGTTGCCGTTAGTAATCATCGGATTCGAACCAAAATGGGTAATCTTCGTTGTGCTCCTCAACCTAGGTTTGCAGTTCTTTGTTCATACACAGTGGATAAAACGGTTGGGCCCGTTGGAGTATATTTTTAACACTCCTTCTCACCATCGTGTGCATCACGGAAGAAATCCGCAATACATCGACAAAAACTATGCGGGCGTACTGATCATTTGGGACAAGCTGTTCGGCACGTTTGAGCCTGAAGTCGAAACGGTTCGTTACGGCGTCACTAAACCCGTAAACAGTTTTAACCCGATCACGGTGACCTTTCAGGAATGGAAGGCGATATTAAAAGATCTGAAAAACCAAAAGTTAACCATGAGGCAAAAAATGAAGCTGATATTGTCGCCTCCATCAGACTAAGTAAGCTAAAAGCTAAGTAAAATAAGCAGCCCAAATAGATGATTAAGCAAGGTATGTAAATTAAACAGACTAAGCAGGCCTAATACACTTTATGAAAATCGATAAGGTTAAAGGTTAGGTCGCTTACCCAAAAATCCCCGTCCAAATCGGCACCTTGTACGTATCGTTTATCCCCCATTTCTAAGGTGATAATGTATTTCCCGGCGATGAGCCCTTCAACCATATAGAAACCATCGCTTTCGATCTCACTCGAATACTCGGTGCCTTTTTGTATGTGCTTAAAGTGCAAATAGGCATTGTCTTCTAATGTACCTTCAAGCGTACCATCGACACCAAAAGAGACCACCATTTCAATATGAGCATGAGTCAGGCCTACTTGCTTGGTATTCACAAACACAGGGTTTTGAATTGGCGTCAGGTTTAAGTCGAGCGCGCCTTCATCTATATAAATAGGTAGATTATCTCTGGCAGGAACACTGGTGAATTCAAATCGACCTTTCGAGTCACTGACAGCTCGCTGATCGAGTATTTGTAGGCTAACACCGGCTATAGGCTGTTTATGGTGATCGTAAACAAGCCCAGTTAGCTTTGAATGATTGTACTTATTCCACTCAACAAACTCTCCGATGTTCTCATCAAAATAGGTTTTCGCGCCAAATTCAGTGGTCATTTCTACGCCGTATCTGTCTTCATTTCCTTCTAACTTGAACACGAAATAAGGATTCACACGTGCTTCTACCGAAGCAGTAAACGAGATATCCTGCTTTTGATATCGGGCTGATACGTTAGTGGTGAGTTCTTGGAAAACATTAAGCGGATCCAATACACATTCTTTGCAGGCATTCCTTAGAGAGAGTTCTGTGCGTTCATGGTGACCAGAGCCATTGACCGTTCCTGACACATTCCACGACGTGTCTGAAAAACCACTTTTGGCTAAACCAATGGTGTGTAAATAGTCATCTTGATGAGAAGTCTTGGTGTAGCGATAATCACCTGAATATGAGAGAAACAGATTGCGCGAGACCTTGGAATTCAGTTTCGGCTCAACACTCAATTCATCTTCGTCGTTTCTCACGGTTAGAAATGCCGTAATGTTGGCAAGAGACAGATTATATTTGAACACATCGTATTCCATCGACTCCAAATCCAACTCGTCAGTTTTATTGAGTTCAATAGAGGCAGACTGGTCGCTGCCCAGCAAAACATCAAACTCCATTGGAAAACGATTAAAGTCCGGGAGCCAACCAATATGGCCAGCAAACCAATGCGCTGGTAAGTATCGTCCCTGCAAGCCGATAAGATCTTTTCCATCTTGCCTAATAAAAGCACTGCCCACCGTGAAGTAATCAGCCAAACCATATTCCAGTGACACTGCACCCGCTCGGTCGGCTCCTTCGTTACCAACCACTTCAACGCCCCACTCATTACTAGGCAAGAATGCATCTTCTAAACCCGCGACCGTAATCTCTTCTTCTCTCCACACACCTTTGGACAAGTAATAGCGGAACTTAATGGTGTCGCCAGGGGAAATATTGTCTTCTTCGACAACAAAACGTCCAAATTCATCGGAGCGATAGGTGTTTTGATATATACCATTTACCAGTACATCGACACTGATATTAGGTTGCGTTGTGCGCTCCAGTTGCAGATTACCAAACTCCAACTGACGCTTTCGGTTAGTGTAGTAAAGGCCATCTTCTAAGGTTTGATTGACGGTAAAAACACTGCCATCCAACAACACATGCCCTACTTCTAATGAGCCTTCGCCGTCATGCGCTTCTACCGCGATGTTGTAATAAACGATGGGGTTTTGTTCGCGAGTATCGATGGATAACCGAGACAGGGAATTTTCGGTCGTTAGTATGGTGTCAGAGATAGCGTAAATGTCGGCGCCCGTCTCACTGTCTTGATAAACAGAGGTTGCCAATCGAGTCGCTAACCCCACGCTAGCCAGTGGCTCAATCGCAGAGGTATTGCCAGCCTGTTTTAAGTCTTCTGCTTTTTGTCGAGATTCACTCTTTATCTTAGAGATAACCGCTTCGAGTTCAGTCAAGGAACTGAATTCAGGCGTGACCGTGAGCCGATAATCATCGATATCCCAACGGACTTTGGCCGGAATACAGGCTTGCAAGCTATACCAATGAATATAGGTTTCCGAGTCAATCACTTCATATTTGATTGTCTGGATATTGTTGTCATCGCGATAACAAATGGCTTGCTGAGTGTCCACGATATACGGCGGCGATTCTCTCCCTACATCTTGTGGCAAGTAGATTTCACAGTATCCGCTTTCATCACACTGGCCATTCATTTCTAACAAATAAAAAGCCGCATTGGAGATCGAGATAAACGGCTCTTCGTAGTCATCCATCATAACGCGATAAAAACTGTCACCCACTCTCCCCACTCGAACCTCAATGTGCGCTGGATAAAGTTCGCTTGCCTCATCAATGGATTCTGAATGTACCCCAAAAGACAACAAAGACAGAGATATAGGGAGCGACAAGAGAGCTTGCCAAACCGAGCGTTTGAACATTCTGTTTTACACAGTTCGCTATTGCGACGCGGCAGTTGCTTGTACTGGTATTAACCGTACAAATGTCAAAAGCGCAGATGTAAACAGCACAAACGTTAACAGCATATGCGGTGACAAGAGTGCAGGCATTACAAAATGCATTCGTGCAGTGGTTGATCGTTTTGAAGTAAAGACACCTTAGACCCTCTAGGGAACTGCTTCGTTAGTTCAGCATTACGCAGCAACACCACTTTTTCGCTGTGATCATCAACATTCAACTTGGCATTGAACTGAAAGTTACCATCATTGCGAATGGTAAGACTCTGGTTGTCGCAGGCAAACTTCACATCTTGTATCTGCTTACCTTTCTGAACATAAACAGGCACGTAGCTGTTTATATGAAAATTAAGTTGGAATGCTGACCCATTATTAGATTGATCCTTAGCCGACAAATTCACTTCTGATAACTCTCTCGCCTTTGCGATAGGAGAAAACCACAAGTAAGCACGGTATTCGCCGTCTGGCATGTCATCGGGTAGCGCATTCATACGTAAACGAACCGTACGTCTTTGATTAGGTTTTAGTTCTCGAATGATGGGTGGTGACACCTTGATCCAATTGGCGATATTTTCAGATTCCGCCACATTCGAATCGGTTCGTACCAATCCAGTTGCTTTGATTGGACGATAGATCGGTTTAATCTCAAGACGAATGGGTTGATCAGAATTGTTTTCAACCACGATTTTTTCCGTCACAGACGTGTCAGCGTCTAAAACAAAACGAGTTGGCGCGATAAGGAGTTGGGCATGGGCTTGAACGGTGAAAAGTAAGCCGAGAACACATGAGATAAACAACTTCATTTATAATTAACCTCAAAAGGGATAGTACTGGTGTAAGTGCCAGCAGGATGATTAGCGCCAATTTTCACTTTTGCACCAATACACAGTAATTTGCTTCTTCCGTTACTTTGGATTTTTGCTCTACCTCGTTTTGATAAGCCACAACCAAAATAAAACTTTCTAATACGGAGACGTTTGGATTTACGAGAATGGTTGAGATATTGCTTAGACGGAAGAGAGACCACAATTTTTTTGCCTGGTTCTCCTTCAGCGTAAAAACGCACCACATGAATCTGACTATTGGCCGGATTAGCATCTGCATTTTGTCCCGATCCAGAGATATACATACCCGGAAATTTCACTTCCATATTTTCAGGAACAATTTCTAGAGCATGAAATGGGCTTGAATAAATAATTAAACCGATATAGGCAGCGTATTTTAAAAAAACGTTCATAGTAATAACGGCTGCTAAATAACAGCCGTAGATATTAGACTTGTTTTATATAATTACTGGTAAGTGACATCAACTGCAACGTTTGCAGTATATGTACCAGCAACTAATGTCGCACTTGAAGTACGAGCAGTACCGCCAATTTTAAGATCCGCAGAACCACCTGTTAGAGTGATCGCGTTATTAAAGTCAAATTCAGCTGCAATTGTATTTGCGCCGTTAGCCAAGTTTGTATCAGAAATACTAACGGTTACTGCATCACCAGACTCTCCAGAAAGAGTAAACGCCGCAGCTCCTGCATCAGCTTGAGCGATAACAACATCCGTTGTGTTGTCTGAAGTGATGATACCAAAATCAAGATCACTTGTTTTTGTCATCGTAATTGCTTGTTTTACTTCTAGTGTTGCATCAAAAGTGTCACTTACAGCGAAAGCGCTCGCAGAAGAGATAGAAAGTGCAGATACAGCAACAACCTTAAAGACTTTGTTCATTTCTTTAATCCTTTATATAAAATTGGCTTTATTATTAGAGTCACTTAATCGTCAATCAGAGTTAACAATTAAGTAACAACAATCCTATTTAGAAAATATATATATTGACACTTATTTATAAACAAATGAGGCGCAGTGAGAATAAGATCACTAAAATTGATACAAATAACATTAGTGAAATTAGTGTTATTCAATCATCTGTATTAATTATATATAAAACTCGTTTTACATATAATTCCCTGCTTTTTATAAGTTAATATTCTTATAGAAATAAAGCGATTTACCTTATAAAAGACTAATAAAACTTAAATAACCATGAATTAGTTAGGACTAATAAATCAAGAATCGGTATTTACATATTATTATATAGATCATCATGCTGCAATAAAGTCTCAATAATGAAACACGCAATCACTAATTCTATTTTGTAATAAAAATGAAATATATACCCTTTTAAAAATCACTAAAACACTGAAGAAAAAATTAAATATTAGCGGTGTAATCATTCAATTAATGACAAATAAATGGACGTAAAACCTCACATTCTAATTAAACTAAGGTGATTATTTGGTATCTACACTCAATACCAATACCTAATGTCACAACACTTAGCTTGAGCCGGGGTCAAACGCTAAAGCAATAGCGGTATCATTTGTGGGCAATGCCCTTTGTAAAGCAAGGTTCAAACCAAATCAGATTAGTATCTCTCCCCCACCCCTTCTCTCTGCCTTCCTTCGAACTTCAGCACGCAAGTTCAGGTTATGCCTTGATACTTCGCGATTAATAACTCGCCGAATTGCAGTCGACAACTTGATGTACCGTTATCGTCAAGCTGTTATCGCTATGCCGACAGTTAACGCCAAGTAAGCAATTGATGGGTTCACGTGTTAATAAATGACCAAAATTGCACTCAAAACTCAGTGCAGCGACGTGATCGAATAGGAATGCACCGTTTTACTGTAATTTATTTGTGATCTGGGTTGCACGCGTACCGCATCCTATCAGATACTGAACAAAACTAACCTTCAGCCACAGTAGACGGTCTTCGCTTACTGTTCAGGAAATTCAATGAGTTCAGATAATCAGCCAACCTATTTCTTTTTCGATTACGAAACATGGGGCGTCAGCCCAGCGAAAGATCGCCCGAGTCAGTTCGCCGGTGTTCGTACCGACCAAGATTTCAACGTTATCGGAGAGCCATTGGTTATCTATTGCCAACCTCCTGCTGATTACTTACCTGCACCTGAAGCTGCACTAATTACTCGCATCACACCTCAAAAAGCAATGTCTCAAGGCTTACCTGAACCTGAATTTATCGCGAAGATCCACGCAGAGCTTGCTAAACCGAACACGACTAGCCTTGGCTACAACAGCATTCGATTCGATGACGAAGTAACACGCTACACCTGTTACCGTAACTTCATCGATCCATATGCATGGAGCTGGCAAAACGGCAACTCTCGTTGGGATTTACTCGACGTAATGCGCGCGGTACATGCACTTCGCCCTGAAGGCATTGCTTGGCCTGAAAATGAAGAAGGTTACCCAAGTTTTAAACTGGAACACCTATCAGTGGCAAATGGCATTGAACACGAAAACGCGCACGATGCGATGGCCGATGTTATTGCTACCATTGAATTAGCGAAGAAGTTGAAAGCTGCACAGCCTAAAATGTTTGACTACCTTTACAGCATGCGTCACAAACGTAAATTGAATGAGTTAGTCGACATCGTAAACATGACGCCTTTAATGCATGTTTCGGGTATGTTTGGTCGCGATTGTAATTACACGAGCTGGATTGTGCCTATGGCTTGGCACCCTACCAACCAAAATGCGGTTATCGTTATCGACTTAGCCAAAGACCCTAGCCCATTGCTAGAGCTTGATGCAGATGCCCTTCGTGAAAGGCTCTACACTAAGCGCAGTGAGCTGGGCGAAGATGAGCTTCCCGTACCCATCAAACTCGTCCAATTGAACAAGTGCCCTATTCTTGCGCCAGCGAAAACCCTAACGGCTGAAAATGCGGAAACTATTGGTATCGATCGTCAACAGTGCTTAAAGAACTTAGCGCTATTACGTGAACATCCAGAGATCCGCGAAAAACTGATCGGTTTGTATTCACAAGAACGCAAGTACGAGAAAAGCGACGACGTAGACACTCACCTTTACGACGGCTTCTTCTCACCAGGCGACAAAACCGCAATGGACATCATTCGTGAAACTGACCCAAATAACTTAGCAGCGTTAGACATCACTTTTGGCGACGAACGTATTAAACCTTTGTTGTTCCGTTACCGCGCTCGACATTTCCCGTGGACGTTAGACGAAGCTGAACAACTGAAATGGGCTAACCACTGTCGTGAGTTTTACGAAAGCCGTCTGGAAGAGTACATGCTGAATCTAGAGAACCTCGCACACGAACATGAAAGTGACGAGAAGAAAATGGCTATCTTAAAAGCGGTTTATCAATACGTAGAAAAGCTAGCGAGCTAAATTCATTATCAAGAGATGTGACACTTTGAAAGAAAGATTGATCAAACTCGTTTACTGCTTAATCTCCTTCACCTTAATTATAGGTGCACTCACAGCAGGTAACGCGTTACAGCACTTATTGGATACCTCAATCCCAGGCAGTATTTTTGGCATGTTGATTTTGTTTGCTGCCATGGTGGTTGGTATTGTTCCTGAGCACTGGGTACAGCCCGGTGCAAGCTTGATTATTCGTTTAATGATCTTATTGTTTGTCCCTATCAGTGTCGGACTCATGGATCATTTTGACATGCTTATCGCGAATGCATTACCCATTATGGCAAGTGCCGTTGGTGGTACGCTGATCGTGCTAGTTTCTTTATCATGGTTTTTAGACCGCTTGCTTTCGAGAGGTCAATAATCATGTGGATTCTACTGACTATTGTAGTGTTCTTGTTTGCTCGTTGGGTAAGCCAAAAAGTTAATTCGCCGTTTTGTAATCCTCTGCTCATCAGTATTGGCATCATCATTCCAATTCTGTTGTTTTTCAAAGTACCTTTTGAAACCTATTACGCAGACAACACTTGGATTACCTACATGCTTCAACCTGCGGTAGTGGCACTTGCCTTCCCTTTATATGAGCAGTTACCTCAAATCAGATCCAACTGGCGCATCATCACGTTTGCTTGCACGCTAGGCAGTGTGATGTCTATGACCACAACCGCACTGATCGCCGTGGCTTTTAAAGCGGATTTAAGTTTGATCGCGAGTTTGTTGGGTAAGTCGGTCACCACACCGATCGCGATGGAAGTCTCAAGCCATTTAGGTGGCGAAGCGGCAATTGCCGCGATTCTGGTACTTATTGTCGGTTTGTTCGGAGCAATTTTTGCTTACCCTATCTACAATTTGATCGGTATTAAGAGCCCTATCGCACGAGGTTTAACCATGGGCACAGTATCGCATGCTTTGGGAACGGCAACTTGCGCTGAAAAGAACCCACAAGATGCGGCATTCAGTTCCCTAGCTTTAGTACTTTGTGGCGTAATTACCTCGATTATTGCACCGACCATATTTTCTATCGTGGTTTGGATCTACGCTTAAGCTAGTAACTAGCAACTAATAGCTAATAGCTAATAGCTAATAACTAATAACTAATAACTAATAACTAATAACTAATAACTAATAACTAATAACTAACAGCTTACGTTAATGGCCTACAATTTCAGTTAATGGCTGCAGCTTAACCTAATGGTTTACAACTTCAGCTAATGGCTTCAGTTTAAGCTAATAGACTGGGACTTAAGCTTTAAAAACATCCAATGAGCCCAAGCGAAACTCTGAGCATTTCAGTGTCTGTTTGGGCTTTTTGTTCTCATTTGTTCATCAATTTCCAGCTAAACGCACCCAATTTCAGACAGCAAATGCGATATCAAGGGCAGTTTTTGTCCTTGCAATCGATTTCATCTGTGACCTCACTCTAATTATGCAAACCAATGTAACAACAACAATGCAATAGTGATCATTGTCACAGAAAAATCCTGAGTATTGCATAGAATTAAAGCCTAAGGTCAATTAAGGATTCAACATGAACAGTCGTATTACCCTGGCGCTGGAAAGTGCTCCAACATCAATGAAAGCGCTTTTGAGTGACATCGTATTAGCAGACAACTTTGACGCCACTATTTCTAAAGAGCAGTTTCAAAGCTTACTGGATGCAAGCGGCCTTTCTGATAAAGAAGCTCGCCTAGCTTTACTGCCAATCGCAGCAGCATACTCTTATGCACCGCTTTCTGAATTCTATGTTGGTGCCATCGTGCGTGGTCTATCTGGTCGCCTGTACTTCGGTGCAAACTTGGAAATTGCAGGTGCACAACTTGGTCAAACAGTTCATGCTGAACAATCAGCCATCAGCCACGCTTGGATGAAAGGTGAAGAAGGCCTTTCTGATATCACGATCAACTTCAGCCCTTGTGGTCACTGTCGCCAATTCATGAACGAACTGACGACGGCAAAAGAACTTAAAGTTCAATTACCACAGCGTGATGAAATGTCACTGCAAGAATACTTACCAGACTCTTTCGGCCCTGCTGATTTGGGTATCACTACTGGCCTAATGACTAAGCTGGATCACCAGTACACGTCAGAAGAAACCAGCCCTGTTGTGGTAAGCGCACTAACAGCATTAAACCGTAGCCATGCGCCATATACTAAAAATCTAAGTGGCGTTTCGCTACAACTGACAACGGGTGAAATCTTTACGGGTGCATACGCAGAAAACGCGGCATTCAACCCGAGCCTACCGCCACTACAAGTCGCGCTTGTTCAACTTAAACTGGCTGGCTTCGATTTCGAACAGATCGAAAACGCTGCCTTAGTTGAAATTGCCGATGGTAGCATCAGTCACCTAGCCGATACTCAGTCTACGTTAGAAGCGATTAACCCCGATATTCCAGTGACTTACTTAGCAATTTAAGTACATGTAGTTAACAATATTTTAAATAAGCAGCTCTAATTTATAGAGCTGCTTTTTTTGTGCTTCTAATTCACGCCACAAACCGCGCAAACGTTTGCTTTTATCATTCAAATAAGTATGATCACCCCGTTTTCAATCAATCGTTCAAAAGATCGGAAGGAATTTCTATGTTTGGTACCGCTACTCGTGAAAATGCTACTCGTGTACTTCTATTAGGTTCAGGTGAACTCGGTAAAGAAGTTGCTATTGAGTGCCAACGTTTAGGTTTAGAAGTTATTGCATGTGACCGTTACGCTGATGCACCCGCTATGCAAGTCGCACATCGTAGCCATGTATTAGACATGTTGGATGGCGATGCACTACAAGCTGTCATTGAACTAGAAAAACCAGATTATGTGGTTCCAGAAATCGAAGCTATTGCCACCAGCAAGTTGGTAGAGATGGAAGCACAAGGCCTAAATGTAGTGCCTACGGCTAACGCGACTAAGTTAACGATGAACCGCGAAGGTATCCGTCGTCTAGCCGCAGAAGAGTTAAAACTGAGCACGTCTCCATACCGCTTTGCTGACACATTTGAAGACTTCGCTGCCGCTGTTGAATTCGTGGGCATGCCTTGCGTTGTTAAGCCAGTAATGAGTTCATCAGGCAAAGGCCAAAGCGTAATAAAAACACAAGACGATATTCAGAAGTCTTGGGATTACGCACAGGAAGGCGGTCGTACTGGCGCTGGTCGTGTAATCGTTGAAGGCTTTATCGATTTTGATTACGAAATCACGCTTCTAACCGTTCGCGCTGTTGATGGCGTTCACTTCTGTGCACCTATCGGTCACCGCCAAGAAGACGGTGATTACCGTGAATCATGGCAGCCTCAAGTGATGTCAGACAACGCACTTAAAACGGCGCAATACACCGCAGAACAAGTGGTTAATGCACTAGGTGGTCACGGTATCTTTGGTGTTGAACTGTTTGTTAAAGGCGATCACGTTATCTTCAACGAAGTATCCCCTCGCCCACACGATACTGGCTTAGTGACTCTGATGTCTCAAGACTCATCGGAATTCGCACTGCACGTTCGTGCTTTTACCGGGATGCCGATCAAATCAATTACTCAGTATGGCCCATGTGCATCTGCGGTTATTCTAGGCCAAGGCACTTCAACCAACATTCGTTTTGAAGGTCTTACAGAGGCGCTAGACGCACCACAAACTCAAGTTCGCTTGTTTGGCAAGCCTGACATCGATGGTCGTCGCCGCCTTGGTGTGGCGCTTACTCGTCGCAGCAGTACAGAAACAGCAATTGAAGATGCGATTGAAAGTGCGTCAAAAGTAAAAGTGATTTACTAGCTGTTAATTACCATTTTCTAGCTAATGACTACTAGACTACTAATTGGCAACGACTAACTCAGAATTGAACAATTACGGTTTCACACCTAAACAATCATGTATTCAAATCTGAACAATAAAAAGACGGGCTACTGAGCCCGTCTTTTTATTGTTATCATCTTTTATATTGAAAGGATCTTTTCGCTTGAGAGCTAACTGAGCTTACGCTTCAGATTCAATCAAATACACTTCTTCACTAAATCGAGACAAGCCTTTCTTCGCAATCTTAGGGTGTTTATCGTTTGCGATATCTTGATTCAACAGCGTGATCTTATAACCTGCGAACAACTGATCAATCTCTAGTTTAGGTACGCTAAACGGAGGCCCCGCCATCTCGCTTTGATCGTAATCTAGCGTCACAAGTAAAATCTTGCCGCCTGGCTTTAACCGTTGCTTTAGGCGTTCTATATATTGCACGCGCATCTCAGCAGGCAAAGCAACCAAAGAGGCACGATCATAGATAATATCGACAGGTCGAATCGGCGCTGAGAAGTAATCGCCAGTGTAAACACTCAGCTCATCGAATTGATAAAGCTCATGTTGGCCACTAATCCGAGTCACGGTCGGTGTATATAAATGCTCAGAGAAAAATGCTCGAACCGCGATCTGGCTTAATTCGACACCTTGAACGTCTTCATGCTTCGTCGCTAACCAAATCAGATCTTCACTCTTACCACATAGAGGCACGAACACACTCTTCTCGTAGCTAGGCTCAGTCTTTTTCCAAAATTCAATCAGAAGTGGGTTCACATCTTCAAGGTGGAAGCCAATTTGGTTGGCTGCCCATTTATTGTGCCAAAATTCAGGATTATTCATCTTTCGTTCATGTTAAACAGTCATAATGCAAGGGTACAGTATAGAAAGGTAAGAGCAACCTTACCTTGGTTTAAAGTTCGCCTTGCTCCCGCTAAAAGTTAAACACTGGCTGAGTTCAAAATTCTTAAAACCGGGGAACAAACGCTTGAATTATTTGTCTATATGTTCACATTTTAAAGCAATATTAAACGTTAGAGTTGGTTTCTGCCTTAGCTAACCCCATTTAATATGTAGTGAGTTTAGTTAAGCTGTTTTTACTCTTGTGCGTTACTGGTTACCCCTTTTGACTACCCGTTTTTGTAACCTTGTATTTTGGAGTTTGAATGAGTGTATTTCTCCGTACGACGGCCCTAATGCTTTTAGTATTGAGCCGAGCGCCTGCATTCGCAGCAGCACCTGTTTCAACAAGTTCAACTGATCAATCGCGCACTCCTGCGCAGAATCAAGTATCGTCAAACGTATTCCGTCACAGCCTAAGCGGCCTATACGGTATCAAAGCATTCGACTCACGTCCGACTCAGCCCTACACCGACTTCGACATTCTGTACAGCAAAGCGCACCAAGGCCAAGCTGAACTAGAAACTATCTGTAAAAGTACTGCCCTACTAACGAATTCTGAAGCGCTATTTGCTGGCGTTAAGTCTCAATCTCGTGCAGAAGAGAAAATCGAATTGGAACTGGATGGCGATGTCACAAGAATTACCGACTTAGCTCGTGCCACTATCATCGCAAATGATGTAGAGAGCTTGGTTGAAGTCTACGAAGCGCTAAGTCGCGAAGCAGACGTAGTGAAATTGAAAAACAAATTCAAATCTCCTGCTGATTCTGGCTACCGTGACCTTAACCTATTGGTTCGTTTGCCTAAGACCAACATCATTGCTGAGGTTCAACTTCACCTTAAAGCGATTGCAGATGTGAAAAGTGGTCCTGAACACGAACTGTATGAAATCATTCAAGGTATTGAGCGTCATGCCATTGCAGAAAAACGCCCAATCAACGATATCGAGGCGGCGCAAATCAATAGCCTTAGACGCCAATCTCTAGAGCTATACCAACAAGCATGGCAGCCGTACATCACTACTCACATTAAAGCGGCGTAAACTGTTTAGAACATAACTCAACACAAAATCAAAGGGCTGCATTAATTGCAGCCCTTTCTTGTCATTCTTACTCAAGCCAATCAATGCGCTAGTCTTGTTACTCAAATCTCTTACTAATCTACTAATCTACTTATCTACTTATCTACTTATCTACTTATCTACTTATCTACTTATCTACTTATCTACTTATCTACTTATGGCAGCCTACTGCTAGAGACCTATTGTTGAGAATATTCTTTAGACCGATTGTATAAATCCAACGGTTTCAAAGTACTGTAAAACTCCGCCGCGTCTTGAAGATCTTTATCCGATAACGATTTTACGACCGACTGCATGTACAAGTCTTGTCGACCATCACTCTTAAAATCACGCAGTTGTTTGAGAATATAACTCGCCTTTTGCCCTTTTATATTTGGGTAAGATTGAACGAAAGGAATAATTTTGTCGCCATGACATTGGCTACAAAGATTTTGAACCAATTTTTCACCAGCGGCCAAGTTTGGTAGGTAGGGTTCTGTTTCCTCCACCTTCACTTCAATCGTCGGAATGACATTTGTGCTCGCTTTAGGTGGTTCATCAGAGCACGCAGAAAGCGACATTGCGGCAATGGCAGGCGCCAAGAATATAGACAGCAATTTGAATGAATTTATCGTCATTACTGCTCTCCCGGCATCGGTGGCATTAACGTGCTATCAATAGGCTTACGGCGATACTTATTCATATCGATACCTTTTTCTTGATAATACGTACTCAAATAATCCAGTACCGGATCCCACGTATCTGAGAGATCCCACAAGCCTTGCGTGTCGACCATCCATTGGATGGTTTCTCGCCATTGCTCTCTGTTTCCGCTATTTTGAGCAACAATTAAACTGGTATGGCAAGCATTGCATTGACCATTAACAATCTCCCACCCCGGCGCCATAATCAAACCTGAAGCTTTATCGACACCGTAATATTCTTCCGGATTTTCAGGGACTTCATTAGCATGAACAAGCATCGACGTTAACAAACTGCACACCAATGCAGCTCTCATTATTCCTTTGCGATAACCGAGCTTTTCTCCATAACTAGCATTGGTGTGATTAAATTTTTCATGGATAAGCATCTGGGCAATAGACTTCATTACGACACTCTTACCGCAATACGATGACAGCCATTAAACAGATAACCTTTGGGATTCCATTGCGGTTGAACAACAGGTTGGCTGTCCCCCTCGCTATCCGTCGCTTTCGCCCAGATTTCGTAGTAGCCCGCCATAGGAAGATCAAGATCTGCTTCCCATTGTTGCCAAGCCCCTTTATTTACGGGCTTATTCAATTTGGCATCGTGCCAAGTCGTACCATAGTCGTAACTGACTTGCAGTTTCTCCACACTTCTCAATCCAGCCCAAGCGTGACCACTTACCGTCACCTTTTTGCCGAGTGAAAACTCAGTCCCGCTCTTTGGTGAAGTAATTAACGATTTGACGATCATCTCTTCAATAATTCTAAAATCTTTGTTATCGACCTTCTCACCCGGCGCTATCGGATGTTTTGGTACTTGATAAGCAGGTGCCGCCATTTTGTGACCGTCATGGATCTTGTTGCGAATACTAATACCCGTCGCACACTTTTGAGATACCGATGCAGGGCGTCCGCCAAATACCGTTCGCAGAGGATAACCATGAAGATATGGAATAGGCTCTCCATTCATTTCCCATGCAATTAAAGCGTTGTCGTTCATCGCAGCCGCAATAGGTACACCACGCGAGATGGCCTCTCCTTTGCCGCTTAAGTGTTTGTCAAATCCATGGTTACCCACATAGACAGCATCGCCTTTGATCTCACAGTCTTTAAGAACATCACTGAGCAAAACACCCGTCCATTGGGAACAGTAAACACCTGCATTGTTCCACTGATTGCCCTTTGTACTTGGGTAGAAATTATTGCGGCTATTACCACCACACTCTAAAACAAGGCTTTGAGTATGATGTTTGAACTTCGACTTCAGCTCTGCAATCGTATACGTTTTACTTTGTTTTACTGACTCGCCTTTGACTTCAAAAGTCCAAGTTTCTGGATGCATTGCGTTAAAATCTGGCATCAGACCATTCCAACGAACAAAAGGCACATCTGCTGGTGTTACTGCCGGAGCAAGCATACTTTCTGGCGGGTAAGCATTCAGAGGGTTGGTATTCAAAACGGTGTAGTAATCAGGCAGATCTTCTGCTTTCGCCCACGTCAACGCATTTACATCAACAGCATCCAAACCTTCAGGGCGGTTCGCAGCAAATACCCAAGAAACTGGCAATGCAGAAACTGCGGTTGCCGTCATTGCAGCTTTAAGAAACTGTCTTCTATCTAAACTCATTGCGGTGACCCTTTATGATTCAGTTTGTAAAAGTAATCGGCTAATTTCTCGATGTCTTCGTCAGATAATAGCTGCGCGACTTTTGACATCGTTTGATCGGTGCGTTTTCCACTTTTAAAATCTGACAATTGCTCAGTCAAATAGACTTTGTTTTGCCATTTCAAGTTGGGAATAGAAGGAAATGATGTGTCGTCAGTGCTGCCATGACACGCGATACACATGTTGGCAATTTGTTGGTATTCAGCTGCGTTACCAATAATCGGTAATAAGAGTAACACCCAAGTGATAGCGGCTTTTCGCACAGCCCCTCCCTAGATCCAGATCAATAAATTAGCTTGATCGATTATTAATTGGGCGCATTACAGCAAAAAGATTTAGGTATTTATATTCAATTAGAATTAACGCCTGTTCAGTTTATTTGAACGCTAGATCGAAAAATAAACACTTAAATTGACAGTGAGAATTAGAAAGAGTTAGGTATGTGTTTTGATAATGAATTGAGGGGGCACTAACCGAAAAGTCACTAATGAATCTAATGGCTAAGGATAGATATAGAGATAGAGATAGAGATAGAGATAAAGATAGAGGAAACAGTTTTAGCGTAGTTTAAAAGCCCATCAGAAACAAAAAGACCACGCTAGGCGTGGTCTATTGCTTAGCTACTTCTCGATTTTAATATTCTCGACTCGGGCCTTTAATTTTTGTCCCGGTCTAAAAGTAACAACACGTCGAGCAGAAATTGGAATGTCTTCACCAGTTTTCGGGTTACGACCTGGTCGCTCGTTTTTCTCGCGAAGATCAAAGTTACCAAAACCAGACAGTTTTACCTGTTCGCCATTTTCGAGTGCTTTACGAACTTCTTCGAAAAACACTTCAACCGTTTCCTTGGCATCCCGCTTGCTGTATCCGAGTGTTTCAAACAGGTTCTCAGCCAAATCGGCCTTCGTGAGTGCCATAAAACTTTCCTCAAAGCTATGTTAAACATTGCTACCATCGCCAGTAGCGCCAAAGCATTTACCCTATTCAATCAATGAGATAAGGTCATTTACAAGGAAAGTGTATGCCAAGCTTCTGATTTTCGCCAACTTTTTTATCTCAACTATTGAATTATTCTTTCAAATCAGAAAGATAACTCTCTTCGAATTTTACATATATGCTAAAAAACATCTACTTAACGGCCGCCAAATAGAGTTATAAACCATAAATGGCCTAATAAATAGAATTTAAAACTTTAGTTTTCTAAATATTAATTTCTGAGACTTTTCTCCTATATCTAATAAAATCAGCCACTTGATTTGATATCGAACTCAACAGAGGTTACTTAATAACCGTTATTAAATATGAGATTTGTATCATTTCAGAATTTAATTCGAATCGACATGAATAGTTTATGTCGACATAGTTTATGCCGACATCGCTAATATTGAACATGGCTAGTCGATGCTCCATCAACATACCAGTTAGCCCCCGAGACAAAACTCGCAACAGGGCTTGAAATAAAGGTGACTACATTGGCTACTTCTTCAGGGGTGGCTAAGCGACCCATTGGGTTTCTATCGATAACTTTCTGGAAAGTGTCCGGTGCTTCACGCTTACACCGCCCCCATAAACCATCAGCAATATATGTGTCTCCAGGCGAAACAGTATTAACTCTCACCTTACGAACGTAGGTCAAAGACAAGGATTTCATATAATGGGCAAGCGCGGCCTTCCCTGCTCCATAAGCATTGGCGTTACAAACTGTATATCCACTCGCTTTCGACCCAATATAGGTAATTGCAGCGTAACGCGACTCAAGCAATTTAGGTAAAACTAACGCAATGCCCTGTTGCGTGGCTGCAATGTCTTTTTGTAGAACATCTTCCCATTCATCAGAGAGTGCACTTACATTGGGAACAAAAATATCGATATTCGGAATTGACTCGATCCAAGCTTTCATTTGTACCAAATCATGAACATCGACCACTTTTCCGACAACTTGCTTTGACGCCTTTCCGAGTTGTTTAAGCAGCTTATCTATCCGATGTTGAGAACGGCCACAGAACCAAACATTCGCCCCTTCGTTAGCAAAGCCTTCAACTATTTTCGCCCCAATTCCACTAGAACCTCCAGTGACAACAACATTGATATTCCCTAACCTTAAATTCATCGCAACCTCTCAAATAGTATTGACTACCGAAAGGAAGTATCAAAAAAGATCGCTTATATTTCAAAGGGAATAATAAAAGTGACACTTTATGCTACCTTAGGTGTATGAAATAGCGATGGTATAGAGTAATGGACGCACTTGACGACGAAATTTGCACAACAATCAAACGCCATTTAAAAAAGGCAGGTATCTCTTATAAAGAAGTTTCAGAATTCACAGAATTTTCCGAAATAAGCATTAAACGATTGCTGAACGGCCATCAATCGCTCTCTATTTTGAAGTTACAAAAGATATGTCAACTAATTCAGCTTCCTCTATCAGCCATTATCACAGAAGCAGAAGAAGCATTAGCCTCGGTATCACTATTTACGGATGAGCAAGATGCAGCCTTCTGTAAAGAGCCGCCGTTATTTACTATTTTCCAAGATATTGTAAATGAAGGAGCAAACGCTCAACAGTTAATGGCCAGTTATGATTTAAACGAACCATCACTGCATATCTACCTCAGGAAACTTGAACAGTTAAAACTAATAACGATGTTATCTGACTTAAAATTCCACGTCATTGTGCCCACAAATACAGCTTTCTCTGAACAAGCGCAATTTAGCGTCACGTTCAAAAACCAAGTCATAGATGCATTAAAACAGGCCGTGCAATATATCGATGCACGTAACAAACAGGCTTACTTTATTACTGCCAGGCTTAGGCTGACCGAAGACGAATTTAAAGAATATAACGCTAAGCTTGAGGAGTTAATGTTAAAAACACTAAAGATTAGTCAGTCGCATAACCGAATGACTGAAGGAGTCAACGACTATGCCATTGTCGACATGGGCGCCAAGGGTATTTTCCACCCAACACTCAAAGCGCCAGTAAATTTGGTTTAAAAATTTCAGCATGCTCATTATTCCGTAAACCCTCGCCATGATTGCTTGGCGAGTCTTTTCATTACCTACCTCAGCCAAAACTAATATTCATCACCCTGAGTATTTATCCTCGACACCACAAAGAAAAAGTACGTTTCACACCTCAACTTGATATGTTATAACATATCAATATTATCATTAATTATGTAGATTGAATGAGAGACATTGAAGCGATCATTGAGCACGTAAAACAAGGCTGCAAAGCCAATGGCCAACAATTTACGGCAAAAAGACGATTGATATTGCGGGCATTGGTTCACACCGACAAAGCGTTGTCTGCGTATGAACTCGTTGATTATTGTAAAGAGCATTTTGACCAAAATGTTCAAGCGATGTCGGTTTATCGAGTGTTGGATTTTCTTGAACAGCAACACTTAGCGCACAAGCTACAAGTGTCCAACAAGTACATACTTTGCGACCATATTCTTTGCGAACATGAACACGGGATCCCTCAATTTTTGATTTGCTCTAAATGCGACAAGATCAGTGAGCAGACTATCAACCCTACCATTATTCAAGATCTTCAATCCCATGCAAAACAGGAAGGTTTTACCGTGGTCACGCCTCAACTAGAGATCAGTTGCGTGTGCGATGAATGTGGTGATGCAGAGGAACCCAGTACCAATACCAATACCAATACCAATACCAATACCAATAAAAGTTAACCCTTATCTCTTATACATATCTACTGCATAGAACGAACCAAAAGGAGAAATTGAAACGTTATGTCTGCAATGCTCATCAAAAATGCCCGCGTGGTTAATGAAGGCATCACCACCGAGACGGACTTATTAATCGTCGGCCAACGAATTGAACGGATCGCCAAGAACATAGCCCCAACACCAGACGATGAAATCATTGATGCCCAAGGTTGTTATCTGATTCCGGGAATGATTGATGACCAAGTTCACTTTCGCGAACCGGGGCTTACCCATAAAGGCTCAATCGCCACAGAGTCACGAGCTGCGGTTGCAGGCGGTATCACGAGTTATATGGAGATGCCGAACGTAAACCCTGCTACCACAACCATTGAAGCCTTAGAACGAAAATTTGAAATCGCATCACAAAGCTCACTTGCAAATTACTCATTTTATCTTGGGGCGACTGAAGACAATCTAGAACAGATCAAGCAACTCAACCCAGAACGACATTGTGGTGTAAAGGTGTTTATGGGCGCTTCAACGGGCGACCTGTTAGTTGAAGATCCTCAAGCGCTCAATGCCATCTTTCGTGATTCTCCCGTCCTTATTGTCACCCATTGCGAAAGCGGGCCGGTGATCGCTCAAAACCAAGAGCAATTAAGAAAAGAGAAAGACGTTTTCACGATTGAAGACCACCCTATTCTTCGAGACGACAAAGCTTGTTATGACTCTTCTTCTTACGCGATTGAACTAGCCAAAAAACACAACAGTCAACTTCATGTGCTGCACATCACGACAGCCAAAGAACTGGCTCTGTTTGACGAAGGGTCAATTCAAGACAAACGTATTACGGCAGAAGCTTGTGTGCACCATTTGTGGTTCACCAACAAAGACTACGCCGTCTTAGGAAACCAAATCAAATGTAATCCTGCCATTAAATATCCAAATGATCGCGACGCGCTGTTAGCGGCATTAAGCACCGGCCAAATCGACATCATCGCCACTGATCACGCTCCACATACATGGGATGAAAAACAAGTTCCTTATGAGCAAGCACCGGCTGGCTTACCCTTAGTACAACACGCCCTGCTGAGCCTATTTGACCATGTGCGATTGGGCACAATGACCGTCGCTCAAGTTGTCGAGAAAACCGCGCATAATCCGTCTATTCGTTATGCGATACAAAAGCGCGGCTTTATTCGCGAAGGCTATTACGCCGACCTAGTCTTGGTTGATCCGCAAGCTCCAACCTTGGTCAGCAATAAAAACAGCTTGTATCAATGTGGGTGGTCACCATTCGCAGGACACAAATTCTCTGCTCAGATTAAGCATACATGGGTAAACGGAACCAAGGTGTATAGCAATCCAGGGTCAACAGACAACAATACACATACCACTCATGTACATGTACCAAATGAGACTCCAAACGAAATGCCAACTTCAGCAATGAGGCTGTCATTCAAACGCTAATTCAACAGTCATTACCCATCAACATAAAGAAATCAATATGTTAAGAAGAAATCCAAACGGCCATATGCCAGAAGTCTCGGAGACCGCTTTCATTGACCCAACGGCCATTATCTGTGGCAAGGTCATCATTGAAGATAACGTGTTTATTGGCCCTTACGCCGTTATTCGTGCTGACGAAGTCAATGAACAAGGCGATATGGAAGCCATAGTGATTAAGCGCGATACCAATATTCAAGACGGTGTGGTTATTCACTCAAAAGCCGGTGCTGCCGTCACTATTGGTGAACGTTCATCGATCGCCCATCGTTCTATCATTCACGGTCCTTGTGAAGTCAGTGATGACGTATTTATCGGTTTCAACTCCGTCGTGTTTAATGCCTTTATAGGCAAAGGCTGTGTAATTCGCCATAACTGCGTGGTAGACGGGCATGACTTGCCCGAGAGCTTCCACGTACCACCGATGACCAATATTGGTTCAGGGTTTGATTTGAATAACATCTCAAAGGTACCACCTGAATATTCGGCGTTTTCAGAATCGGTGGTTTCAGCCAACCATACCCTTGTGCAAGGTTATCGGAGAATTGCCAATGAGCTCTGATAAAAAGCCTATCTTGGGTATTCCAACCAATATCATTACCGGCTTTCTCGGCGTGGGTAAAACCACTGCGATTCTCAACCTAATGAAGAATAAGCCCGCTGATGAAAACTGGGCTATTTTGGTGAACGAATTTGGAGAAATTGGCGTTGATGGCAGTTTGATCCAAGGGAACGACAGCAAACAACAAGTGTTTATTCGTGAAGTGCCTGGCGGCTGTATGTGTTGCGCGGCTGGTTTACCGATGCAGATCGCACTGAATCAACTGCTGTCTGAGGCAAAACCTGATCGCTTATTGATTGAGCCAACCGGGCTTGGTCACCCTAAAGAAGTGCTAGAAGTCTTGTCTTCAGAGCATTACCGCAAAGTCTTGTCACTGCAGAAGAACGTTACTTTGGTTGATGCCCGTAAGCTTTCTGACACACGCTATTCTGAACACGATACCTTCAATCAGCAAATCACTATTGCCGATACCATCGTGGGTAATAAAGTCGATCTCTACAAAAGTGGCGATGCAGAAAAACTGGCTGAGTACGTCGCGCAGGTTTGTCACCCAGACACCAAGCTAATATTTGCCCATCACGGTAAGATCCCTTCAGACGAGTTTGATGGAAACACCAGCTTTTACCATCATCAAGCTCATGGGCACCATCATCATCATCATCATCATCATAAGCAAGATAAGCCACTCGCTTCAGAATTACCGATGCCAGAGAGCGGTATGATAAAGGCGAGCAACCAAGGTGAAGGATTTGAAAGTGTGGGTTGGCGATTTTCACCCGAAAAACAGTTTGACCACCAGCGCTTACGAAGCTTTTTAGTGGGCTTGAAAGCGGAACGAATGAAAGCGGTGTTCATTACACAAAGTGGTATCTTCGGTTACAACTTAACAGAAGATGGTTTGACGGAGTCGGAACTGGATGATTGTCTTGAAACAAGAATCGAAGTGATCGGACATAACATCGACAATGGCTTAGAAAGCCAACTGCTCGCGTGCTTGGTTAACTGATTAAGCGCGTAGCAAAACACTGATGATCCAAATTACTCATGAGTGCAACGAATCGCGGCACTCATGAGTTTTGCGAACAGTTAACTGATTATTAGATTAACTGTTTAATCGATTAACTTATCAACGGACTAACTGACCGAAACTAACCGCTTCTCGGCCAATGCCATCGCAATGTTCGCTTTGGCGTAAGCACTCTCATTAATGAAGTGTGGATAGATATCTTGTTCGCGTTCCCAAGAAACATCATAACCAAAGAAAGTCGCAAGCAACGGCTCCCCTTGCTTCACTACTTCGAAGTCTCGGCCACATATTTTCGGGTGCACCGTAGCGATTCGCATACCGTCTTGATCGAGCGGTACATTCACCTCTTCAACATAGAAAAACGCACTGTAGTCTTTCAACTCTTTAATCTGTTTAAGGTTATGCTTCTCTACGTAATCGAGTACGGCAGTCAGCATTTGTTTCATCAATGTGAGCGTCTCGAACTTGAGCGAACCATGCGCTTGAGCCCCGACTTCGATCATCACACCATGCTTCCCTGCGGTGCAAAGGTATGGCTGCTCATCCCATGGCTTTCTGTCTTCAAACAAAATGTTGGCCTCAGGCATTCGCTGCTTCACATACGCGCCCATTTTTTGATAGAAAACATCATTGGAAAGCAAGATTAACGTCGCCCCCATATTGCTGGTCGTGTTGTGTAAATCCACGATCAACTGCTGCTCTCTGCTTGCGTGTCTATCTATAAACTGTCGTGCGGCTGTGTACTCAGCTAAGCCTGAAGTGTCGTCGTTGTTAGCATTAGAAAACTGACGATTTAGGTCCTTATCAACATATCGGACGTTCTGCTCTACCGCTTTAGGGTTTGCGATAACAGGATGGGTCGAAAACGTTGAACGATCGGCGGCATACAAACGCTCTTTGATGAGTTTGTTTAAATAGATTCCTGAGAGCTCATTACCGTGTGTTCCTGCAACCAGTAAGACTTGATTAATGTTGTCCATATCATTGATTTCCAAATATCGAAAGTGCAAGTCATCCTTGCTTTATTGTTACGATATAACATAACAATAAAGCAAGCATTTCTCCAGAACACTTCATAATCAGGCACTAGGTAGTCCTAAATAGACACGAGAATTCAATATTGCAACGATAACTCATGGTGAAAAATGCATACACAAAGGCCCCGCAATTGCGAAGCCTTAGTTTTTATTCAACACTGTAGTTTCAATGATTAGTCTACATCATGCTTCTTTGCAGTGAATCACATCACAACGGCTTAACAAGCTTTCCGTTATCCTCTGCGCTATCCGGTATTTTGGTACTCAAGGTCTTCGCAGGTTTCACGATCAAACCAATCCCGACTAAGAACAATACTGATGCGACAACTTGGGCGACTGACAGTACTTCGTCATACATAAAGTAACCACTGATCAATGCGAAGATTGGCACAAGCAAGGTTAACGGTGCGGTCGTGCTTAACGGATATTGGATCAACAACTTATTCCACACCCAGTAACCAAATAGCGTGGTTGGGTAAGCCTGAAACAACACGGCAATCGTAGTGTTCCAATCCCACTTTTCAATCCCCTGCCAAATAATCTGATCGCCATGCAACATAGCAGCAAACAACACCAATGGAACTGGCGCAAACAACATTCCCCACACGTTAAACGCAAAAGCCTGAGTCGTTTTAGATGCCTTAACAATCACACCCATTAAGGTCCAACTACACGCTGCAATCATGATCAAAATCACGCCATTAACAGTGACATTACCCGTCGCTGCTGATACCAATACCGCGAGTGCACACATCGCCAACATTGCGCCAATCAGCTTACGAACTGAAGCCGCTTCCTTGAAAACCCATACCCCCACCGCCATGCCAATTAATACGTTGGTTGAAAGCAGCACCGATGACAGCCCTGAAGACAAGCCTGCCGTGATAGACCACGAAGCCATACCCCAGATGCCAACACCAAACACAAAGCCATAACTCATTAGATAGCGCCAAGCGACATTAGGCTTTGCGACGAAAAAGATCACTGGAATTACCGCCAAAGTAAAACGTGCCGCCGTTGCTAATAAAGGATGGACATTGGTCACACCCATTTTGATCATCGAGAAATTGAATCCCCAAATTGCCATGACAAACACAGCTAACAACAAATCATTTCTTTTCATGCTCACTCCTCTTTTATTTTGAATGAGTATCCCTTGATCAATAAAACCAGTACAGATACAATTTTTACAATAAAAACCAGTACAGTTAGAGATAGGTCGTATCGATGAGTATCTACAGAAAGCTTGCGAATCAGTTTATTGATGAGATTGAAGCAGGAAAAAGGCCCGAAGGTGGGCGTATGCCTTCGCTGCGCCAGTTAGCTAAACAACAAGCCATCAGCATGTCGACCGTAGTGAGCTGTTACCAAGAATTAGAATCACAGGGTTGGATCCATTCACGCCCACAGGCGGGCTATTTTGTCTCGCCTCACAAGCCTTCTCACTCCACGCCGGAATGGGCACAGTTTGAAAGCAAGGTTTCCCGAGTTAGACAAACTTCATCGACTCACAACTCAATCAATGGGCCTTTAGGGGTCTCCAGCACCACCAATGATGAACAATCGATTGTTGAACTAGAACGCAGCTTTCGTCGCTCAATCAAACGGATGGGCAGCAGGCTCAATCATTATCCTGATACACAGGGTGAGCCGATGTTACGACAGGCGCTTTCTACCCATTTCGCCAAACTCGATCTGCACTTCGCGCCCGAGGATATGGTAATAACTGCTGGTTGTATGTCGGCCATTAAAGCGGCTCTGGAATCGTGTACCAAAGAAGGCGACACGATTGCGATAAGCTCCCCTTGCTTCAATGGAATACTAGAACTGCTGGGAAGAATGTCGCGCAAGATCATCGAGATCCCGTCTTTAGATGACGGTGTCGACCTACAACAACTGGAAGCCCATCTTAAAAACAAACAGGTTGATGCTGCGATATTCTGCACGTCACATATGAATCCTCAAGGGATCAATATGTCAGCCCACCAAAAACAAAAACTCGCTGAGTTAGCTAACCAATATCAAATCCCGATCATTGAAGATGATGTGTATTTAGAGCTTTCCTATTCCTCGCATACCCCGCTACCTGCAAAATATTATGACAAAGGTGGTTATGTATTATGGTGCGGTTCAGTGTCTAAGAGCCTCTCACCAAGCTATCGGTTAGGGTGGTGTTTACCCGGCAGATACATCGATGAATACAAGGCTCAGTTCTCGGCAGCTAATTATGGTGTTGCTCTGCCCACGCAGCTTGCTGTCGCTGACTTTATTGAATCAGGCCAATACGCTAAACATGTCAGAAGAAGGTGTACTCAGCTCCTTTCATTAAGGCAGCAATACTTGAGCTATTTAACCCAACACCTTCCTCAAGGCGTGAAAATCAGTAATCCTCAAGGTGGAATGGTGTTGTGGTTACAGATCCCAAGCCTTGATCAACACGCTTTCTCGGAAGGTATCGTTCATCAACAGATAGATATCCGACTTGGACAACTCTTCAGTACGCTAGACCTGTATGGCAACTGCCTGCGTATCAATATGGGTTATTCCATCGAAGGGCAAACAAAGCAGCAATTGGACGGTTTAATTCAGCTTATCCACCAATATTCAGACGCGTAATCCGTATAACTTTTTGCGAAAAACGGTGATTATTCTTAATACAAAACCAAGTTAGAATTCCGAACCGTAAGGAATTCAAATCACCTTAAAACCCTTAAATACCGAGTTTGCAAGGGTGTGCAAAATTATGCAACTTGACTAATGACAGCTCATTTATTTTCTTCAATATATCTCCCGTCAGCGCTGGCGTTTTTTGTATTCGAAGAGAACTTATTATGAGTGATAAATCTAAAAACAAACCACTACCTTCCTTTATTGAAGAACGCTTGAACTTTTATATTCAAGATCTCATTACACAAAACGAAAGCCAAAGGCACTTGGTATTGGGGAAACGCCCTAGCCATGATGCTGTGGTTATGCAAAGCAACGATTACCTCGCTTTGTCGCATAATAAACAGATACAAACAGCGCATCGGGATGCGATTTCAGAGCACGATGATAATGTGGTGATGTCTGCCATCTTCTTGCAAGATGAACAGTCTAAACCTGCATTTGAAACCGAGCTCGCTAACTTTGTGGGAATGGAAAGCTGCTTGCTTTCTCAATCAGGTTGGGCGGCTAACATTGGCTTACTGCAAACGATCTGCCCTCCTAACACGCCTGTGTATATCGACTTTTTTGCACACATGTCCTTATGGGAAGGTATTCGTGCTGCTGGCGCGACGGCCCACCCTTTTATGCACAACAACATGAATCATCTGCGTAAACAGATTCAACGCTATGGTTCAGGTGTGATTGTGGTCGACTCGGTCTACAGCACCATTGGTACGATTGCCCCACTACGCGACATCTACGAAATGGCGCAAGAATTTGATTGTGCATTGGTCGTCGATGAATCCCACTCATTAGGCACTCATGGTTTAAATGGTGCAGGTTTGGTTCAAGCTTTAGGACTGACCAACAAAGTGGATTTCATTACCGTCAGCTTGGCCAAAACCTTTGCCTATCGTGCCGGTGCCATTCTAGGCCCTAAGCGATTGTCAGAGACGCTACCTTTTGTTGCTTACCCCGCTATTTTTAGCTCTACCGTGTTGCCACAAGAAGTCATTCGCTTAGAGAAGACATTGGAGGTCATTAAAGACTCTGATGACAAGCGAGACATCTTGTTCAAACGCGCTAAAGCACTCACTACGGGACTAAAGCGAATCGGTTTTAGCATTCGCAGTGAATCTCAAATAGTGGCGTTAGAGTGTGGCAGTGAAAGCAACACTGAGCGTGTGCGTGACTTCCTAGAGGAACGTGACGTTTTTGGTGCTGTATTCTGTCGGCCCGCGACTGGGAAAAACAAAAACATCATCCGCTTTTCGGTAAATGCAGACATGACTCCACGCGACATCGATCATGTTCTCACGGTGTGTCACGAGGCCTTTAATCATTCTGGCTTAGAGTTTGTTTAGATAATTGGAGTTTGTGCAAAGGGTTAGAATTCATGTAGACAGTTAGAGTTCATGTAGGCCGTTAGCTCGTGTAAACAGTTAGATCTCGAGCACATAGTTAGTTCATGTAAACGGTTAGCTCTTGTAAACAGTTGGCTCGTGTAAATGCATGGAATTAATATAAACAGCCACAACAACCAATTAAAAACGGCAGGACGGAATGGAAGCTATCATGTCTCGATACAAAAAGAGCCCAGCATCTCGCTGAGCTCTTTCTTATTGTCTTATCTGTTTTGAAAACTGAAAGCTAAATCCACAGCGCGATTTTATCGAACAGTCGGTTCTTATCTGCTGGTTTAACAATGAAATCAGACATACCGGAAGAATCCATCTTCTCCAAGGTGACAGGAGAACTGTCTCCAGTATGCGCAATGATCGGCACGGATGAGTACGCTTTATTAGCACTTCGAATGCGGCGAGAAGCTTCAACACCATCCATAATTGGCATCTCAATATCCATCAGGATCAAGTCGATATCATCGGTATCCAACGCATCTAGCGCCTGCTGACCATCCTCTTTCTGAATCACATCAAAGCCCTGTTTTTCCAAAAGCATCGCAGTAAAACGACGTAAGGATTCGTTGTCATCAACCACCATAATGGTGCGTTTGATCGTGGTATCTAAAGGCTTTGCGGACGTGGTTGGTATCACGTAACTCGAATCAAACAGCAAGCGATCGATGGTAAGTTGAGTATTCAAAAGCCACGCTTGTGTTTCAACCCAGATAGGCTCGAAAGAAACGTTACGGACGCGTTTAACCGGATGATTTTCGAACAAATAGACAATTCGTGATTCTGTGAATGAAAGCAAAGACTCAATTTTATCAAGGCAACTGGCTCTTAAATCTAAGCTCTCCATATCGACAAAGATCAGGTCGAACTCAAATTGATACTCTTTTTTATTAAGTGTCGACGCAACATCTAAGACCGTCAACTCAAACCCCATCGTGCGAGCCAATTCCTTGGCTTTGGTGATCAGTATGTTTTGCTCACTCACTATCAACACGTTCTTTAACTTGGTCAGTTCACTCTTAATATCTTTAACTGTGCTTGAAGTCAGTACGGGGAAAACCATTGTAAACTGAGTCCACTCATCCACTTCAGACTGACATTTAATTTCGCCACCAAATGAGCTCATTACCTTTTGGCAAAATGGTAAACCCAAGCCATAGTTGCCCGATTTACCCGTAGTATAGAAATCTTGGAAAATGCGGCGAATGACATCACTTGGAATACCAGAACCGTTATCTGTCACTACGATTTGATTGACGATATCATCACTTTGCATCGTGACATGAATATGAAAATCTTCTGGACTTCGGTGATGGAACGCATTCTTGAACAAGTTGTACATCACATACTTCAATAGCGTATCGCTTCCTAAGAAACTGAATTCACTCTTCACATCCAGAGATATCGCCTGTCTATCGAATGCACGCTTGTAGTTAAAGCTTTCTATCGCATCCTCGACCACCGTTTTCGCTGAATGCTTTTTAAAGGTAGAACGCGAAACGCGATTTTCATCAATGGAGGTCAATAACAGATCAATGGTCTCGTTCCCTGAATGAATGATATCCATCGCCTCGTCACCCACTTCACGAAGTTGTCTCACCTCTTGATCGCTCAGCTCATATTGTACTTTGTGCTGACCGACTTTTGGGTTCGGCAATATAGATTGCATTACATCTATAGACGTCAGTAAGCCACTTAAAGGATTTCGCATTTCATGCGCAATACCCGCGCCAAAAGACTTTGCCAACGACACCTTGGCTTCGTGCTCTACCTGGTTTCGGAAATAGAATAAGTTGCCGAACAAGTAGATAAACAAAAAGATAGGCACATGCGTCCAGTCCATCGAGAGTTCGAGATAAAAACCTTGAGCCACCCATGCACCCAATGTTGCGATGGCGATTCCAGCAAAGGTCTGTGCGAACATCACCTTTGTCACATGGACCAACAAGATATGTAGGAAAATGGCTGACATGAACGACATAACCCAAACGTTGGACCAATTGTTCATTAATAGCATGTAGAAAAAGAAACACGGCAAGCAGAGTGTGATAGCGACTTGATAATAAGCCGGTAGGTATTTCCGTAACTCAAACGGCGCACGATTACGATAAATAATTCCGAAGAATAATACCGAACATACCAAGCGCAACGTTAGGTTTTCATAAGACTGGGGGAACAGAAACTCCCAAACAACATAGTAGATTGGGAAGCCGATAAGGCCCATCCAACCCACTAAGGTAAGATTTGGTTCTGCGTACTGATAAACTTTACGAATTGCGTTCATACGGAATACTTTGTTAACTAAGCCCTAACGTTTACAAATTCTATGATTTAATTTTTATTCTTATATTTTGTCACGGATTATATTACACATCACCGCCGAGCAATGAGGTTTCAATCAAATATATATCAAGGTTTTTGCTTTTAAACTTGAATTTAGGGTCCGTGTAAATACTGATAAAAGTAACAAGACACTTTAGCCGATACAATAACCATCTTCCCTATCTAATAGAGCAACCAACTTTAAGTGTGAATCCGTTTCCTTCCAATTTGCGCTTGCTGGGCCCGCAATCAATAGCAGCGGCAATAGCAGCGGCAATAGCAGCGGCGGTAATAACAATAGCAACAGCAACAGCAACAGCAACAGCAACAATGCAGGGTACAGTCTTTGATATATTTTAGTGTCCTTCTAATATCGACTTTATAGGGCAGTGATAGATTTGGCGTAATCCAACATTTGGTCAAAATATGGATTGTAGGTTAGCCTCGCATGAATTTTCCCTTCTTCCTTGTATCCCCAAGCGGAATACCACGGTTCATCACTATTTAAACAAGCTTCATAATCAAGAGGATCGGTACTGTTATGGAACATTTGGAATTGACCATTAGCGCCATAATAGAAATTGTCTTCACGGTATAACAAGCTCATGTGAGAGAAGTTACTGATGCGTTTTGACGGTACACGACTGTCGAAATGAACAACGCGTTTATCTAGCGTATCGGGTTTATCTCCAAACCAAATGAATCGACTGTTTGCGTTGGTAAACTGCGTTTCAAACAGTTTAAGGACTTCATTAACATTAACGACGCTGTCATCTTGAGTGACGGCTAAAAATGCAGGTCTGTCGAAAGGCTTGCTTTCTAGAGATTGTTGAACCTCGTAACTACTCCAGTAATACTGCGCGAAGCCGTTCAAAGGCACGCTATTGTATTTCATTTGATTGCTGTGATTTTGCGGGTCACCTTGGAACACCCAATCCACAAATAGAGCGCCAGCAGGCGCAAGGAAATCAATATCACTGTCAGATTTAAAGGCAGGAGAAAACAGATACAGAGCCTCTATGCTTGAGTTGCTATTTGCATAATCCGTCACCAAATTTGCACCAGTAGAGAACCCAGCTAAGGAGACTTCCAGCCCCTCTCTCTGCATAATTTCGACTTGATTTTTAACCGTGTTTTTCCAGTCAGATATACTTATAGGTACCAAATCGGCGGGACGACTACCATGCCCGGGAAGCAAAACACTACGTACTAAGTAACCTTCATTGGCGAACTCTTGGGCAACATCGACAAAAGACCAAGGAGAGTCGCCCAGACCATGCACAAAAATGATGCCCTTTTTCAGTGTGTTTGCTTGGTTTGGAGATATTTCAAAAGGGGTATTATAAGAAAGCTCCGCCGCATGATCGTCTTGCAAAAACACGCGATTCTCTTCAAGCCAAGTTTGAACGGTTTGTTGATACTCTAGAAACGAGTCAAACTGTTGCACTGGAAACGCACTAGTAGACGTGTCATAGAGTGGATGATCATATTCCTGCTCGCTGCTAATACATCCAATCAGCAATAAAGCACAACCCATGAGCACAAGAGCATTGAACTTGTATTTCATAAAAATATTAACCTTAATGTATAACGAAACTTCATTTCTATTTTCCAGATAACTTAATGTCACACGCTTGCAAGTATGGTGCGGCAATCGATTCAAGTTGGTCCCACAGCTTCCTAGAACCAGATCCATCACAACCAGGATCATTCTCCGGTAAGTCAACTAAGCCAAACACATTGTGCCAATAACTTCCTCTTGGAAGATCTTGTGTCGCACCAATCAGAGAGGAGTGAGAACCTTGCTCTTCCGACACAAGCTGTTTAGTGCGAAACCATGCAAGAAACCCTTTTTTGCTGCCAGCAAAACCACTGGCAACCACACCGGGATGAACCGCGATTGGATGAATATTTGGGTAACGCTCTGATAACTCCCGCACTTGCCATAAATTGCCCAGCTTGCTTCGTGAATAAGCACTGGATGTGCAATCAAAAGGGATGTCAGCCGCACACTCATTTGCCAGAATGTAAATATCTCCGCTGGTGATCACCAGGCGAGCATCGTCAACCAACATATTTTTCTGCATAAGGAGTCGGTAAAGGATGTGATGGCCTAACACATTGACTGAAAATGTTTTTTCATAGCCGGAAGGTGAGATTTCAGCCTTTTTAGACACCAGCCCGGCGTTACAAATGACAATATCGAATGGCGTCTCCCCCAGCTGTTCTACAGCATTGACAATACTCTTAGGATCCGCAAGATCCATATAGATTGATTCGGCATGAAGGATGTCATCCGTCGCATCCGACAAGCCTCTCGCCAACGACGTCACCCTCGCACCTTTAGCAAGTAAAGAACGAGTAATGAACTCACCAATGCCAGCGGCTCCGCCCGTTACAAGTACCCTTTTCCCATCAAGCCGTGGTAACTCAGGGCAAGCATGATGTTTTCTTTTCTGTCCAATAATGACCGATATCACTCGGCGGTGCCGGCCCTTAGGGGGACGACTTGCAATCAAACTTAGCGGCATAGTGATGATCCTGATAGACTCGATAATAACAAATGACAATTTACAATAAATGTCATTTGTTACATTGTCAACGCACCAATTTGATATAAGAGCGCAATAACTCCTATGTATAACGGCAATAACTTATGTAAAACGGCAATACCTTTGCATTAAACGATGACCTCGTTTGACTGAGTAGACGGTAATCGATAGCATCAGGCTAATACTGTCGTTATCGAAAGTTCTTATTTTCAAAGTCTTAAATAAGGGTTTAGACACAATTTATTGGTAGTTAGAAATGCTTACTAAAGAAAAAATATTAGATGCATCGGAAATCGTTTTACGTAAGTTCGGCCCTAGAAAAACGACCGTTGTTGACGTAGCTCGTGCCCTTAATGTGAGTCACGGCACCGTTTACCGACACTTTGCAACTAAAGCGGAACTGCATGAAGCGATAACATTAAGATGGCTAGAGCGTGTCACCGCGCCATTAACCGAAATCACGCATAAATCAGAAAGCGCATCAGTAAAGCTTCGAGAGTGGTTTGAGTCGTTAACGGCCATTAAGAGAAGCATTTTTATTGGCGAGCCTGAGTTGTTTGAGTCGTATTCATCACTGGCGCAACAAACACCCGAGCACGTAAAGTCAAAACACATCAACCATCTGTTGCAGCAAGTTGAGTCGATTTTGAATGATGGTGTTACAGAGGGTGTCTTTGAAATTGAGGATTGTGCTATTACTGCGCGCTGCTTCTTTTTTGGTACCGTGCGTTACCACCACCCGCTTCACTCATCAGAGTGGACGAGCGACACCATTGAGCAAGAATTTACACAGCTTTTTTCTTTGTTAGAAAAAGCCATCTATAAACACTGATTTCTAATCGCTTTCATGAATAGCCGATTAGAAGGGAGAGGATGATGGTGAAGCGTACACTGTTTCTATGTGGGTTAATGGCCAGCCAATTGCTATCGCTGAATTATGCATTGGCCTCACCCCAACAAGAGATTGACCATCTGCTTAGCTTTGTTGAATCAACGCAGTGCAAATACGAACGAAATGGTGCAATTCACAACGGACCAGAAGCGGCTGCGCATATAAAAAAGAAAGCTAATTATTACGCCGACGATATTGAGTCTGCTGAAGATTTCATCGCGTATTCAGCAACAAAAAGCATGTTGAGTGGGCGTCATTACCAAGTTCACTGTGAAGGTAAAGCATCGGTTAACAGTGAAGTTTGGTTGAAAGCCGAACTTGATGATTTTCGATCTCGCTAACTTGCTAACTTGCTAACTTGCTAACTGCTAACTGCTAACTGCTAACTGCTAATGAACAACAAAGCACGTAACAAAGTGCAAAAAAAAGTGCTCCTAAATAGGAGCACTTTTTGTTTTTTGATACTTCCTGTATCCATAGACAAGTCCAATCTGTAGTACCTTCACTGAAAGCCAGATCATCGATATCTCCAGTTGTGTATCAACTTAAATCTAGCACATAATCTTCAGGCTTTTCTGAAACACAACCGAGATAATGAACTTAGTGCCAATCCATCTCACCGCTTAGTACTTTGGCACCTAGTTCTAGGTCGCCTTCTGTTGCCTTGAATTGTGGGTATGCTTTCTTCATGTAATCACTGATATCAACCGATGTTGGGTTAGTGGTACTTACTAGTGCTTTTTCAACTTCAGCCACGTAGTCCATTGTAAATTGAACACTGTTAACACCGGTTGGCATTTCACCTAAGTAATGACCTGGAATCACCACCTCTGGCTCAAGTGCTTTCATGCGTTCTAGTGATTGCGCCCACTGTTCACGAATATCTTTTGACTGTGTATCTGCCATCCATACGTGTACTCCGCTATAAACGGACACACCACCAAACACAGTCTTTTCAGATGGAACCCACAGGTAAGCTTGGTGTGTATTGATTTCTCTCACTTCGATATTTTCACCTTCAATGCTCAGCGTAGTGTCGTTAAGAACGGTTGGCACAATGACTTTAGACGGCGCGTTGTCTTCTAAAATCGGGCCCCAGTATTCTAGCTTTGCATCTTTGGTACGCTTGATATGCGCAACAATCGCTTCACTGGCAACGACCTCAACGTTAGGAAATGCGGCTACAATCGGCTCCAATCCGAAGTAGAAATCCGGGTCGCCACTGCTGATGTAAACCATCGACAACTCTTTACCTGTGGCTTTGATTTTTTCCACCAGATTTTTTCCATCTGCGACGCTAAATTGCGCGTCAAACAGAATCACTTCTTTCTCACCCGAAACCAATACCGAGCTTGCTGGGAATATCGCGTTTTCACCTGGATTGTAATGGGTGATCGTTAGATCCGCTGCAGACACAGCCGTTGATGCAGCCAATATGGTTCCTAAACTCATCGTTCTTAAAAGCGTGGTTCTTGATAAAAGGAGCTTAGATAGCTTTGTCATAGTTTTATTCCGTAATTTGAAGCTGAATTTCTGCCAGCTAGTTGAGTATGAAAAACATCTTATTTGATTGGATTTAGATGAAATAGGCATCAAATTAACTTTCACTGTTGCATTTTTCGGACATATAATGAAGTTCGCACATATGCTGTGTGTTAATCCTTTTCTTTAGATGGTGAAAATAATGGATAGACTTGAGGCAATGAATGTCTTCGTCACAATAGTCGAACGTGGCAGTTTGAGTTCAGCGGCAGAGCACCTCGACATCTCAAGAACCAAAGTGACACGCTATTTGGGAGAACTAGAAAGTTGGATGGACACACGTTTACTTCACAGAACCACTCGTAGCCTAAGCTTAACCAACGCAGGAAAAGAGACACTTGAAGTGGCGCGAGAACTGCTCGCGCTTGAAGAGTCCTTGAGCGGCATCAGAAATCAAAACCGCCAGCAGTTAAAGGGGCAACTGCGTATAACAGCCAGTTATTCTATTGTTGATAGCTTTTTGATTGATGCAATCAGTCACTTCATCGCTCAATGGCCAGAGGTGTCTATCGATATCATCACCACAGATGAAACCGTCAACCTAGTCGAATCTCGAATTGACCTCGCCCTGCGAATTACCAATGAACTGACTTCAAATATCGTCGCCAGACAACTCGGCGAGTGCCGCTCTGTAACATGCGCGTCACCTCAATATCTAAAAGAGAAAGGTGCACCCAAAAACGCGCAAGATTTAGCGCACCACAACTGTCTGTCATTCAGTTATTTTGGCAAAACCGCGTGGAAGTTTAATGGCCCCAATGGGCTCGAATCAGTGCCGATTAAAGGGAATATCAGTGCAAATACGTCCGAAGTTCTGCTTTCTGCCACACTCAAAGGTAACGGTATCTGCTTACTGCCATTTCCTTCCGTCGAGGGCTTGGTGCGTGAAGGCCAATTAATACAATTATTGCCAGAGTGGAAACCCAAAGTATTGGGTGTGCATGCTATTTATGGAACGCGTAAACAAGTGACGCCGTTGTTAAGAGCTTTTATCGATCACTTATCCAATGAAATGGAACAATCTAAAAGCTGGTAGACTGCCACCATCATTAATAAAACTGATGTTTAATTAGAATTATTAATTTTACTTATGACCCGTTAGCTCATATCGTAATTCGCATAATTTAGAACTCAGTGAACATAACCAAAAGCCATGTTCACACCTACAAGGAAATAAATATGACTGCCATTACTGATTTAGACATTCTTCTGAAATCCATGTCGCCAGAATTAATTGAAGGGAACTATGTTTTTTGCACGGTTGATGGAGCATTGCCTGATTATATTCAGCTTGATCCAATCGCGACATTCCGTGAAAAAGAAGGCCTAACGTTGGTATTAAACGAAGACGCTGCAACTCAGGCCCAACTCGATTTTGAAGGCGTGTTTAGCCTTATTACTCTATCGGTACATTCTAGCCTTGAAGCGGTTGGATTAACGGCCGCTTTTGCCACAAAGCTGGGGTCATATGGCATTAGTGCCAATGTTGTTGCGGGTTACTATCACGACCATATCTTTGTTCAAAAAGACAAAGCAGATGAAGCAATGAGCGCACTTAGAGAGTTTGCAGAATCAGAATAACGCCTAGCTGAACAGTTCTTCATAAATACAAAAAAAGCGACGTAATGTACGTCGCTTTGGCGCGTTGCTAACCACTAGTTCACCGATCAGGCATCAGCGAATAAGTCAGTTAAGCAAGCTTAAACGTTGCTACCTTGTCACTTAGGCCTGCAGCCTGGCTCTTAAGTTCGTTCGATTCAGTTAAGCTGTCTTGTGCACCAACAACTAAGTGGTCAGTCACATCTTTAATGGTCGTGATGTTCTGGGTGATTTCGCCCGTCACATGTGTTTGTTCTTCTGCTGCGGTTGCAATTTGAGTCGCCATATCACTAATCAAAGCAACGGCAGTATTGATCTCTTCAAGAGCGTGCGAAGCTCTGTCGGCATCTTCTACTGAATGCAATGCGAGCTTAGAACTACTCTCCATTAACTCAACGGCTTGGCCTGTTGTTTTCTGTAGAATATCAATCGTCGATTTGATCTCTTCCGTAGAAGAGTGAGTACGCTGTGAAAGCACTCGTACTTCATCAGCTACTACCGCAAAACCACGCCCTTGTTCACCAGCACGAGCCGCTTCAATGGCTGCATTCAGAGCCAGTAAGTTCGTCTGTTCAGCAATGCCTTGAATCGTCGCTAATACTGTCGAGATCTCTTGAGCGTGCTTGTTCAGTTCACTGATTACGTTACCCGCTTCGTTAACTTCATTGGCTAGGTTATTGATCGAGCCTTTGGTGTCTACTACCAGAGCGTGACCGCTGTTAGTACTCGTCGCTGAATCTTGTGCTGCTTTTGCGGTTTGTTCTGCGTGTGACGCTATCTCTTGCGTTGCACACGCCATTTCTGTTACCGCCGTCGCGACCATCGTGATTTCTTGTTGTTGATGGTTAAGCTCGTTCACCGAACGGTTCGCACGCTGAGTACTTTGCTCTGATTGGTTGTTAAGTTGTTCTGATTGACCACGAATATGACCAATCAACTGCTGAAGGCTACCAACAAAAGTATTGAAGTTATGTGCTAATTCCCCAACTTCATCTTGGTTTTCAACATGGATACGCTGAGTTAAGTCACCACTACCATTAGCGATTTGTGCCAAGGCTTTCGAAACATGGTTTAGCGGGCGAAATAGAATCGTACACAACAGGTTAAACAGCACCGTACATACAATCACAACAAGTAACGTCACTAAGACTTGGCCAAGTACAGCATCAAATAACGGTGCAACCAAAGAGTCGTGATTCACTACGCTAACAGTAATCAGCTCTGTTCCTTCAATCGCGCTCGCATAAAGAACATAATCGCTACCATTCAACTCAATGCATGTATCTTTTCTGCTCGTTAGTGCTTTTTGTACATCCGAAAAATCCAATCCAAGCGAACTAATATTCTTGTTCAATAACTTGGTGTCTGGATGCGTGTAAACCGTGCCCTTCTTGGTCGCGATAAACATGTAACCTTCACCAGGAAGAATCACTTTTTCAAGGCTGTTAAGAATGTCGGTAATCTCAACATCCGCACCTAAAACGACTTGCTGACCATGCAACTGCATCGCAGTACCCAATGACACAACGTTAGCACCAGTCGCAGCGGCAACCGTTGGGTTGTCCATAAACACTTTACTAGGGTTTGCTACCGCATTGGTGTACCAACCCCATTGGCGAGGATCATCATTACCTGGTGGCAATACCACTCCGTTCGCGTTCTTTTGTGAACCATCAGGGAAGGCTAAAAATACATTATCAAAAGACGCCGAATCACGAACTTGTTTAAGATGAGTCACTAAACTGTCTTGTTGTGATTCTTTCGGAAGAGAAGTCAACGCGCGTTCTTTAGATAAGATCCAATCTGATACATATTGATTGTAAGATGCCGACGTCCCTTCTAAACGTTGTGCGACTTCAATATCGAGCCTTTGTAATGAAGCACGAAAAGAAAGAGCTTCGACCAAAATCCCCCCCAGGATAATGGCCATGCTAGCTGAGATCGCTAGCTTATTTTTAAGCGAGAGTTTCTTGAACATAGGAAACCTATAGTTTGGAAGTAAAAAACCGTGGCGAACAAATTGGTTGCCAAGACGGTTGCAAGCTGCATATATTTTACGCTTTAAAATAAATAATGAAACCAACCAACGAGTTGTATTTTGATATGTGTGAACGAGGGCACGAACGGCGATGCATTCACAAAACAAATACTCCAAAACTCCTCTGTTCAAATCATATCTAGAGATCTCTTGAAGTAAGATTTATCGAGTGCACTCTATTCTTTCAGCATTTTTTAGCCACCAAATAAAAAAGGACACAACGCATGGTGTTCTGTCCTTTTATTTAATCTAGAGCTTACCAAATAGCGTTTTTATTTTCTTTCAAGTCAAGATTCATACTTAAATATGTAAGCTTCTTTTCTCTAAATAATAGAAACATCTAACTATTCAGCTTTCTTTCATCAAACAGTTTTGGTTTGAACGAACCTAGCACTAACTCTGCGAGCAACGGAAGCGCGTTAGACATACCGATCCATTGTTCAATTTGAGCTTTATCTAAATATGCTTGGCTAACCTGCCCTTGAGGTATTGAAGCCTTAGCAAGCTCGACCAATTCAGGCATCATTGGCACTAAGAAAGCGAACGCATTGACGCTCAAGAACGCTAGCATCACAAGCTTAACTTTCAACCAGTTAGGTTTCTGCTTTACAGAGAAGTAGTAATATAAATCTGCAAATAGCTTTAGTCCTAAGCCCGGTAAAATCAGGATATAGGCACTTAACTCTTTGTACATACCAACGTGGTACGCCATTTCGGCAGTTTCATGCCCCAGCGTTGCGCCTATAACAATGTGAGACAAAATACCGCCCACATACATAATAGTGCCGATTTCGTTTAGGAAATTGATCAATCGATTATTCATACTGTCCGCTTTTATATTTATTTGCTTGTTTGTTTATCTGAGTATCTGAGTATCTGAGTATCTGAGTATCTGAGAAAGTTTGGGGCTATTACCAATAACTAGGGTTATTCGTTAATAAGCGGTACTCAATCAGCAACGATTATTTGTTATTAGTCAAAGAAAGCTTGTAACCCAAATATTGAATATTCACATCAGCGTACCCCAACGTAACGGCCTCAAATTGGTGACTCAGCTCTTTTGCATGCTGTGCATCCTGAGCAATAAAAGAAACCGAATACACAGGTCGAACAACATTGTTCTCAAGTTTTTGCGTATCAAGATATGAGGATGTTACAAGACCTGCTTGGTTAAGACTGATCACTCTTTGCAAATCAATACTAAGCACACGGTCTATTTCAAGAGCTTCAATTCCCTGTTTCCATGTAATGGTGACACCATAATTATTATAATCTGGCGTGTTATCTAGCCACTTAGAACCTAGCGGAATGATTTTGGCAATGTTAACTAAATCTTTTTTATAAAGCGGTAAATGAGCCAGTTTGTCTTGTACTTGCTGTGGGTCATTCGCTTCAATAACAAAACGTAATAACTGTACCGAACGGCCATCAACCTCGCTATGTGACACATACATGTCTTTGATTTCACCTTGGTCAATTAGCTTACTGAATTCAGCCTTTTGCTCTGGCATGTTGTCGAGCACCTGCTCTAAATTGTTGGTATTCCACTCCAGTTCAACGGCGTAGTCTGCCGCACTAGTGAAAGCAGAAAATAAGATTGAAGTGGCAAATGCGGTAAATGTAATAGTTTTCATGGTTTGTTCCTTTCTTGCTGAATAAATTTGGCTGACTAAATGTGATAAGTAAATTTGACTGGTCGATTTGGTTGAACAATTTAAACGACGTTACCAACGAGAGCGGTATGAGCGATGGCAGCTTTTGCAAGTGTCTTGCGCTGCTTCTAATCCTGATTCCGCTAACGATACATCACTGCTTTGACTGCCTCGGTAGAGTTCCTGAAAACCCTGATCCATTTGCCCAAGTAGTCGATTGAATTTCTCCGGCTGGCTCCAAACAGTTTCCTTTGCTTTGCTCCCCTCTTGGCTGCCCGACGGAAACAATGTCAGTAACGCTTCGCTATGTGTTGTTAGCTTTAAACTGGTTTCTTCAAGCGCCAGCCAATTCGTATCGTTGCCATCCAAAGTGTCATTGGCTTTCTCAACTAAGGTTTCAACCTGTGTAAAAGCGTCTTGGCGCTGTTCTATTTGGCTTGCATGACTTTGTAAGTTTTGACTTTGAGTAGCATCGTTTTGTGAGCCTATTGCGTAGGCACTTGTTAAAACGGTTGTCGTACACAGTAGGCTCGCCATTGTCTTGTTCATATTGTTCTCTCTTCGCTGTGTTTATCGTTCGTTATTTTATTTTGATGCCTGATATCGATGGTTCGTTTCGGTGTTTTGTCTTGCTTTGATGAATTCAATTCACACAACAATAGTTGCGGTTGCAACTATTGTTGTGTAAATTAATGCAAATCGAACAGATGTTACGTAAACAAACAACAAAGAGAATGAAGCTATGAAAATTTGGGATCTATCAACTCGCCTATATCACTGGGCTCAAGCCGCGCTTTTTATAGGTTTAATGGCATCGGGTATTTCTGGTAATGGACCCCATATTCAACTGGGGTTGGCACTCATGACATTGATCATTTGGAGATTGATTTGGGGTTGGGTTGGCAGTGAAACAAGCCGATTCAGACAATTTCTACGTTCACCAAGATCGGTTATTCACTATCTACAAGGCAAAGAAAAAACAAAGCCGGGTCATAACCCTGCAGGTGGTTGGATGGTTGTAACACTGCTACTGGCTTTAGTTCTTCAGTGTGTCTCAGGTTTAGCCTTAGCTGGATTTCTTGACCACTTGCCCTATGCAAATGTTTGGTTGAATGACTCCGTGTTTTCGGTATTAGAAAACGTTCACCTTGCCATGATAAAAGTTCTTCCTACTCTGGTTGGTGTACACGTCTTTGCCGTTCTTTTCTATAAATTACGTTCAAAACCATTAACTTGGGCGATGATCACAGGCTTTCAAACACAAATCCAATTTAATGGAAGCGTAGCGTTTGTATCGCAATGGCGTGCGTTGTTTGTACTTGCTTTAGCTGCAATGTTTACCGTTATTCTGGTTGCATTGGCGTAAATTAAACCGATTTAATCTGGAGCGTAGGAACGAATCAATGAATGAAGTGCTTAATAAACAGCAAACCGCTCGTTGGTTGATCCATGTAATCGCAAACGATGCAGCAAAGACATTTGATTCAGAACTCAAAAAACATGGATTAACCATTGCTCTTTGGCCAACATTGATGTGTTTATGGGAAAAAGAAGGGGTGACTCAACGAGCGATTGCTCAAAAATCCAAAGTAGAAAATTCGACCACGACTCGTACCTTAGACAAACTCGAACGTCTTGGTTTGATTGAACGACGGCTTGACCCAAACAGCCGTCGCTCTTTCAATATTTACCTAACCGATAACGGACGTGCGATCCAAGAAGATCTCTTGCCGATCCCTGTCCAAGTCAATCAACAATACTTAAGTGTATTAGAACCAGACGAACAAAAAGAGATCCGTCGTTTACTGCAGAAAATGGTCTCGCGTATATAGCTCGATTAACCAAAATCCAACGTCAGCAAGAGCCGCGTATCGTCAGGTGAAGCCACTGGTGAGCGATGGACAAGGCCAGAGTTCTCGTTTCCGCTCCAGCGCTCACCCTTTAACAGTGCAACATCGCCACTCGAGAGTTGCTTAATATCAGGCTCGTGACTGTACAGCCCTGAAGCCGAATCTGGTTGTCCATTACTTCCACGACCTAGCTTAGAGCGGTCGACCGAATAGTTTGGTAGCCATTGAGTTGCTGTGCCGTGATAGGTAGTCACTAAGCGGCAAGGCACTTGATCAAAGTGAAAACGTGGACACATTGCTTGATTCAAAACCGCTAAGCGTAGCCCGACTTCTTCAAGCTCGAACAAACAACAGAACATATCCACCAGCTCCGCCATATTGTCTAATAGCGCCTTTGAAGCCGTTCCATCCGTCGCAAACTCCAATTTCTCAAAAGCGTTGTCGGGTGAAAGGCTAATAGACTTACTAAATTTGGGATTCAAAGCGATAAACTCGTTGATTTCATCCGTTAGTTCTTCATCAAAATTACGCTGCCAAATCGCAATGTTGATTCCAGTTTTGTATATATCGGATAATACTGTCGGCTCTTCTGAAGCGCTAAAACATAGGTTCTGGCTTGCCTGTTCCTTAATGTTTTCGATCAAACTCGCACTCGATGACTGGCTGATACTCGTTGCCAAAGATTCGGTTAAAACGGCATTCATTACGTGATCTCCTTACGTATTCTTATCGCCTCCCTCTTACTTTTATCATCAATATTTAAATGTAAGAGCGATCTATAGTTATGTTATAACATAACAAACACAATCCGGACAACTAGCCGATCATGGTTCCAATAATATGGCGACGTACTCCCTTACCTAGGGTAATTTGTTGCATGCTAGGCTAAGCTTTTATTTATCTTTCTTTCCCAAAAGATATTCAGAAAGTGAACCGGTTTATAACGTTAGACCTGTAAATTCATCAATGTGGTGACCAAACTATGAAAAAACTAATCCCTACGCTCGGTCTCTTTTGTGCCGTTATCTCTGCGCAATCTTTCGCGGAAAGCGGCTACACGTTAGATTCAAAGTTGTCGAATATCACCTTCGCAACCATTAAGAAACAGTTTGTTGTTGAGCCTGCGTCCATCAAAGCGTTATCAGGAGGGCTCACAGAAGATGGCCAGTTTTCTATAATGTTGGATTTAAAAAGTCTAAGCACCGGAGTTGCGATTCGTGACCAGCGACTCAATGAACTCTACTTTGAATCAATCACTTTCCCTGAAGTAAAGGTATCCGGGAAAATTGATCCCTCCATACTTTCTGGCGATCCGAAAAACACGACTATCGAAGCCGAAGTCACCTTACATGGCGTGACCAAGAAGATTAATTTCCCTGTTTTGGTGGTTCCTGCGGACGGCTTTGTGATGGTCAATTCAGCTTCAACCATTATTGTAAATGGCGCTGATTTTGGAATATCGACAGATAACCTAAACAAGCTTTCAGCAACCGTTGGTGGGTTAGCCATTTCAGATAAGATCCCACTAAGCTTCAATCTTCTCTTCGACAGATAGTTTTTTCACACCCGCCCTCTTAGATCCCCCTAAAGCCACACTCACTTATTTTTGTGGTTGGCACTTGAGGGGGAAACATTCAGTTATTCTCAATGTCTATAAAGTTCAAAACTGAACACATATAAACCAAACATGAGTCAGATTGCTCGGAACAGTCGAAAAAATAAGACATACTAAAGCCATCATATAAAAAGATAGTAGCCAATAGCGCATGAATTCGAGCAACCTCAGCAAGCCGTTCACTCTTTCCAACGGTCAAGTCATCAAGAATCGCCTCTTCAAATCAGCGATGAGTGAACAACTTGGCGACAAGCAACATAACCCTAAAACTGGCTTAACAACCCTATATCAACGTTGGGCTGAAGGTGGCATCGGTTTATCCATGACAGGTAACGTGATGGTTGATAGAAATGCGCTTGGAGAGCCGAATAACGTTGTTTTGGACGAGAAAAGTGACCTCAGCATCTTTCGCCATTGGGCAAATGCCGGAAAACAAAACGGCTCACAGATATGGATGCAGCTAAACCACCCAGGCAAACAGATCCCTAAGTTCCTTTGTGATCAGCCAGTCGCACCTTCAGCAATCTCTTTAGAGCGCGGGTTAGAGAAAGGCTTTAACACGCCTCGCGCGCTCACTGATCCTGAGATCCACGACGTGATTAACAAGTTTGCCCATAGTGCTAAGCTAGCAAAGCAAACGGGATTTACTGGCGTGCAAATTCACGGCGCTCATGGTTACCTAGTGAGTCAATTCTTGTCATCAAGACACAACCAACGTAACGATAAATGGGGTGGTTCATTGGAGAACCGACTTCGATTCGTACTCGAAGTTTACCGTGCGATCCGCAAAGAAGTGGGTAACGATTTTCCCGTGGGGATTAAGCTCAATAGCGCTGACTTCATGAAAGGCGGTTTCACCGAAGAAGAGTCGATGCAAGTTGTACAAACGCTCAGTAACAACGGCATCGACTTGATTGAAATATCTGGTGGCACATATGAAAGCCCCTCGATGATGGGTTCTAAGAATAAAAACGAACCTGTAAAGGCAAGCACGTTAAAGCGTGAAGCCTATTTTATGGATTACATGGTTAAGGTAAGAAAGCTAGTAGATACACCTTTGGTGGTCACTGGTGGCTTTCGAACGGCACCAGCAATGAACGAAGCATTGCAAACTTCCGCGACTGACTTTATTGGAATTGCACGAACCATGGCGGTTGACCCTGACTTCCCCAATAAACTGATAGACGATCCAAACCACGGAATGCCATTAACTGTGCCAACGACAGGTAAGCCGACATTAGATAAAATGGCGATGGTTGGACTGGTTTGGTACGAGCATCAAATGTGGCGCATTGCCGCTGGGAAAAATGCCGACCCCAAATTAAGTGCGCTTAGTGTGGTCATTAAAACGATTCTAAGTGCTGGTTGGCATTCCTTTAAAAAACGCAGAGCCTAACGGGTTTATTTTATTCAATTCAAGGCATTAAGCGGTCTGTAACGAGGTAAATGTCACATGTCGTTACACAGCATGGTGCCTTAGGGCTTTACATCTTAGGCGAGGTAAACAACAATCCCTGAGAATAAATCCATAACATAATGTATTTAGAAATTATGAGTAACACAGAAAACAAAAAATCGAACCCTCTTTTCGAAATCGTTTTTAACGTATTTCTTCCGTCATTCATCTTAATGAAGTTCAGTGGAGAAGAGCATTTAGGAACGGGTTTAGCGCTACTTGTCGCATTGGCTTTCCCTATCGCTTACGGTGGTATGGAGCTAATCCGCAACAAGAAATTTAACTTCATCGCGGCACTTGGTTTTGTGAGTGTGTTATTAACAGGTGGCATTGGCTTCTTCGAATTAGACACGCGTTGGTTAGCATTAAAAGAAGCATTAATCCCCGGCCTGATTGGTCTAGCGGTTCTTGGTTCTACTTTCACTCGCTACCCGTTCATCCAAAAAGTTATCTTTACGCCAGCACTGTTAAACATCTCTCTAATTGAAGAGCGTTTAAGACAGTTCGGTAACCAAGCAAAGTTTGACCGTTGCCTCATGACATCAAACTACATGTTCGCGAGTACTTTCGCCTTTTCTTCTGCGATGAACTACTTTCTTGCAACTTGGATTGTCACAAGCCCTGCCGGCACTGCAGCCTTTAATGAAGAACTTGGTAAGCTGACACTTTACAGCTACCCAGCCATTGCTATCCCAAGCATGCTGATGATGTTAGGCATTTTCTATTACATTTGGCGCCAAGTTCGCGCTATGACGTCACTAGAAACCGAGAAAATCTTTATTACTAAGTAGCTCTTACCGAACTACCTTAGTGTCTCGTCCTAAAATAGAAACACACCAAAGCTCAGCACATCCGCTGGGCTTTTTTGTTGGATGTCGCTTAACTACCCCGTTTCCCACACACATTACCAACTGCAATTTAAATACCGAATGTGCATGTATTTTCATGTGTTACTCTTTAAGAAAGGGGCGAATTTAGAGCGGTAAAACATGAAGAATCAAATAGACGACTATTATGTATTTTGTCAGGTCGCAAAATACGGCAGTATGAAAAAAGCCAGTGAGCGAGTAAAACTGCCACTTTCTACTGTAAGTCGACGAATTGTAGGGCTTGAACAAGGCTTGGGAGTCCAGCTTTTTATTCGGAGTAAGAATAAGCTAACTCTATCTAACCAAGGGGAGAAATACTTCCAAGCACTCAATAAACACCTAGAAGCTTTTGTTCATTCATTGGATGCGTTACATGAAGACTCTGGAAAGTTGCATGGTAAAGTGGTGATATCTGCTACTAAGCAGTTCTACCTTAAGTTTATGTACCCATACCTCAAAGACTTACTCAAACAGAACCCAGATCTCTCGATCGAACTTAAAAACTCCCATAGCTCAACCGAACTCACCGAAGATGTAGATATCGCTGTTGCAAGCGGCGAACTGCCCGAGACAAACCTCATCGCCAGAAAGTTGATAGATGTCCCGTTAATCTTCGTTGCAAGCCACGAATTTCAGACTTCTTATCAATCAGAAATCGCCAATGGTGAATTCAATAAAACGCCCTACATTGGTACATTCTCTCACCCTACTCTAACCGTGTTACGTCGCTCTACCGAAGAACAGTTTCGACTCAAAATCGATTGCCGCCTCACTGTTATGGATATGGAAATGGTCGTCGTTGCCGTACTAGATTCTCTTGGTTATGCGGTCATTCCAACCTATATCCATGAAGATATTGCCGCTGCTGACAAGGTAATTGAAATATTTGATGACTACACCATCAGCCCGGTTAGATTCAGCTTGTTATATAGAGATAAAAATCTGCAGACCGCAGCTCAGCGGGCTGTTGTCGAAAGCATAATGGACGGTTTCCAAAAATGAGATTGCCGAACTCAAAAAGTCGTCTATATCGATTTTTATGATCCTTTTAATATTACCTCATCCAAACACAGCAACCGCTGACAATAAAATTCAATGAGGTAACACCATGAAAAAAGTATCACTATCAACCTACATCTTAATGCGCCTAAAAGAACTAAATACGAACCACATTTTCGGCATCCCCGGTGATTACGTACTTCCATTATTTGACGAAATCCTTGATGGCGACCATGGCGTGCAACACATTATGCCTTGCAACGAACTTAACGGAACTTACGCAGCTGATGGTTACGCCAAGCAAAATGGATTTGGGGCAATGGCGGTCACATTTGGTGTTGGTTCACTTAGCTGCGCCAATGGTTTAGCCAGCGCTTATGCCGACGATACGCCGATTCTAGTATTGGCCGGAGCACCAGCCATTAGCGTATTGAAAACACCAACCGAACGACTTTATCATCACGCTATTGGTAATAAGTTTGATACCAACGTTGATATGTTCAAACATATTACTTGTGTGAGCCAACGAGTTGAGAGCATTGATACCGCACCCTACTACGTTGACCAGATGCTACGTAAAGCCATGCAAACTAAAAAGCCAGTATATTTGGAAGTCCCATACGACATGCAAACAATGGATGTCGATGCACCAACAAAACCATTAGACTTAATGTTAGATCAGTCTTCGATATCAAACCTTGAAGCCGCATTGCAAGAAACCGTTATTCTATTGCACCGTTCACGCACCCGTAGCGTCGTGACAGGCCATCTACTTCAACGTGAAGCACTCGTTCCTCAAGGTATCGAACTGGTTAATCAACTAAATGCGGCTGTAGCAACAACATTTACCTGCAAAATGGGTGATTTTGAGGCACATGACAACAATGTTGGTATTTATATGGGTGAAGTCAGCGAAGACTATACAAAAGAAATGGTCGACGGTGCTGATGTTGCTATTGCATTAGGGGTCACATTAAACGAGTTCGATACTGGAGTGTTCTCCACCCAACTCGGTAAAAAACAAGATGCTATCTGGATCCGTCAAGATTATGTAGAAATCAACGGTCGTCGCTTTGACCAAGTGTACTTACGTGATTTTTTGCCAACATTATTGGGGGCGATTAAAGATATCGAAGCTGGTCAATTGATATTACAACCAAGAAGAAAATTTGCATTTGAACAACGCGACGCTTTTGTACCAACAAACAATGACTTAACTATTGATCGACTGTTCATTCAATTTTCAAATTACCTAGAAGAAGGTGATATGTTGTATGGCGATACTGGTGGCTTTATCAATAGTACACAAGCTGAATTCCCTGCAGATATTATTATGCACGGTTGTGGAAACTGGGGGTCACTTGGCGCCGGGTTCGGTATGTTCGTAGGCGCAAACTTTGCGAATGAACAACTCAATCGCCGATCTATTACCATCCAAGGTGAAGGTGCGTTTACCATGAGCGCTCAAGATCTTGCTACATTGATTCACCATAAAAAGGACGCTGTTATTTTTCTTCTCGATAATTCTGGTTATGGTGCAGAACGAGCGATTAACCCAGGCAAACAGCGCTCGTATAATGACATTGCGGTTTGGAAATATGAAAAACTTGGCGAAGCATTAGGAGGCACCGAAGGCAAAGACGTTCATAGCTATGTTGCCCACACAGAAAAAGATATGGCAAACATCTTTGAAGCATTGAAAGCCCCTAAAGGCATCAATATTGTTCGAATCATGTTAGACCCTGATGACTCTGCAGCCTTCAACCTCCGCTTTAGTCAATTACTGCGTCACTAAGTCGCTTTAATTCTATACTTCACTACATTTAACACCCCACAATATTTACACCTCACCATCAAAGCCTAGCTCTATCGCTAGGCTTTTTGTTTCTATTCTCTCATTTAACCGACCAGTAATACGCTCACTTATGATTGGCTTTATCAATCAAATGAAAGGTTCGCGTTCACCTTTCTCATGCCAGCTTGATAGCGAGCATTTAAATTACCAATAGCTAAAGAACTGCATTCGGTTATACTGAAAGATGATTTAACGCTCAATCTTGTTGATTACTTTACAATACCCTGCCTAGGTGTTAACACTATTTCAGCCCTTATTGCTAAGATAGAATAAGCTTGGCCTTAAAGATAAGCGCCAGCCGTACTCAATAAGGAATATAGAATATGAATAAATCTCAGTTGGTTGAACACATCGCAACTTCAGCAGACATATCAAAAGATCAAGCAGGTTCAGCGTTAAACGCACTTGTTGAAGGTATCTCAAACACATTGGCTAAGGGTGATGATGTTGCCATCCTTGGTTTCGGTAGCTTCAAAGTTAATTCTCGTGCTGCTCGTACTGGTCGTAACCCACGAACAGGAGAAGAGATTCAAATTTCAGCATCAAAAACGCCTGCATTTAAAGCAGGTAAAGCATTAAAAGAGTCATGTAACGCTTAGAGTCAATACCAACTCAAAGCAGAATCCAAGGAAGATTACGATGTCTATAACTAAAGAAAAAGTTAAAGCTAGCCGCAGTAAAAAAGCAGGCAAGTCAACCAAAGTACAAGCCGAAACGCCGAAGACTCGTCAACGTATTGAAGAGCTTCTCGAACAACGTGAATTGGCCAAACTGTTAGAGTTATAGTTTATTCTCCTTCTAATGCCACTGCAGCCTTGTAGTGGCATTGTTTGTTTAAGAACCAGCCCTCCCTGATTCCCCACATCTATCCGTGATTTGAGCTCCTCCCCCAAGACAATTGTGACACTACAATCACATGGTTAAGAACCCTACATTGATTAAACCGCGTTCAACATGATTGGAAAGCTGGACACTATCTGAACGCTAAGTAACTGACTCAATTACATTGTCATACATACCCATACATACCTAAATTGCACTTTTCATTATCATCATCGGCATTGATGTTTATGAGAGTAAATGAAGTGGTTCGCACGCTGATGTGTTCGGGCACTGCTTCTTTGTTGAGGTGATTATGAATGTAGTTCGTATGGGAATTGACGCAAATGTCCATAAAAATAAGGGCAAATACAAGGCGATAGTTAAGTTTGCAGTTCGAGCGTTATTTTATTATTCAGACACTAGAAAAATGAATGAGAACTTCAGCTCTATCGAAAGAAAGCTCTTATTTAAAAAACAACCGAACTTCCTATCTAAGTTTGTCACACCTTATTTATGTACTGACTTTAGTAAGAAAGAGAAAATCGACATATTATCAAAGCATTATGATTGGTTCGAAGATAAGTTCACTACAACAGCTCGCCATCAAATATATAACGAAAGACTTAACCTTTTAGAGCTAGAGATTGATGAACAAGCCTATTTTCTGAACTTGAGCTTTGAGAGAAACGCCAGAAAAGAAGGCGAATTGACCCTTTCCCTCACTGACTCTATGCTGAACAAAATGTACACCATATCATTCACTGTATTTAATAATGATATCTACATTGGTGGCGTACAAGGTGGAGCAAATGACAATGGATTTAGCCGCACGTTTACAAAGGCATTCTATGGTTTGAGACCTAAATCATTCATGGTAGAAACGCTGCGATTAATGGCCACCAGCTTAGGTATCAATCACATTTATGCGGTCAACGAATCTGGGCATGTTTCGAACTCATTACGCTACGGTAAAAAAGGGAAAGCGATAAGCCTTAAATACAATTGCTTATGGGAAGAGCACGACGGACAACAACACGATAAGTGTTTTTATACGCTGCCGATCCAGCCTACAAGGAAAGACCTTGAGACTCTTAAACGCCAAAAACGAAAATTATATCGTGAACGTTATGCCTGGTTAGATCAGTATGAACAAGATCTACATAACGTAATGAGTCAGCACACTCATGGTTCTGACGTACCAACAATTCAACTAGCAAAGGTTAGCTGATTTAATTCTGTTGAATAGAACATTTGGCCTCGCAATCGCGGGCCTTTAAGTATCACGTCTTCCTGTTATCCTCATCACTAGGGATCAAATCACCCTCCGAACTCAGCGGAATCACCTGCTTACTCTCACTCGTACGAGTCAATAAACGCTTGAAGTGCCTGCTGATCGATAATCTCCAACCCTTGTTGCCCTTTCTTGATAAAACCTTTAGCGAGTAAGTCCTTAACCGCTCTTCGGTATACCCTGCTCGATGTACCAAATCGTTCCGCTTCTTGATTCACTTTATCGAAACCGCCTAACACGGTATTTGTCTGACTTTGAACCAATAAGTCGTAGGCAATGTTGTAGGTAATTGAGTGTAGAAATGGTTTTTTCTTGGCTTGCAAACCAAATACACAACAGGCCAAATACAGTGCCAAAAGCTTCAATCCAGCTCATGGCATAACCATCCCCTATTGGGATGTTGACTAAGGTATTATTGATATCAAGTAGGGCGAATAGGTCCATAAAAGTGTCCTTTATTATTTGTTTTTTAGTAGCACTTATCTTATTGCGCCTTCAGAAACAAATAGGAGGACATTTGTCCCCCCTAGATTGCATGCGATCATAAATCAGAATAATAATTGGCGAAATTGAAATTCATCGTAATAAGTTCAACTGTTCCTCACACATTCAATCCTTTGCGTATATCTCCATTAATGAAAAGAACCACTTCCAAAAACGAAACTTTAGCTTACTGGTTTTAGGCGGATATCGCGTTGACGGGCGCGTTTGAGAAGCGCATTCTTTAATTTCGAACAGAACAAACTTTAACCTCACGAGAGTGTGATTAACCGATCCCTTGTTCTGGTAACGCATCTAATTGAATGGCAGGTCACATGAATAAGATTGTTATGTTAGTAATGGGGCTGTTTTTCACCAGTCGATTGTTTGCCAGTATTGTTCCGCATGCTAGTCAACTGGAACACGATGCACCTATCCTAATTCGCTCAGCATTGATTGTTGGTGTTGCGGCTTATGCCGTCTGGACAGCAGTTAAATATTTCAAAAAGAACAAAGCCTCTAGTTCAGAAATGTAGCAGTAAGAACCCAGAAAGCTTTGTAGTATTCCGCTGTTGTTGATTATTGGTCCGCAAAATAGTCGACCAAGATTTTACGCCACTTTCGCGACTCACGAATCTTCAATAATGCACGGTTTATCTCTTCTTCGTACGCGTTGTTTTCCGTAATGATAAAGCCATAATTTTGCTTTTCTAATTGGTAAGGCAACACTTCCAGATCTTCAAATTGCCCGCTTATTCTGCCATTACCAATCATATATTTGAGAACCACATCATCCGCAACAATCGCTTCCACTTCGCCTTCCTCTAAAGCCGCTAACAGTCTTGGCATATCGATATAACTCTTGTGTCGAATACCAAAACTGGTGAGTATTAAAGAAGACGTCGTTGCGACTTTTGCCCCAACGTCCACGTTCGCAAGATCATTGATGCCTTTAATCTGCGAAGAGCCTTGACTAAGCGTGAGCTTGCTGGCTAATACGGCAGTAATACTGGCGATGAACACCGTGGCAATTCGCCCAGTTAAGCTCTTAAACTCAAAGTAATTGAATGGACCTCGAGTGATGAACAGCAATCCCAGTATGAAGCTTTCTAACCAACGACCCGTTCTGCTTTTCATCGAGTAGAGTTTTTCATTTTCTCCGTGTCCCAATAGGTAAAAAAACGCACCTATTAAGCCGGAGATAAAGATGATGACACCAATGATTATCCATAAGGCGGGGTTTAAGAATATGGAATGTAGGGAGTGAAGATAACCTTGCTTCTTAACGGCGATCGCGAGATGAGTTTCGTAAAAGGAGTGGGAAAAGTCAGCGAACAACTCACGTTCTGGAGTGATTGAAATGCAGGATACACCGATGTCGATTTGCTCTGTTTCAATGGAATTGAGTAAGTCATCCAAGCGATGAGTCTCTATCGTAAACTCAACCTCCATTTCCTTCGCTATCTGCTCCCAAAGCTCGATACTCAGGCCATTCCATTCACCTTCCATAGAACTAATTACAAAAGGCGGACAAGGGTATACACCGACTTTAAGGGGAGAAGAAGAAGCAAAAGCACTGAAGAATAGAAAAAGAGAAACGATTGAAGTGACACTGTATCGGAGTGTCAATTTGAAGAATTTGTGCATCAGCAGCCCTCCGGAAGAAGACAGCAATGAATTGAATACGAAGGCTCGACTAATGACACACATCAGCGCGATCAGAAGTGAAGAAAGTTTATGATAAATTCAGTACTGCCCTAGCTTTAATAGTTATTACCTTAACTATAGAAAACCTCTATTTATTGTGCAAAAGAATGGGCGTAACAAACTAACGGCATAGGAAATCTCGGATCGATAACTAGTGAGATGACATGAACTGGCTTTGTGCCGATGAACACAACTTTCCGCACTGCGTAATTTGGCTTTCTAAGAAATAGATATTTCGTCTGCTTTTGACCCATCGTGCGCGAACTTCCAGTTCTTGACCAATCGAAATTGGATGATGGAAACGAGACGTTAAGCTGACCGTCATGGCAGTGATGTTATTTTGGAACAAGCAATGCAGCATCGCGCTGTCGTGTAACGCGGTGACAATGCCACCCTGCATGATGCCATCGTAGCCCTCAGCTTTATCTGTTGGTACAATCTTGGCCCTGGTTTTATATTTAGCTAAAGCCTCGTGCTCACTAACGGCTTCAAAACAAATCAGGCTGTCTGAAAAGAAGCCTTGGCTGCACACTTGGCAACGCCGATGGTTGTGAGGAATGAAAACCTTCATACTTACCTTTTAACCTTTAATACTTAGAGATTGTATATGGCTCGACCAAAAAAACATCGCCAGTTATGCACCCGAGCGGCTTACTCTTGTTTTAAGCCTAATGGCGTTCCTATGGACGAGCTTCATAAAGAAGAATTGCTATTAGAAGAATTGGAAGCACTGCGATTGGCTGATCAAGAAGGACTGAGCCAACTTGAAGCCGCTGAACAAATGCAGGTGTCTCGCCAAACGTTCGGCAACATCATTAAACGTGCACGAACCAAGGTCGCCAAGTGCATCGTCAACGGCCACGCGTTAGTGATTCAAGGCTCATAGTTCGAAGCTTTAACGTTGCTTGTCGAGAGACCCCTAAAGAGCCTTAACTTGATGGTTCAGAGATTTGATATAGCTTTCGGCTATGCCCTTCACATACGTCTTTGCAATTACATTCACGCTCAATATCTATCTGCGCCAACCCTCCACAACTGCCTTTAATTGGTTGGCGTGAGAAAATCACACCGATCGCCATCAACGTAACGATTCCAATGAAGCCTAATAGTGTTAGTAGGAATGTCATTTACGACACCCTCGTATAACGCCTAGTTGATTCGGTTGTGACGTAAAAATCGCGGCGCCTTTCTTGCGCCCTTCCTCACCGCATCCTTTATTATTGCAACCTCTCTGACTGTGTCCTTTTTTACTGTGACAAACGTTGCGAGGCTCTCGACCATAATCTAAATCGGTCACTTCTTGCAGATTATCAAAATCCAAAGCTCCGATTTCCACCTTCCTTGTTGTTGCCAACACTCTAATATTGTTATTGAACAAGTGCGCCAGCATCCTCTTTCCTATGTGACGGACAACGACAGCCTGCACGTCGTAAGAACGGAGGACTGAAATCCATTGCTTCTTTTTATTGCAAGACGAGTCGGACTCAACCAAAGGAACCATCTGCTTTATTTGTCGTTGGTCATCCACAATCGCTATCTGTGGTGAACGAGCAAAATGGTTGCCGACATGAAGATTAAGACAAGGTACTGCGTATAACATGGTAACTCCCTGTTATTGGTGATCAGGCGTTCAGCATACTCCTCATTATTGGCATATGCCAATAACTGTAATGTGAAAAATTAGATTTACTGTTTGTAGAGATCCTAACGATGAATAGGCAAAATCTAATAAAACATCGGATATCAATTGAATACAGCGGTTAAACTCTGAACAATCACTAAGTATGAAAATCTGACACGCACACGAGGAAAATCACTATCTCATCAACAATTCTTTGGGTGGTTGGCACACTGATATCATTCAGTTTGATGGCCGTTGGTGCGCGAGAGCTCAGTGGCAACATCAGTACTTATCAAGTGTTACTTGTTCGAAGTGTCATTGGTTTATGCGTCGTGTCATTTTTGATCTTCGCGTCTAAGCAAAAGGAGCTGTTTTCTACGAACCGACTCCCCTTGCATAGCCTGCGTAATGTCTTTCACTTTGGTGGGCAATTTGGCTGGTTTGTTGGAATTGGGCTACTTCCTTTGTCGGAAGTGTTTGCGCTTGAGTTCACCGTTCCACTATGGACGGCACTATTGGCAAGTCTCTTTCTGGGGGAAAGCCTCACACTAAAGAAAATGACGGCTATCGCATTAGGGTTGTTGGGCGTTGTTATCATTGTTCAACCCACACAAGACGTCATAAGTGTTGGGGCGATTATCGTGCTGTGCGCTGCATTTTGTTACTCCGTAGCGCATACCTCGACTAAATCGTTAGCCAGTACAGAGGCTCCGCTGACGATCCTGTTCTACATGTGCTTAATTCAACTGCCCATAGACTTGGTTCTCTCTTGGCAAACATGCAAAACGCCATCAGCGTTAGAATCGGTTTGGTTATTGGTCGTCGCCCTTTCGGCACTCTCCGCTCACTATTGTTTGACCAAAGCCATGAAGAACGCCGAAGTCACGTTGGTGATGATACTCGATTTCTTCCGCCTACCAGCTATCGCCGTTGTCGGCATTCTGCTGTATGACGAGCCATTAACGCCCGCGCTCATCATTGGTGGCGTGGTTATGCTGTTCGGGAACCTGTTAGTTACCTATAAAAGCAATCGCCGCAATCAATAGCAAGAGACCTCGCAATCGCAAAACCATAGTTTTATCTATCCGTAATCCGATTAACAAGAATAACACAGCCATGTCGCGAAATGCACATTTTCAACGCTGGGTTCCTTTATTATCTCCTACATCAACAGCGCACTTAACTCGCTAACTAATGTAGAGGTTACATCATGAAAAAATTAATCCTAGCCGCAATAATCGCATCACTATCAACTGGTGTAAGCGCATCTATTGAAACATTAGATTGGCATGAATTTGCTTCACCAGAAGCGCAGAAGTTCGCACAAGAAACCCTTGTGTTAGACTTTTATGCCTCTCCTAGCGCTGTTGGCTTCACTGAAGATTCTGATGTTGCTCGCTATATCGACCTTGCTCATGAGCGTGGCATAACAGGTGCATCAGTAACGATTGCTGCACCTCACACACCAAATATGTTGGCATTTAAATCTGAACATGCGAAGTGGACAAAAGCATCAGCGTCTGCGAAGACACCTATTCGTTATGTTGAGAGCGTTGAAGACTTCCAACTAGCTCATGATAACGGTGAATACGCGATAATGTGGGCAAGCCAAACAACTATGCCTTTGGAAGGTGATGCTTCAAATGTTGCAGTCATGGCTCAACACGGCATCAAAACAATGCAACTCACCTACAACGAGACAGAGCTTACAGGTTCTGGTGTTATCTCTATGATAAACGGCGATAAATCAGGCCTAACCGAGTTTGGTAAAGAAGTGATCGATGAAATGGTGAAACACGGTATCACGGTTGATCTCTCTCATACGTCTCACTACACAACCGAAGATATTACCGACTACATGCAGAAGCACCATAAAGGTGTGCCGGTTATCTATTCGCATTCGCCAGTTGCATCAACTTACGGCTGTAAGCCTCATGAAACACTGACTGAAACGAAGCAGCGTATGGCAGAGAAAAACCTACAAAAGGACCACCCCGATTACCGTTTATCTGCGTGCTACCGATTAATTTCTGATCAGCAAGCGGAGACTGTTGCCGAAATGGGCGGTGTAGTTGCAGTTACTGCGACAGAATTCATGATGGACGGCGTTTGGCCTGAAGACATCTCGCCACAACAATTTGCAGAGATGATTGATGGTGCGGTAAAAGTAGCAGGTATTGACCACGTCGGCATCGCAACTGATGACATGATGACAACAGCGAAAGTGGTACCTTTTGCCGTTGCTAATGCTGACAAGTACGCTGATAACGGCTACATGGTGGAAGCATTCAACAAAGGCGCGACAGGCTGTGCAGAGCTGTCAAAACACATTGCAGGTGTTGTCGATACTTTATGGGAAATGGGTTACTCAAATGAAGATCTTGCTAAACTATTCGGCGGTAACTTAATGCGTGTTTACGAACAAACATGGACACCAAAAGCTTAAATTATTTTGCCCACAGAAATGTGGGCTTTTTTGTCATCATTGGGCTCTAAACGATTATCGCATTGAGCCAATAGATCCTTATATCTCTCCTCTTTCCCAAGATACGCTTACTGGCTACTAGACATTGCTATTAATAGAACAGAGAGCGATGTCTAACACCCTGTATATTTCACGTTTTTGTTTTGTGACATCTTCATAATGCTAGTTTAATAGAACGCTGTGACTGCCTACCTTGAACAGGATGTACGTTGAACCATCAACTTCGAACCAATTGAACGTTCCATGCTGATTGTACGTCGTCATTGTTCTGTTTATTTTCAAGAGATATACACCAGAAGAGCCAAACAAGCAGACGCACATAACCCGAAGAAAGAAAAAAGAACCCCGCCCTAATGCAATCTTTTCATTTTCTGGCATTGCCCTGCTTTGTTGCCAGCCAAGATCACGAACCTCATCCTTCGTAAGGTTTAAGTCTAATTCTTCAATGTATCTATCGAGCTCATCATTGTGCACTGATCCAATCATCTTCTATCCCCTCTAGCCGTTTGATTCGTATTTTATGGCTACCCTGTGTTTAGTTAAATTAGATAATTTATAACAGGCGTTAAGGCAAATAGAACATAATGAAGAGCAGGTTAACGAACGCCTTCCACTTCCTCACCTAGTTGCTTTATGAGGGCTAGTGAACTTGTATGGTTGCTTCAATGATAGAGGTTCAACAACAGGAGCTTCAAGGTTAATTAAGCTCCTTACTTCTTCTTATCAATACTATTTTGATAATTCTTTACTCAAAAATTTAAAGACATATTGGATTCTCCGATTGGTTCTAAGTTCACGATGAGTCACAAGCCAAAGCTCCGTTGAGACAGCCCCCAATTCCGGCAGCACTTTCTCTACACCATCTGCAGGTTGAACCAAGCTTTCTTGAAAAAAACCAATACCAACGCCTTGTTTGACTAACTCCCAATAGACTGTGTGATTGCTTGTCGTAACTGGAAAGCTCTCAGTGGTAAGCCTTAAACCGCGCCGATTTAACATCGAAATAATGTCTTGATAATCAGATGGGCCGATAAAAGCAGCGTGATTAAAATCAGACAAAGCTTGCGGATTATCGATTGAATCAAGATAGGAGCTTGTCGCATAAAGGTAGAAATGATCATTTCGGATCTTCTTAGCGATTAGGTCTAACTGCTCAGGCCTGTAAGATCGGATAGCAATATCGGCCTCCCTGCGTTTCAAATCACTGCTCACGTTAGATGCGACCAATTCAATCGTAATTTTGGGTTCAACACGCCTCAACTTCGATATGATCGCAGGCAACTCATAAACCGCCATACTCTCTGATGCACTGATGCAAACCGAACCTTCTAATAACTCTGACTTCCCAGAAGCTGCTAGGGATAAATGGGCTGCAGCATTCCCCATACTCTTTACACACTCAGCCAATTCGACACCACTTGGCGTTAACTCAAGCCCTTTACCTACACGCTCAAATAGAGCAACTTTAAGTTGCTTCTCTAATGCATTGACTTGCCGACTCAACGTTGGCTGAGAGCTATTTAAAGCCTTCGCTGCCGCTGACAAAGAACCCAACTCAGCTGTTGCAAGAAAAGCTCTCGCATGATTCCAATCAAAATCTACCGCCTTCCAATCTATTCGCATATGAATACCTTTTATGCATTTTCGCCTCTATCAATCCATAATAGCATCGATAGAATGTAGTTAATTTGTGAATTTCAACTCATCAAGATCCAACTCAGGCAACAGATGTATGGTTTAACAAAACTGAAAGGTGGTAGGTAATGAACAAGACTGAAAACTTCTGGAATAAGGCGTCAAAAGGTTATGACAAGTCTGAGGCTCGCTTTGAATACATACATAACATGACAAGAGAAGATGCCAAAAAGCACCTCAATGTTAGCAATGTGGTACTGGATTATGGATGTGGAACAGGCACAAAATCATGCGAGTTAGCGAGCCATGTTAAGGAAATTCATGCCATTGATATATCAGCAGAGATGGTCGAAGCAGCAAAAAATAAAGCCGCTAATAACAACATAGAAAATGTCCATTTTTCCCAAGCTACTATCTTTGACAACGAATACGAAAACGAGTCATTTGATGTGATCTTCGCTTTCAACATGTTACACACTGTTGATAACCCCCATCATGTCGTTCAACGGATACACGAGCTACTAAAGCCTAATGGGCTATTGATTTCGAGCACACCTTGTCTAGGGGGAAGAAAGTCTTTATTGGTTAGCATGCAGATTCATCTGGTTAGAATACTTTCGAAGATCGGAATCATCCCCATCACGATCAAGCAATACAAAAGCTTTGATTTAGACAATTTATTAATAGAAGGTGATTTCCAGATAACGGAAGCCAAAGAGATATACAAAGGGGCATCCAGTTACTTTGCTGTCTCAAGAAAATCAAACCGCCATTAATTAGAGCTAAGAAATACACTGATTATTCAGAGTTAGAATCCCATCGGCTATAAAGTGAATACGCCCCGTCGGTATTATTGATTTACAAAAGAGCATCAAAACCGTTAAAGAAAAGTACCGACAAGCGATACAATACTGGAATTACGAGATTGCAGCGCAGCAGCCCCTTTATAGAAATCTCATTCACAGAAAACATTAAAGTAGCCAGACATGTCTAAAGATCCCGGTTTCACCACAGAGTACATCCTCGACAAGACGTTTTTCACAGAGTGTTATGATCAAACTAGCCTTCCAACTCAATTTCCAAAAGCCTATTTAAAAGGAATACTGTTTCTTATTTTTGGTGTGGTTTTATTAGAGTTTGAACTACTACCTAACGGTTACGTTGGCTGGTTCTTTATTGTTTTGAGTGTGATTGAAGCGTTCAGTGTGTACTGCAAGAGAACCTGGTGGATATGGCGACAAAAAATTAGCTCAGGTGCTGGCAGCAAAGTGGTCTTTCAAGGTGACGTTAACGGTGTGAGTTATAAAAACGCTAAAAACACCAATACTATCGCTTGGACTGACATATCCCAACTGCAACAGACCGATTTAGGCTTTATCCTTCATATTGGTAAACAGCGCCAATATGTCAGTAAGTCTTGTTTAAGCGATGAAGCCATTGCGTTTATGGTTGAGCAACACGAAGCTTCTAAAGCACCTAAAGCAAATTAGCATCAATAAATGCCTGCCAATTTGGCAGGCATTTTTCTATCACCTTTGATAATGCGTATGGCACAACCGGACAACAACAATGAACACCATTTACCAAATCAGTGATTGTCATCTTTCAGATGAATCCAGCTATGAGAACCTGCGGAGAGCCCTGGAATACGTCAGCAAAGACACAGCATGCAAGACCATTTTTCTGACCGGTGATATTTGTTGTAACCCAAAACCGGGAGACTACGTTCGATTAGAAGGGTTCATTAGAGAACACATTAACGAACAATCTATTTACGCGATTGCGGGCAACCATGACGACTCTTGCTTAATGCGCACAGAGCTAAAAGGTTCGACGATTTTCGTCACAGATAAAGCAATGATCAATGAACGAAAGTTTGTATTTCTGGACTCTAGCTTCAAGCCGTTGGATACGCGTCACCCACTCGGTTCAGGGCGCATTGATAACCGTGGAATGACAAAGCTAAAACAACAGTTAAGAAAAGCCAATGACCCTATCGTGGTTGTTCACCACCCTGTCATTCCAGTCGGTGCACCGTGGATGAAAGCCATCCGTCTAGAAAACGAGGCCGATGTGATGAACGTGCTTAGCAAGTATCACGTGCGTGAGGTTATTTGCGGCCACGGCCATAACGGGATAACGGAGACACAACAAGGCGTAACCCAATACATGGCACCTTCAACAGCCTACGGCTTTGACCACTCGATCAATAAATACAATCGCAGCGAGAAGATTGGAATAAGTCGAATTCGTTTGTCGACTAACTCAATCGACTATCAAGCTGTGTATCTTTGACATTGAACTGAGTTCAAAAGAATGAACCCCAATGTAAATGACCAATCTGACATTTACAGAGAATATCAATCATCATCAAACTCCACACATTAGAGTAAAAACTCATTTGAGGGCACTCAGGTTAAAATGTTAGCGTAATGTTACAAACGCAAACATCAGGCGCGACATGCAGCAAATAAAACTCTTAAACCGCGCTACCTTCGCAGGGCTTGCGGCAACATTAGTCGGCAATGGTATTGGCCGATTTGCCTACATAGCCTTGATGCCAGTGCTCATACAGAGCGGATGGTTCTCAAGTGAAGATGCCTCAACGCTTGGGGCTGCAACGCTGATTGGTTATATCTTTGGGGCTCCTGTTTCAAGCTTTTTACAGCGATATTATTCAACAGGCACACTCATACGCGCCGCTCTTTTATTGAGCAGCTTTAGTTATCTTGGTTGTGCCTTAAAGTCTGCCCCTTTTGAATGGTTTTTAACACTGAGAACCATTGCAGGAATATCGGGAGCCATTCTTATGGTGCTCGCACCCCCCCTGATCGCGAGCCTTCACCCGCAAGAGATGAAGGCAAGAGTCAGTGGCGTCGTATTCTCAGGGATCGGGCTTGGTGCCATGATCTCAGGAACGATCATACCTCTGCTTATCTATCAAAGTGTGGAAAGCGCATGGTTAGCTATGGGAGCCATCGCTTTTCTAGCGACCGTCCTTACATGGAACACATGGAGTATTGAGGTTAAGCAGAGTCATTGTACGATGAGCCCAGCTTCGTTTAGAGACTTATCTAAGCGTAAACGTGTCAGTATTCGACTTGTACTTTTAGCCTATACCTTTAGCGCCATTGGTTACTTACCTCATACTCTTTTTTGGGTCGACTATATTGTTCGTGAGCTAGGGATGAGTTTTGCAAGCGGCGGCTTTTATTGGGCCGTATTTGGCATCGGTGCCGCAATTGGGCCAATAGTGACCGGTGTATTAGGTGATAAGATCGGGCTCAAAAAAGCGTTATTAGCTGCGTTTTTTTGCAAAGCAATTGGCGTTGCACTGCCCCTATTAAGCACCAGTGACGTTGCGCTTTTTGTTTCGTCCTTACTCGTAGGTATGTTCACTCCAGGTATCGTCACACTCGTATCAACTTACACCTTAGAACTCGTTGGCACGCAACTTCATACGAAATCTTGGGGAGCCATGACAATGGCTTTTGCTATCTCGCAAGGCGTGGTTGGCTTTGTGATGGCTCATTACGCCCCACAATTAAGCAGCTATAACGTCCTATTTATGATCAGCTCAAGTTCACTCATTCTATCGATTGTCTGCATTGTATTTACATCAACTGGGCAGAAAACATTAAACATTGCTCAAACAAGTTCTTAGCAAAGGAATCGCTCATGAAACTGTATTTAAATGATACCTCACCATTCTCACGAGCGGTGTTGGCCACTGCCTACCTGTGTAATGCACCACTTGAACTTGAATGGGTCGATCCATGGCAGACACCCCAAGCATTAGTCACAATCAATCCATTTAGTACCATTCCGGTACTAGAAACCCGTGATGGTATTGCACTCACCGAGAGCTCAATGATCTGTGAGTTCTTATTACAGGCTTACCCAACTAAAACACTCATATTAACCAAGGCTAATGATGCTAAACGCATGTCGTTATTGGGGACGAGCAAGACTCTTATGGAAGTGGCATTTCGCTGCGCTGCATTGAGCCGTTTTGACGCTGCACAAAATGTGCTGACAGTTAGAGGAAAGGAAGGTATTCGAAGAAGCGTTCAATCACTTATCGAACAACTGAATAACACTCATGATTTACTTCAACCTGATTTCTCAACGTTGTACCTACACGTTGCGTTAGATTACGTTCTGTTCAGACACGCGAGTTTGCTCTCGGAAGGAGAAGTAAACACCCTCTCTACCGCATTACAAAACTCCCCGTTCAAAGACACACTGGCAACGTTAAACCTAGACTCACTTTCCAATAAGCCAAGCTATCACGAGCTATGCCTATAAAAGAGGTTTTCAGCGCTTCAGTTTATCAATCTGTGATTGAAACCAGCACAATGTAGAGGTTTGACGTTACACTGAATGAGACACAGCAAGTTAAGAGGGTCTATGACGTTTTCTCCTGCCATTCTGCGTAAAATCTGGTACTCCCCTTCTATTAACCTAGGGCTTCGCGCCACCAGTGCCATTGTGCTGTTTCTCGGCTTAGGTTTACTGTCGAATCACATCAATATTGCCATGACCGCTCTCATGACCATGCCAGCGGCTTTAATTAGTGGACTTGATGCCGCAGGCCCTAGGCGGTGGGCACGTTTTGCGATTACCGCAACCGCTTGGGGAATCACTTTGGCCACCAGTTACGCTCTGCTGATCAGCGGGCTGCCTTTATGGTTAACCTATGGCGCAATGGGTGCCTTGCTTGCCAGTGCTGCGGTCAATGGTCCATTTTGGGCGCGACTTGGCATGTCTAGCCTCCTAATTGCTGTCGTCACCCTATCACTCCATAATTCCAACACAACGCTAAGCTTGTACCCAATGCTGGTACTTGGGCCCCTTACTTTTGCACTGTTTAGTTGGCTTTGGTTTGCCCTGTGGAAACATTATGCGCTGCGCGTGTGTCTTTCTGCGATTTACGAAACGTTGGCAGACTACATCCAATATCGCCAAGCCTTCTTGTTAGGAGGCGAAAATGAAGCGCCCAAAAGACGCATAAAATATCAGATCATCGAGTTGTTCCAACAGGCACTTCAATCCGAATCCTTTCGCTCTAAGCACGAAGATGCTGACTCGCTCCGACAAGCCTTGTTCCTCGCTCTTGATACGTTTGAAGTGATACTCAGCAGCCACACAACAAATCCAGACCTATTAAGCCAATTTCAGTCAAGTAAGCCAAAGAGAGACTTGTTATTGGTTTGGAGCCAACATTGTCAGCAAAGGCTAAGACACAAAACCAAACAGCTTTTGCACAATACGAACCAAGAGACGGAGCACTTAAGCTCATTAGAGCAAGAAGCCAATGACTTGATTGAATCGGTAAAGCTTGAAGACCAGCCCCGCTTTCGTTATTGGGCCTACGCAGTAAAGCACATTTCCCGTCGTATTGAGCTTAATGAACCCGCTTATGAACGTTCTTTTGAAGTGCAGCCGTTCGAATTGTCTTTTCGTTTGCCAAACCGAGGCAATCCGATTTGGCGTCATGTTACTCGTGTCGGTTTAATGTTCGCACTTGGTGCTGGGATTGCGGAATACTTTGAATTGATTCGCCCTGATTGGGTTCTGATTTCGATGTTAATGGTGATTCAGCCAAGCTTCTTGGCAACACGCAGTAAAACTTGGCAACGTTGTTTGGGTACGGCGCTTGGCGTACTCTTTGCGACTTTCTTAATTCATATTGGCGTACCAACGACCGCGATGTATACGCTAATGGTCATCCTCTTGCCCGTCGCGATGCTTAATATCATGCGCAATTACTCGCTAGCCATTGGTTGTATTACCGCGCTACTGATTTTGATTTATCAAACCATGGCGCACCAAGGGCTCAATTTCGCAGCACCACGTTTGATCGACAACATCGTCGGTGGCGCCATTGTGCTACTCGGTTATGGTTTGTTATGGCCGCAATGGCGAGGTAAAGAGATCCACAATCAAGCGTTAACAGCATTGAATCGCTCAAAAAGCTTGTTTGTGTATTGCTATGAACAATTGCAAATCGACACCGAACAACGTGACCACATGGCCTTAACCAAGCAACGTGCTGCGATGCTCACGGCAGAAAGCGACCTTGAGCTGATTTACAACGAGATGCAGCAAGAGCCAAAACATACTCGAGCCGATCCTCACTATTATGAAGATATGCTGAGTCATTATCGATTATTAAGCCATTACCTCTGCTTGCTGATTCCGTTAGTCAGAAAAGGCACGCAATACCAAGGCTCTCAACAAGTCGAACACTTAATTCATGATGCGATGAACGCGTTAATCAATACCATTCGTGATAATCGCGTCTATGAACTGCCCGCACTAACCAATAAAACCGATACCGATCACCCAACTTCCACAACGGGTCAACGCTCAGTAGAAGAAATCATCTGGTTGGCGCTGATGACAATTAAGCAAATGCACGATTTAGTTCGGCGTAATCTTGAAAACGGAAAGTTTGAAAACGAATAAGCTAGGCACCAAAATACAGACCTATGGATGATGACTCATAAAGATTTAGAAGATTCAGCCAGAGTGAAAGCATTTTTTAATTTTATGAAAGGTGCAATCAAATCAAACCATAATCGGTTGGCCGGATTTGATTATTAGCGAACGAGTACCGGCTCTTCACCATTAGGCTTACGAACAAAATGACACAAAGCCCACAGCACAAACAAAGTTACAGTCAGCTCCCAAGCGCGTAGGAAGGTACTTTCCAACCCCAAATTGCTACTGGTCATGTACAACTGAATCGGCAGCATGGTCGCTAATAACGCATCGGCATGAACGTCTCTAGCTGGACCTTTCGCTTTGGTCATTGATGCGGTGATCATAAAGGCAAGCAAGCCCAACACTATGGTGTAGTAACCGAATGTAGACTGATGCCCTGCCATCAACAAGGTGAACACCACGGCTAATGCACAGCCACCTACTTGAGTTTGAAAACGGCGGTCAACCACGTCGATAAAGCTTTTGTGTGTGGTTTGGGTTGCGGCAGTAATCACTGGCACCATGCAGAACGTTGCAGAGATGATGTCGACAATCATCAAGAATGCTAAACCAAGACCAATCAACGCGAGTGAAATTGCTCTGCTCTCAAATGTGACGGGCTGTTCTTTAAATACAGGAGGCTTTCTTTCTTGCTCAACAGGGAGAAGAGCCACCATGGTTTTTGCTACTACCATGGTAATCAACATGGATACCAAAATTTCATGAATACGCATCGGCATATCCATGGTGGTGTGCTGGGCAAACACCACAATCAAAATCCAGTTGAAGGTTGGCATCAACATTTGACCTTTCTTCGCCGGCGTAGTGGCTCGACGACGCATAAAGTCGAAGAAGAACAGGCTAATTGTCCACACCACAAACGGATGCTGTGAAAACACCTCGGTCACCACCAACGCTGTACTTGCTGCCAATAAAGTGGGTGACAAGGTACGGATCAAGCCAAGCCAAGAGTAATCTTTGTTCTTGGTCATGATGATGGTTGGATACAATGCCAGATAAACGGGAGAGTTTAGGTTTAGTAGCTTTCCCAACACCATACAAATCGTCACAGTAAGTGCGACACGCAGCGCTTCATTACGTTGAGAATGACCCTGAGCGGTGTTTTCGAATGTCCACATAGTCATCTCCTACTAGTAGATGTAGCGAAATATTGAAACCAAGTGGATCCAAGCAGAGCCAATGACGTGCATTATTGGATTGCCGCTTTCAACAATCACACTCGCTCGTGAACCTGAGATCATCGAAGGATCCAGTTCGTTAACAGCAATGCGGGTACGTACTTTCTGTTGCTCACGGATCCAACGCGTATCATTGGTCACGTTAGAGAGCTTGCCGTTGGCATTATTGGTGTCGTAAATCGCACGCTCTTGGCTACTCACTTCACCAGTAAAGACTTTGCCCGGTAGCGCATCAAAAGAGACTAAAACTTCGCGGCCATTAGTGAGCTTATCAATGCCTTTCTCATTGAAGTCCGCACTGATCCACGCATGAGCTTCGTCCACCAGCAGCAATGATGAAGTACCTTGAGTGATATAACTGCCCGATTGCAATTGTAAGTTGGTCACGACACCTTCTGTTTGCGCGACGACTTGAGTGTGGCCTAAATCCAGTTCCGCACTGGCAAGTTTTGCTTCTGCTAATTCAATTGCCGCTGTGCGGTCTTGGGTAGATAACTCAACCTCAATACGTTTCACTTCTGCGTTCGCAGCTTCAACCGCACTACTCGCAACTTGTGTATTGGTGGTTGCGTCATCAAGATCTTGCTCAGTCGCGAGCCCTTTGTTACGTAGCTTTTGGTTACGTGCGAGTTTCTGTTTCGCGTTGTGATATTCAAATCCTCGTTGGCTTTGTGTTTGTTTCGCTGCTGCTAACTGCTGCCATTTCGCTGAATCAGAATCACGGGCTTGATGTAGTTCGGCTTTCGCTTGTGCCACTTTCAATTGGTAACTGCTGGTATCGATAGCAAATAATGGCTGACCTTTTTCAACCAACTCGCCATTACTAACCATGACATCGGTAATCACACCGGACACTTCTGGCGCAATGGTCGCTACGTTACGATACAAAGTCGCTTGAGTGGTAAAAGGGGAAACATTATCTGAGGTGACTAAAAAAGCGGAGAACAATGCTGCCGCTGAAAAAACAGTGTAAATAGCGTATCTATAAAAATTTTCGTTCATGCTTGTGCCTAGTTTTCATTCGTTATGAAGCGCCGCGCTCACGGCTTATTCGATTCTCTTTTCTACGAAAACTAGGTTATAACCATTCACAAATGGAAAATAGGACCAATAAAAGAAGTGTGAATTCCATATTTGGAAAGGTTGATAACTTGTACCGATTTCGCTCAATGGTTGAGCGAATAGCTCAGATAGGGATGTATTGAAACGTTAGAAGACGGAATCAAGGGGATCCTAGGAGGAAATTGACAGTGGAACCTCACGCACCAACCCAAATTACTTTCCTTGCTCCTGTAAATGCTCAATGAAAGCCGGAACCTTTTTCGCTATGTGCTTTCTTGATGCATAAAAAGCGTATAAGACTAGGTCTTCAGGTTGATATTCAAGCTCTATAATCTCCAGTGCACCTGTCTTTATCTCATAACGACATAATTCAACAGGGAGTATCGCGAAACCCAATCCAGCCAATGCACCAGCCTTCGCAATCTGCCCGCTGTTTACCTTAAACGCAGATTGAACCCTTTGAGTTAAAAGCTCACCTGTCGCGTTTTTGAATATCCAAGGTGTTCCATTTAAAGCAGTAAAACTGTTAATGCACGGGACGTGTTTCAAATCCGTAATCTGAAAAGGTTTAGAGGTTGTTTGCAGGAGTTTGGGGGACGCCACGACAGCGCTAGGCCAGCGTTTAATCTCTTTCGCGATCCAATTATTGTCTTCTAGCTTTCCTCGGTGAAAACTTAGAATAACGTCAAAACCATCCACAAAATCCTCTTTAGGGCTGATGCTCGTATCGCAACATAATGAAATGGAAGGATGCAGGGCACAAAAGGAAACGACGGCTTGGGCTAATTCCGGTGAATCTGGCATGAGTACGTTGAGCTGCCCCATCACCTCACGAGAGTGCTGTGTTACCTCCTCGAGCGCATCATTGAGTTTGTCCAACAATGGCTGAGTTCGCAGATATAGGTGATCCCCTGCTTTTGTCGAAGCAATTCGGCGAGTCGTTCTATCGAATAATCGAACGTCTAGTTGCTCTTCCAACAAAGCGATGTGGCGACTGACGTTTGATGTCGGTAAACACAGAAACTCTGCGGCTCTTTTAAAGCTATTGTTCTCATAAACGCAATGAAAGCTTTTTAGCCATTGTTGATCAATCTTCTCAAGCATTCCCATCAATCCCACTCATTCCAATAATCCCACCAGATTGGATCATAAAGCCCATATTAGACACTTTATTACCAGAAACAGGCTTATACAATACTCATCATTAAAAAGTGAACTGGATAAGGTTTCCAATGAGTTGGTTAGAAAAGCTATTAGATAACAAAAAGGTAATCAGTACACGTAGAGCGAATATTCCTGAAGGAGTATGGACAAAATGCCCCTCTTGCGACCAGATTCTGTACAGCATAGCCCTTAAAGAAAATCTGGAGGTGTGTCCAAAATGCGACCACCACATGAGGATGTCCGCACGCTGTCGCTTAGAAAATTTTTTAGATAATGGCGAGCGAACTGAGATTGGCAGTGAACATGAACCGAAAGACTTACTAAAATTTAAGGATAAGAAACGCTACACCGAACGCCTGGCTCTTGCTCAAAAGAACACAGGAGAAAAGGATGCGTTAGTGGCCTTGAAGGGAGAGCTTTTAGGATTACCTGTTGTAGCGTGCGCTTTCGAATTTTCTTTTATGGCAGGCTCAATGGGGGCCGTTGTGGGCGCTCGCTTTGTTGACGCTGTTGATGCAGCAATCGTGGCTAACTGTGGATTAGTATGCTTTTCGGCTTGTGGTGGAGCGCGCATGCAAGAATCGCTCATGGCTTTAATGCAAATGGCAAAAACAAGTGCTGCTTTAATGCGACTATCAGATGCAAAGCTCCCTTATATCTCCGTATTGACCGATCAAACTTTTGGCGGTGTATCGGCAAGTATTGCGATGTTAGGTGATATCAATATCGGTGAACCCAAAGCGAGAATTGGTTTTGCCGGACGTCGTGTAATTGAGCAAACAGTACGAGAAAAGTTACCTGAAGATTTTCAGCAGAGCGAGTTCCTATTAGAGCATGGCGCATTAGACATGATTATTGATAGACGTGAGATGCGCAAAAGGATTGCAAGTCTCATCGCAATGATGACCAATACACGTATTCAAGCTCAACAACGGTACTAACCTCCCCCTCTAACTCCCCTCAAATGAACTTTAACGGTCTCTTTAGATTAACTGTAGAGGGACCGCTGAACTGAAGCTGCACTTGCCTTGCACTTATCACGATCGGTATTCAGTTTCCTTCATACGATCAACAAGAGTACCATTTTGTGCCAACCACCCAGAATTTTAGCCCTACGCTTTCGAAAGAAGTTCATTTTCAAATATTGTGCTCAACTCTTTTTTCAATCCATGAAGCCTGAAAGAAGCGTCTTGTATATCTGGTTTCCAATAATTCCTCCGAATATAAAAACGAGTCAGGCCTGAAAAATTAACTCCATGTACAACTTCGGTGAACTCACATTTATTCTAATTCACTCGAGCTGCCTTATCCTCGATAAAAGTTATTTAACAAGGTACGAGGACAAAGTAGTTCATAGTTATAACATAGGAATTTAAATAACAATTTTATCAGTTCAAATGTTTAATTACTCCAAATACTCAATGAAGGTAACATGCCTATAATATTTTGTTACAATCCTGTCGATAATAATTATCGTGAAGCCCAATACGTTATCAATCCACACCAGTTATTAGCTTAACCAATAACTCATTGAGTTATATATAGGTATTTTATGTTTGGAATAAAAAGAATTAAATTAGAAAATGAAGTACTCAAGCAGGAACTAGCCGACCTAAAAAAGAAGTATGAAGCTGATGTAAACGCCCTCGAAAGTCAGTTCCAAAATTCTCAACATATTGTTCAGTCAGCACAGCAAGAACAGCACCACAGTGATGAAATGATGTCTAATTGTTTGAAAGGTGGAGATATGCTCAAAACCATTCAAAAAGAGATGGTTGAAAGTGCTAAATCTATCGCTCATGAGAACCTAGAACTTCAGCAATTGGATGATATGTTTAAGCAGACGCATCAAGCATTAGTACGTCTAGATAACCGAGCGGTTAATATCGGCACTCAAGCATCTCAAAGTATTGAATCTGTGAATATATTGGATCACACTGCCGGTGCTATTTCTAACCTTGTATCTACCATTCAAGAAATTTCTGACCAAACCAACTTATTGGCATTAAATGCTGCTATCGAGGCTGCACGCGCAGGTGAAGCAGGACGTGGGTTTGCTGTCGTCGCCGATGAAGTAAGAACCCTTGCAGGTAAAGCCAGCGAAGCCAGTGAAAAAATTGATTCATTGGTGAAACAAGTGTTGACTCAAGTAAATGCGATTAAAACCTCTATCGATGAAAACCAAGTTTGTGCTGAAGAAGTTTCAGCATCTTCTGCACAAATTAGTTCTATTGTTAATGAAGTCGTTGTGAAGTCTGAAAACATGAAGCAAGTTATTCATATTGCTTCTACTCGCGCTTTCTTAGATTCGGTGAAGCTCGATCACGCCATTTGGAAAAATAACACCTATCGTTTACTACGAAGCGGTGCCTTTAGTGAAACGATCAATACTCACTCAGAGTGTCGTTTAGGTCAGTGGTATTATCGCGGTGATGGCAAAGCTTACAACCACTTGAGAAGTTATCAATTGCTTGAGGATCCTCATAAAGAGGTGCATGACAACGGTCGTAAAGCAATGAATCAGGCAGCATCTGGTAACATTGAAGGGACAATTAAATCAGTTAAAGCGATGGAAGACGCAAGTATACAAGTTGTCTTTCAAATCGATCGTTTAATGAATGAAATCATAGAAACTGAAACAAAGTAGCATTGGGCGTCAGCTTTCCACTGGATTACGAAACGAGGTGTTTCGTAATTTATCTTTGCCTCTTTCCTACTATCAATAAGAGGTTGAAGAAGTAAACCGTACCTAGCTACATTCCTTTGGATTACTGTATTTACACTAGATTCTTATGGTTAAAATGCCGTATTGTACAAACAATCAAATTATAAATACTCGCGGCCTTGCCACAGAGACTCTCCATTTTAAACGAAAAGACTTACTATGAATTTTGATATCAATGCACTAAAACACCACCAACTGGTCGAAGATGGTCAACTCGAAGGGTGTTACATTCATCAGCCAGTACAGGGCAGTCAGCCAGATGATAAAGCTGTTTTAACAGAGCGCCAAGCGCTGGAAAATCTGGGGTATAAGGTGGTACAGGTTAAAGCTAAAGGCGGGACAACAACGTTTGCCGAGGCTATGCAAGAACTTGCGAAGAAGACTGGCCACCAGCCTAAATAGTAAACGAGTGAGCAGAGAGAGTTACAACGTTCTCTAACGACAGTTTTTTGAGTCTCTCTGCCGAGTAATCTCAACATGAGCCATTTCATGCTGACAACCAATGGAGCAGACACTTTTTGCGTCAGTGAGTTAGCTCCTGTTCTCACCGTTTTCCCCAGAATGAGTCACCGCTATATTTGGTCCCAAACACAAAAATGGGTTGGTACAGCCGAAATTCAGTCTATTACCTAAGAATCTAGCTTTATTAGAGACGGAGACTGTTTACTGAATTAATGTTGGACGGGTATGGCACTTAGCTATGAGTTATGAGCAATAACACAAAGTAAATACATGTTCTCTATTTGTCATAGTTCTAAAACTTTAAAGGAGCCACAATGAGCTCCTTTGAGGTTTAAGTTATTGCTACAGTTACTACTGCATTCACTCGATTTAGCTACCAATCGCAATTCTATCAACTTCAATTGTTGCCTCTTCCCAACTATCTTTTTCAACGTTGCCAACAATCGTTATCTTGTCATTTGGAGCAATCGTCAAACCAGCCCAAGCTTCATCCTCTACTTCGATCACAATTGTGTTTTTGCCATCAGTAAACTTGTACTCGTCATCTCCCAAAGAGTGCACAATGTTACCCGTCACCTGAACTTGGGTATCATCTCTTGCTTCTAGGACTTGAGCAACCGTAACAGGAGCGCTAGCCGTCGGGCCATTAAATCCGCCCGTTGCTGGTAAAGTGTTTGCTGTTGCTAAGCCTGAAGCCAGAACCAGTGTAGTAGCAATAAGTACGTTTTTCATAAGAACCTCTAAGGAATCATAGTTTGTTTTGATGGGTGTACTATGCAGGAGGTGGTATTAATCGCGGATGAAAGTAGCGTTCATAATTCATTCATGTTGAAAATACGTAGAATGATAATACCCAAAAAAACCATAACCATATGATCTTAATGGTGATCTTAATGGTGATCTTAAACGCTATCTTAATCGAATAATTTTACTTTTTACGAAAATCATTCATTTTCTAGAGCTCTTGCTCTTTGGTATTCAGTATTAGCCCAGTAATAAGTCATCAACAGAGTCGCTTTCCAAGCACCAATTGAATAGCACTCGATGAAGCTACACAGTGAGAGCTTTCTAAAACTAAAGCCTCGCGCGCGGCCTTAGTTTTTCTATCTAGTGATTATAACTGCACTCTAACGGTTAAAGTTACCCTACTTCACTGACTTTTCTTGCTAACCTTTATTGCCAGCTTAGCTTACTGACCCAACTTACTGACTAAGTTGACTGAACTTCGGCAAGCTCTTCACAAACCTCTGGTGCACATCCATATAGGTTTGCATATAGATTTCATCGATACTGTCACCACTCGGGAAACTCGATGAGAAGTCTGCGTGTTTGCGGTCAATCGACAATTTAGCGGCCTCGACAATATGAGCGATGAACATTCGAGGATCTTCTAAGCCGATAGAGATGCGCATTGTGGTCGGTTTGATGCCTGCTTCATTAAGCGCTTCATCGCTGAGTTCAGAGTGCGTGGTCAGTGCCGGACACAGTGCCACCGTGTTGGTTTGCCCTAGGCTCACTTGCATGCCAATAGCGGGCTCAAGCATATCGAAGAACTGTTTAAAGCCATCACGATTGATTGGCGCACGATTACCGTTACCTTCCATATCGATAGTAAAAAGAGCCGCTGGTAGCCCCAAGTACATGTTGTTCTGGCAGTGTTCATAGTTATCGCTGTCTGGCAAAGCTGGACACGACACATTGATGTCTGGGTGAGCATCAAAGATCTTCGCCAGAGTCAGTGTATTAATCGTTTTTTGCACCACTCGCATCTCATACGTTTTCATGCCATTAAGCACTTCAAACGCTTTATCTGCGTCTAGGAATGCGCCTTTAATGTAGTACACATTCCAAAACAGCGTTTCGTTCCATGGAATGGTGACCTCATCGCCGTTGGACTTGGTAAAAGTGACCTGATCTCCTTTTGGAATAAACATGGTCTCGTTGCGGCCAATCACAACTCCAGCGGTTGTGGTGCCAGAACCCGCCAGTTCTTTGGTGTAAGAGTGAATGACATAATCGGGTCTTTCCGCCACATCGTCGCGTTTTAGTACTGGATGCAGCAATGGAGTCCCCACTGTTGAGTCAACAATCACATCCCAACCGCGAGAGTGACCAGCTTTACTGATGCTAGCAACATCCAACACGTATCCATGTGGGTTACATGGTGACTCTAGGTAAACGTAGATTTTTTTACCCGCAGCGAGGCGATCTGCGTATTTATGAGCAACCTCATCAAGGCGCGTCGCAAACTCATCACCGGAGTAACCATCCACCCACTCTACCGCGACATTCAGATTCGAAGGCTTGCCAAACCAATCTTCCAACAGCTGGTAAGAACCGCCATAGATATTACGTGAAGCCAAGACTATGTCTTCATGGCCAAGTAAATGGCTCAACAACCCATCAATGGCCGCCATCCCCGAGTTAAAGTTCCATGCGAGGTACTCGTTGGCTCTAGAACCTGCCTCAATATCAACCATGTGATTAGCCAGTGAAATCGATGTTGGATTAAGCAGTCGAGAGTAAATATCGTGCAGCGGCTCTTTACCGTTGAACGCATCTTCAATCCATTCTGTACACGCAAACAAATACGTTGCAGTGCGCGTAATTACGGGGCTGGCAGAGAAAATAGCAGCGACATTATCGAAGATAGGATACGCACCTTTAGACGCAAAATTGCCATTATTGGTGGCAATAGATTGGTAAGTAGCACGCATTGGGTTTTGCAGGTTGTCGAGGATCTTAGCGATCTGGAATGACAAGAAACGTTTGGCGTTAAACCAAGCGATTCGGTCACTCTTGTCGAGTTCTGAAAGTCCATCAACCGTCAATGCCCAAAGATCGTGAGTCTTGGTATTGGCTTGGTACAGTGTCGTCGCCAGTTCAATCAGCGTGACGCCGTAATCACTGTTTGGGTCGATACCAAAATGCTTTGCCTGCTCAATGGCAAGAGCTTCTGCTTGTTCGTGTTTGGTCGTTTTACGCAGCGGGCTAAGTTGAGTTGAAGTATTCATAGTGCCTAAGTCATTCCATGCTTGTTGTTCCTCCTTTAATTTTAGTTTTGTGCTGATGTTAAAAATTGCTATTTGCGAAGTAAGACATACACTTTGAGCAATAATATTGCCAAACTAAATTCAATATTGATGGAATATGCCAATGGACGAGATCGACAAGAAAATACTGGCTGAATTGCAAAGCAACGCACGGCTCACTAATCAAGAGTTGGCCGATCGCGTGTCGCTATCGCCCTCTCCTTGTTTGCGTCGAGTTCGGTCATTGGAGAAACAAGGGATTATTCGAGGCTATCACGCCAGTGTCGACCAAGAAGCATGCGGCCTACCTGTGAATGTGTTTGTGTTGGTGAAACTTGAAAAGCCAACAGAAGAGAATATGCGAGACTTTGAGCAGCACATTGAAGTGATTGATGAAGTATTAGAGTGCTTTTTAATGACAGGTAATCACGACTACCTATTACATGTGGTCAGTGAGTCGCTCAAAAGCTACGAGCAGTTTATCCGTAAGCAATTAACCCGCCTACCCAATATTGCTTCTATTGAATCCAGCTTCGCTTTCGGTCAGGTGAAAACCAAGACCAAGTTGCCAGTGAGGTAAATGTGTGTCGCTATTGGGTCCAGAATCTTGATGGCTTGAATTTTGACGTGACACTTTCTAGTTCAGAAATGCCCTAGTGCTAGCTCGCGCACCTGAACATAAATTGATCTGCATCAGCATATGGTTTAATAATGATTAACTACTAAATATTAATAATACAAATTGCGTAATACTGAATTGAGAGAGTTCATTTTTACGTTGTTGGTGATTTCATGGATGTACACACCTTAGCTATATATACCTCTTTGTTAGCAGCCACTGTTGCGAGTGCTATGCTGTTAACACATAAATATATACTCGCAGGAACCACGTTAGGGGTGAATTATATTGCTTATGCTGCTTTGCTGTTAGGAGCCAGTGTTACACCACTTTCATTCGGCGTTACTCAATCTTCAGAATCCATCGTTTTTCTTTCCAATGGTGCATACGCAACCGCTTTTGGTTTGTTACTCGTCGGCATAACCGTGTTACGAGGAGCAAGTCGATCTTTTCTCGTAATATCAATTATCATTAGCTCCCTTGGCATTAGCTTCTTTCTTTATAGCGCCCTAATTGCGCCTTCTGTTACTTCTAGGATCGAAGCTCGAAGTATTCTCGTTGTGACGATATGTATCTTAGCCCTATGTGCAAACTATTCCGGGGAAAAACACGATAACAGAGAAGCAAAGTGCCTGTTGAACCTGACCCTGTTTATCAACATTCTCTATATGGCAATGAGGGGCGTACTTGCTCATACCAAAGGAACGAATTCAAACTATTACCTGATATCAGATATTCATAAATTGTCTTTCGTTATCATGACAATCACAATTGTTAGCCTCGCATTTTCAGTGTTTTGGATCTTAACTGATCGTTTATTAAAGCAAACCTATCGCTCATCGATCACTGATGAACAAACAGGCCTTTATAACCGTAGAGGCCTAGCAGAGCTGATACCCAAGCTTGTTCAACCAGGCCGAGAGAGTGACATTTCTGTACTGATGGCCGACCTAGATCATTTCAAAAAAATTAATGATACCTATGGTCATGACAAGGGAGATGATGTGATTAAGCACTTTGGTCAAATTCTTGAAGATACATGCCGAACAAGCGATTTCTGCTTTCGCTATGGTGGAGAGGAGTTTGTTGTCATGTTACCTAGAGCGAATAAAATTCAAGCAATGCAAATAGCTGAAAGAATAAGGAACCACGCAAAACACAACTCCAATCAAGAGCTCTCATCTGGCAGGTATACTGTCAGCATTGGAGTGACTCAAGCTCTCATAAACGATGACTGGAATTCATTAATTAAAAGAGCGGATAACGCCCTCTACGACGCAAAATCTCAAGGGCGCGATTGCATTGTTGAGCGTTAACAAAATGTGGTAGTTAAATATTCATATTAAGAAAAAAACAAACAAGCTTTGCCCAATTTAAAGCTAGAACTTCCTCAAAGCCAATAATCAAAACCGCCCTACTTCACTGACTTAATCACTTACATCAACCTTGTGTTGAATCGCTCCGTAAAACAAACCTAGACATGGGAATCGATTCCGAAGTGATCGTTTTATCTGACTGTCATCTAATTTTTGTACTTTGATATAACAAATAGCTTAAAAGATATTGAGCGATCGTTCAAATGTGTTGAAATTTCCACTATAGTTGATTGGTCAAACAACTCACAACAAGGAAAAGTTATGAATCAAAATACCGAATCTCAATCAGATCCAGCTCGCTCTATCCCTCAAGAAGCATTTGATTGGTACGACGAATATGCGCACGGTCTGATTGATCGCAGAGAGTTTATGGCTCGTCTATCCGGGCTAGCTGTACTTGGCTTAACCATGACAACATTAACTTCAGCACTGATCCCTAATTATGCGCAGGCAGAGCAAGTCTCTTTCAATGATCCTTCCATCAAAGCAACCTACGAGAAGTTTCCTTCGCCTAAAGGACACGGAGAAGGCTATGGCTACTTGGTGGTACCAAAAGAGTTAGAGGGTAATGCGCCTGTTGTCTTGGTCATTCATGAAAATAGAGGCTTAAATCCATACGTAAAGGATGTGGCAAGACGACTCGCGGCCGCGGGGTTTATTGCGTTTGCACCTGATGCACTCTATTCGCTTGGTGGGTATCCAGGAAATGATGATGAAGGCCGAGCAATGCAAAAGTCGCTATCACGAGAGAAAATCGAAGAAGACTTTATCGCCGCTGCAAACTTTTTGAAATCTCATGAAAAAAGTAACGGCAAGCTAGGCGCTGTAGGATTTTGTTTCGGTGGCTATATCGTGAATATGTTGGCGGCGGTAATGCCAGAACAGCTGGATGCGGGCGTTCCCTTTTATGGCACTCCTGCCGCACCTGATTTAAGAAAGAATGTTAAAGGGCCATTGCTCATCCAATTCGCTGGAATCGATAAACGTGTGAACGCGACTTGGCCAGACTATGAAACCGAACTCAAAGAGAACGGAGCAGACTACACCGCTTACATCTATGACGGTGTGAATCATGGCTTCCATAACGATTCAACAGGTCGATATGCTGAAGAAGAAGCGGAGTTAGCATGGACACGTACGCTTGAGTTCTTTAATCAAAAGCTCTCTTAATAGGAAAGATTACCGAACCCGTTTTCTTTAAGTTCCAAGTTACTGCCCTATACCTTATTCAACGAAACCCAAAAGGCCTCATACGTGCGAGGCCTTTGTTTTCTCAACGCTACATTGGCTTGCCCTACAGATAGGTTTGGGGTCGTCGACATTCTGATATGAATTAAACCTGACTCTTAATATCAATCTAACCTATTAATATCAATCTAACTTTGCTTCTAACAAACCTATTGACCCGATCTTATAAATAGATAATATAGACATCCAGACGCCCAAATGTCTTTTTGATCAATTAAATGGAGTTATCATGAACAGCTACAAAAAAATCACAGCATCCCTGTTGGCATTAGCTTTCGTATTCGGTGTAACAGGATGTGGAAAAAAAGACGAGGCTGTAATCAAGATTGGGGCGACAGTTGGCCCACATGCACAAGTTGTACAGGCAGTCGCCAAAGAAGCAGCAAAGCAAGGGATTAACATTGAGCTAGTTGAATTCTCAGACTACATCACCCCTAACGCAGCATTAGATGATGGAAGCATCCAACTGAATAGCTACCAACATCAGCCATTTCTCGACAACTTTAACGACAATCACGATAGCAAGTTAGTTTCTATCGGACGTTCAATTTTAATGCGTATGGGCGTTTACTCTAACAAGTACACTTCGCTTGACTCTATCCCCGACAACGCACGAATCGCGATTCCAAACGACCCAACGAATGGCGGGCGTGGACTGTTACTACTTGAAGATGCCGGGCTGATTTCATTAAAAGACAACGCTGGTTTCAACGCATCTTTAAACGATATTGTTAGCAACCCGAAGAACATTCGATTTGTTGAAGTGGATGCCGCTCAGCTACCCCGCTCTCTTGACGATGTAGATGCAGCAGCAATCACCATGAACTATGTAATGTCGGCTGGACTCGATCCTAAGAAACAAGGCATTTACTTAGAGAAAAAAGACGCACCTTTAGCCGTGATGGTTGTAGCGGCGCGAGAAGAAGACAAAAATAATGAAACGTATAAAAAGATCATCTCAATTTACCACTCACAAGAGATTAGTGACTTTTTAGACAGCACTTTCAAAGGCACCATCGAAGCCGCTAAATAAGCTAAATCATTTCAGATTTGGCGTTGCCTAATACCTATGAAGCAACGCCAGATTTGAGTTGAAGGGTTGTCGCTCACGCATTCCAGCCCCTTTTCAAATTAGAGAGCAAAGCTCAAGTTACTTAAATCGAGGTTGTAAACCGTATCGTCAGAGCGGATTATGTAAGCATGAAATTCAATTAAATCTGGGTTCTTCGCATGAAAAAAGAAGTGATACTGTTTGATATAAACGAAACGGTTTTAAATTTGGGGTCATTACAGCCTAAATTTAAAGCAGTATTTGGCAGCGAGGATGCACTATCGCTTTGGTTCTCAAAGCTTTTGCACTCTTCAACGGTTTGCATCGCAACAAACGTACAGTCTACTTTTTCTGAATTAGCGAATGCAGCGCTCGACGCTATTGCACAGCGGTACAAGTGTGATTTAACGGCGGAAAGCAAAGATGCCTTGTTAACTTCTTTTGCCAATCTACCAGCGCACACTGATATCAAAGCATCTTTACTTAAATTGCGTAACAACGGTTTTAAAACAGTCGCTTTTTCCAACTCATCCCTCGACCTCATCGCTTCTCAAATCAAGAACTCGGGCTTAAAAGACTATTTCGACACAATCATTTCTGTTGAAGAAACAGGCAGTTTCAAACCAAATTCAGACGTGTATAAATTTGCAGCCGAAACCTTACAAGAGTCTGTCGAAAACCTTCGTCTTGTCGCTACTCATGATTGGGACACTCATGGTGCGCTATCCGCTGGCTTACAAGCAGCCTATATAGACCGTACAGGCGTTGAGTATCATTCCTTGTATTTGAAGCCGGAGATTAGCTCAAAGACGATGGATGGTGTGGTGGAACAGATAATTAAGCACAATTTAGAAAACTAAACCTCAAGAGACTTTTCTACTCCCGCTCGGTACAAACAAAAAGGCCTCGCACACGCGAGGCCTTAATTCTATCTACAGAGCAATTAACTCGCCTGCCCAATATTGCCTCTATTGAATTCAGCTTAGCCTTCGGTCTGATAAAAACTAAGACCAAGCTTCCCGTGAGATAAATGTGTGACGCTGTTGTTTGGGTTTATGGGGCGCTAGAAGCTGATCTTCCTCATGCCTTGAATCGAAAGCAATATGTGCTTGCACGGTCTTCAACTAAAAATTAGAACCAAACTGAATTGTGCGCATAATTTTCAGTTGGTTAGGTAAGGGCTGGATCGAACTTTAGTAGAGGTTACATTTACTATAGGCAGGACTTGTGGATAAGTGCTTATTTTGGGTTCATCGCAGCTTTCCCCTGAAAGTCGAGATGAACCTTTTTTCAATAATCTAGCGTGTGAAAGCATTAGACAGGTCGATATCACATTGCTTTACATCACATATATTAATAAAAGTAATGTTGCTTACATTTATAAATGTGATGTTTATCTCCATTCATCTTTTGATTACTTTCTAAGCTTAGTTAATTTTTATCCGATTAAACAGAAGGTTATATGATAAATAGAATAATAACACTAAGTGGCGTTGCATTACTTTGTTCAGCGAGTGCGCATGCGCAAATGCAAAATGGAAGTTTCGAAAACTGGGAAGGAAACGCACCATCTGGATGGAGTGTGATTGACTCCGGCATTGCACTTTCACTCTCTACCGACCCTGTAAATAACGGCAGTCTCTCTGCACAAGTCACAGTGAATACAAGTACTCAAAGTAATACCGATTTTCTTCAAACGATAAGTGTTGAACAAGGGAAAACTTATGATTTCTCTGTCGATATTTATCACACTGAAGGTAACGTGAAAGCTCGCCTTTTTGTTGATGGCTATTTAGGCTACTCGAATAATGGTTTAACAAATCAGTGGCAAGCATTGACTCACTCGTACAGCGCTACGAGCACTAAAGATATCGTTGTGGGCATACGATTTTATGATGATGCAGGTTTTGATGGTTCGGAAGTGGTGTATTTAGATAACTTTCAGCCTACGGAGGCTCCACCAACACAAAGCTGCAATGACACAAGTGCCGCACTCACGCTAGTGACGGATAACTATGGCTCTGAAACCAGTTGGTCTCTCAAAAACTCAGTTTCTCAAACTCTTTATTCTGGTTCAGACTATCAAAGTAACACCAACAATGAAGTGGAAATGTGTTTAGCAGATGGTAGCTACACCCTAGAAGTCTCAGACTCTTATGGAGATGGAATGTGCTGCAGTGTGGGGAGTGGTTCATACAGTTTGTCGGTAAACGGAACCGTTGTGGCATCTGGTGGTGATTTCCAAGCAAGTCAGAGTACAGAGTTTACGATTGGTGGCTCAACGACTACACCACCAACTGAACCACCAGTGTTAGGTGAGTATTACAAAGACGCTGAAGGCAAAGTGGGCTTTGCGTTAAAAACGGCCTTGTATCAAATTATTGATAATCATAGTAGTCAGGGTTACACCGCTATTTGGACGTTAGTGTCTGAGGCTGACCTAGACGCATACTATGACACTGATGGGTCGATTCTCGATATGTATTCGGAGAAACCTTCAGGCTCAGATTCAATCCAATTTACTAAGGTGGCCGATCAATGTGGTCAATACAGCAAAGAAGGTGATTGCTACAACCGTGAGCACTCATTCCCGAAAAGCTGGTTTGGTGGAAAAGTCGAGCCAATGAACTCTGACGGTCACCATTTATTTGCCACTGACGGCTACGTTAACTCGAAACGTAGTAATTGGCCATTTGGTGAGGTACGTAGTGCAACATACACATCAAGCAATGGTTCTAAATTAGGCAGTGCAGCGAACTCTCTTGGTTATGCAGGTACGGTGTTTGAGCCAATTGATGAGTTTAAAGGTGATTTCGCAAGAGCATATTTCTACATGGCAACACGCTATGAAAATGAAATCGCTAATTGGGAAGGGAACTCTACAAGCTCTGACGCCGTTCTGGATGGAACCAATACAACCGTTTTTGAACCTTGGCTACTTACCATGCTAAAGCGTTGGCATTCTGAAGATCCAGTAAGCCAAAAAGAAATCGACCGAAACAAGGCGGTACATGATTTCCAAGGGAATCGTAATCCGTTTATTGACCATCCAGAGTTTGCAAGCCAAATCTGGGGAAATTAATCGGAATATAACCACCATGACAATGGTTTAATGATTATTGAATTGAGCCCAATCCTTTGTTTGGGCTTTTTTATTGATAGGCATTAGAGAGCATGACTTAAAATATGTGAAAAAGCATATTGTCATGAAGGTCCGTATACTTGTCAGTGATCGGCACCATCAATACTGGACGCTACGTTAAGCGACTTTCCATACCTATAGTTATTCATGATCGATCATATTCAATTTTTCCCTCACACATTTTTGTCCAATACCTTCATCGGCTGAGTTTTTACTCGTGGCACTTTCTAGCTCACAGGTGCCCTTTTGTCGGGCTCAAAACGGGCAAAACTTGTAACAGAACCGTATTTTTCTTTTGTCTTCCTGCCATTAAAAGGATGCATAGCTGATCTTCATAGCAAGTCGGACGTATAGGCTGTTTAAAAGGAGGGAAAGACTATGGCCACCGTCTATGTCAGCATCGGAAGCAATATTAACCGCGAACATCACGTCACAGAATCTCTCAAAGCATTGCATGACCGCTTTGCGCCCCTACACATTTCTAAATTCTACGATTGCGAGCCTGTCGGTTTTAAAGGGGATAATTTCCTTAACCTAGTCGTTGGGTTCGAATGTACCCTTCCTGTCGTAGAGCTGGTCAAGGTTCTACATCAAATCGAATCAGAGAACGATCGCAAGCGTCAGACCAAAGCCTATGCTTCACGGACGATGGATATCGACATCCTTCTTTATGGTAATCAAGTGGGCGTTATCGATGGCGTAGAGCTGCCTAGAGGCGAAATCACCGAGTATGCATTTGTGCTTAGGCCGTTAGTCGATATTGCTGCGCAAGAACGTCACCCCACTCTAGACATCTCATATCAGCAGCTCTGGGAAAACTTCGATAAGTTAAATCAGAAAACCGAACCCATCCCTTTCGATATCAGTTTCACCTAGCGTTTACATGACTGAAAAAAGAACGGCTGCAACAGGAACAATTGCGAAAGGAACAGCTGCGAAAGGAACAACTGAACTCTTAATCGCGTGAGCTTTACTGATCTTTTCTTAAAACAAGCACGTACCTGACTTTACCCTCTAAGGATTGGACACTGTTATGAATCACAACGCCATTATCACCATTACAAATCTCAGACTAAGAACTTTCATCGGCTTCAACGAAGAAGAAAAGTCTAAGCAGCAAGACATCGTTATCAATGCAGAGATCCACTACCCCGCTAACAACCTTTGCCTCTCAGATGATGTGGAGAACGCACTCAACTACAAAAACATCTGCAAGAAGATCATTCAACATGTCGAATCCGGAAGATTTCTGCTTTTAGAAAAGTTAACCAGCGACGTACTCGGCATTTGTATCGATCATCCATGGGTACGATACGCTCAAGTGAGAATTGATAAGCCTCATGCCCTACGTTTTGCCGACTCCGTTTCACTCACGCTTAGCTATGAAGCAGAGCTCGAAAATTAACTCATAAGGAGAGAGTCATGCTGAATACAGAAGCCGAAAAAGTAAGAGAAGCTTTGCTCGCAAAAGGACTTGAAACCCCAATGACACCGAGCGAAATGAATCCCAACCAGAAGTACAACCGCATCAAAGGACTTTTGACGGAAGTGGTCAGTACGCTTGGACTGGATTTAACAGATGACAGCCTTGCTGAAACACCTCATCGCATTGCAAAAATGTACGTTCACGAGATCTTTTCAGGGCTCGATTACGATAACTTCCCAAAAATCAGCGTTATAGAAAACAAAATGTCGGTTGATGAAATGGTGAAGGTATCGAACATAGATTTAACGTCGACGTGCGAACATCACTTCATTACCATCGATGGTTTAGCAGAAGTGGCCTATATCCCTGAAAACAAGATTCTTGGGCTGTCTAAAATCAACCGTATCGTTCGATTCTTTGCTCAGCGCCCTCAAGTGCAAGAACGCCTTACTCAGCAAATCCTGGTCGCGATACAGACTCTAGTCGAAACAGAAAATGTGGCCGTGACAATTAAAGCCACTCACTATTGCGTTAAATCCAGAGGTGTCATGGATGCAAACTCTGAAACCTCAACGACCGCTCTCGGTGGTATTTTCAAAACTAACCCTCAAACCAGAGCTGAGTTTTTACGATGAGTGAAACGATACTAATAACTGGCGTGGGAAAGCGACTAGGCTTCGCACTGGCGCAGCAACTTTTAGTGGATGGATACAAAGTGGTTGGCACTTACCGAAGCGACTACCCTCAACTGCAATTACTGCGCGACAGTGGAGCCGACTTGCAGCAGGTAGATTTTTATCAACAAAGCAGCTTAGAGGGCTTTCTTCATTACGTGGGTCAAGAATATAAGACACTTCGAGCCATCATACATAACGCTTCCGACTGGAAGCCGGAGAACAAGAAAAACCCCAGTGAAAATGCCTCACAAATCATGCATCAGATGATGACGATTCACGCGACCGTGCCTTATTTGTTCAATTTAACACTCAAAGACCAACTGATGTCTGGCGATAAAACGTCAGACATCATCCACATCAGTGATTACGTTGCGGAAAAAGGCAGTAAAAAACACATCGCTTACGCGGCTAGCAAAGCTGCGCTCAACAACCTAACGTTGTCGTTTTCAGCAATGCTGGCTCCCAAGGTGAAAGTAAATACCCTCTCTCCAGCAATGATTAAGTTCAATGAACATGACGATGACACATACAAAACCAAAGCGCTGCAGAAAGCTCTGATCCCCACAGAAGCGGGCTTTGAGGAAATAATAAATGGCATCAAATATGTTTTGGCCAGTCACTACATGACAGGAAGAACCTTACACCTTGATGGCGGTAGGCATTTGAAGTGAAGTCCATATCTTGTGGGCTTACGTCAACATAGAAACGCTAAAGACTAGCGACTGCTGTTACCAATAAACCGCTAGAAGTTAGAAGCTATAAGCCAGAAGCCAGAAGCTACTATGACCTAGAAACTGCTAAAAGAGTGAGGAAGGCGTTTTTCTTCGTCCCAGCCGGATAACTCAATATTGATCAACGATTTGCGCTTCTCATTACACAGTGAAGCGATATTGATGATAGGCAGTTGGCTACGAAACTGCGCGGTAAGTATCACCTTTTTACTTTCACTCAGGCTGTTTCGACATTGCGCTAAAACCGCTTCGCTATCTAATTGGCGCGCGTTCTCCATAATGTCGATATCAGTATTCTCTTGATAGCAATCTATCAGCCAAGATACAGCAGGCTCTTCTAAACTGGTGATTACGACGACATCTTTGTTTGCCATAAGCTCGTGGAGTTCAAGTTCTTTGAGAGCAAGTTCTTTGAGTTCAGTTTGCATATATCCCCTCTTCGTTAAGCCTATGGTCTACACATAAAATCAGCGACCGACACATTAAAGTTAGCGACCTACCCGTTAAAGGCGGTTACCCAGTTTAGCTTGTGCCAAATGGTAGCCTCTGTCTATCATCTCTTGTGAGCGATCAAACTCTAAAGTGCCACAGGCATTACGTGGGAGCTCAAGCGTAATATCGGCGGGGTAAGCGGCCAGTTTTTGGCGAGCAATGGTCGATTGCATCGCATCAAACGCTTGGTTGGCAATGTCGTAGGCAGCAAAATTGAAGCTCATTTTACTTTTTACACTGCTACCTAGATTATCGATAAAATGAACCACCCTCTCATGCAGATTGCTCTCTTTTGTAGGTAGGGAAACCGGTATCACTTCCTGCTGAAGCATCTCAGGTTCACCACCTAAGTTCACAGCCAGAGTAAAGTCTGTCTTATCACTAAAGGTAGGCGCAATCGGTACGGGATTGAGCACTCCGCCATCAATCAGCACTTCACCATTGATGACATGAGGTGTGAAGAACAGTGGCAAAGAGATGGAGGCGCGAATGGCATCAAACAGAGAACCGGATTGCAACCAAACCTCTTTTTCATCGTCGACGTTAGCAGCAACTGCGGTATAAGGGATAGGCAGATCTTCAATTGAAATCTCGCCGATCAGTCCACGCAGTGTGTCGATGATCTTGTCCCCTTTGAAGATACCGCTCGATTGCCATGAAAAGTCCAACATCATCGCCATATCCGATTGGTCGATACTGGTGACCCACTCTTCAAATTCATCCAACTTGCCCGCCGCATAGACACCACCGATAAGTGCGCCAATTGAACAGCCAGAGATGGATTTTATCTGATAGCCATGCTCGATTAACCAACGGATGATTCCAACGTGAACCAAGCCTCTTGCGCCACCACTGCCAAGTACCAATGAGACCGTTTTTGCCATCGTATTAATCCTTTAGTTTTTAATTCTAGGGGAGCTAACTCGCCGATTTACCAATTAGCAGATCTCAACTCACTGAGTCACTATCAGTCCATACGGGTAATGAAGGTTTGCTCGTCATCCACAAAAGCCACATAGTCGCCGTGATAGATAAACACCCGACCACGCCCTTCTACTATACACGCTAGCTGTGGGTTCAAATCTTCTTCAAGATTTTCACTTTGATACGTGCCAGTATCAGTGATCACACCGCGGAGTTTAGGCAAAAATCCATAGCTACGCTTGGCTTGATCAATCAGGCTCAATTCACTGGTGGTAGAGAAGTAAGCTGGGATGGGACCAGCATCTTCGATAAACATCGGTTTCAGTTCTTCAAAAGCTGTAATCACCAGCCAGTCGATGCCGTTTACGTGATGGATAAACATTGTTTATAAATACCTAGTTTCTCGATAATTCTGATGCGGAGATTCTAACACTATCAGGGGCCAAACGTAGGAGAAATTGAGCTACTAGAGGCAATCCCTACCCCTGCTTATTACCCAATATATCCAACATAAAACTGGACCAGATATCACGATCAAATCACACCAGAACGCAACCAAGCATGCAACCAAACGTAAGTTGTTGGACTTTTTTCTGGGCCTTTAGAGTCGAACCATTTGTTGTTGAAAGTGACTTTGTTATTCCTGACATTAAGAGCCTACCAATAAACAGACACATACTATCTACAGGGTCTAATACTCGTCGTCCGACTCTACGACTAATGTCTAACCGACTGAGTCTATTTGTTTTTTTTGGTTTGGTATAAGGTACTAACAACTAAATGTTAATGAATTTTTAATTATAAGTTGACGCATTGTTTACACTTCATGCCGTGAGTCAACAACGTTTGTTGGAATAACACACCTCAGAGTGTGAACGAAAGGAATCAAAATGAGCACTACTTTAGAGTCCGCACATATACAAACAGAGAAGCCTCAAGCCAATGAGGATGAACTCACCTATGAACAACAACATAAACCAAGATCGGAATTTGATTCCCGAGAACAGTATCTAGAACACGAATTGCAAATCATGTCGCCTAAGCGCTGGCGTCCAAATTTGCCGTTTAAAGATTATCGATTTGAGATAGAAGATACCATCCCAGCGATGGCGGCGACCATTGGTAAAGTGGTTATGGTGGGCGCTATTGCAGCCACCTTTGCTGGGGCTCTCGGATTAAATGAAGACTTCATTCTAGAAAACGTTCGTTATGAACTCCTCATCGCCTCTGTTTTCATTATTATTTTCTCTGGCTTCCTGTTGCCGACCGCGAACCTCGCAGGTACACACGGTCCACTCATCCCGTTAATTCCAATTGTGGTTGCAGCAGGCGGACACCCTATGGCGTTTGGGTTATTGATTGGCGCTTTTGGCCTCATCTTAGCCATCAGTAAAGGTGGCAGCATGTTGGCTAACCTCACCAGTAAAGGTGTGTGTGGCGGCTTGTTGCTCTACCTTGGCTTTGTTGGAACCGCTTCTCAAGTGAAAAAGCTGTTCGCTTGGGCTGAGGGAATCGGCATGAGCCACATTGCTTTTGTCGTGATCTTTTGCACCATTATTTTGTACGCATTATTGGAACATTTCCGTAAGCGTTGGCTAGCTGTACCTCTTAGCTGCTTGCTAGGCGGTACGATTGCATTTGCCATGGGTGCCCCATTCGCTTTCCACACTGAGCCAGGCTTACCTAACATGAACCCTATGTATTGGTGGGGAGAAGATACAGGTTGGATGTTAGGCCTACCAACGATTGAGCACTTCATGGTGGTATTGCCGTTTGCAATTTTGGCTGTCGCTATGTGGTCTCCAGATTTCTTAGGGCATCAAGTATTCCAAAAGATCAGCTACCCAGAGCGTACCGAAAAAGTACATATGAACATCGACGACACCATGACCACGGCTTCAATTCGTCAAACGTTCGGTTCTCTACTTGGCGGTACTAACTTTACGTCCTCATGGGGTACTTACATCGTACCGGCGGCGATTGCTAAACGCCCTATTCCTGCGGGCGCTTTGCTCACAGCTCTGTTCTGTATCATCGCCGCAGTTTGGGGTTACCCGATGGATTTAGCTATCTGGCAACCTGTACTGTGTGTGGCGCTGATTGTTGGGGTATTTGTTCCATTGCTAGAAGCTGGCATGGAAATGACGCGTGAAGGGAAAACCACCCAATCGGCCGCGATTGTTGTGTTCTCTTCAGCGCTCGTTAACCCTGCATTTGGCTGGGCTCTCACCATGCTGTTGGATAATTTAGGCTTAGTCGGTTGTAAAGAACGCAGTAGTGAACTGAGTAAAATGAGCCGTTGGGTGTTGCCTGGCACTATGTTCATTGTGCTAAGTGGTGTGATGGCGTTGGTTGGCCTTCTACCGGGCATACCGGCGATTATCCCAAGTTTTCGTTAAGCTCTAGATTAGAATAATTGAGTGGTTGCTTCTTTCTGTTGTTAACTTTCAAACTGGATTCGTTATCTGCACTAAAAATTGAAGCTATCGTTGATAGTCTTTTTGGACAAAAAAAAGCCACTTAATGTAAAAAGTGGCTTTTCTATTTTTCTACAATGTACATATCTTTTCTTTCTTTTACAGTGTTACGGTTTACGTTGAAACTTGTTCATTTTCCACTGACGATGTTCCATCAGTTATTAAAGCGTAGTCTAATTGCTAGCCTTGTCAATAAACACGTCGACTCAGATTAACCAATCTTTTCTAATATCATCTTCTCCAGCCAGACTGGATTCTGGGTAGCCCAACTCCGTTAAGTCAGTGGCCAAGACTATTGGTGCGGATCACTCACGAGCACTATGAACTTGGCTATGACAAATGAGATAACGTGCAAAACCATCGAGGTATGGTAATTCATTGAAATATTGATACTTAATAAAAGGCTGTAGAGACCTTACGTAAAGGCATTCACTTTGGGGTTTTGCGGGCTTGAAGTTGATAGAATCGGTTTTGAGCTATACGCTCGTCATTAACAGTACACAAGCCGCTAATAATACGCTCGCTGTTAACAAACAGTTGGTTAACTTAGTGTGGTTATAGCTAAGTTTATTTTAAACTGGCACATTATCGAGTCACCATATAAAGAGTTTTAGAGAGTCAATGATGAACGATACGAAAATTTTCATTAGTGCCATTTTAGTCTTAGTTACTTTATCTGCATGTTCTTCACTCTCGCCTGAATCCTCCCAAAAACCTTCATTGGTGGATGAGCCAAACCATCATACAAGTAACGGTTATCAGAACCACCCATTTGTAGAAACTGCCGCACCTAAAGGGGGCTTGTTTTATATGCAAAGAGCATGGGACTCGGTGTTTGTCCCTGATATCCCCGATGGACATCAGCTAACAGAGAAGGAGTCTCTTCAACTTTTAAACTCTATTGAAAGCGATAGTGTTACTTGGTTAGGGCATGCAAGTTTTTTGATTACGACCTCTGGAGTGACGATCCTGACTGACCCTTTTTTGTCAAAATTCGCCAGCCCCGTCTCATGGGCCGGACCAAAAAGGTTTGTTGATTTACCCATACCTATAAATAAATTGCCTCCTATTGATATAGTGATCGTTTCACATAATCATTATGACCACTTGGATGATCAAACAGTTAGGAAGTTAGAAAACAAAAACAATATTCATGTCGTTGTTCCTTTAGGACTTAAGTCTTTTTTTACCGAACGAGGTTATAACAAGGTTACTGAGTTAGATTGGGGAAAGTCAGTGTCAGTTTCAGTTTCAGTTTCAGGGATAGAGATAACAGCGGAGCCTTCTGTTCATGATTCAGCAAGAAGTACATCTGATCATAATGAAACGTTATGGGCCTCTTGGGTTATTGAAAGTTTACAAAATCGTCTCCTTTTTGTTGGCGATACAGGTTACTCAGAAACCATATTCAATAATGTCGGTGAGAAATATGGCTCCTTTGATTTTGCTATTTTGCCTATTGGAGCATATGAGCCTAGGGAACTATTGTGGATGTCGCATGCCACACCTGAAGAGGCTGTCTCTATCGGCATAGATGTTCGCGCAAAAACATTGATTGCTTCTCACTGGGGAACCATTAGCGGTTTATCGGATGAGCCAGCATTTGAACCTCCGATACGTTTTAAGAAGGCGGGAAGAGATAGTGGATTTTCTGACAAAAATCTATGGACAATGAAAATTGGTGAAACAAGAGGGATCGCACCAACTAACTAACTAACTAACTAACTAACTACATTGCCCTACCAAAGATAATCCGTCATTTACTAAATTAGGAATTTCACAAACTAATTTTGTTCAATTCCTCCCCTTTCTCATTACCAACAAGAGATTAGAGATGTCAATCAAGGGGAGATCAGTAGGGGATTGTTATTCGAACCATTACAACTATCCTTTAACAACTACAACGCCCTACTTCACTGACTTAAACGCTTTCATCAACGTTGTGTTGAACTGTTCTGATTGCTCTAGCATTGGGAAGTTGCCTGAGTCTTCAACGTAGTAAATACTGTAGTTTCGATGAGTGTCACTATTGTTTCTGTAGCTTATCGAATCCATTAATCCGCTGATGAAGCTGCGTGCCCATAGTCAACGATACCAAGAGGCTAATCAAAGCAATAATTGATCCTGTAACAAACACCCATTGATAACCAGACATCCAGATGATTCCCAACAAAAAGGGTAGGAACACCGCTGCAATATGGTTGATAGTGAATGACAAACTCGCCGTTGAAGCCACTTCATCTTCCCTAATTGTCTTTTTAAAGTAGGTGTTTAAAGCTATGGCAAAACTAAAAATGATACTGTCGATAACATACAACCCCGCAGCCGCATAATGATCATCCACAAATGCGTAAGATAGGAATACCAACACTAACGCGGCATACTCAATGATCAAAGCTAGCCTCTCTCCTACTCGATCGATAAATTTCCCAACATAAGGTAGAGCAAGCGTCGCGGCTAAGCTGGATACCATAAATAAAGCGGCCATCATCGCAATCGTATATTGAAATTTGGTCACCATCAGTAAGCCAGCAAAGGCCACAAAGATCTGTCTTCTTGCCCCACTCAAAAAGGTAAGAATGTAATAGGTCGTGTATTCACGTCGGACAATGAGTTTAGTGTGTTGTTTAACCTTTGTTTGAGTATTTTTAAATGTGACTAAGTAAACCGCTAGCCAGAAACATATTGCTCCACAAGTAAAGAAAATGACCTTATCTGAAACGTCAAAAAGATAGCTCACGACCATAATGCACAGAAAAGTCACCATCGAGAAAAACGAGGCAGCAGAGCGAATTTTTCCCATTGATTCACTAAAGTTCTCGGTCGCTAACAACTGTGTTGAGAGTGATTTGTTCACCGCTTCTAAATAATGAAAGCCAATAGACATGATCGTTGTGCTGAAATAGAAGCCATAAATCGAAGGCAAATACCCAGTCACGGCAACACCTAGCCCTAATGTTGCAACCGACAATACCGCGACTCTTTGTTCTGAAGCGATGAACAACAGAAACAAAACAGTAAATGAGAGCAAGCCTGGGATTTCCCTAACACTCTGCAATACACCCACATCAGCCCCGGTCATACCAATAGTGTCGACAGCGAAGTTATTCATCACGACTCGCCATCCAGTATTCGCTATCACTGACGAGATAGCGATGATAACCAACATCGCGAATGAGCTCCGCGATGTTAAAACCCTAAGCCAGAGAGTCATTTAAGCCGCCGATTCTAAAAGAAAATCTTGAATATGATCGCGCATGAATAAAGCCATCGAAGAGAGGTCTTCCCATGTTTCTTTATTCGTGTGGGTAATGCACTCAACAAAAACTTTGCTTAAGTGTGGCTCAGCATGTAGCCAACGACTGACATATTTCCCGGTGTAACACACATGCTGCATTTCATCTTCTAAGATTTTTTGAATCGTTGGACGCATTTGTTTCATGTAATCATCGTCAGACTCATCGATGATCGCCAAATGCAGTAACAGTAAACGCCACGAACGTATTTCAATAGAATGAACCCTAAAGAGGAATGTCTTGAGCTCATCGTCAAAGTTCATGACTTTATCTAACTCATATTGAACTTCATGTTCATGCGTTTCTGTCTCGTACCCAGTAAAAGGGATAAGGCTGGCAAACAACGTAGAATGATTCATTTCATCGTTATAGTGACGCAACATAAGCGGCCTTAATTCATCATCTGCATACCGCTCTGCGATCATTCGTAACCTTGCCGCACCTTTAGCCTCATCGATTGCATTGTGCAAAAGGTAGTAAGCCATCATCTTTTTATTTTGAAAAATAGTTCGAGCCAAACCATTCATCATCTCAGAAGTGAAAGACAAATCAGATACTAAATATTTCTCGATGCAATCCTTGTACTCTTTTGAAAGACTCACACCTTGAGTATCGAATAAACCATAGAGACTGTTTTGTATATTATTCATAAACCATTCCTTTCCTCAGCATACATCTTCAATAAAGCACTCTCTCGAGTGCCTTATCGAGAGGGAGCAAGCTAGTTAGCGAGACTCTTTCTTGTGGTGTTCTGACGGGGCTGGATTCGGTTCAAAGGCAGCATTTGATCGCACCAGTCTTGGAGGTTGGTTAGAGATATCTTGCTTCTTAAGTTTTAACGATAAAGCCGTTCTTAGTTTTCCGTTCATATTCAGATCCTCAAAATAATGGAATGTTCTGGGCTTGGTAACGATATGCAACAAAGATAAAGAACACTGAGACAATACAGCTCGTTAACAAATTGTTACACGATCATTTTTAGAATGTTATTTTTTGGGATTAGTAAGTATTCAGAGAGCTTTTACTTCTTTGAGAAATTCATTGGAGATTATTATTTGTCGCTGACGATGATGTACAAATCAGGTCTGTACCAGTTGGATTGAATAACAAGTAAAACGAAGCCGCGGACTTATCGCTGTTAATGAAATCCCGTGGAACGATTCTAGTAAACCAAATCCTCCCCCCTCTAGCTCCCCCTCAAATGCAGTTCACCGAGCTCATTAGATTAACGTTCGAGGGGGAGAACATTCTTTGGCGCTGAACATATAACTGTACTTGTCACGATCGGTATTCAGTTCCTCCCCTTTCCCCGTTACCAACAAGAGATTGGAGATGTAAACCAAGGGGAGGTTAGGAGGGGATTATCAGCCTATTCTCACGTGCAACCGCCCTACTTCACTGACTGCACCGCTTTCATCAACGTTGTGTTGAATTGCTGTGATTGCTCAAGCATTGGGAAGAGACCTGAGTCTTCAATGTAGTAAATGCTGTAGTCCTTGATGTGTTTCTTGTTCGCTCCTAAATCTGTCAATCTCGGAATTTCTTGCTAAAAAGGTAGAAAAGTTTATGGTATTTTTTAGGCAAACTTGAGAATCGATATGTCATTGCAGAAAAAACAATCCAAAGTATCACTGAACATCAAAATCTCATCAGACTTAGATGTTCGTCTTAAACGAGCGAGAAAAGCAGCGCGTGAACAAGGCTTAATGTTCAACGTATCTCAAGAAGTTGAAAAGTTTCTTGAGAAGGAAATAAAGAAAGTGGAACGCCAGCTATCAATCGATGAAGAGATTAAGAATAACCTCGAGGATCTTGGTGGGCTTAATATAGATAAAATGATGAAATCAATGGATTAATCAAAACACTAACATATTGATTAAAATGAATTTAAAAATGACAAAGCGTGGAGATGATTATGGGCACAATAATTGGACTGTTAATTTTGGCTGGTATCAGTGTATTCCTAAAGCGTCAAACGGGGCTTCATTTGCATGAGTGGATTGCAAAAAAATATAAAGAATCTCAAGACAAAAAATAATGGACTCTATCAGAGCGACAGATTCCATCGATTTGACTTAAAAAACTAAGGCCCCGTAAACGCGAGGCCTTAGTTTTATCTATCTAACGGGTACAACTATCCTTTATCAACTACAGCGCCCTACTTCACTGACTTAACCGCTTTCATCAATGTTGCGTTGAACTGCTGTGGTTGATCAAGCATTGGGAAATGGCCTGAGTCTTCAATGTAGTAAATGCTGTAATCCTTGATATGTTTCTTGTTCGCTTCTGAATCCGTTGGCCATAGGCGAGCGTTAACCAAGATTACTGGCACGTTCACGCTCTCATACACGTGGTGTGCTTCGCCTGTTACATATTGGCCTAGATAATGGCGGAACTGGTTTATCGCGATAGCTGGCGGTGCTGATGTCATGTCTTGCGTTACCCAGTTAAGTAAATCTGCGTCTACGTCTTTTGGTAGCGAGTCTTTAACGAACATAGTAATGCCCGCTTGGAAGTCTACTTCAAACGGTTTGGTCATTGCATCTAGATCGCTTTGTGAAACCGCGAGTGAAACATTTTGCGATGTATCGACACCAATAATGCCCTTCACTCTTTTCGGCATCAGTTTAACCGCTTCTGCAATAACACCACCTGCCATCGAATGACCAACTAAGATGACGGATTCGAGTTGTTCTTTCTCGATGACGGCTTTGATGTCTTCAGCGAATGCAACCATGGTGTACTCTTCGCGGTTGAATGATGAGTTACCGTGTCCTGCCAAGTCCATGGTGATCACTTGATACTTCTCTGAAAACTCACTCACTTGGTTTTGCCACAGCCTGCTGTCTAAACTCCAGCCGTGAATGAAGATTAGTGCCGTCTCCCCACTACCACTTTTGCCATACGCAATTTTCTCACCATCGTGAGATATCGCAATACCGTACTTAACCATAGAATCGTGAGCCATGGCACTCATGCTACCAAGCGTCATGACTACCAAGAGTGTGATGTTTAGAATTAAACGTTTCATAGTGTCTCTCTACTTACTTTAAAGGGTACACAAAAAGCGCCCCTCTCAATCAATATAGTCACTATAAAGTGTGAAGCTTTAGACGGGTCAAGGGTGATTTAGATAAACACCTATCCGTGCTTGGTAACTTAACCAACTCATTTCTGCCCCAAAATGCGTTACGCCTCTAAACACAATACGGATAATCAGTTATGAGCAAAGGCAAGGTTGCCCCCACATTACAATACAAGACCTACTGATGACTATATTTGCCCTAATTCAGTGCTTGTATCAACATTCTGAAACTTAGAACAAGACACAGAATGCCAACGATCTTCTTGAGTATTTTACTTGGAAAATAGTCAGCGCAACGAACACCAAGGCTAGTAGTTAAGTAACTGCTAATGGAAAAGCTAATCATTGCAGGAAGATATATGTATCCTAAAATTAAGTTGCTCCAATCTGTATTCTCCCAACCATTTAACATATATCCGAGGCTTCCAGACAACGCGATAGGGAAACCTATCGCAGCAGATGTGCCAATAGCACGTTTAACCTCAAAATTTTGTTGGACAAGATAAGGGATGATTAAGCCCGCGCCACTTATAGAGACAAGTGCAGAAACAGAACCAATTACTGAACCAACAGTGATATTACCGATAGCTCCATGTGGATATTGATTGTACTCATGCTCTGTTTTTAGAAACATCTTGTAAGCAACATACAACATAAATACGCTGAAAAATCCTGCCAGATAAACACCCTGTAGATACGATGCTACGAATGTAGCGCAAAATGTCCCGACTATAACCCCGCACAACATTTTTATGACCATGATCGAGTCAACATTCTTTTTTTTGTAGTGAGCTCGCATGCTACCTAATGTGGTAATAATCATCGAAGCCATCGACGTCCCTAATGCTAAGTGGACCACTTCTTGATCAGCTATTCCTTGTATTGAAAACAGAAACGCAAAAATAGGAACTGCCATTCCTCCCCCTCCTACTCCAACGAGTCCTGCGAGAAAGCCAATCCCTAAGCCCGCTGTAATGTAATAAAAGATAAAAATAGGTTCGTTCATAATAGATCTGCCTTCGATAAAACATTCGTTATGAAAATGTTACCAGAACGCTAATTTTCCATGGTAACGTTAAAAGGACATAAAATAGTGAATAGTGGCCAATATTGAACTACGTAGAGAAAACGACAAACTGTGATTACAGTGAATGGAAAAATGGTGCTGTTCTCGTCGCCAAGGAATGGCAGCATGAACGGAGTGACTTTAATCATTTGGATCAACGGCCGCATACTTGGCACAGCCACCATCGAGGCCAGTTACTGTGTATAGATGAAGGGTTAATACAGGTTAAAACTGATGAAGGAACTTGGATACTTCCGCCTCACCGCGCGGGTTGGATACCTCCAGGTGCGATGCACAGTGTTTATTTTTGTGGTTCCCTGAAAGGTCGATCATTATTGTTTACTCCAGAGATCTGTGAGCAGTTTCCAATGAGACCTTGCGTGATTGAAATGAGCGATGTATTGAAAGTTTTATCGATTAGGGCATCCACCTGGAACAAAACAGAGGAGCTACCTGTACAGTGTTTACATATCCTTTCTGTTATTTCTGATGAAATCGGTAACAGCCCTCATGAATCACTTTATATCCCATTGCCCAAAGACCCAAGACTACAAAAGGTAACTCAAGCGATTTTCACTCATCCAAACAGCAAAAACTCAGTTGAACATTGGGCAAGTATGGGGGCCATCTCATCTCGAACGTTAAGAAGGTTGATTCGAAGTGAATTGAACATGAGTTTTAGTGAATGGCGGCAACAGATACTGCTGATACATTCATTAGAAATGATGGCACGCGGAGAATCAGTTGGAGACGTAGCATTTGCTTTAGGTTATTCAACGCCCAGTAACTTTATCGCTATGTTCCGTCGGGTCTATGGTGAGTCACCCATGCGTTACTTTTCGAATCGTGGCATATAGTTGCCAATAGCCTATCTGGGTTAGCTCTATCTTTTTTGCATACATTTACTAATCCGATACAGGCAAGTTAGACCTTGGGCTCTAGCTCGTTTATGTCCACCTTCGATTCAGCAAGGTCTTTGCTGAATCATCTTTGCCCCATTTCAATTCAAAACCTTCACTCACGAAATTACTAAGTATCGACGTTTGCCCAAATTAACCTAATGTTTAGCTGTATCTGAGTGCTATAAGTGTAGGTATATGTCTACTGGCTAAACTATCCATTAGGGAAACAGAGCTTATCTTTCTTCTGGAGAATTCTGGATAAATTCGTTACATTATTTTTTCATTAGGTATAAGGATTTACTCGAGTATTTATGAAGTTTTGTGACGAAACGTTGGCCCCTCCTATACTGGCATATGCACACAATTATTCTCATGGGGATGTAGAGCCTACTCATACTCATCAGTGCGCTCAGTTTTTACATGCTTTAAACGGTGTTATTCGAGTGGATACACAATCAGAGTCATGGGTTGTGACAACGAATCAGGGGCTATGGGTACCTGCTGGTATCTCACACAGCCTTAGAATCACGGGGGACGTTCGAGTTCGTACGCTTTTTGTTGCTCCTATGGCCAGGGCTGACCTTCCCTATACCTGTGTGCTATCGAAAGTTTCGTCGTTGCTGACCAGTTTAATTGTTGAGGCCGTATCTCTACCTGATATTCGGATAGCTGGAACACGAGAAGAGCGAATATTTGAACTGATACTTGATGAGTTACGTTTGCTAAGCCCTATTGGTTTTTACCTCCCTAATCCAAGAACAGATGCATTGATCATGCTCTGTAAAAACGTATCTGAGCGTCTGTCACACCCATGGACAGCTTCAGACGCTGCCAAGTATTTGGGCCAAAGTGAAAGAACTGTTTCTCGACGGTTTCAGCAAGAGCTAGGTCTTACGTTCACAGAATGGCTACGTCAGAAGCGATTACTACATGCGTCTGAACTTTTAGCCGGCGGGTGTAGTGTGTTAGATACTGCATTGGCGATTGGATATGACAGCCCTAGTGCATTTAGCGCGATGTTTAAAAGTCGAACAGGGCTGTCTCCGAGGGAATATTGTCCGATGGTTAATCCATTAGAACACGATTAAAGCGCTAAGTTAGTCTGTAGTAAATTAGAGTAGGCATTCAACAGTGCTTGTAGAGAAGCTTTTGTTGCATCTTCTTCAATTGCGACACCAAAAAAGCTCACATTAGAAATCGTCGACTGAAGCTGCACATAACAGGCCGCTTTGCTTTGGGTTCGTGAGCCGAGTGTATGCTCGTGATAGTCAACGATATTCACCTTCAAACCATATTGTTCCATTAACCCTTTCAGCAACGCAGACATTAGACCATTCCCAGAACCAACACATCTTATCATTTTATTGTTGTGATGAATTTTGGCTTGAATTTTTGGGCCAAGCTCTGTTGTTTGGCTGTGATAGCTCTGCAAACTTATGGTCGGGTTATTCACTAGACCATAAGACTGTCTGAATAGTTGCCAAAGTTCCGAAAGATTAATTTCACATCCCGATCTATCGGTATGACTTTTCACTTTCTTACTCAAATCGGCTTGGAGCATTTTAGGCAGTAACAACCCGTAGTTTTCTTGGAGTAACCATGCAGCACCACTCTTACCTGACTGATTATTTACACGAATCACTTCTTCATAGTTACACCCCAAATCCATAGGGTCTATCGGTAAGTAAGGGATATTCCAGAAGCTCTTCAATTTAGAGCTATGCGAAGAAAATCCTTTTTTAATGGCATCTTGATGAGATCCCGAAAAGGCGGTAAAAACGAGCCTTCCAGCATATGGATGACGAGGGTGGACAGGGATTTCGTTACACTGCTCGACGAGTTCAACCATATGCCGAATGTCAGAAAAGCGCAATTTAGGATCAATGCCTTGTGAATAAAGGTTTAGTGCGAGTGTGACCAAGTCAACATTGCCTGTACGTTCACCGTTCCCGAATAAACAACCTTCGACCCGAGCTGCTCCTGCTAGCATGGCGAGTTCAGCACTAGCCACACCTGTGCCTCGATCGTTATGAGGGTGAACACTGATGGTGATGTGCTCTAATGAACTAAATGAATTTATGAAGTGTTCTATCTGGTCTGCAAAAACGTTAGGAGTGTTGCGTTCAACCGTTGTTGGCAGGTTAATGATAAGCTGGCATGTCTTACTTGGTCGCCACACGGACGCTACTGCTTCACAGATTTCAAGCGCAAACTCGGGTTCCGTAAAATTGAATGTCTCTGGCGAATATTCAAGAGTCCATAAAGTTTCAGGACGTTTTTCACACAAGGCTTTAATCTGTTTAGCCCCATTGACAGCAAGTTCTAGAGTAGACTTTTTATCCTGAGAAAAAACAATATCTCTAAAAGACGGAGCTGTAGCATTGTACAAATGGACTATGGCCTTAGACGCCCCTGTTAGAGAATCAATAGTTCGCTCAATTAAGTCCGATCTGGATTGCGTAATCACCTGAACAGTGACATCACCTGGAATTAACTCGTTCTCGATCAGACATCGAACAAAGTCAAAATCCGTTTGCGATGCTGATGGAAATGCTACCTCAATCTCCTTGAATCCACATTCAATTAAGTGGTTAAAGAGCTTCAGTTTTTTATCAATATTCATTGGGTTAGATAAAGACTGATTACCATCTCGTAAATCGGTTGAGAGCCAGCGAGGGGCTTTGTCTAATATCTTTGATGGCCAGGTTCTCTGTAGAAAGTCGATAACAGGAGCTGCTCGGTATTTTTCTGATGGCATTTCTAACATTGTTAATTTGTCCTTTCTTTGATGAGAAAAGTTCATGCTAGAAGACTTTGTGAATGATATCTGAATAGAAGTTGACGAAAATCGTCGTGTTTTGGACAGAGAAGGTACAAAACCAATATGAGAAAAGATACTTACCAGCTTATTGTCTAATAGTTTTTTGTGATTACCGAGGGAGGTTGACGGTCTAAATACCGAAGGATTCTGTCGCTGCTTTATTCATAGTAGTCCACTATTGCAGATTAGTTTCTATTCGATAATTGATTCCTCGGCACGTGCCTCCCGTAACTCTCTTGTATTCAGCTTTTCTTCAAGCCAGATGTTCCTTACTGTTGAGTGACTAATCGAGATGTTAAAACGCTTTCTCATCTCACCACTTATCCTAATAGAGGTTAGGTGAGGCGATTTGAGTGTTAATGAGATGACGATATTTCGAGTCTTTTCATCGATGCGATTATTGTTGTGTGATTGACCATACAGACGTTTCAAAGCAAGTGGGCCATGGGCTTCAAGTAATTGACGGTTGTTGTGAATGCTTTTGACAGAACAACCGCTTTGTCGGGCCGCTTCTCTAACATTCCCTAACTCATTGGCAAGCTCTATAGCCTCGATCTTTTTCTGAACCTCTTCTCCGTATTCTTTCCTAGAGCTAGGCTCAGTAAGCTCTTTAATCGATAACTCTCGGTCGGCAAAGTAAGCCGTAAAACCACCATCAAGTTGCTTACGTAACTCGACTTGTTGACTCACGATAGAGTGCCGTAATGGGGAGGTGATTTGATACATTGCGTTGGCGTAACTGAAGGTATGATCTCGACGGATTTTTCGATATTCTTTTTGAATACATATCGCGTCAATGTTGAGGTACTTCGGAACGGGTGTATGCTCAGAGCGCATTAATTTGGCGTTGACTGTGAGGGTCGTTGCCCAATACTCAGGGATGAAGGTATTTTGTAGGTAGTTATTTGCACTGATCATATCAGTAACCCCAGCCAGTCTTAACTCAGGGACTAGACGATCTTGGAACGTATCAAAGGCACGTTCGATGCGACCCTTGCCTTGAGGCGAATTGGCAAAAATAATTTCTATACCCAGCTCTTCACAGGCTCGTTGCATCTGGGAGAAGTGGCAACGTTTTGGTCCACCGAAGATGCCAGCTCTATCGACATACAGAGTCTTAAAAAGCCCTTTTTTCTTGATATAAGTTTTCATTACTTTGAGGCATCCTTCGGTGGTTTCTGAAGGAAAAAACTCCGCATGAACCTCACTGGTTGCATCATCAATCATGGCGATAAGACAGGATTTTTTATCACCGAACCAAAGATGCGGACTGCCGTCCATTTGCAGCATTAAGCCTTCGGCTTCCATACGCTCACGTCGTCTTCTTACCTTAGAACGTCGATGTTTGGCTCGTTTTACATGATGGATTTCATGTGCCCAGGTACGAAGCGTCTCCCGTTTTACTTTGATACCTTCAAATACCTCTAACATATCGGCGAGATGAAGCATGTTAAAGTCGTAATACTTGGTCTTTATAAGAGCTTGAACTTGTTGCTTTAAGGTAATGGGGGTTTTATTAGCGGGTGCCCTTCCTGTGTTGCCATGAACCACAAATCGGATACCATCAGAGCGATATCGCCTGAGATAACGTTCGATGGTTCTGCGAGACTTATTGAGGAGCTTAGAGGCATTAGTAATTGAGATTTTACCGAGAGCAACTTTTGCGATGATATCCACGGTAAGCTGAGATTGAGTATCCATAACGATCATCCTATACACCCCTGACTAATTCGTAGCACTAGTCAAAGGATTACGTAAAAATAGAGACCGTCAATTTCCCTCGGTAATTAAGCGAATGACAAAGTCGCTTGGTAGTTACGATACGACAGAATCGCTTGGTGATCACATTGTCTAATAGTTTTTTATAAAAAACTTTTGCCCCATTCGGTGTTAAAGCAATTACTCAGTGGTAGATCGTGCCACTGAAATCGCAGTACTTTTCCTCATGTCTGGTACCGAAAGAGCTATGCGCACTTTCTCCCATTTCCTTCCATCACTTAACAATTCCCGCTTGATTTCATATTTGCATATCTATGTGATACGTAGCTATGAAGAGTTCAATGGTAAACCAGACAAAGTCAGTAAAATAGGGGGATTTGGCACCTAATCAACTTAGACGAATCTTGAATACCTTAGCTCTTGGTTGAGGTAAGGCTTATTTAATAAAGCTAAAATCCTTGGGATAAACATGTAAACCATCGAAATCACCTTTACCCAACTCTGCACCATTAGCTTTCGCTATTGCGTAAACCATACTCATGTGGAACAACAAGTTAGGCACAATATACATATTGATGAACTCAGACTGACATAACTTTACCTCAGCAAAACCAGCTTTATCGGTGATAACTTTACTATCATCATATTCATTAATATCAGGAGCATTTTCTAGATAGATCACCGCTTCATCTATCTGATTTAAAATGGCTTTTTCTCCGTCCTCGTCTTTATAGAAAGAAACCGTCTCAACATTTAATAATGGACAATATCCCCGCAAAGCAAAGTTAGATGCGATTTTTGCATGCATTTCTAGTGAGAACATGCCATCTGATAGAGAGTAATGATAAATAGTGGGTGGTACTTTGGACACAATGATTTTTAACTGTTTTAGATAGTGTGTTAGCATTTTTTTTGTTTCAGCCATAAATCCTCAAATGAAAAGCATCGTAAATTAACGGTGGTCGCTGTGTTTTAATATACCAGAAGTTATCCGAAGGGTAGATTCCGTCTTTCATCGCTAAATGATTTGTGTCCAGAAGCTTCATAGGCTTAATTTTTATCTGTGGCACTTTCTAGCACGAAAGTGCCCCTTTAAATACTAACGTAATGACTCAGTGACAAATCGTGACACTGAAATTACAGTACTTTTTCTCATGGTTGCGACTAACAGCGTAGTGAAAGGAATCTCCCAAAAGTGTGCGCAGACGATGTTCTCAGCTTGTAATTTTCGTATGCATCATTGTGTTTCTCGTTGGCAGTAATATCTCGCAACTGGCCAAATTGCGTGCACTTATTGATGACTGCGAGGATATCTGGACTAAATAGTACAGTAGCCCCAGTAATTAACCTCACTGCTATTTGTCTTTTTTGAATAGTTTGTTTTTTAACCAAACCACAGGCAAGAATATAAGAAACCATAGCTTTTTCCCGAAGGCGAGTAAGAGAGCTCCAATAGCTAATCCACCTTTACCTGCAACCTTTCCTGTGATCAATTTGTACATCAAAGCACCAGCTCCAAAAGCTGCAACCGTATCAGTCTCTGGAACAAAGTCTTTATAGGTATGGCCTTTTTCATACTTTAGCTGTTCTAGAGTCGGCGCTAAGTTATCTTCCGCTGATATAAATTGCTCTTGAGATCCTACCCAAGTGATTTGACTATAACCTTCTCTAGATAATTTCAATGCTCTTGCATTAACTATTTTCTCATTCTCACTACTGTGCGCCCTTATAGCATAATACATCGTTGCTTCTTTCTTGTTTAATGTTGGTTTCTCTGCCCATCCATCAATAAAGAGAAGCGCGCCTTTCCTATGCTTATTATCATCCTCTGTACTATCGATAAGCTCTTGAAGTAAATCATTGCTATCAATACTTTCTTCCCAATCATCCATTTTTATAAAGCCAGGTCTGCTTTCTGTTATAATAAACCTGCTTAAATCTTGGTTTAAAAGAACTGCATTTGGAGAGCTAGGAACTCCATTAATTTCTTCTTCTAAAATTGCTGCGTCATCACCTCTAACCAAAGACTGCTCAGTCATAACTAGGATCGTTGCGTCTTGATTTGGTACGTCATATATACCTTCATATTCCCAGTTAAGGTTATCGAGTGGATTGGCAAATACCGAGCTTGCGATTAGCACTAATCCAATGGCCATGTATTTCATTTTTTTTCACTTAAATGCATATTATTTTTGTGCAATTTACCAGCTAAATACTTTAGTTATGTTGATAAAGATCTAAATGTAAGATATTGATATATATGTCAATTGCATATAATTGGTAGGCTATGCCGACATAGCGCCAGAAAGATTTAGTACAGTATTTATCTACCTTGAGCAATAACTGGAAGTATTTTAAAACTAATACTTGAACTTGCTGTTAAGTATTCACATCAGAGACTAAGGGGCATAAGCGATTCAGGGGGAGTTGAATGTTCGGCAAATAAAATTGCATCAAGTGAACCCGACACAATGAACTGAAGATAGAAGAAACTGCCTAGTTCTTATCAAAATCGCCACCTGTAGCAACAGTGCCTTTCCGCATTTTGAGATACTAAAAGTTATTCAGGCGCGGCTAAATTGGGAGAGTCATTGACACGTCTTTGTCCAATACCGAGTTAGTATCCGTTTCCTGATCTAACAAAAAAGCCGCGAAGTGCTGCGCTGTATCCCCGCTCCCACTTTTGCCATACGCAATTTGCTCACCATCGTGAGATATCGCAATACCGTACTTAACCGTTGAGTCATGAGCCGTGGCATTCATGCTACCAAGCATCATGAATACCAAGAGTGTGATGTTTAGAATTAAACGTTTCATAGTATCTATCTACTTACTTTAGAGGGAACACAGAACGCCCCCCTCTTAATCAATATAGCCACTATAAAGTGTGAAGTTGTAGACGGGTCAAGTGTTATAGAATTGATATTTAAGAGCGTAGCAATACTGTGTTAACTAGCTCGTTTCTACCCAAACCTGAGTCACTAACGACGTCAGAGCCAATAGGTTTACCAGAATAGCTCTTGGTGGATCTAATAATCTACAAAGCCTAGTCAAATGGTTGTGGGAGGTCTCATAGTGCAACTTGATGGTATGCAAGTTGATTAAATTATTGATAATATGCACATGTTATGTAGAAGCTCTTAAATGACGCTCTAACTGTAATCCCTTTGCTGAGTGAATAATGAAAAAAATCGATCTTCACATGCACACGGTTCCAACTCAATCGGATGCTCCTTTCGAGTACTCTCTAGAAACGCTAAAGAAGTATGTTGAAATTGCTGAGTTGGACTGTATTGCTATTACAAATCACAACGTTTTTGATCTAAACCAATTCAAGAAAATAACTAATGAATTGAACATTGATGTATTGCCAGGTGTTGAAGTTGATTTAGGGTGTGGTCATATATTGGTAATATCTAATCCAATATATTTAGACGAATTCTCAATAAAGTGTCAGAAGTTAACCAACTTAATAACATACCCTCACCCTAGTGTGACATTGGAGCAGTTTAAACAGATTTTTGTCGATTTAGACCAGTACATTCTGATTCCACATTATGATAAAACGCCCAAAATTCATGCCACTGTGATTGATGACTTGAAGCAATACATCACAGCAGGTGAAGTCCAGAGTGCCAAAAAATTCATACAAACCTATAGAGAGGAAGAATCTCTTGTCCCTGTTCTCTTTAGTGATCTCAGAATAGCTTCAGGTGTAACTTCATTCCCTTCTAAACAAACATTTTTGAATATAAGTGATTGTAGTTTCAGAAGTATTAGCTTGGGACTCAAGCAAAAAGAGCATGTAAGTTTAACAAGAGAAGAAGGCAACGACTTTTTCGAAGTCATGAACTCTGGAGTTAAACTTTCTACAGGTTTAAATGTTATTTTTGGTAAGCGATCATCAGGTAAATCTCACACTTTAAACTTGATAAATGAAAACTCTGGTGAAGATGAAGTTAAGTATATTAAACAGTTTGAATTATTAGAAAGTGATGAGGAACGAGATAAAAAAGACTTTGACGAGCATGTTAGTAAAAATAAGAGCGATGTTACTGAAAAATACTTAAGCTTATTTAAATCTGTTGTAGATGACATTCAAGAGGTGGATTTTAGAAGTGAAGACCATCAAATTGAAAAGTATGTTAGCTCGTTGTTGGAAAATGCTAACAATCAAATGAGAAAAGATACTTACTCTAAAGCTGCCTTATTTTCTGATACACTATTTAAATTAAAGGACACTAAAGTACTTAAAGATCTAATTCACTCTACAGAGATGTTAATAGACAACGAAGAATATAGAGAAGTAATTACAAATAATGTTGACAGAGAAAACTTAGTTTCTTTACATTCTGATTTAATTCATAAATTCAGACAGGAAGAGTTAGACAAAAGAATCAAACAAACTACAAATGAAATAGTCTCTAAAATAAAATCAGAATTGAGTTTAAAGACATCTTTGAGCCTAGTGGAAGAAATTGATTTAAAAGAAATATCACTTAATAGAGTAAAGTTAAATAAATTTAGAACGTTAGTTGATTTAGTGAAAACGTATAGACAGAAAAGAACTATATGGTTATCAGGTCGTTGCTGAAAGAAATAAATTCAACTCGGTCTCTGAGCTTCAAAAAGTAATTAGGAAAAGATTACGTCTTGCGCCATCGTTTTATAATTACGAAGATCCAATATCCTACATGAGCAAACTCAAGGATGCGGGTGTGGAAAGTGCTGATATTTACAAATTATTCTCAAATGTTACGTATAGAATACTTAACAAATATGGTGATAGTGTTTCTGGCGGAGAACGTTCTGAATATCGACTCTTAAAAAAACTTCATGATGCTAAATATTATGATGTTCTGTTAATTGATGAACCAGAATCTTCATTTGATAATACGTTTTTATATGAAAGTGTTAATTCAATTATTAAAGATTTGTCCAAGCAAATGCCTGTTGTATTAGTAACACATAACAGTACAGTTGGAAGTTCAATTATTCCAAATCAAATACTGTATGCCATGAAGAGCTTTGTTGATGACAAGTTAGTGTATGATGTTTATTTTGGTCGACCTACTGCCTACTGATAAATTCTTGTACACAAAGTGTGGTAAGGGAATTGAAAATTACACTGTTCAGATTAATTCTTTAGAAGCTGGCGTAAAGCCATATGAAAAGCGAAATTTAGATTATGAAAATATTAAAAGTTGAAACTAATGGTATTCCAATGTTCATATCAATCGATTCTGATTGGAAGATTATTGATTTAATTAACAAAGATGATATTTCAAATTTACTAAATCTATGTATAGATAATAACGTTGTGCTAGACGAATATGATGAGTCAACCATTAAAAACCCAGCGCATAAGATTATATATAGCAACATATATAACAAATTCAAAGAGTTTATTGATGATAAGGCTGGGTTTAAAGATCAAGTAAGTACTTTATATAAAGAAGCATTAGAAAAGTACAAATGATTTAATATTTTTCAAAAAGTACGGGAAAATGTTACTAATTTGACAAAATTACTAAAACGATCCTGTCCAATTCTAAGTTAGCATCCGATTACTGATCCAACCAAACAAAAAGGCCTCGCAATGCGAGGCCTTTGATTTTTCTATCTATCAGAAGAGATTAGTCGCGAAGTGCTGCGCCGAATTTCTCTGAGATTGAAGCTACGATAGCATCTACTGAACCAGCGATGTCTGCATCTTCAAGTGTGCGCTCTACTGACTGTAGGCTAAGTGCGATTGCTAGGCTCTTCTTACCTTCTTCAACGCCTTGACCAACGTATACGTCGAACAGTTTAGCGCCTGTTAGGAATTCGCCACCAGCAGCGATACACGCTTCTACGATGTCGCCAGAAGCAACGGCTTCGTCAACAACAACCGCGATATCACGACGGTTTGCAGGGAACTTAGATACGGCTACTGCTTCTGGAAGCACGCGAGTGTTGATAGCTGCCCATTCGATTTCGAATACGATAGTGCGGCCGTTAAGACCAAACTTACGCTCTAGTTCTGGGTGAACAGTACCAATGATACCCACTTCTTTGCCGTCTACTACGATAGCCGCAGTTTGACCTGGGTGAAGTGCTGGGTGCTTCGCTGCTTTGAAGCTGTATGCGATTTCGTTTGCAGAAAGCTCAAGAACGGCTTCTAGGTCACCTTTAAGATCGAAGAAATCTACAGTGTTAGTTGCAATGTCCCAGTGCTCTTCGCCACGAGTACCAGAGATAACGCCCGCAAGCATCATTTCTTGGCGCATGCCGTTTTCAGCAGTTGCTTCAGGGATGAAACGTAGGCCAGATTCGAATAGACGAACGCGAGACTGTTGACGCTTCTGGTTGTGAACAACTGTGTTTAGAAGACCTTGGATTAGGCCAAGACGCATTGCTGACATGTCCGCAGAGATTGGGAATGGCAGGATTAGCGGCTCAACACCAGGTACAACAAGTTTTTGCTGTTCTGGTTCTACGAAGCTGTATGTGATTGCTTCGTGGTAGCCACGGTCTACAAGAAGGTCACGAACGCGCTTAAGCGGTTGGTTAGCTTCTTTGTGGTCATTCATTTTAAGTGCCGCTTTAGGCGCTTGGTTTGGAATGTTATCGTAACCGTAGATACGACCTACTTCTTCAATTAGGTCTTGCTCGATTGCGATATCGAAACGCCAAGATGGAGACGTTGCCGTCCAGCCTTCGTCTGTAGTCTCTACTTCACAACCTAGGCGAGTAAGAATTTCCACTACGTCTGTAGATGGAATTTCGTGACCTAGTAGGCTGTCTAGCTTAGCGCGACGTAGAGCAACTACGTTTGCTTTAGGAAGATCAGCTTCAGATTCGCTGCCGTTTACTGGCGCAACTTCACCACCACAGATTTCAACTAGAAGCTGTGTTGCACGCTCCATTGCTGCTGCTTGAAGTGTTGAATCAACACCACGTTCGAAACGTAGAGAAGAATCAGTGTGAAGACCGTAAGCACGAGCGCGACCGCGGATGTGATCCGGTGCGAAGAATGCAGCTTCAAGAAGTACGTCTGTTGTTTCAGTCGTAACACCTGAATCTTGACCGCCAAAGATACCAGCGATTGCTAGTGCTTTGTTTTGGTCAGCGATAACAAGTGTGTTGCTGTTTAGTTCAGCTTCGTTGCCATCTAGAAGTGTTAGCTTTTCGCCCTGCTCTGCTAGACGAACCACGATACCGCCTTCGATCTTAGCAAGATCAAATGCGTGCATTGGTTGGCCTTGCTCTAGCATCACGTAGTTTGTGATGTCTACAACTGGGTCGATTGAACGGATACCACAACGGCGCAGTTTTTCTTGCATCCAGATTGGAGATTCCGCTTTCACGTTTACGTTCTTAACTACACGGCCAAGGTAACGTGGACAAGCATCCGTTGCTTTGATTTCAACAGATACTGTGTCTTCAATGCTTGTTGCAACAGCTTCAACTGTTGGCTCTGTAACGTCTGCGCGGTTTAGTACGCCAACTTCACGAGCAAGGCCACGGATGCTGAAGCAGTCTGCGCGGTTTGCTGTTAGGTCTACGTCGATAGTTACGTCGTTAAGCTCTAGAAGCTCACGTACGTCCATACCTAGCGTTGTGCCTTCTGGCAGCTCAAGGATGCCGTCAGACTCTACGTCGATACCTAGCTCAGAGAAAGAACAAAGCATGCCGTGCGATGGAACGCCACGTAGTTTTGCTTTCTTGATTTTGAAGTCACCAGGAAGTACTGCGCCAACTGTTGCTACTGCTACAGTTAGGCCAAGACGACAGTTAGATGCACCACATACGATGTCTAAAAGTTCTTCTTCACCAATGTCGATCTTTGTAACTTGTAGTTTGTCTGCGTCAGGGTGCTGACCGCACTCGACCACTTTACCTACTTTAACGCCGGTGAAAACACCCGCAACAGGTTCTACATCGTCAACTTCCAAACCAGCCATAGTGATTTGGTGAGCTAGCTCTTCGCTGTTAATTGCAGGTTTAACCCACTCGCGTAGCCAAGATTCACTGAATTTCATAGTTTTGACTGCCCCGGATTACTTGAATTGTTTAAGGAAACGAAGGTCGTTCTCGAAGAACGCACGAAGGTCATTTACGCCGTAACGAAGCATCGTTAGACGCTCTACACCCATACCGAATGCAAAACCAGAGTATTTCTCAGGGTCGATGCCAACAGAGCGAAGTACGTTAGGGTGAACCATGCCACAGCCTAGAACTTCTAGCCATTTGCCATCTTTACGTTTCACGTCAACTTCAGCTGAAGGTTCTGTGAACGGGAAGAATGAAGGACGGAAACGCACTTCAACTTCTTCTTCAAAGAAGTTACAAAGGAAATCGTTAAGAATGCCTTTAAGTTGTGCGAAGTTTACGTTCTCATCAACTAACATACCTTCCACTTGGTGGAACATTGGCGTGTGAGTTTGATCGTAGTCGTTACGGTAAACACGACCCGGAGCAATGAAGCGGAAAGGCGGTTTGCCGTTTTCCATCGTACGGATTTGAACACCAGAAGTGTGCGTACGTAGCATTAGATCAGGGTTGAAGAAGAAAGTATCGTGATCAGTACGAGCTGGGTGATCGTCTGCGATGTTTAGTGCATCAAAGTTGTGGAATGCATCTTCAATCTCAGGGCCAGACTCAGTGCTAAAGCCAAGCTCACCAAAGAACTGTTCGATACGCTCAACTGTGCGTGTAACTGGGTGAAGACCACCGTTCTCAATGCGACGACCTGGTAGGCTCACATCGATAGTTTCTTCAGCTAGTTTCGCTTCAAGCTCTGCACGTTGTAGTGCGTCTTTGCGAGCTGCGATCGCTTGTTGAACAGCACCTTTCGCTTTGTTGATCTCTTGACCAGCAGTGCGACGCTCTTCAGGTGGAAGTTTACCTAGGCTTTGTAGTTGAAGAGTTAATTCACCCTTCTTACCTAAATACTGAACTCGCACTTCATCAAGTGCGACTAACGAATCTGCTGTATCAATAGCAGTCGTTGCATTAGCAATGATCTCTTCTAGATGTTGCATCATTTCCTCATCTACCAGTTGGTAGTGTCCGTATCGGATGATTAGTTTTTTTAGATAGCTACACATAGTAATCAAACACGCTACCAATGCCAAATTGAATCGCTAAAAGAGCAAGTTATTGACTAAAAACACGGCAAATTTAACAGGATATTAATGAGGAATAGGAAGAAGTGGAACAAATACCGGTTCCACTTGTTTATTTTAAAGTGAGTCGCGCTCAAAGACTAAAGCGAGCGGTGTTCTAGATCTGAAGTGAACGGTACTCTCGATCTCGAGTGAACCGAGCTCTAAATCTGAATCGAACAAACGCTATTTTTGCCTGCGTTTTTCGCTAAATAAACGGACTCATCGGCGGCTTTAACCAACTCATTCATGGACCCGAATTCTTGGGTTATTTCAGCTACACCGACACTAATACTGCCAATCCAAACTTGATTACTGGTTTCAACCTCTAATTCAGACACTTTCTGTCGAGTCGTTTCCGCAATGTGCATACCGCCTTTAAGATCAGTATCTGGGCAAATAACCAAGAACTCATCGCCCCCTAATCGACACACAATATCGTCATTGCGAAACGCATTTTTCAGTTCACGCGCGAGGGTTTGTAACACCAAGTCACCTGCATCGTGGCCACTAGTGTCGTTAATGCGCTTGAAGTGGTCGGCATCAATCATAATGCACACTAAAGGCATGCCAAGTTCTTTGGAGTCTTGCCAATGTACCGCTAACTGTTTAAAAGCACTGCGACGGTTGGGTAATTTAGTGAGTGAATCTGTTAACGACAGTTCTTCAAGTTTCTTGTTCGCTTGTTTTAACTCTGCCGTACGTTCCTCGACTTTTTCTTCGAGTAACTGGTTGAAGCGTAACAACTGTTTGTTGCGCTCAGAGACTTGTTCAAATAAGCCGTTAAGAGCCGCGAGTAAAGGGATGGTTGAAGAGTCTTTCTGCTTTTTTTCTGCTTCAAACGCTTGTTGAGGTGTTGCTCCCTTTTCTATCGCGGCCACTTGTCGAGCCATGTTTTGGTCGATACCGAGGATGTGGTATGCAAGCCAATGGATGAGGAAATCAAGTAACTGCCGTGCTGACGACTGATCTTCTTCCAAGATGAATGCTTGCATGCTGTAGATATCTCGCATAAACATGCGATGAACTTTGATGTGTTCTTCAATGTGTAAATCGTATACACCGCAATCTCTCATTAAAGATTCTTCTTCTTTAAAATGAAATTCGGCATAGCGTGTGAGATCGAGTAAAGCGACGCTCATGTCGTCTATAGAGATAGTATTCTCTGACAACAGGTTTCCGTAGTGGTTGATAAAACCAACAAGGTATTGATGTTGTTCGTCTACGACACCAATGCCTGTTTCAAAGTTATTATCCCAATTGAATGAATTCATATATCCCTTAGGGCCGATACCACCAGCACATTTCGCATGCATATTCGGAGGTTATAGATGCTCGAAAAATATAACCATTTTACCTGTGGGACTATTCGATTGTTTGATCCATTTTATAAAAATACGACTTTGAACATTCTAAATATGGCTCATCTTAAATTTGAGACGTTCCCTTTAACAAGAACGCCTCACGAAACCAACATTAACTTGTTGGAAATACCTAACTTTTTGTAAAGACTAAAAATAATATTCCAACGCCAGTTCAACAAAATCATCCTTCCGCGCGAAGAACAACAAGTCTTCTGGGGTTTCGTTCTCAAACAACCACGCGTTTAATCGCCACTTGAGGTTGTTGTTAATACGGCTAGATGCTTCGAGCTTTGCACTGTAGACATCGCTGTTATCTAAGTCTTGAGTGATGCCCGTTAACACCTCGGTCCCGTCTTCATCGTTCAAGGCGAAGCGCGCTCCAAGAAACACATCGTTTTGACCGACACTTTGGGCATTGTTGCCTCGGCTGTCGTACAGGTATTCAGCAATAAAGCCAATATCCCAATACGACTCTAGCGCGCCAACCCATGTGTATTCAAAGCCTGTCGCGACACCTGTGTGGTTGTCGTAGCTGTCACGATAAATGCTTTCAAGCTTCCATAACCAGTCGCCCATAATGCCTTGCACATCGAGCCCGAAGTGCTGCATTTGCGCGTAATACGGCTTGAGTTCATTGCCTTCTACACGGTAATAAGGGTCGCGATTGGTGCCGCCTAAGTAGCTTAAACCGACATCCCAATCGCCGTACATTTGGCTATAACGCAGTGCTACATCAACGTGCTTTTCTTCTCTCGATGATTCGTAAAGCGCATCGTCTGAAACGGGTACGGGCGTTCTTAACCGACCGTCTTCCCCTGCAAAGGTACGTTCACGAAAATACGGCAGTAACATAGCATCGATGGTTCCCCAGTCTTTGATGGACGTAAAGTGCACCATAGGCTGACCCAATTTCGATTCGCCATCGACCGATTCAATCGCATCGGTTTGGTTTACTACGTCCACTAAATGCGCTGATTCAGTCACACCCCAGAATACCTTGCCAACACCTGCGCGCAGTTCGTAATCGTCCCAATAATTGAGATATAGAGCTTCACGAACATCGCCATGAGTTCGCTCATCGTCTTCGCTGTCTAGGCGATAAAACGGCGTGAAGGTAAAGCTGCCATTGCCCTCTTGTTGCTCCCAGTAAAACTCCGGTTGCAACACCAGTGAGCTTTGCCCTTTATCCTGCCCTTGTAAGCCGTCACTGAAGAACTGCCTGTGTTCAAGGTTAACCTGCCCTGCTAGCTGTGGGGTGACCTGTTCTACGAACTCAGAGCTAAAACCTGCCGCCACACATGGCAACGACACCTGCATTAGCCCAACGGTCGCCGCCAAGGTTAAGGATAACTGCGTTCCTGTTAACACAATCCTTTTCATATTCTTGCCTTACTTTGCACGTTTAAGTGTGTTTTTTTGAAAATCCTTGTCCTTAAGACCGGTCTGGAACGCTAAATCTGTCGTGGTTAATACCGTACTCTTGCCTGTTTGGTGGTTTTGCATCGACATGGTGTGTGCGCGCCAGTATTGGTTTAGGTATTGTTTGTAGTCTTCGAACGACAGGGTTTTTAGCAATGCGCCTTTACGGTCGTAAAATTCCACCTGAACGGGGCGGTAATATTGTTGGTCTAACCATACTTTCTGCATGGTGTAGCCAGAGTTTTTGTCGGTCGGAACTTGCTCTAAGACAAAGGTATCCACGCCTTGGATTTTGGCGTCTTCAATGTAGTTGAAGGTGTACTTTCCTAGCTCGAACGAGCTCAAGTCTTCGTAAGCAAATTCACTGCCCATAAACGGGCCCGATTTGTTACGCGAAGAGATGCGTTTTACACGTTTCAACGCAGGCAAGTACAGCCATTGGTCATCCGATTTAGAGATGTGCGAATGGTTTAAGAAAGCCGTGCCTTTTACGTCGCGAGGCTCATCAAAGATGGTCAGCCCTTTGTCACCATCATCATCTACTTCTAATGACTTCAATCGCATTAGACGCGAGCTGCTTTCGCCTTGTTTGTTGCGAAGTAGCATTTCCATGGTCGCAACTGAATCGCCCCACCCCATATCGACGGCTTTTCGTTGCTCGGCAATTTCTAAGCCTTTCGCAGGGTCTGCTAACACTGGGAAAGCCGCGAATGCGCCGATTGTTAACGTGCCGACGGTTAATGAGCTGACGGAAAGTAATGTGGTAACGAATGATTGTTTAACGCTTTTCATAAATTTCTCCTTGAGTCAGCCCACCGCAGCAGGCTGACGATTCCTTATTTGGTCGATGTAGTAAGTTCGCCAGTCGAGCTAGGCTGCGATTTGGTATGAGGCGTGTTTGAATAGTGAGTCTGTTTGTCGAAGATCATCAGCAAGCTAGGCAGCAAAATGAAGTCGACCACCAGCGCTATGAAAATCACAATCGCGCTGAGTAAGCCCATATCGGAGTTGAGTCTGAAGCTCGACATCGCCAGCACAGAGAAACCCGCCACAAGTACGACCGTGGTGATCCAGAGTGCGCGACCGACGGTGTGGAAGGCGTACCGAACCGCTTCTTCCGCTGATTTACCTTCTAATCGTGCACGTTGATATTTACTTAAGAAGTGCACTGCATCATCGACCACGATACCCAAAGTAAGGGTGACCACGACGGACAGACCAAGGTTGATTTCACCGGAGATAAGCGCCCACAAACCAAAGCCAATAATCGCCGGGGCAATGTTTGGTACTAGGCTGATAATGCCCAAGCGAACCGAGCGCAATGCAAAGATCATCAAGCCAGAGATAAGTACTAAGGTGATAGGCAGAGTTGATAGCATGCTCGCCATGTTGGTTTCACCAATGTGAGCAAACATCAGAGATGGACTGGATGCGACCACTTCATATTGAGGCGCATTGGCTGCAAACCATGAGTAAATACGCTCTTCGAGTTCCACCAATTCCACGCTGCCTAGGTTGTCTACCGTCAGCACCATTTTGATCGATGATTTATCGACGTTGATTTGGTCGTTCAAGTCCAAGCCGTACGGGAGAGACATCTCATAAAGCAGCAGATATTGCGCGGCAAGTTCACGGTTAAGCGGCAGTTGATAATAGCTATCGTCATCGCCATGCATGTTCTTATTCAAACGCATGTAAACATCAGAAAGCGTGGCCACATGATCGGTTTCTGGTTGTACGCGTAGCCAATCGGTAAAGTCACCAATCGCTTGCAGGAAAACAGGATCAGCAATCGCTTGAGATTCGTTGGTTTTCACCGCAATACTGATGGTCGTCATGCCACTTACAGTCTGTTCCATGAAGTCTGCCGCTTGTCTGAACTCGCTTGAGGTATCGAAATACTTCACCGATTCATCATTTACTCTGTTCAATGGAATTAACGCGGCAGCGCCAACAATCACTAAGGTAGAAATCGGCAGCAGTGCTTTGCGGTTGGTCACCACAAAGTCGCCCAACTTATCCATGAAAGTGACTTTGCTTTCCGCTGCTTCATTGGCTGGTAAAGTCTTTACTGGCAATAGCTTTAACAGCGCAGGCAGCATAGTCACAGATAGGAAACACGCGATGATCACGCCCAATGCCGACAAGTTACCGAAGTCGCGCAATACGGGAGAATCCGACATGTTCATCATCAAGAAACCAATCGCTGTGGTTACTGAAGTAATCAAGATCGGCATGGCATTAAGCTTGATGCTGTATTGAATGGCTTGGGCTTTCTCCATACCCCGTTGCATCGCTTGTTTCATGGTCACAATCACGTGAACACAATCGGCAACAGCAAGGGTTAACACTAAGGTTGGCACGTTAACCGTTGCGGTGCTGAGGAACATCCCTGCCCAGCCAGACAAACCCATGGTCGCGACAATCGAAGAGATAATCACAACTAAGGTAGCAAGCACGCTAAAGAACGAGCGCAGCATAAAGGTTAGGAACACCAACACCACTAACAGCATTAACGGCACCAGTGTTGAGCTGTCTTCTTGAGCCGAGGTCATAAAGGCGTTGTTCATGGCAATGATGCCCGCCTTATGGAATTCGACGTTGGGATATTGTGCTTCGTAGCGGTCAATCATAGAGTTGATGGCCGCAATGACTTCTTGCACTTCCGCCGTTTTGTCCACTTCGGGCAATTGCACCGTCACGTTAACAATGGTCACATCGCCGGAGGCCGATACCAATGCATTCTTAAGCAGTGGTTCGTTGAGCGCGATCTGTTTTACTTTGGCGATCCGCTCTGGCGTGTGCTCGTATTCTTCGTACAGCAAGTCTTCCACTAACAAGTCGTCTTCAACGGCTTCGGTATGCTGATAATTGGCAAGCGAATCGACACGGCTTGAGTACGGGATCTGCCACGCATCGACCGTGAGGTTTTGAATTAAGGTGAGGGTTTCTGGGGTGAAGACATTGCCGCCTTCAGGTGCGACAACAATCGCAAGGTTGTCGGTTTTCGCAAAGGTAGTTTGAATTTCATCGAACGCCATCAACTGTTTGTTGGTGCCTTCGAAAAATATGTTGTAATCCCCTCTAAAGTAGAGGTTCTTCGCCCCTAATGCAGAGAGCATGATGATTGAAAAAACCACCAGCAGAACGATAAACGAACGCTTGGTCGGTATTGAGTGCCAACTGTTATTTAGATCCCCGTTTACGCTATCGACATTACGGTTATCTCGATTTTGGTGATCGAGAGCGGGCTTCTGGCTGTCATGTTCCATCACAGTCTCCATTTGTGACGATTCGTCATAGTTGTGTCTTAAAAAGCCAGCCGAAGCTGACAAAAGACACAATTCTTAGTCATACACTCTAGAAAACCAAAACAACACTAGGCAAACTTAAGTTTATGACGAATCGTCACCAATGGTTATTAATAAACCCACATAGGTGGGTTTAGTTGAAGCTTATCGACCTACTGACTCTAAGTAAGCGACTTCTTCACTGAACAGTTCTTGTTCTACACGGCGCCAGGTTTTACGGTAATCCCAATCACTCGAAAGGGGCTGCCAGTTGAGACCGTCTAAAATCATGTTCGCGTTATGTAATACTGAATACGGATCTTGTAACCGCTTGATACAATGACTGTTTGAAGCATTCTGAGACAAAGCATTTGAACCAAATGCGATTGACCAGTTGGCGAATACGATGGCATCTGAACCCACGCCAGAAGAGAACTTTAGGTCACCGGCTTCTACTGCTTGATTGACGAGCAGATCCGCTTGTTCGATAACGATTTCTTCTAATTGATTCATCTCGGCCACGCGTGCACTGGAGGCTTTCTCTAGTACCCATGGGCTTTTCGCCATAATCGCGCAAGTTGATAATACCGGTTCCATACGAGCATAAACTCGGTACGCAACGTGCAATGCGACAATCTTTTCGCGTGAGTTGCCTTCAAACTCTCCAGAACGAGCAAACAACAGTGCCTCAGACTTTAGAGAATGAATACATAACGCTAAAACCACGTCTTCTTTACTGCAAAAGTGATTGTATATCGTACCTTTAGAATAAGAGCTTGCCGCCGTTAGCCTATCCATCGTCAGGTTTCCGAACCCTTGTTCTCGAACCAGATCTTTTGCTAACAACATCAATTCTACTTCTCGGTCGGCTATGGATTGCTGCTTCTTAGACAGCACCGCCTTGCAACCAAAGATACTTTGTTTATCGCCTTTACAACCAAAGCCAAACATAATTTTTCAGTCCGTATTTGAGCTTAGCTATTACCTAAGCTTAATCAGCATTTAAAACGCTCCTGTCTAATATATTAACACGAATAGTAAATTCATGTGGTTAACCATTTTATGACGCTTCGTCATTTCTGACTTATCGTCATAATAGCGCAAATATTGATCATATCAAGGTGTTTTATAAATTTAATATTATTTGTGAATGGATGGGCAAATATGTCAATACATAGATAAGTAAATTATCAGTAGTCACTAGAAAGAAGGTTGGCACTTTCATGAAGACAACACAAAAGTTAGAAGCTCATTCTGAACGTTAATAGACCACATTATTTTAAGCCTTGGTGCAGAATCAGACACGAAAAATACGACCGTAAACCCCATCTTTAGCCACCTTCTGACCTAAAATGAATGAGTGTAGGCTTACTTTTTGGGGCAGACCTCTCCTTATGGTCAATATTTGGCTTACTAATGTCGTTTTCTGTTAAGTTGCTATAAATTCGGTAAGGGGTGACTTACAATAGTGACAACGACTTACCTTTTTTGAGAACACGATATTGAGCGCCAAATATTCTTATTTAGCTTGGCAAGTGAATACTTCTAGCCCAGCGGAAAAGCTGGTTTTATTGATGCTTGCAGATGGTGCTGATGAATTCGGTTACACCAATGTGTGCCTGCAAGCGGCAGGTCAGCTTTGTGCTCTCTCGACGTTCGGTTTAGCCGACTGCCTTAAGTGCTTAGTCGACCAAGGTTTTCTCGATAAAGTAAAAGTAGATTATCGAGGCAAAAAAGAAATACACGTTTTCAAAATGCTCATTGAAAGAGAGCAAGCTGCAGTTCAAGTTGAAGCTCAACCGACCAATAGCATACCGGTTTACTCTACTGCACCTGCACCTGCACCTGCACCTGCACCAAAGTTTCAGCCAGCGCCGGCACCGATGCAACATACGCAGTATGCCCCTCGCCCACAAAGCCGAGGCTCAATGACCAGCAATACCGTTTCAACCCATGATCTTGATGAAGAGATCATTCCAACATGGGCTGAACGTGCTTTTAAATTCTCCGGCCTTGCTGGTGACCATAATTTAATATGGAAAAAATTTGTCCTCTGGTATAAAGCCAAAGCCAATGAACTAATGCCAATATCACGCATCGAATCTAAGTTGCAGTATTGGTTAGTTAACGAGAAGCAAAATGAAAGACAACAACAGCAGAAGACCGCTCAATATTCAGGAAATGCAGGACAAGCTCAAGGAAATGGGTATAGACAAAAGCTTAGCCCATCTGAACGCTTCAGGCAGCAGCTCATTCAAAAAGGCAAAAAGCCAACCTTCTGAGCCAGCTCAACCTGTTGTTCCTGACGCTACAGTACAGCCTAACGCACCTGAAGTGATTGAAGCACAAAGTACAGAAGTGAACGTAGCGACACCAAACGCTGCGAGCTCTGGTGCGTCTCAACAAGTGCCTGTTGTTGATCAAGATCCAGCAGAGTTAGAGCTAACCGATTGGTGTATCCATGTGTTTGGTTCTTTCTTGAGCGTGTACGAAACTCAGTGGGAATACCAATACGGTAGTGAACCAAGCGGTAAGTTTCTTGAGTTTGCCCACTCTGTTGACTCAGACGGCCTAAACCGCGTGTTAATGCACTGCCACGAACGTATTCAGCTTGGTAACAGCTGGCCGCCGCAAATGGGTGAGCTTTGGATCCTGAAAGATTCTTTGACTGAAGAAGAGTTGCTGGATAGCCGTATTCGAGTGTTGTCGCGTAGTGCTGCGAACAAGATTGAGAAATGGTTAATTCAAAACAAGCTGTATGACTTAAAGCGCACTGCGGAAAACAAGCTCGATGGCCTGTTTAAGAAATACTACTTGGAAGCAAAGCGTTTAGATGAGAAAGGTATGCTGGAAACAGAATTGCCGCAGTTCCTTCTTGCCGCTAACTCAGTGAAGAACTTGAACGACTTGAAACGCGAAGAGTACGAAAGCCAACACGGCAAAGCGGTTAACCCAAGAATTCAGAAGATTCTAAACAGTAAGAAATAGCGCTGCTCGCTTAACTTATACCGCTTAAGTCAACGACATTACTATTCTACAGATACAAAAATGCCAGCTATCAAGCTGGCATTTTTTATTGAATTCTTACGAACTCTTTAACGACTATCCGACCGTTATTTACGATCGCCTTACTGATTAATTACAGTAGGTGGATAGTTGCGTTTAGAGAGAAAACGCCAGAGTCGTCATCTTTCATTTTGAAGTTTTGGTAGCTAGCGCCAACAGATAGTGGACCAAAAATAAAGTACTCAGCGCCAACTGCAAACATTACGTCTACATCGTCTTGCTTAAAGTTATCGCCTTTCACTTCGTATGAGTGAAGACCACCTTTCGCGTATACGTGTAGAGGACCGAAATCGATGCTTGGTTTGATCGCTAGGTAAGCTGTGCTTACGTCAACACCTTGTTTAGCGCGGTTACCGTAGCTAACGTTGTCGAAAGAACCAAGATCCCAGTAACCCGCTTCAACACCAATTAATGGAAGGATACCAGTACCCACGTGGATACCCATCGCCGTTTCATCTTCACCAGCAAATGAGTTTTGACCACCCATTACGCCGCCGTACAACCAAGAATCAGCCATTGCTGTTGAAGATGCACCTAGCAGTGCTAGTGCCAATAACGTTTTTTTCATATTCGACCTTTTCGTCCTAGTGGCAGGCCTTGCGTGGTAATAAATTGCCACCAAGTTGCCCTTTTTGTAGTAACTATTTAATTAGTATAGCAATAAGCAAGATTTATACCCAAACCTTGCCATTGCGTCTAGCTTTATTCCTTTAACAAGCATCAATAGCGTTTTTAACACGCTTATCTGATACAGGGTAAGGCGTACCGAGCTGCTGTGCGAAGAAGCTTACACGAAGCTCTTCTATCATCCAACGCACCTCTTTTACATTTTCTGGAACCGCGATCCCTTTTGGGATTTTATTCAGCAGCTCTTTGTAATCATTCATTACTGACTCAACTTTGATCATATGCAAGCGATCTTTGTTAGGGTCAATCGGCAGTTTTTCCATGCGACGCTCAATGGCTCTCATATAGCGTAGAATATCCGGCAGACGTTTCCACCCGCATTCTGTGGCAAACCCCTTAAAAATCAAACCTTCTACCTGAGCTTTTATGTCAGAAAGTGCGAATGCCATTGAAAGATCAACACGTCCTTTCAGCTTCTTACTAATGCTGAATGCCGTCGTTAGGATAGTTTCAACCTGTTGAGCAATCTCAACCACGCTGTCACCCAGTTCTGCACGTACGTGTTCTTTCAGTGCTTCAAACTGCTCTGGCTCCCAAACCAAACCGCCCTTCTCTTCAATCAGCTTATCAATACCACAAGCGATACAGTCATCGATAAGATCGAGCACCTGTCCGTATGGGTTGAAATACAAGCCAAGCTTAGATTTGTTCGGCAAGTTAGAGTGCAAATATTTGATCGGCGATGGCACGTTCAACAGGATTAAACGACGCTGGCCCGATTTCATTGCAGAGATCTGTTCTTGCTCAGTTTCGAACAGCTTAATCTCTACGCTGTCTTTAGAATCCACCAGCGCAGGGAAGGCTTTAACATCGTAGCCGCCGCGTTTCTGTTGGTAAACTTTTGGTAGCTCACCAAAGCTCCACGTGTGCAGGTTCTGCTGTTCGATGTCATCGTCTGCCACTTTAGAAAGCGTTTCTTGAACCTTGTCTTTTAGGCTTTCTTTCAACTCATGCAAGTCTTTCTGTTCTTTCAGCTTACGCTTGCGATGATCTACGGCGCGGAATGTTACCTTTAAGTGCTCAGGGATCTGGTCTAACTTCCAGTCATCACGTACCACTTCTACACCCGTCATGCGGCGCAGCTCTTTCTCAAGAGAATCCAACAACGGAGCTTCTAACGGTGTAACACGAGCCAAGAACGCATCGGCGTAGTTTGGCGCAGGTACAAAGTTACGGCGTAGCGTTTTTGGTAGCGACTTAATTAAGCTGATCACCAATTCCTGACGTAGGCCTGGGATCTGCCAATCGAAGCCGTTTTGGTCGATCTGGTTCAAGATAGGCAGCGGGATATGTACCGTTACACCATCGTTGTCATCGCCCGGCTCAAATTGGTAGCTCAACTTCAGCTTGATGCCATTTTGGTGCCAGAAATTCGGGTAATCCAAATCAGTAACGTGGCTTGCATCGCCTCGGAACAGCATCGACTTTTCAAAGTTCAGCAACTCAGGTGTTTTTTGGCTGGTTTGCTTCCACCATGAATCAAAGTGACGGCCTGAAACAGCCTCTTCACCAACACGTTGGTCATAGAAATCGAACAGCTCATCATCGTCGATCAAGATGTCACGACGACGCGATTTATGCTCTAGCTCTTCCACTTCTTGCAGTAGCTTGCGGTTCTGCTTGAAGAAGGCGTGCTTGGTTTCCCACTCACCTTCGACTAATGCACTGCGTACAAACAACTCACGGCTGACGGTGGCATCAATCGCTCCGTAGTTCACCAAACGTTTCGGGATGATTGGGATTCCGTAGAGCATCACTTTCTCGTGAGCCATTACTGCCGCTTGCTTCTTCGACCAATGTGGTTCGCTGTAGCTGCGCTTAATCAGGTGTTTTGCTAGTGGTTCAATCCATTCAGGCTGAATCTTCGCGATAACACGACCCCAAAGTTTTGAGGTTTCCACCAGCTCAGCAGACATGATCCACTTAGGCTGTTTCTTAAATAAGCCAGACGCAGGGAAGATATGGAAACGCGCGTTACGAGCACCTTGATATTCATTCTTCTCTTGGTCTTTCATACCGATATGAGAAAGCAGGCCCGATAGCAGAGACATGTGAATGCCATCGTAACCGCCCGGTTCACTATTCAGCTTGGTGTCCAGTTCACGCATCGCTTGGTGAATTTGGAAGTACACATCTTGCCATTCACGAATGCGTAAATAGTTTAGGTAATCTTGCTTACACTGTTTGCGGAATTGATTACTCGACAGCTCTTTTTGTTGCTGCTTGATGTAATCCCACAAGTTCACAAATGTGATGAAATCTGATTCTTTATCAAAGAAGCGTTTGTGCTTCTCGTCAGAAGATTGTTGCTTGTCTGATGGACGCTCACGCGGATCTTGAATCGACAATGCAGAAGCAATAACCATCACTTCATGAAGGCATCGGTTGCTTGGTGCTTCAATCACCATACGCGCCAAACGAGGATCAATCGGCAACTTAGCCAGCTTGCGGCCAATCGGCGTTAGCTTCTTCTTGTCGTCGCCTTGATTCTTGTTTTTGTTCGCAGACGGTTCTGTTGTTGCGATCGCACCGAGCTCTTCAAGTAGCCTTACACCATCTTGAATATTACGCTTATCGGGTGCTTCAACAAATGGGAATGCTTGAATATCGCCTAGACCGAGAGCCGTCATCTGAAGGATAACGGACGCTAGGTTAGTACGAAGAATCTCTGGGTCGGTAAACTCTGGGCGTGATTCGAAATCTTCCTCAGAGTACAGACGAATACAGATACCCTCAGCAACACGACCACAACGACCTTTACGTTGGTTAGCACTCGCTTGAGATACTGGCTCAATCGGTAGGCGCTGTACTTTAGTACGATAGCTATAACGGCTAATACGCGCTGTACCTGGGTCGATAACATACTTGATGCCCGGTACGGTTAACGAGGTTTCTGCCACGTTGGTCGCGAGAACAATGCGTCGTCCAGTATGAGACTGGAAGATACGGTTCTGCTCACCTGACGATAGACGGGCGTACAGCGGCACGATTTCGGTATCACGCAGGTTTCGCTTACTTAAAGAATCGGCAGTGTCACGAATTTCGCGCTCACCGTTCATGAAGATCAAAATATCGCCAAGACCTTCATCACACAGCTCATCTACCGCTTCAAAAATGCCTTCGATTTGATCGCGGTCTGAATCACTTTCATCACCACCTAACGGGCGGTAACGGGTGTCTACAGGGTATGTACGGCCAGATACTTCAATAATTGGGGCATTGTTGAAGTGCTTAGAAAAGCGCTCTGGATCGATGGTCGCCGATGTAATGATAACTTTAAGATCAGGACGCTTTGGTAGAAGCTCTCTCAAGTAACCCATGATGAAATCGATGTTCAAGCTACGTTCGTGCGCTTCATCGATGATGATGGTGTCGTATTGGCTTAAGAAACGGTCGTGCTGAATTTCCGCCAGTAGAATACCGTCGGTCATCAATTTGATTTGTGTGTTATCTGAAATTTGGTCGTTAAAACGAACCTTATAACCAACAAAATCACCCAGCTGTGTTTCCATCTCTTCCGCGATGCGGTTTGCAACTGAACGTGCCGCAAGACGACGAGGCTGAGTGTGGCCAATTAATCCCATGCGGCCGCGGCCAAGCTCAGAACAAATCTTAGGTAACTGAGTGGTTTTACCCGAACCGGTTTCACCCGCCACGATAACCACTTGGTTTTCAGCAATGGCTTTCGCAATGTCATCGCGCTTTTGGCTAACAGGAAGAATCTCTGGGTATTCGATGGTTGGTTTATGCGAGGCACGCTGAGTTGCCGTCATCATTGACTTGGCAATGTCTAACGCAATCTCATCAAAGACTACGTTCTTGGATTGTTCGTTTTTAATACGGCTAGCACCAGCAATTCGCTTACTCAAACGGAAGCGATCGCGCATCATACATTCGTTGAGCGCTTTACGAAGAGAGGCTGGGCTATTCTGAGATGTTTTAGTATGGGCCGCTGAATGATCAGCAGGTGTAGCTTTTGGTTGTTTAGCTTTTAGTTGATTAGCTTTTGGCTGTTTAGCTTTTAGTTGCTTAGCAGGTCGGTTCGATGCAGGTTTGTTCGATTTCGCTTCGTTCTTTGGAGAACTCGGCTGTGCTGCATTCTTGTTGTTGTCTGCTTTTTCCGGAGACGAAGTCAAAGCGTGTCCTATTCTTGTACTTATTAAACTCGCGCGATTATATCACAAGTCTCAAACAAAAAAGCCTGACAACAAAGGGAAAACCTTTCGCTATCAGGCTGATTATTTAAGCTAACGCTAGCAGAAGCTATGAAAGCAAGGTCAAGTGTAAGTCGTTCCTTGTAAACTACGGCTAAAAGCCACCGTTACAAACTACGCTTAGAACTCGTACTGGAAGTAAACCGTGTTGTAGTTACTGCCGCCTTTGATACGCCCAAACTGAGAGGCATTTTCAAAGATCGCAGAACGGTGATGCAATGAATAACCGAACCATAAATTGTTTAAGTCGTTCTTGCCAATCAAGTCGCCGACGTTCACGTCGAATGAGAAGTCTAAGTAGTTCAACAGATGGCTTGCTGTGTAACCTTTGCGGTCCATCTCAGAGCCTTCGATATAGGTAATCGAATCGATGTAAGACATACCTTCTGCCACACCAACACGCCACTGAGTTGGCCAATCAAAGGTGTAGTACGCTTTGATTGCGATGATGTATTCAGTGCTGCTTGATTGAACGTCTGAACTCCAGTGGTGCGCGATACCTGGAGTCAAATAGATGTCCAATGGGAAGCCGAAGATCTCATCGGTTAACGGGTGTCCATAGAAGAACGAGGTCAACTGATTGTTGTATTCGTCTTTCTCTCTATTGAACTTCATGATGTCGCCAATATTGGATGGCGTAGCCCAGCCGTGTGCAACACGTAAATACGGCGCATTGCTCAACTTAGGTTTCGGTGCTTTCTCTTTGTCGTTAAAGAAACCAAAGCCAAGGTAAAGTTCGCCTTGATAGCGGTCTTCTACTATCGACGAATCGTAGGCGTTGTCGTCTAATCGAGTGACACTGGTTGAACCCAATAAATACAAGTTTGAAACCACGTGGTAACGCGCTTCAACACCAACATTAAGGTCTACACCCGCACCAATCGACTCGCCTGCCGAAGAATAGTACTCACTATTGAAGTCCGCGCTTTTGTAACGAAGTGTCGCACTCGGAGTGAACTCCCAATCGCCCGTTTCATATTTTGCTTTAGCACGTAGATTTCCATGGAAATTGTACTCACTGTCGCTCATAAACTCGGTTTCGAGCTTCCACAGCTCATCCCACTGGTAACTGACTTGCGCACCAAAATCTGCAGTATCACCCTCAATGGCATTTTGTTCAGAAGCTGGTATATCAATAAAGCGCATACGCGATATCGCATTCAATGACCACTTTTCATCGTCAGTTTGATAGAGGTAAGCCCCCATTTCAGTACCATCGATAAATACATAGTCGTTTTTAAAAAACAGCATCGGGACAAATGAGTTGACCGATTGATCACCACCAGACGTGTCGTAAGGAATACTCGCGGTGCGGAACATTGCAGCAATGCCCCACTCTTGCTCTTCAGCAGCCCAAACCACGCTATTACCTAAAAAAGCGTTACTTAATAAAACGGCTCCATACGAAATGAGCTTCGGTGAAAATTTGTGCTTCATTCTTGTGTAATTACTCTTTGTAATAATTTTTGTGTTACTGAATAGACATTTATTGGCCATGCCAGCCAACTAGTTTTAGGTTTGATCGACATTGACCGTTACAATGAAGAATATTCTCGGTTAAATGAAAGTATTGTGAAAGTCTCAGAATTACAAAACATTATAGACCACTTACCCCAAGATTCCGATCCAGATATTGTCATGGGAGAAGAGTGGCTGCCTGAGCGTTTGGTTAACACCAGACTAAATAGCGACATGCTGTTTCTCGAATTTGATAATGCCCCGGAAGAAAACCAAGGGGACGAAGAAGGCCGTGGCTTTGTTGAGCACGAGATTGCCATGATTCGAGAAAAGCTAGAACAAGTATTAGACGATCCTTCCGATACCAAAACTAAAGCCGACGCCTTATTAGCGATATTTCTGATGGGCCATGAACTTTCTAGCTCAGAAGTTATCGAAATACTTGAAACAACTGAAACTGAGATGGCAGAGCAGGAAACAGCAGAAGCTGAAATGCCAGAGCTTGAAGCCGTCGAATTCGAAATAGCCAATCTCGAAAGCACTGAACTCGCAACCAAAGAGCTTGAAAACACCGAGATCGAAACAAAAGAACTCGAAATAACCAAACTCGACGACTAACTCCACCGATTTAGGAACCGCATTGAAACGCTCGACGACATCACCACTTCCCTTTTTGCTTGCAGGTCCGATTTTAAGAAAAACCACCGCTACTGAGGTGGTACTTTGGATAGTGACCAGCTCGCGACTTATCGGTACAGCCGAACTATTCAATACGGGGCAAGACACGCCTTTCTATACGTCGCCACTTGAAGAGCAAGAGTCGATTCAAGTCGGAACACATGCTTGGGTAACCTTGATTCATTTGCAAGGTGAGTTCCCAACCAATACGCCCCTTGAATACGACATTCAAACAGAGTCAGGTTCGCTGGTAACACAGGCTCCTTACCTTGTTTACAACGGTAAGTCTCGCGTCGAATTTAAAATCTCGACGGCGGCAGACTACATCTTGCATGGCTCTTGTCGAAACCCTCATCACCCAAGCAAAGACAGCCTAGTCGCTGCAGATAACAAAATCGCACAACAAACGGTGCTTGAACGACCAGATATGCTGATGATGAGTGGCGATCAAATCTATGCTGATCACGTAGCAGGCCCGACGTTAGACGCGATTCAACAAGTGATTCAACTTCTTGGTCTTGTTGGCGAACGCTTGCCGACGGATTCACAGGTAAGCACAATCGACAGTAGTGAAGCGTTATTTACGAGTGAATATCACCTGTATCGACGTCATCATCTGCTGCCTCACCACAACACTTCCGATTCACTACTCGATAAATTATTTCCAAAGCGTGGGATTCCTATCTTCAGTTCGACCGATAGTGAGAATCACTTGGTCACTTTGTCTGAATTCATCGCAATGTACTTGCTGGTTTGGTCTCCGACTTTGTGGCAGTGCATCAACCGTGAACGATTAATAGAAAATGATTTCAAACAGGCCGATCGTCAATTAACTCCTGCCGAGCAACAACAGTGGAGAGATGAGAGCGTTATCATTGATGACTTCGTCGCAGGCTTACCTCAAGTGCAGCGTCTGTTTGCTCATATTCCGACTTACATGATCTTCGATGATCATGATGTCACTGATGATTGGAACCTTACCGTGGGTTGGGAGCATGCTGTCGACCAAAACCAGTTCGCCACTCAAGTGATTGGTAATGGCCTCGCTGCGTACTGGATGTGCCAGGGCTGGGGTAACAAACCGGAAAGCTTCAACCATGAGTTCATTGAGCAAGCGAGACAGCTTTTTGTTGTTCAACCGCGCATTACTAAACAAACGCATGATGAAGCCGATGATAACAATACTACTCACTCTATTGGCAACATCGAGCCAGACAAGCATCAAGCCTTCATTGAAATGCTGAGTCGCTTTGAAGAATGGCATTACACGATAGATACCTCACCAAAAGTCATTGTATTGGATACTCGAACGCGTCGCTGGCGCTCAGAGTCTCGTATGAATAAGCCTTCTGGTTTGATGGATTGGGAAGCCTTGATTGAGTTTCAGCATCAATTGCTGCATCAAGAAAAAGTAGTGATCGTTTCTGCTGCACCGATGTTTGGCGTGAAGTTTATTGAAACATTGCAAAAAATGGCGACCACAATCGGTAAGCCATTGGTGATTGACGCTGAAAACTGGATGGCGCATCCGGGCAGCGCCAATACCTTGATTAGTATCTTTACTCACACCAAAACACCAACGAACTTTGTGGTGCTTTCTGGTGACGTTCACTACTCTTTTGCTTACGACATTAAGCTTAGGTATCGCAGAAATAGCCCGAACATCTATCAAATCACATGTAGTGGCATTAAAAATCAGTTCCCTGCTTCGCTGCTTAAATTCTGTGACGTGTCGGATCGCCTGTTGTACAGCCCACGCTCAGTACTCAACTATTTCACGAAGCGTAAACGTTTAAAAATAGAGAAGCGTAGCCCTGATAACCAAACTTTCTATCGCCTTTCGAACCGAAGTGCGATTGGTGAGTTAAGGTTAGATAACGAAGGTAAGCCGCAAGCGATTACAACGCTAAGTGGTGATGGAAAAGTGACACGTTTCCCTGAACCGGATTAAACAAGTGTTCCTTATCGCTCACTTATCCGTAATGTCAGTTTTGAGTAAAGACGCTTGCGATCACACTCTGTAGACCCAATAGTAATAATATTCACCATAACTGGAATGCTCTTATGTTTAACTCACTAACCTCGTTATTTAAACAATTAGTTGAAGGCTCTGATTTGGGTAAAACGCCCACCGCCTCTCCTAACTTGGCTATCGCCAGCTTGTTATGTGAAGTCGCAGGTGCAGACCACGCGATTAACGAATCAGAGCAAGAAGCCAAGATCCACTTACTTCAACGTTTATTGAACATCACCGAAGAAGAATCTAAAGCCTTATTGGTACAAGCTGAGCCTCAAGTTGAACAATCTGTTTCTTTATACGACTTCACTTCTCAACTGCGAGAGCTTTCGCAGCCTGTTCGCATAGACCTAATAAAGGCAATGTGGGAAGTGGCGCACGCAGATGGAGAGATTGACCCACTTGAAGATTCAGTGATCCGTAAAACCGCAGAATTACTTTACGTTGACCATAAAGATTTCATCAAAAGTAAATTAAGCGTTCTGGGCGAAGATTAGGCTCTGAATTGAATCAATAGCGACGGCTCAAAAAACCGTCGCTGTTGGATTGGATGAAAACGGATAAAATTGATTTAAGCTAAGCTGCTATCTATGAGCTTACTTGAAAATTCTATGAGCTTACTTGAAAAATGGGACATGAATTAGCGCAAAGATCGGCCATAGAGAATGCCTTTTAGTTCCAATATTTTCCCGTCTTTAGTCACGTAAGCACCGCGCTGATCAGAAACCATCACACTGCGCTTATTGTTGTGGTGCTGAATAAAAAGATTTTTAACATTGAAGGTTTGTTGTCCGTGGGCTTGGTCTTGTTCCAGCTGATAGAAATAGTAATGATTACCCCAGCGTAAAAACACACCAAAAAACTGCTTGGTTTGTACTACTCGACCATCTATATCATAACCAACATAACGCATTTTTGACCGGCCATTCTTTAGCTCAAGTGTCAGCATCTCTGAGCCAACGTTGTCATAACTGCCTTTAAATTGATAAGCCCCTCTGGTCATTATTCCAGACATTACGCCATACATTAAGATAACGGACAAAGTAACTAAGATGGGTAGCCAAAACTTACGCTTCATCGACAGTTCCTTCTGTATTTTCTAGTCCTTGTTTCTTTTCTGAGCCTTGTAGCTCTTCGCTTCCTTGTAATTCTTCTGTCCTGTGTAGCTCTTCTGTCCTGTGTAGCTCTTTTGTCCTTTGTAAATCTTCTGTCGCTCGTAAGTCTTGTAAGCCTTCGACACAACGCTGTGACTCAAAACCCGAACTGACGTCTTGCCAGCCAGTCTGGTTCAGCACCACTACTTGTACACTGCCACAGTCGACACCTGTACGATGAAGGTATATTGCCTCAACTCCGGGCTCAGAAAGCGATGCAAGGTCTTCCATCAGCATTGAATCAAACTCAACGCTGTCGTGGTATACATCAATGCCATTAATAGATGTTCTCTCCATAAACAAGCCAAAGTAGGACAGCACCACAACCAACAAAACGCTCACACCAATACCAGCGCCGAGCGGCACTAATTGAGCTTTAAACTGAACTAAAGGGAACAATGACCGACGCTTGGGAGACGATATTTCAGTAACCTCGACGGGTTCGGATTCTATCGCGGGTTGAACCACGTCTTTCTCTGGCGCGACAAAACAGTATCCTTCTTTCTGGACAGTAATAACCTTGCAGTCAGATCCGACTTCCTTAAGCGCGGTACGAACGTTTTTAATTGCGACATTAAGAGAGCTGCTTGTTACTACTCTACCCGGCCAGCAATGCGTTAGAAGAAACTCTCGCCCTATGGTTTGTGAACAATTACCCATCAAGTGTTTTAGAATTAAACATTCCGATGGCGATAAGGTCACAAACTTATTTAGAGAAAGGTTAAGCAATTGCCGGTTATCAAGTTCAATAACCAAGTTGTATTCTTGTATTTTATTATTATTCATAAGGTGAGTGAACACTGTTAATTAACTCACCTTAGAATAACATGGTTATTTGGTTTATATCAAAGTTACAGTGCTAATTTAAAGCCTAACTCGCTGATGTTTACACTGGCAAACCCTAATTTAACCGCATTGAGTTCATTCGCGATATCAAGCGCATGCTGTTTGTCTCGAGCTAATACAGCGATAGAGTATACAGGACGAATCATTGCCGTTTGATTCGGCTTTGACTCAGCAAGCGCTTTATTTTTTAAATACGCAGAAGTAATCACACCTTGAGCACTCCAATCAACCACTTTTTGCAAGTCGACACTAATGACCTTGTCTGCAATTAATTGATCTTCAGGCTCTTTCCAAGACAATTCAATCGCGTAATTAGTAAACGCGACTTCAGTATCTAACCACTTACTTCCAATATCTCTTATTTCTGTAATTTCAGCTAACTCTTTAAATTGCAGAGGAAGATTACCAATAACACGTCTTACTTCCTCTTCACTATCGGCTTCCATAACAAATTTAATAATAGGGAATGATTGGTCGCCAATGAAGCTTTCAGAAACAAACATATCGTGAATTAACCCTGCATCAATCAAATTAGCAAACGCCTTTTTCTGATTCGGCATTGCATTGAATACAGCTTGCGCATCTTGAGTTTTCCAAGCAACAGACACCCCATAAGCGGCGGAGTAACTGCTGACGGAAAACAAAAAGCTAAAAAGAACTAAAAACAATCGTGGTACATATTTCATTTGAACAGGCTCTCAATTAATTGCGGATGACTTCGTAAAGGTTAGGATCGGCGCTGACTCCCTCGATCTCGATGGCAGGCAGTTCTTTTCCCATGACCGAAATAGCGTCAAGGAAATGCTTCTGGCTTTCCCAGTTTGCTACGTTCACATACAGGTAGGTCGCATCTGTACTGATTGCTCGGTGTAGTGTTGTCGAGATATACCCGGGTTGCTGAGTGAGTAAATCCCTAGCACTCTCCCAATAGGCTAAGGTTTCAACTTCTTTATTCGCATCAACTGAGAAGGTGTTAATAAGCACAACAGGTTGTGCGAATACTAATGGACTCACACTCAACAAACTCAAGGTTATAGCTCTTTTGATCAAACTCTTCATGCTCTTCATATACCTCTCCGTGGGTTAGATTCGATAACGCTATCAGAGATACTACTGTCATCAATAGTCGGAGTGATGATTTAATATTAATTAAATCGATGCGTTATTATTAATATTAAACATGAGGTACACATATTCATAACACATGACAGACAAATATAATGGAACATTAAAAATCAATAATGGAATACCGCATGAATCAAGAAATAATGAGAAACATTGTAGACAACAATGAAGTAAAGAGAGTGGATTCACTGCATTGGGGAATATTAATCACCGTCATGGTTACATTGACTCTCGGTTTGATATCGAGTCGCCTACTTCCCTTTCCTGATAAATATCCAACAATATTCGTCCATCAGGTTTTTGGAGTTTTTGTTTTAATTGGGACAACCATACTTACTTTCAGTAATGATGACTAAACCTAAAAGAGGCCAATGTGGAGTTACTATCCCTAAGTTGGTGCAATTTATTCAAGTATTAACATTGGTTTTTATTGCACTATCCGGTTTAAGTATCGCATTGATTGATACACTGGTATTCAGTGTTTATGTATGGGTATTTAGTGAAGGGGCCACAAAAAGAGAAATGGTTAGCCTATTGTTTTTTATTCATGCTACTGCAATTAAGGTTTTCATGTCGTTGGTAACGTTACATGTTTTAGGCGCAATGAAGCATCACTTTTTAGATAAGGGTGATAAGTTAAAAAACATGCTTGGCAAATAGTTAGGTTGGATAAGGCACTAAGTTTAATAAGGCACTAAGTTAAATAAAGAAACAGGCTGAATAACAAATTAGATTGAATAACTAGAACCAGAAGTTTGATTCATTTTTCACCTTTCCTTGAATACAAAAAAGCCACCTAGTTTTTCATATAGAAACTCAGATCATATAGGAACTCAGAAGGTGGCTTTTTGCTGTCTGTTGTTCTTTTAAGAGACCAATCGCTTTTAAAGACTAAAGCATCGTCAATGTTAGTTTCGCGAGGTTATAAGCATCCACATAACCAGAATGCTGACGACCTTCCCACTCGATATTTTTCGCTTCTTGAGCTGCACGATGACCGATACGTTTATCTTTCAATCTATTTTGAACCCGATAAAGCGTAGCGATATTCAGGAACTCGTTAAACAGTGGCTCGATGCCTTTTTCTTTACATTCGTTATGTAAGATTAAGTCATCACGTCCCCACGCTGCATAGATTTTTTTAGGACCACCGAAGTTTTTCATCATCGACTTGATCACAGATTCTAATGGACGCCCCTGTTTTTCGATTTTACGAGGAGTAATGCCCGTTAGCTCGGCACAGAATAGAGAGACTTCGTCCTTCTCTGGCTTAACGTAATATTGTGCTCGCTTCACGATAGTTCCAGACGCTAGATCAATCTCAGCAAGACCAATTTCAATGATCTCACCTGTTGTTCCCACACCGTCTTCGCTCCAACAGCACATTTCCAAATCGAAACACACCACTCGATTGTGATTCATACGTCGCCTAATTCTCTCGTCAAAAATTTCGTGAAATTGTACATGAGCCCAGTCCAGAACTCGACCCTAGTTGTATCAAGTGCTCATTTAGCCTGCAATTGTGACTCTATTTCGACCATTTGACTTACTTTGATACAACATGCTGTCAGTTCGTTGCAGGATTTCTTCTGTGCTTTCATTGCTACGAATAGAGGCACCAATACTTAACGTGCAGTTTAATTGGCGGCCTTGATGTTCACAGTGAGAGTCGCTAACGGTATTTAGAATGCATTTCAAATAACGATCCAACGCTTCATGATCTGAGATGCTCGAAATTATGCAGAACTCATCACCGCCCAAGCGGAACAAGTCATCCCCTTCCTTCAAGCTAACAGAGATAAGTTTGATAACGTGAATAAGTAACGCATCGCCTGCTGGGTGGCCAAATTGGTCGTTGATGCCTTTGAACTTATCGACATCAAACCCAATAAGGCTAAATGGTTGTTCGCGATCTATCGCTTTGTCTAATTTCTTATTAAATGCACGTCGGTTATAAACCTCGGTCAAACTGTCATGATTGGCTAAGAAGCGTAGCTCTTCCGTCCTCTTATCAAGCATTTGGTACAAACGTTGTTTTTCACGGATTTGAAGATTTACAATGTAGGCAAGCAACAAAGAGATAGTGGTACCAACTAAAGCAATTCCGGCTAACACTAATCGACCATAAAAAGAGATGCATGAGTTTATCTTGTAGTCGATTTTCCAATCGCGATTAGTCAGGCTAATGGTTTTAGTTATATGGTGTCCTGATACACCCTCAAAGCCGTCGGTTTCAAACAAAATAGGAGAATCTTCTGCTTCAAAACCAGTATCGGTAACTCGCACATACACGTCCATATCACCCGCAGTCGACGCCAGCAGATTCTCAAAGTAATAAGTTGTACGAACCACACCAATCACCACACCTAGTAAATTGTTACTTTCACCTTCAAATACAGGGTGATACACCAGCATGCCACTCTTTTTAGTGTCTTGGTCTAAGCCATCTTGTATCAAGCGGACTTTGTCTGAAATATTCGCTTTGCGCGTCTGCTTAATATTGTCTAAGACGAGCTTAAATCGCTCACGAGAAGAGTAAAAGCCCAGAACTTTGTTGTTGGGTGCGGTATTCGGGTAGATATCGGTAGCGATAAAGGCAGGTTCACCATCTAAGATGTAACCAAAGGTTTTTGGTTGATGCTTCGGAATGGTGTACAGCTTGTAAAATGGGTATTTCTGTTTCATCTGTGCCGTATGTTCGGCGATTTCGTCTATCGATACTTTTTGCATCCATTGCAGGCCAATCAAACTCTTTGAAACGTTAATGGTTTGCTGTGCAAAACGGTCAAACCTATCCCAGTCTTCAGGATCATTCGCATAGAAAAAATTGGCACCAGAACCGATGTAAGCGACATCATTATCGATAAATGCTTTTAGGCTTAAAGTTTGACTCTTAGCAAAGTTGTCCAAGTTCATGCTCAACGCACGATTTTGATTGAGAGCCACCAACACAAAACACAGCACGGTGATCAGAAAGGTGACCAAAAAAGCAACTAATGGCAGAGTTCTTCTCTTCAACCCTGTTAGCGGGTCGATGGTATGCGGCATACATATCTCATGTTGGATTATATAAAGTCATAAGTATATAACGTTAAGGAATCATGCTCCATTCATGTTTAGTCCTAAATCTGACACAAAATGGGCAATGTTTACCTCCCTCTCACATCAAAGGCTATTATTCGAACAAATCTCGACTAATTTTCACTCTAACACGCCAAAAACCCACTTGATTAAAAACATTAAATACAGCCCTTAAGCCTTGAATATGCTAGTATCCACCCATATTTATAGCTTGAAAGAAACCGTTTTGCCTGAGTGCTACAGAGTTTTCTTTCCAACCCGTATATTCAACTTAACCAATGAATATACCGTTAAATCAATTTAAAGAGAAAATCACTATGATCGTTGATTTGAACCTAATCCCACAGACGTTTGATATGCTTCACGCAGGCCTAACTGCATCAAGCGTTTTACTACTGCTCATTGCCGTTTCTCGTAAAACCAAAGTCGTTGAGAAAGTCGTAGAAAAACCAGTAGAAAAGATCGTTGAAGTAGAAAAGCCTGTAGAAAAGATTGTCGAAGTTGAAAAAGTGGTTGAAGTTGAAAGAGTCATCGAAAGAGTGGTTGAAGTTGAATCTAAACTCGCAACAGCACCAACAGATTCTGCAATGCAACTGCTTTCAATCATGCAACAAGAAGCTCGCCTTATCGATTTCCTAAAAGAAGACTTAACTTCGTTCTCTGACGAAGAAGTTGGCGCGGCGGCACGTGTTATTCACACTGGCGGCCAAAAAGTATTAGCAGACTACGTAACACTTGCGCACATCCGTAATGAAGACGAAGAGACTCGTATTACGGTAGTTGAAGGCTTTAACCCTCAAGAGATTCGTCTAACAGGCAACGTAACTGGTAATGCTCCGTTCAACGGCACACTGGTTCATAAAGGCTGGAAAGCAACTGACATGAACCTGCCTAAGCTTGCTCAAAACTACGATGCATCTGTCATTGCACCGGCAGAGGTGGAGCTATAATGGAACACCAAAACCATTCTTCATCGCAAGAGCATTCACAAGAGCTATCTTCTCAAGAGCAACATCAGACGCCTAAGTTCAGTGTTGGTATCGATTTAGGTACAACACACTGCGTTTTGTCTTACATCGACACAAGCAATGAAGACGCTCGCGTTGAGGTGATGCAAATCCCTCAACTTACGGCTCCTGGTACGGTAGAAACTCGCAGCCAACTAGGCTCGTTTCTATACCAACCGCACGAACACGAAATGAACTCAGGTTCTCGCGTTCTACCTTGGTCATCTGAGCCAAAAGCACTGGTTGGTGCTATCGCTCGTAACCTTGGTTCGAAGACCCCTATTCGCTTAGTCGCTAGCGCGAAATCTTGGTTATGCCACAGTGGTGTAAACCGTCGCGACGCATTTCTTCCTGCAGGTAGCCCTGAAGAAATTGAAAAAGTATCTCCGCTTAAAACAACTGAGTTGTACCTTGAGCACCTTAAAGATGCTTGGAATCACGCGAATCCAGAACACAAACTGGCAGACCAAGATGTAACGATCACCGTCCCTGCTTCGTTTGATCCTGCCGCTCGTGACCTAACGGCAGAAGCTGCACGTAATGTGGGCTTCACTCACCTGACTCTTCTAGAAGAACCACAAGCCGCACTTTATAGTTGGATTGATAACAGCAACGACACATGGCGTGATGAAGTAGACGTTGGTGACATTGTGCTTGTTGTCGATATCGGTGGTGGTACAACTGACCTTTCTTTAGTTGAAGTAACACAAGATGATGGCAATCTAAGTCTGAACCGTATCGCAGTAGGTGAACATATCCTACTTGGCGGCGACAACATGGACTTAGCTCTAGCGTATCGTCTGAAAATGAAACTGGCTCAAGAAGGCAAAGAACTGGCTCCTTGGCAGGTTCAAGCCATGACTCACGCTTGTCGTGATGCGAAAGAAGCACTGTTAAACGATGGTGAACTTCAATCTGTGCCAATCGTTGTTCCAAGCCGAGGTTCTAAGCTGCTTGGCGCAACCCTGAAAACAGAACTGACTCAGCAAGAAGTGCAACAGACATTAGTTGATGGCTTCTTTCCTAAAGTAGAAGTGACTGAACACCCTGTACAAAAAACACGTGGTGCACTGACTCAAATGGGCCTGCCTTACGCACAAGATGCAGGTATTACTCGTCACATTGCTGCATTCCTTTCTAAGCAAGCGAACGCGCTTTCTGGAAATAGTGAAACCGCTCAGCAAGATTTCAACCCGTTTGCAAACATGCCCGGTATGCCAGGCGCTGAAGCGCCAGCGGCAGACTTCATCAAGCCAACAGCGGTTCTGTTCAACGGTGGTGTTCTAAAATCGAACCTACTGTCAGAACGCCTTTCAGACACGATCAACGAATGGTTGATCAATGCTGACGCTGAGTTTGCTAAACAACTTACTGGATTGGATCTAGACTTAGCAGTTGCAAGTGGCGCTTCTTACTACGGCGCAGTTCGTCGTGGTCAAGGCGTTCGTATCCGCGGTGGTATCGCTTCTTCTTACTACGTAGGAATTGAAAGCGCGATGCCAGCTATCCCGGGGATGGCTCCTCCAATGGAAGCACTGTGTGTTGCTCCGTTTGGTATGGAAGAAGGTTCAAGCGTTCAAGTTCCTAGCCAAGAATTTGGTTTGGTGATTGGCCAGCCAGTACACTTCCAATTCTTCGGTTCTACGACTCGTCGTGAAGACGTAGCGGGTACGCACCTTGATCATTGGGCTCCCGAAGATCTTGATGAACTTCCAGAGATTCAAGTGACACTGCCGGTTTCTGAAGGTCGCCGTGAAGGTGAAGTGGTTCCCGTAACCCTAGCCTCTCGTGTTACTGAACTCGGCACGCTTTACTTAGAAGCAATTGCTGCTGATAACGGTCAGAAATGGCACGTTGAGTTCGACGTTCGTGAAGACGCAAACTCTGACAGCAACAATTCAAACCAAGAAGCATAATCAATCAACGGCACCTTAACGGGTGCCGTTACTTTATCAATGCGATTCCCTAGCCCTGTACTAAAAGAATTCAAACGACAAGCTTAACAGGGAATATCAATTCAATGACAGTGAGCACCTATTCCCGCCTCAGTCATACATCTTCTAGGGAATTTCGTTGTTATGAACAACAATAATAAGACCAAGACTATCAACAAACTGGTCATCACTTTGGCAGAATAAGGTTTTGTATGGCATCTCCTCGTTTTTTAGTCGGCATTGACTTAGGCACAACCAACACTGTGGTTGCCTACTGTGAAATCAACGACGACCTACAACATGCTCCCGTTTCTCTTTTCGATATTGATCAACTCATCGGCCCCGGTGAAGTGGTTCGCAAGCCCCTACTCCCATCCTTTCGTTACCACCCAGCACAAGGTCAAATCTCCCCTTCTGACCTCACCATGCCGTGGGAGCCAAGCTTAGTTGCAGGCGATATTCAAAACGTCATCGTAGGTGAATGGGCGCGCGAACTGGGCGCAAAAGTTGAAGGCCGTCAGGTATCCAGTGCCAAGAGTTGGCTATCACACCAAGCCGTTGATCGTAACTCCGACATTCTGCCTTGGGCAGGTGCGGCTGACGTCGATAAGGTATCCCCTGTTGTCGCAAGCGCCAGCTACCTGAACCACATCCGCCAAGCATGGAACTACCGTAACCCTAGCAACAAGCTTGAAGACCAAGACGTTGTAGTAACCGTTCCCGCTTCATTCGATGAGACCGCACGTAAGCTGACACTCGAAGCGGCAGAACTCGCAGGCCTAGGTAAGATTCTCTTACTCGAAGAGCCGCAAGCTGTCTGTTACGACTGGTATGCTCGCCACCAACAAACGGCAGCTGCAGAACTTAAACAGATCCCGTTGATCTTAGTCTGTGATGTAGGTGGAGGCACCACCGACTTAAGCTTAATTGAAGCGAAATTCAACGCAAATAACGATTCGAACAACGACGGTAAAAACGAGCTAGCACTCGACCGTATCGGCGTCGGCGAACACTTAATGCTAGGTGGTGATAACCTCGATTTAGCGCTTGCTCACCTTGCAGAGCAACGCTTCAATCAAAACAAAAAGCTGAATGCTTCTAGCCTAACCAAACTGATTCAACAAACTCGCGCCGCAAAAGAGAGCCTGCTTTCTGCTAACGCGCCAGACGATGTGAAGATCACCATGCTGGGCAGCGGTTCAAAGCTACTTGGCGGTACCAAGAGTATTGGTTTAACGAAACAAGAAGTTCATCAGATTGCACTGGAAGGTTTCTTCCCACTTTCTGAGTTTACGGAAGTACCCGACAAACGACGTAGCGCGGTGGTTGAGTTCGGCCTACCCTACGCAGCAGATCCTGCGGTAAGTAAGCACGTTGCCGAATTCCTAGCGACACATCAGCAAGTATCTAAAGCCGCACTGGAAAATTCAAACTCTATCGAATTCGATGACTCCAAGCCTGCTATCCCTGTTGGTGTGTTACTCAATGGTGGTGTGTTCAATAGTGAACTGGTAACAGAGCGAATTACTCAGCTACTGGGCAACTGGAATGGTTCTCCAATCACAGTGCTTGATAACCCTCATCCAGATTGGTCTGTTGCCCTTGGCGCGGTTGCCTTTGGTAAAGCACGCCGTGGTGCACAACTAAAAATCGGTGGCGGTGCTGCTCGTTCTTACTTCTTACATCTACAAGAAAAGAACAAGATGGGTAAGGCACTTTGCTTGCTTGCTAAGGGGACCGAAGAAGGTCAAGAGATACGCTTGAACAGCCGTCGTTTCTCACTAACTTTGGGTGAACCGGTACGTTTCAATCTATTGACTTCAACGCACGATCAAATCGCTCATGACACCGCTATTCAAAATGGTGTGATGGTCAATGTCGATGCAGACTTGTTCTCCCCTCTTCCACCTTATATTTCTACGTTGGAAGGGTCTGGCAACGCCGAACTTCAAGCCAACCAAAAAGAGCGCGTTGAAGTATTGCTCGCTTGTCAGTTAACCGAAGTCGGCACGCTGAAAATGGAATGCGTGAGTACCGAAGATGACTCAAAACGTTGGTTACTTGAGTTCGAAGTAAGAAACAAACAAGGTGATGAATCTGATACCTCTAAGCTGCATCCAAGATTGGACGAGTGTAAGGAATTAATTTCTCGCCTATACAGCGGCAACAAGAAAAGTGCTGAATCTAAAGAGATCAACACTCTGTCTAAAGATCTTGAAAAACGACTCGGTAAACGCGACGAGTGGGACTTTACGACTCTTCGTCACTTGTTTGATACCTTCTCATTAGGTCGTAAACGCCGCCGCCGCTCTGAAGCACATGAGAAGAACTGGCTTCGTTTAGCTGGTTACTCGCTACGTCCAGGCTTTGGTGATCCAACTGACTCATGGCGTATAGAACAAATTTGGGGACTTTACCAACAAAGCATCCAATTCGAAAACCATCAAGGTTGGACCGATTGGTGGGTATTTTGGCGTCGTGTCGCTGGCGGGTTAAAGCAAGATCAGCAAGAAACTATCTTAGCAGACATTGCTAAGTACCTTCACCCAGGCGCAATGAAGAACCCTAAGACAGCTAAAGATGCACAAGACAATGGTTATGAAGCCATGGTGAGATTGGCAGCATCACTTGAGCAACTTGAAGTGGAAGACAAGGTACTGCTGGCTAGTTGGTTCTTGAGCAAGGCGATTAACCATAATCAGTTTGAGCAAGCACACTGGTGGGCTCTAGGTCGATTAGCTTCAAGAACGCCTTTGTATGGCAGCCAACACAGCGTAATTCCTAGAGAGCAAGCTGAACAGTGGCTACCGAAACTGCTTGAGCAGAACTGGCAGAAAGAACAGATGATTGCCTTTGCCGCTGTGATGATTTGCCGTAAAACGGGCGACCGTCAGTTCGATATCTCTGACGACTATCGCAATCAGGTGATTGAGAAGCTAAAACAAAGCAAGGTACCTGATTCTTGGTTGATGCTAGTAAGCGAAGTGACCGAGCTTTCAGAGAGTGAGTCCAAGCGCGTGTTTGGTGATGCATTACCAAGCGGATTGAGCCTGATCAATAGTTGATCTTTAACATAACCTTTGGAAGCCGATTAGCTTCTGCGATCAATTAAAAAAGAAAAGCCACTTTCGATTCGTTGAAAGTGGCTTTTTTATTGGTGGCTAAAGGCCTGTTTGCAAGTGTCTGGTTGGTTAGTGTTTCGTTGACCAACATCTAGTCGATTAGAGGCTTGCTGGTTAAGAGCCTTAGCCGTATTGCTGTTAATCATTATTAATGTTTCGTTCCAGTTGGGTTAATAGGAAAATCCGTGTTTTCATAAATATCTGCTAACTTTTTCGGTTTCTTCTCTTTGATTCCTTTCGTTGAATGGTTATGAGTTTCGCTTAAAAGCCATTCCTCATGCATTTTTGCCGAATCCAAAAACTCTGGATCCTCCATTGCTTCCTTGCGAAGTTTATTTACACGTTCGAGAGTATCCCAAATCATAATACTTCACCTCCACTAAGGCAGTACTATAAAGATAGCTCATTACATTAAAACTTCAACTAAGCCAATGAGATAGCGATCTCAATTTCATAAAACACTCTGCTACAACCCAATGCATATCACTTAAACGTTAAGGCTAAAATAGCCAAAATTCACCATTGATCATCGAAGATCATCGGGCATAAAAAAGCGAGCTCAATGCTCGCTTTTTGTTTGTCTATCTGTTGATCGGATCGCCAACACTCGCTCGATTAAATCACACCGAACCTAAGCACGGTTACCAATTTTAACGGTACCATTTGTAGCAAACCAAAGTGCTTCTGAACGGCGGCGACCTAGTAGAATAGGGCCATCATCGTAGAACAAAAAGTTCTTCCAGTGTTTCTTGAAAACTGACCATTTTGTTTCTAAAACATTGTATTTTTCATAACAAAAATAAACAGTTACGTCATCTTGCCAATCAATGAAGTTTAGAATCTCTTCTGGCATTTCAGGCTCATCCGCTTCCCAATTTGCCATCCAGCTGATCTCTTCATTCCAGTTCGATGCTTTGCTTGGCCAGTCTTGCGAACTTAGCCTTTCTGCATCTGGGCTTTGAGGGCTCACGTTCTCTTTCCAAAACTGAGACGCTCTTGCCTGTGTCATTGGCTTAATCTTTTCCAAGTCCTCAGCTGGTAGCGGCATCGACTGGTGAGTGAAAATCCATTTTCTTTGGTATTCGTCCAAAGTTGTATACGACATCAAAATTCCTCAAATATCTTCTCAGGCTACTGGATTACCATGCCTATATGTTCTTCTTGACACCGCGGCGATTAGAGATCGCTTGGTATTCACTGTGTCTAAAATGCTGTTTACGTTTAAAAGCTACTGGCGTTTCAATACTTTTCCCCGTAGCAAAGATTGGCGTCTAAAGAGCGCGCTTGTCTTCCCAGTTCGGGTTCACTAAAGCCGTCAGTATATGATCTTCCCATTTACCGTTAATCTGTAAGTATTCTTTAGCAAAACCTTCTCGTACAAAACCGAGATGTTCGAGCACGCCAGCACTTCGTTCATTGCGAGGCATATAGCCTGCCATTAAACGATGCATGTTTTGTACATCGAACATGTAGTCTTTTGCCATACTCAAGCCTCTACGCATGTAGCCGTGGCCTTGGGCTTTTTCAGCAAGCGAATAGCCGACGTTACACGCATAGAAAGGGAATCGAGATAGATTACTGAATGAAATGGTGCCCAACATTTCGTTGGTGTCATCATTAACAAGCAAGCAATAATAGCCTAGTCCCATTTTATGAAGCTCATTCAACTTAATCAATCGTTGCGCCCATCCAGCCCTTTCAAAGAAAACCGCTTCACGAACCGGTTCCCAAGGCTTTAGGTATTCTTTGTTCGTCTGAAAGTACTCACTGATCATGCTCGCGTCGTCGATTTTCGCTGTGCGTAGAATAAGATTTCCATCGCGTTTATAAACACGTTCTGGTGTACTTAAGTCTTCCATTCGCTTTTCTTATTCCATTAACTTGTTCAGTTTTTTCTGATCCCATAATCACGAAGCTTATTCGCAATTGAGGTATGAGAGACATTCAAACGTTTTGCTAACTTACGGCTCGATGGGAATGACTGATAGAGCTTTTCAAGGATCTGAGATTCATAGTCTTTCATGATCTCATCCAATGAACCGTCTAAGCTCAGGTTCGCCATTCCAGCCGTCATGGTTTCAAGCTGAGGCAAGTGGAATTGCTCAACCGTTAGCGTGTCAGAGTCTAACTCTGTTAGTGCACGTAGAACCATGTTGTCCAATTGGCGAATATTACCCGGCCATTGGTAATTACCTAATTGGTCAATCAACTCTTGAGTTAACTTTGGCTTTAACATACCTAGCTGCTGTGCGTACTTAGCAACAAACAGTTCCAATAACGGAGCTACATCATTCGAACGTTCACGCAAAGCAGGAATAGACAAAGTTAATACATTCAAGCGATAGAACAGATCTTCACGGAATGAACCCGAATCCGCTAATTCAGACAGGCGATGACGTGTAGACGCGATAATTCGAACATCTGCATGCATCTCTTCTTCTTCACCAACACGGCGGAATGAACCATCTTGTAGGAAACGTAATAATTTGATTTGTAGATGCGGGCTCATTTCGCCAATTTCATCTAGAAATACCGTACCGCCATTCGCTTGCTCGAAGATGCCTTTATGACCTTGTTCATGATTAAATGAACCCGGAGCATGACCAAACAATTCGGTTTCTGCCACGTCGTCAGGCATTGATGCACAGCTTAAAATCAAGAATGGGCAAGAAGAGCGATTTGAACGGTTATGACACGATTTTGCCAGCATCTCTTTACCCGTACCCGTATCCCCTTCAATCAGCAAAGGCTGATCCAACATAGCCAACTTCTTAGCTTGGCTGATCAAGGCTTTGTGGCGGTTAGAAACACCCACAAAATGCTCAAAGCCTAGGTTGTTCTGTTCAGGAATCGCGTCTGGTGGATTCATCTCTTGGTTACAAGAACGAATCGTCATTACGGCGCTAGCCAGTACCGCTTCGTTAACTTCACCACCAAGATAAATAGGCAATATCTCGATAGAGAAGTCTAGACCTTCCAACACCACAACTTCACGATGGCGCGTTACATCGCCCTCGATCCAGCGAGCAAAATTGAAACTAGGAACAAATGTCGACAGCGGCTCACCGATGACTTCGTCTTCTTGCTTGCCGAATAGGTTCAGTGCAGCGTGGTTAGCCATGTCGACTGAGCCTTTAAGGTCAATCGCAATCATTGGATCAGGCAGGTTCGCGAGCAGTGCAATCAGCTCAGTGTTATGCCTTTCACTTGGCATAAATTGGATTTTACGTACATCCTTCACACCTGAAATTCGGCGAATTTCAGCCATAAGTTCACTAAAAGCATCAAAATTAATATCAGGGCAATTTAGGTAAATAATTCCTTTAACATCAATTTCGATTCCTCTTAAATCAATGCTTTTTGAGGCCAAGATATCGAGCAACTCACGCGTTAAGCCGAGTCTGTCTTCACACAATACTTCAAGACGCACAAATAGTCCTATTATAGGTGTCAGGATAAGTTGACAGTAGTTTGAATTAAGCTCTGAGTTCAGTCAAGAAGAAGAGTAAACATATGTTTACTCTTCTTCACCAAACGACTTAAGCCAGTGTCTGGAATTTGTTGACCATTACAGATGAACAAATTTCGGACTCTGTATTTCATAGCGATACGCTTTTACTTCAAACCAGTGCGCTCTTATTTCAAAGTAATGCGCTTTATTTCAGAAAGGACGGCTTTACGAAGGTCAGATAATTTTATTTTTCGCTCACTGTGCCAAGGCATAGGACGAAGCAAAGTCATGGCTTTTAAACCCAGTCGAGCGGTTAAAATACCAACACCTAAACCTTGCCCTGCTCTTGCAGAGACTTTACCCGCTAAGTCCATCGATACTAGGTCCATACTCGCGTCTATCGCCAGTTCGCTGGCACCCGCAGCAGCCATGTTGATTAACACCAACTTGAATAACTTAATGCGCGACCAGTAACCTAGCTCAATGCCATAAACGTCAGCAAGCTTGTCTATCATGGTGAAATTACGCCACGCCACCAGCAACATATCCGCCGCCGCGAGTGGGCTCACAGCAACCAGTGCTGCTGATTCCGTAGAGAACTTGGTAACGATTTGAGTGGCGACTTTATCTTGCTGACTCACGACCAACGCATCATACATATCCAACACTTCAGCATCGCTGTGCGCCGGGTTAATACTGTTCCGCCACTTATCGTACGAAGGAGACTCAGCAACTATACCGCCCTGCTTGGCAATGTTTTCACAGAACACTTTGCCTTTACCGACACTCTGGCTTTGTAACAGCTCTTCACTCTGCTCTTGCACACTGAAATGGTCTTTCAGTGAACGCAGCTTCCATAGCTCTTTACCTATTGCGCCTAAACCCAATGAAGCAATAGCTGCGATAAAGCCCGCCCAACCTAACGCGAGCCAGTCTGCTGTTTGAATCGCGGTAATGACAGAGTCAATTGCTTGCCAACCAACTAAACCAGAGAAAGCGACTAACAAGCCAGTTCCAAACCACTTCTTCTTTTTGCTCGGTCGAATCACTTGTTCCAGTTGCTGTTCAGCGTCACCATCAAGGTCGGCTTCCACTTGTGGCGCGACGGGTACAAATTTCTCTTGTTCCGTGAACAGTTGTTGAGCGCCTAAGTCTGGGTTCGCTTCATCGATGCCTTGTTTCCCAAAAACCTTATCTTGTCCATGAAAACCACGGTCATGTTCATCGAATGAGGTCTTCAATGGTTCATCAAAGACCTGTTTTGTTTTTAATTCACTCATTTTGATTGCCTCAATTACTTCAACTTGTCGCCAATGAGATACTCTAAAACCTTGTCGACTCTCAGATGCTGACAAGGCTCGTCGGAGTGTTGCTCCATTGGTCGAAAACTGGTGAAATCAAACTGGTTTGTTTCCCAATACTGTTTGTTCGGTAACTTACGTGGTACCTCACCCGGATACATAGTTTGAGGAACGTTATCTAATGTCGTTCCTTGCAATGCAGGCACTTGGGATGAACCTGAAGAAATATAACCGGCACTTGTCGCTTGAATCGACGCGATACTCATGCAACTCATGTCGATATGTTCAAACGCCGCCTGTTGCCAAGCCGGATGCACCATCTGTTGCAATAGCGATACCAAGTTCGGATGTTGATCCGGTGTCACGTGGTCAGCCTTGGTGGCTGCAAACAATATCTTGTCTATCTTTGGAGCAAACAAGCGTCTTAGCATATTACTTCGCCCGTACTTAAAACTCTTCAATAACTGCTCTAGCGCACCGCGCATGTCCATGAAAGAGTCATAACCAGCATTGAGCGGTTGTAAGCAATCAACCAGAACAATTTGTCTATCAAACGTAGCAAAGTGATTCTTATAGAACGCTTTGACTACTTTCTGTTGGTACTCTTCATAACGCGCTTTCAATACTGCGTAGTTACTGGTTTTTGAAAACTTATCTTCAGGTGCTTTGCACGGGAAGAATTGCAGTACAGGCGCACCTTCAAGTTCTCCAGGTAACACGAACCTACCGGGTTGTACCCAATGCAGTCCGTTATTCTTACAAGTATGAAGATACTGAGTGTAGCTATCAGCAATCGCGACCAGTTTCTTTTCGTCAGCATCTGCTAATAAATCGATGTCACCGCGGATTGCGTTCCAGTCTTGTGAATAGGTTTCCCTGTCGCCTTTCAACGCTGCGAATTGAGACTGACTCCACGTATCGAAGTCCATATCCAACAAGGGTAAATCAAGTAGCCACTCTCCCGGGTAATCGACAATATCGAGGAAGAGCGTACTGTTTTTACTCAGCAGTTTCTTCGCGCCTTTGGCAGGCTTATATTTGATGGCAAGGCGAATCTCACTGACATCTCGTGTCGGCACTGGCCATTCTGGTGGCTCCGTATTGAGTGACTCCATCGCTTCATCATAAGAAAAACGTGGGATCATCATGTTGTGTTGAGGAATGCGCTTAGCGCCAATAATTCTTCCGTCTCTCGCTGATGCAAGTAGAGGCAGATTTTTGTGGGTAGACGTATGAAGAAGCTGATTAACCAACGAAGTAATGAATGCTGTCTTACCCGCACGAGAAAGCCCCGTGACCGCTACTCGAATATGAGAATCCGTTCCTCTGCTTATAAAGTCACTCATTTCTTGAGTTAGGTGTTTCATTTGAACGACTCCGTGATAGTTAGGCTAGCTGATTATGATAATAGAGAGGCAGCCTATGTACTTTCGCTGTTGGGATAGTATGTATGCTTTTTCTTTTTCTTTTTCTAATAGTAGTGAGTATGCAATACACATTCTTAATGCTAGATGAATAAAAGCCCCTGACTACATTCATAATCAGGGGCTTTAGAATTTTTCTGCGATATCCGACGTTTAATCGTCTTCAATCAACTTGTAGATAACAAACAGTGCAATCTCTGCAATTAGCCAAAGCGCACAAGTAATTGTCACGTATTTATTATCAAAGATACTGATCCCTTTCAAGATCAGGTCGTAACCAACAAAAGCACCAATCACCACTGCCAAGATAATCTGTAGGATCTGAATAAAACGAGGCATTCCTCTCTCCTATGTTCTTATATCAAACGATGTGTTTATCACTATATCATTGATAATAAGACAAAAGTGCAAATAATGCTGCACTTTTGTCTTCAACTTTCTGTCAAGAATTGCAATTCAAACGCTGAAGCTAGCGCCTGTTACGACTTTTGACTTCGGTAAATTATGCTTTTTCAGCTTCAGCAATTTTCACTTTCCACGTGTCAGGGCCGATCTGGTGCGCGTTCACGCCATTTGAATCAACCGCGACCGTTACAGGCATGTCTTCAACTTCAAATTCGTAAATCGCTTCCATACCTAGATCTTCAAACGCAACCACGCGTGCTTTTTTAATTGCTTTAGCGACTAAATAAGCTGCACCGCCAACCGCCATCAGATAAACCGATTTATGTTGTTTGATTGATTCAACCGTTGCAGGGCCACGCTCTGCTTTACCAATCATGCCCATAATGCCGGTTTCTTCTAGCATCATGTCGGTGAACTTATCCATACGAGTCGACGTTGTCGGGCCAGCAGGACCTACCGCTTCATCGCGTACCGCATCAACAGGGCCTACGTAGTAAATGAACTTACCTTTCAGGTCAACGCCTTCTGGTAGGCCTTCACCACTTTCAAGCATGCCTTGAATACGCTTATGCGCTGCATCACGACCGGTTAAGATCTTGCCTGATAGAAGAACTGTTTCGCCTGTCCTCCACTCTTGTACGTCTTCTTTGGTTATTTCATCAAGGTTAACACGGCGTGTATTTGCGCCCGCTTCCCAAGTGATGTCTGGCCACTCTTCTAACTTAGGTGGTGTTAGCTCTGCTGGGCCGCTGCCGTCTAATGTGAAGTGTACGTGACGTGTTGCCGCACAATTCGGGATCAAACATACTGGCTTAGACGCAGCATGCGTTGGCGCTGTTTTGATTTTAACGTCAACCACAGTGGTTAAACCGCCAAGACCTTGTGCACCAATACCAAGCTTGTTTACACGGTTGAAGATATCAAGACGAAGCTCTTCTTCAGCATTCTCTGGACCTTTGTCGATAAGGTCTTGGATGTCGATGTGTTCCATCAGAGATTCTTTCGCTAGTACCGCTGCTTTTTCAGCCGTACCGCCAATGCCTATACCTAGCATGCCCGGTGGACACCAACCAGCACCCATCGTCGGCAGCGTTTTCTCTACCCACTCTGCAATGTCATCAGAAGGGTTTAGCATGACCATCTTGGTTTTGTTCTCAGAACCGCCGCCTTTAGCCGCGATTTGAATTTCAACTTTATTGCCTGGAACCATATTAATGTGAACAACCGCTGGTGTGTTGTCTTTTGTATTAATACGCTTACCTGCAGGGTCCATTAGGACAGATGCACGCAATGGGTTATCTGGATTGTTGTAAGCTTGACGAACGCCTTCATCAACCATCTGTTGTACTGTCTGATCCGTTTCCCACCTAACATCCATACCGATGTTCACGAAACAAGTAACAATACCCGTATCCTGACAAATTGGACGATGACCTTCCGCAGACATACGCGAGTTGATAAGAATTTGAGCAATCGCATCTTTTGCTGCTTGGCTCTCTTCTTTTTCGTACGCTTTTTCTAGGGCTTGGACAAAGTCTAAAGGGTGATAATAAGAAATGTACTGAAGTGCGTCAGCGACACTGCTGATCACATCTTGCTTACGAATAACCGTCATTGCATGCCTCTTTATTGTTCTGGTTCCATGTGGGTTCTTGGTGTGACTGTTTTTGTCTAACCGGATTAGTTGGTTTAGCTTTTTATTATGTTGAGCTGTATTTAGTTGCTTTAGCAATCGCTTGCATAGCTTTAAACTAAACCATTTGGTTTGCACCGTTCTAATCAAGAACCCATTTTATTTTCAATTTATGATACTCTTGCTTCCTCTCACACGCCATGCAGTGAACGAACTCTTTGTCACAAATTAAACAAATGAATAACAACGAATTTCGCTCTATCCAAATCAAGCCGCTTCAATATCAATCAACTTTAGCTAAACAGCTGTTTTCTCATATTGAAAGTATGCCGTGGGCAATGCTATTACGCTCTGCTTCAGAAAGCCACGTTGATAGTCGATACGACATTTTAGTTGCTCAACCCATCGCCACCTTCGAAACTATCGGCGCAGAAACGACCGTTAATGTTAATGAAGAGTGCGAGGTTTCAACGTCGGATCCTTTCGAACTACTCGACCAATATCAACAGCAATTATTACCAACGACAACGGAACACAGCGAATTACCATTCGTCGGCGGTGCGTTGGGTTATTTCAGCTACGATTTAGGTCGACGTGTTGAGACATTACCTTCTCTAGCGCAGCGTGATATTGAAGCTCCTGACATGGCGGTTGGCTTATATGAATGGGCCATTGTCGTTGATCACAAAGTGAAGACGGCATGTATTGTCGGCCAAAATATTGATTCACATCTCGATTGGTTAACCTCGCAGTCAAAGCACAATGCAGTAATCCAACCTGCCTTTGGATTAACGACGCCATGGCAATCCAACATGAGTCAAGATAGCTATGCGAACAAGTTCGATAGTGTTCAAGAGTACTTATTATCGGGTGATTGTTATCAGATAAACCTTGCTCAGCGTTTTCGTGCCGATTACCAAGGCAGCGAATGGCTCGCTTATGAAAAGTTAGAGCAATACAATTCGGCACCGTTTTCCGGCTTTATTCGTCTTGAACACTCAGCAATCTTAAGTGTCTCGCCAGAACGATTCTTAGAGCTCAATAGTGGCACCATAGAAACCAAGCCAATCAAAGGCACGCGTCCTCGTTCTGATGATCGTGAAATTGATGATGCCCATGCTCAAGACTTGATGAATGCAGAGAAGGATCAGGCCGAAAACCTAATGATCGTTGACCTACTGCGTAATGATATTGGTCGCGTGGCGAAACCTGGTACGGTTCACGTCCCTAAACTGTTTGATATCGAAAGCTTCCCTGCTGTGCATCACTTAGTAAGTACAATCAGAGCCGATCTAGATTCTCAATATTCAGCAACTGACTTATTGAGAGCTTGTTTCCCCGGCGGTTCGATTACTGGCGCACCAAAAGTGCGAGCAATGCAGATCATTGAAGAGTTAGAACCCCATCGACGCTCCGCTTATTGCGGCAGCATTGGCTACATCAGTCGAAATGGCAGAATGGATACCAGCATTACCATTCGTACGTTAGTTGCTGAAAACAACACGCTCTATGCGTGGGCTGGCGGTGGTGTGGTGTTCGATAGTGACTGTGCCTCTGAATACCAAGAGACGCTCGATAAGCTGAGTCGCATTCTGCCTGTGCTTGAAGACTGCTAAACATACGTCATTTATTCGTCAGTTAATCAGCTAATCAGCTAGCGAAAAGCAAAAAAAAGCCGAAGTCATCGATATGATAACTTCGGCTTTTTAATATTTGATTCAAATAAACGCCAAACACGACTACCGAACGAATGAGACCTAATAGCCAACAGGAACTAATAGCTGATAGCTGATAGCTGATAACAAATAAGCACTAAGCACTAAGCACTAAGCACTAAGCAACATTCGCCGGCACAATACCCCATTTATGGAGCATTTCTTTCAGATCATTCGCTGTGTATGGCTTACTAAGAATGTCATCCATACCACATTGGATACAGCGCTCACGCTCTTCTAACGTTGTACCCGCTGTTAGTGCCACAATCGACTTGCTATAGCCTTTCTCTCGTAGCTTCTGCGTCGCTTCAAAGCCGTCCATGACCGGCATTCTGCAATCCATGAACACAATATCGTATTCGTTATTGCTCGCTAACTCGAAACCTTCTACGCCATTGCTGGCTATGGCAGGGTCAATTTCGTATTTGCGTAACATTTGTTGGATGATGATCTGATTCATCTTGATGTCATCGACCACCAGCACTTTTAATAAAGACAACTCAACATTTGATTCGACATTTTTGGCCACTCGTTCGTCTTCAAGCGATACTTCGATAACTTGTAGAGGTACAGAAATAGTAAAAGTTGTTCCGACTCCGACCACACTCGACACACTAATCTCACCATTCATCAGAGCAACTAGCTTGCGACAAATCGCTAAACCTAACCCGGTACCCTCATAATTTCGGCTGCTCGAACTATCAGCCTGAGTAAAAGGTTCAAACAAGGTTTTATGTGCCGACTCGGCTATGCCAACCCCTGTATCTTCAACAGAGAAAGCGAATTGGTTGTTGCCCCATTCAATATCAACATTTACATGCCCGTCTTCTGTGAATTTAATCGCATTGCCAATTAGGTTCACAAATAGCTGAGTGATACGCTCTAAATCCCCATTGAAATGAGTCGGTACGTTTGAGGCAACAGTGATATTAAATTCAAGCTGCTTCTCAATCGCACGGTTGGTAAAGATACTCTGAATCGTGTTTCTCAAATCATTCAGCGCAAACTTCTTCGGAATAAGCTCCAACATACCCGCATTAATCTTACTGTAGTCCAGTAAGTCATTAATGATGGTTCTTAGAAACTCACCAGATTGGCTTAGGTTATTGACTATTTCACGTTGAGAGCCGGTTAATTCGGTATCACTGATCAATTCAGCACTACCCAACAAGCCGTTGAGTGGGGTTCTTAATTCGTGGTTAATCATCGCAACGAAATCGCGTGTTGCTCTTTCGGACTCTTCTGCTCGTTTGCGTGATTCAATATTTCGATTGATGGCGAGCTGATGAGTTAACGCACTGCATATCAGATCTGTTACCAGCAAGAGTTGGCTCTCGATAAACTCATAGTCTTGGTCCAGTAACCTAACCTTAACGATCAGCGCACCAACAATCACCTTCTCGACTTCGAGCGGCACTGTCAGTAATTCACCTTGCCATTGAGGTTCTTGAATATCTTGATCTAACTCGCCGACCGTTTCGTCGCCGTAGTCGTATGCTAGAAGCTGAGGGATGAGTTTAGGCGGCAGTATCAGGCGACTGGCTTCAATCAAATAACTGTTGGTCACGTTAGCCGTTAGTTCAGACAACATGATGTCATCGAGATCATTCCTAAGAAACGCGCGCCCAAAATTGATCAACAGGTTGTCGATTTGTTCTTGAAACTCAATGCGGCGGATATTCGCGTTCGAACGCTTTTCTAACTGACGCAGCGCAAGCTCAAGCTGTTGGTTGGCCTCAAACAATTCGAGGCTCTTTTGTTCCAACAATGCTTCAGCCGCTTTGCGTGCCGCTATTTGACGTTTAAGCTTTTTCTCTAGGGCAGATGCCAGATCCATATTACTTTTCGACTTTTAAATTAAACCTAACCACACTTTGGTCATCATTCTGAGGTGTCATTTCTACCATTATGGTTTCGTTATGGTAGTCAGCGCACCCTTCTATTAGCCCTAAGCAAACATGTGACATGCATCTCGCACTCTTGTAATCAAAGATGAGTTGCGCTTCAGTCGTGGTAATAAAGCTAAACTCAGGTGGCTCAGCATCAGGGTAGAGCTTCTTCACTTCTACGTGAATATAGCGCTCTACGTGTTGAATAAATTGAAAAGTGGTGTTGCTATGGGCAAGGCTCGCTTTGTTCGGTAAAGAGGCTAACAGGTTCTTAAACACTGACTGCCCAAATACGCGTTGCAAACTCCCTGCATCGATATCGGTTTTCTTACTCAGGTTAATAATGAGCTTCACGAGATCTTTATGGTCGTAACTTCCGACTGATGTGTAGATCCCTTCGTCTTCTGACATTTCTAAAACTTCTTCCAAAAGCTCTAAACCAAACTTATCTTCAACAAGCTCTAAAAATTCGGTGAATATGATTCCTTTCATCTCATACCTTTTGTTCTATTTCTTTTTAGAATGAGCCACTAAGTGAGTGTTATCAAATTCTTAAGAACAAAATAACCACCCGTCACTCAATTTTATGACATGAGTAACGCTTACTGACTCGTATGCACTTATTGAATATAGCAAAAACCTGAGAATTTAAGATAAAGCTTATATAGCTTGTCTATCTTATGTATCACTTGTCTGTCTTATATATCACTTCCCTGTTTTTACCTTGCTTGTTTTCTTTCATACAATTTCTCCGCTTGGTTTAGACCTTCCTACTTAAAGTGACCCTATCACTATGCTACCGGGTATTTAGCCAACAAAGAGGGGAGCAAGGAGCTGCTAAATAACAAATGGACATAAGCCAAACGAACCGCACAGCGAGCAAAACAGTGAGATTGGCTTTCGACTCAATGTTGTGCCTATACTTAAAATGATAATAATCAATATATTGGCATGACATGAATAAAGATCGCTTCCTTCAACAGTTCCAACTTAACCCAACCGTTGGCTACCACCCAGAGTCCGTTGAACGTGTTTCTCATATAACTGGGGATCAACTTCGGAAAGCGGCAGTCGTAGTTGGTTTAGTTGAAAGAGAAGACGGTTTACATGTCATTTTTACTAAAAGAGCAGCACATCTTAAGCACCACCCGGGCCAGATCAGCTTCCCTGGAGGAAAACACGAACTCTCCGACCCATCTATGCAATTTACGGCACTGAGAGAACTTCATGAAGAGGTAGGAATTCGATCGGATCAGGTTAAAATTGTTGGGCAATTACCAGTATTGAGTACCATTAGTAAATTTTCGGTTACACCGATTGTTGCAATGGTCGATCCTGATTACAAAGCTGTTATTGATGAGAACGAAGTTGCCTCTATTTTTGAGGTTCCTGCCACCTATGTTTTAGACCAAGCTAAGTTACACAGCCACATGGTGAATTTTAAGCAAATCAAACATCGTGTTTTCGCCATGCCCTTCGAAGAGCACCTAATTTGGGGCGTCACAGCACAAATCATCCAATCATTGCAGCAGCATGTAGTGCAACAAATCACATAGAAACTACGTTTTGTTTAAACTCTGTTAACAAAATCCAGCCTTTCTATGGAACAGATTTATTAGTGCAATTTTACGCAAACGTTTCCCTGGTATAAATCCAAACAACCCCACCTCTGACATTAAAAAAACTAATGCCAAGCATGAACATAAATCACCTGTAGCACACCATTTTCGTGATCAAAAATCCGTTTTTCGCATATCATGTGACACGCCGTTTCAATACATGATTTAGATCTATTTTTTGCAGACTAAAATTATGCAGAATTAGCCCCAACTTATTTCCTGTTCCCAAAAAATGAGTAATTTAACATGAACACAACAACTTCTTCGGCAAATGCCGTTAAAGATTCAAGCAAGTTTAACTACAAAGATTTTACCTGGTGTTTATCACTATTCGGTACAGCAGTTGGTGCTGGCGTACTATTCCTTCCAATCAAAGCAGGTGCGGGTGGTTTTTGGCCACTAGTTATCCTTGCTCTAATCGCGGCACCAATGACTTGGTTCGCACACAAATCTCTAGCTCGTTTCGTTTTATCTTCTAAGAACCCAGAAGCTGATATTACGGATACAGTTGAAGAACACTTCGGTAAGACTGGCGCAAACCTTATTACTTTTGCATACTTTTTCGCTATCTACCCAATCGTTCTTATCTACGGCGTTGGTATCACCAACACGGTTGATTCTTTCCTAGTAAACCAAATGGGTATGGAATCTATTCCACGTCCTCTTCTTTCTGGTGCACTTATCCTTGCTATGACAGCAGGTGTTGTATTCGGTAAAGAGCTGATGCTTAAAGCAACTTCAGCAATGGTTTACCCACTAGTATTAGTACTACTAGCGTTATCTTTCTACCTAGTTCCTGATTGGAACACTTCAATGATGGAAACAAGCCCAGAATGGTCAGCAATGCCTTCTATTATCTGGCTTGCGATTCCAATCATCGTGTTCTCTTTCAACCACAGCCCAATCATTTCACAGTTCTCTAAAGAGCAACGTCGTGTATACGGTGACGACGCAGTTAAGAAAACTGACGCGATCACTGGCGGCGCAGCAATGATGCTGATGGGTTTTGTAATGTTCTTCGTATTCTCTGTAGTGCTTTCTCTATCTCCAGAGCAACTAGCAACAGCACAATCACAAAACATCTCGGTTCTTTCTTACCTAGCTAACGTTCATGAGTCTCCACTTATCTCTTACATGGGTCCTCTAGTCGCGTTCGCAGCAATCACTTCTAGCTACTTCGGTCACTTCCTAGGTGCTCATGAAGGTCTTGTTGGTCTAATCAAATCTCGCTCTGGTTCTTCAATCAGCACGATTGAGAAAGCATCTCTAGCGTTCATCGTTGTTACAACTTGGATTGTTGCGGTAGTTAACCCAAGCATCCTAGGTATGATTGAAACAATGGGTGCTCCAATGATTGCAGCTATCCTGTTCCTAATGCCTGTATTCGCGATGCAGAAAGTACCAGCAATGGCTAAGTACAAAACTTCAGCACCTGTGCAAATCTTTACAGCTTTATGTGGTCTAGCGGCTATTAGTTCTGTAATCTACGGCGCTCTTTAATCTCAAGCCTTTTTTATAAGATGGCATCCATCTTATATCGCGAGATTAGACAAAAAATATAATGATAATAAATGAGCCTCCCTACTCCCCTTGGGAGGCTCTCTTTTTGAGGTAATCGCTATGATTAGTGTATTTGATATCTATAAAATCGGTGTTGGTCCATCGAGCTCACACACAGTTGGACCAATGAAAGCGGGTAAAGAATTTATTGATGACCTACGTTCAATGGGAAAATTGCGCGACATCACTAAAATCACCGTGGACGTATATGGATCACTATCACTGACAGGGAAAGGTCACCACACCGATATCGCTATCATCATGGGTCTTGCTGGCAACACCCCTGAGAAAGTAGATATTGACTCTATCGCGGGCTTTATTGCACGAGTAGAAGAAACTGAACGTCTACCTGTTGGTATGCACTGTCATACTGTTTCGTTCCCTAAAGATGGCGGAATGAATTTCCATAAAACCAACCTTTCTCTACACGAGAACGGCATGAGCATTCATGCTTGGGTTGATGACGAAGTAGCTTACTCAAAAACGTACTACTCTATTGGTGGCGGTTTCATCGTTGACGAAGAGAGCTTCGGCAAAGAAGAAGAAAACCCGATTAAAGCACCTTACGAATTCACAACAGCTGAAGAGCTGGTTAATCAATGTAAAGAAAGTGGTCTTTCTATCAGTACACTGGTTATGAAAAACCAAGCGGCTTTCCACTCAGACGAAGAGTCTCGTACTTACTTCGCAAACATCTGGAAAACGATGCGTGAGTGTATGGATCGCGGTATGAATACTGAAGGTATCCTGCCGGGTCCATTGCGTGTACCTCGCCGTGCAGCTTCACTTCGCCAACTTCTGATTACTTCAGAAAAAACAACCAATGATCCAATGACGGTTGTTGATTGGGTGAACATGTTTGCATTCGCAGTAAACGAAGAAAATGCTGCCGGTGGCCGTGTTGTTACTGCACCAACTAACGGCGCATGTGGCATCATCCCTGCTGTATTGGCGTACTACGACAAGTTCATCCAAACGGTGACAGAGAAAGATTACATCCGTTACTTCGCAGCTTCTGGTGCGATCGGTGGTCTTTACAAGCGTAACGCTTCTATCTCTGGTGCTGAAGTTGGCTGTCAGGGCGAAGTTGGCGTGGCATGCTCTATGGCTGCTGCTGGTCTTGCTGAGCTTATGGGTGGTAGTCCAGAGCAAGTATGTATGGCTGCAGAAATCGGCATGGAACACAACCTAGGTCTTACATGTGACCCTGTTGCTGGCCAAGTACAAGTACCATGTATCGAGCGTAACGGTATTGCTGCAGTTAAAGCAATCAACTCGACTCGTATGGCACTTCGTCGTTCTTCTGCTCCTACTGTATCTCTAGATAAAGTTATCGAAACTATGCTAGAAACAGGCAAAGACATGAACGCTAAATACCGTGAGACTTCTCAAGGTGGTTTGGCTGTTAAGGTTGTTTGTTAGTTAGCATTAGTTTGCTAGTCAGCATTAACTTGTTGGTCAACATTAGTTAACAAGCCAACGCTTAACTCAGTCTGCTTGATAACGAGCAGATAATAAAAAGGAACGCCAATGCGTTCCTTTTTTTGTATCTAAAGCTTTTGTAGCTGAAATTTGGTAACTGATTTATTCAACCGACCAAATTGTTTTGTTAGATCACTTGTGAGATAAGCAAGAAGCAACCAAATAGCAATGAGAAAACCATCATTACGTTGCCACCTTCTGCGCGGTATCTATCATCAGCAACTTTCATGAAACGCTGCTTGTGAACCATAACTAAAGGAACAAACACGGCCAAGAACACCAAGATGATGCCCGCGTAGTTCAATACTTGTAAGAACTTGTCTGCTGCAAGTAATGAACCCGCCAACGGTAAGATGAAGCTAATACAATACGTTACCGCGGTGTTTTGGTTGAACATGTCTTTGTTCTGGTTGAACAACGCCATTGCCACACCAAAGAAAGAGGTCAACAACGCCAAACCTGTGAAAGTAGAAAGAACGTTACCCACCCAAGGAGATTGAGCTTCAAACGCAGCCATCAAGTCAGACACATTGTTAAAGCTTCTGAATTGCTCTTCACTCAGGTTACCCACTACCGCAAACAACCAACACAGGTAACACACTAATGGAATCAGAGAGCCTACGATCACCATATTGCGCAGTTGCTTGTCTGTCGCTTCGTGGTTGTAAGAAACCAAGGTTGGAATCACAACCATAAAGCCAAAACTGGTAAAGAGAATCGCGCTGGTTTTGATGAGGTCAACATGATCATGGCTTGTCACCTGCATCAAGTTCTCATGAGTCATACTTGGCGCCAAGAACGTCATGGTGACAAACAGACTGACTAACATCACAAAGAACAATGCACGGTTCAGCTTATCAATCACACCAGTTCCACTCGCCACCACGGCTCCGGCAATAAGCGTAAATGCAATTTGACCCGTTGTCGCACTTATCTCAACACCAAAGTTAGACAGCAACTTACTTAACAAGTCGCCAGCACCCAAGATGTATGCCATTAGCAAGCAAATCAGTAGCGCATAAAGCAACCCATTGGTAAGCAGTTGACCTTGTTTACCCAGCGTTTTTCGAGCAATAGAGTTCAATCCTAAACCGCCACCAGCTTTGATGGTCGCTTCTAGAAGTAATAATGCTGCGTAAGTGGTACCGAAACAGATCAATACCATCAGCAGCGTGCCGTAAAGCAATCCGAATTGAGCCAATACCATTGGGATCGCAAGCATACCAGCACCGAGAGCGGTACCAGCGATAATTAGGGAGCTCCCTATCATTTTAATATTCATTGTCTTTAACTTATTTGTTTAGTTTTTATAGATGTGAGTCTTCGTTCATCGATGGGATGACAAAGGAGTTCAGATAGAAATAAAGTTATAAAACGAATAACAATAGGAGCGATAAGCGATAAAGAAGCGTGCAGAGACGTTGTCGAACAGGGCGTTCAAAGGGGAGCTTGTCTTAAAAGAGGTAAAACGAGAATCATGAGTTTGCGTTAACTGATGTGGAGAACCTTCCGTAGGTTCGATGATCGGTGATGTAATCTTGAATTTCATGTATGTGTCCAGTAAGTCACATTCCATAGTATTTAAAGCAGCGTATCCGTTGCTGCCCTACCTCTCTCATAGAGGTCTTTTCATCTTATAGAATGGGTCTCGAAACACAACGCTATAACCACAATTTTTGCTATTAAATTGAACAAAATAGCCATTTGAGCATAAATAAACCACTAAACCGTATAAAGCAACAATCATTATTAGTAATAAGTTAGCCTCAGAAATACACCAAACCCATTAACAACAATGCTTGTACGCAGAATAACCCAAATAATAAGACAGGCACAAAAAAGGCGCTCTTGTGAGCGCCTTTCGTAACTTTGAAACTTTGAAACTTTGAAACTTTGAAACTTTGAAACTTTGAAACTTTGAAACTTTGAAACTTTGAAACTTTGAAACTTTGAAGACTATAACCTCAAAAGCGATATTGAATACTATCGTATTGAAGGCAATTACTTTAAAAATATAGCTTTGAAATTACAGTCTCGAAACCTTATTCACCGCGGTAGATACAACCGGCAGTGCATGTTTCTTTAATTTCAACTTTGCTTAGAAGCGGCAAGTTTGGTTTTAGCTCGTTCCAGATCCATTTAGCTAATACTTCACTCGTTGGGTTTTCTAAACCTTCAATGTCGTTCAAGTAGTAGTGATCAAGACGGTCGTAGATTGGCTTGAAGACTTCTTTAATTTCAGAAAAGTCGATTACCCAGCCTGTATGTGGATCAACTTCGCCTTCTACGTACAAACGAACAAGAAAAGAGTGTCCATGCAAACGACCGCACTTATGCCCTTCTGGCACGTGTGGAAGATGGTGGGCTGCTTCAAACATAAACTCTTTGTATAACTCAGATCTCATTGTGTTTCTCAGGCTAAAAAAATGACACGCAATTTTACGTAAAACCCTGTCACTTCACAAGTTCTATCAATAGTAAGCCTTCAAACTGATTTTATAAGACCAAACCTCACCAGCTACAGGTATTAATAAAATTAACATTTAAAGATTGCAAACACGGAAACAAGATCATACTTATCGCTATTTAATGATAAATTACTGACACTTACGCGCCAAAAAAACAACACAAACTTGCTACATCACAGAAACATAACCACAACCGGAGCATGGTCACACTATTTGTTATACCCCATAGGTAGTAGGATTTCTGACACGTAAAGTATGCGCGTCATTATAAATAAAAAAAATAACCCCCTATGCGCTCAACAATCACGTTCAAAATCCTGGTGGCTTTAGCCATCGTGTTTACATTCTTGCTTGCCATATCGACGTATTTTCAATATTCGCAACAGAAAGAGTTAGTTAACTCTGTACTCAGTGAACAATTGCACGATAAAGCGAGTAACTATTTCGATAGCCTTAATATGATGATGCTTACGGGCACCATGGCACAAAAAGAGACACTTCGTCAGAAAGCGTTAGCTCAAGAAGGTATTGAAAATGTTCGTGTATTGCGCGCTGATGCGGTGAGTAAGTTATACGGGCCTGGTAATGACAACCAAACGCCTGTTGATGATATTGATAAACGAGCGCTAGCGGGTGAAACCGTTATCGAACCCTTTTCTGCTGATTGGGGAAAAGGCTTGGTTATTGCTCTGCCAATGAAATCGAGCGAGAACTATCGTGGTACGAATTGCGTCGCTTGCCACATGGCACCTGAGGGTGAAGTACTGGGCGCAATACGTCTTGAATACAACCTAAACCATGTAAATTCATTGATTAACACTCAAACCATGGCTGCGATCGGTATCATGGCGGTGATCTCCTTTGCCGGATTCGTTCTTACTATGGGATTGATTCGTAAGATAATCGTTCGCCCGCTTCAACAAACCTCTCGCTTTATGACCCAAGTCAGCAGTGATAAAAACCTATCCACTCGGCTTCCAGAGCAAAGCAAAGATGAAATTGGTACGCTTGCTAACTCCATCAACTCGTTCATGGGCACTGTTTCCAACAGCTTAGAGAGGGTACAAGACACCTCGCACAAACTGAATGCTTCAGCCAACCAACTGACCAGTGTTGCACAAATTACCGAGCAAGCCGCCAGCGATCAACAAAACGAAACAGCTGAAGTACAAAACAATATCGAAGGGATACAGGCGCAGCAAGTCAATGTAGAACAAGCCACTTTAACCGCTTCAGAGCTCATCAATCATACCGCTGATGTGGCCTGTAAAAGTGCCAACCAAGCACATGATGCAAGTAGTGAGATAAAGAACCTAGTCAGTAGCATAGAAGAAGTGAAACACAAGATACTGACACTCAATGAGCAAACCGGAGAGGTCTCTTCAATATTGAGTGTGATTCGTGGCATTGCCGACCAAACCAATCTTCTAGCCTTAAATGCGGCGATTGAAGCGGCTCGTGCGGGAGAACAAGGTCGGGGCTTTGCGGTAGTTGCAGATGAAGTTCGCCATCTTGCATCGCGAACCGCAGAAGCAACAGGCAGCATTGAGTCAATCATTCATCAATTTCAACAAGGCAGCGAAGAGTCGCTGACTTCTGCCGATCGCGTTTGCGAACAAGCCCATCAAAGCTCAACTGATATCGACGCACTTTCAATTGAAATGAATGGTGTGGTCGAAGAGATGAAACAAGTCTTGGCTCACGCACAGAATATTCAGCAGCAAACACAATCCACCACACACGCGACTCAGGATGTTCAACAAAAGGTTGAAACCATCACTTATCACGCAGACAACACATCGCAGTCTGCGGCTGAGACTCGTGGAATCAGTAATGATTTAGAAGAGCTGTCTGATCACCTTGAATCTCTTATCAACCAATTCACCTTATCGAGCTCTAATACCAACGATAAAGGTCAGTCATAAGTCGGTAAAACTCTCCTACCGACATCAATAAAAAAGCGCTCAAAGATGAGCGCTTTATCTTCATAACAATGTCTAGTTCCGGCTTTCAGGCTTTCAGGCTTTCAGGCTTTCAGGCTTTCAAAGTACCTTAAACCATGATTAATGCGTAATGGAAACCGCGGTTAAATCTTTATGCTTGTGGTACATCGCGTGTTTGAATATCAGATTCGCACTCACGGTATCCATTCCTGCGACCTCTACATAAGCGCCTTTTTTACGGAACTTAAATACGACCTTATCAAGCGCCTCAACCGACGTGTTATCTAGGAACGACGCATCCGATATATCGATGGTCACTAAAGACGTGGCGTTGTCATAATCAAATAGATCGACAAAGGCATCCGAAGAAGCAAAAAAGACATGGCCTTTTACTCGATGAGTGGTGTGCAGTTCGTTGGTCACGACCTCATCGGATATAAAGACCATCGACTTGCTAGCATGCGCATAAAACAGAGCCGATAGCACCACGCCAACCGCAACACCTATTGCGAGATTGTGAGTAAACACCACCACCGCCACGGTTGCTAGCATGGTTACGTTAGTTGGGAGTGTGTGGTCTTTAAGCTCAACAACAGAACGCCATGAAAACGTGCCGATTGAAACCATGATCATCACAGACACTAAAGCGGCCATCGGTATCAGCTTCAACCAATCAGAAACAAACACCACCATCAACAACAAGACAACACCTGCAATTAAGCTTGATAACCTCGTCAAACCGCCAGATTTTATATTGATTATAGACTGGCCGATCATCGCACATCCCGCCATGCCACCAAATAAAGAGGCCACGATGTTCGCTACGCCCTGCCCTTTACATTCATTGTTCTTATTACTTTCTGTATCAGTCAGATCATCGACGATCGTCGCTGTCATTAAGGACTCTAATAAGCCTACGAGGGACAGAGCAATAGAATAAGGAAGTATGGTCGCCAACGTATCAAACGTGAATGGAATATTAGGAATTAAGAACACAGGCAGTGAATCAGGAAGCTTACCCATATCGCCAATTGTTCTGACATCCAAACCAAAGAGCAGACTGACGATAGTAAGTACTACGATGGCAATCAATGGAGACGGTATCGCACTGCCTAATTTAGGGAAATAAGGAAGCAGATAAATAATGGCTAAACCAAGAGCGACTAACAGGTAAACGCTTGATGGCACATTGATGAGTTCGGGGAGTTGCGCCATGAAGATAAGAATCGCGAGTGCGTTAACAAAACCCGTTATGACTGATTTTGAAACAAAGTTCATTAAGTTACCCAGCTTGAGATAACCCGCGGCAATTTGAATCACGCCAGCAAGGAATGAAGCGGCGAGTAGATATTCTAGCCCGTGGTCTTTAACTAAAGTAACCATTAACAGCGCCATTGCGCCCGTTGCTCCGGAGATCATTCCCGGACGACTTCCAACCAAAGCAGTGACGACACAAATACAGAAAGATGCGTATAACCCTACTTTAGGATCTACGCCTGCGATAATTGAAAATGCGATAGCTTCAGGGATCAATGCAAGTGCAACGACAATCCCAGATAATGAATCTCCTTTAACATTTGATAACCAGTGTTTTTTTAAATAATTAAGCATGTAATTCTCTTTTACTTATACAGTCATCCCTGCCTTGTTGAGACATAATTTGATCGACTGTTTTTCTTGAATGAGCGAGCGCTCGAAAAGTGCGGGTGTAGAGAGAATGCAGGGGCTAAGGCGGCGTAATTAACACGTGAATATTAAACTCCTCTGGTTTGTGATTGGTTTGCTATTGATTAAGTAAGCTCAAGCCGATTAATAATAGGTACGTAAGGTAAACAGTAAAAATTAAGCTAGCGAGTAAACATTAGACTAGATCGTAAGTATTAAGTTGGATCGTAAGCATTGAGCTAGCTTGAGCCGCGCCAATATAAAGTGAGTCTTGATGCAATCACACATTCATTATTGCAAACAAAGATTCCAAACCCATACCAGCTCGTCAACGGTTACGGCTATTCATTAAAACGGTTACTGCTATTCACTAAATCCGTTACTAACCTAGTTTAATAACCTAACTTCGGCATGACGTTTATAAACGTCTAACGGCAATTACACCGCATGAAATCGAACAAAAAAACAACCCTTAGTGGTTTTTATTGTCTGTAGACACAATATTTCTTTCGTCGAGCAAGAATAAAGGTTGAAGCTGTCCGTATGACAGGTAATATGTTCAATCGATTTAAAAAGTTTATACAACTCAATGTTTCGGCTAATTATTGTGCAAAAGTCTATTTATTTGTATTAATGCCAGTAACTTTGAGCTGAATTTGTCCCTCTATGGAGAATGAAACCAACATGACTTACGCGCCTGTAACAGACGTACTTGGCGGCAAGCTAGCGGTAGACAGTGAAGTAACTGTTCGCGGCTGGATCCGTTCACGTCGTGATTCCAAAGCTGGAATCTCTTTCCTTGCCATTTATGACGGCTCTTGTTTCGACCCGATTCAGGCCGTGGTTCCTAATAATCTTAATAATTACGAAGACGAAGTATTAAAGCTAACAACTGGCTGCTCTGTTGAAGTAACGGGTAAGATTGTTGAGTCTCCTGCGAAAGGTCAAGACTTCGAACTAGCAGCAACTGACGTTAAAGTTGTAGGCTGGGTTGAAGACGCTGACACTTATCCAATGGCTAAGACACGTCACTCTATCGAATACCTTCGTGAAGTTGCTCACCTACGCCCACGTACAAACGTGATCGGCGCAGTAGCACGTGTACGTAACTGTTTATCGCAAGCGATTCACCGTTTCTACCACGAGCAAGGTTTCTTCTGGACTTCAGCTCCGCTTATCACTGCATCTGATGCAGAAGGCGCTGGTGAAATGTTCCGCGTATCTACGCTAGACATGGAAAACCTACCTCGCACTGACGAAGGCAAAGTTGATTTCAACGAAGATTTCTTCGGTAAAGAGACTTTCCTAACTGTATCTGGCCAACTTAATGCTGAAGCTTACGCTTGTGCACTAAGCAAGGTTTACACGTTCGGTCCTACGTTCCGTGCTGAAAACTCAAACACAAGCCGCCACCTAGCTGAGTTCTGGATGGTTGAGCCTGAAGTTGCGTTTGCAGACCTTGACGATGTAGCGAAACTGGCTGAAGACATGCTTAAGTACGTTTTTGCTGCTGTTCTTGAAGAGCGCCGCGACGACCTTGAGTTCTTCGCTTCTCGCATCGACAAAGAAGCAATCACTCGTCTAGAGCAATTTGTAGACGCTGATTTCGCACAAGTCGACTACACTGACGCAATCCAAATCCTACTAGATTCTGGTAAGAAATTTGAATTTGACGTTGAGTGGGGCATCGACATGTCTTCTGAGCATGAGCGTTACCTAGCTGAAGAACACTTCAAAGCGCCGGTTATCGTTAAGAACTACCCGAAAGACATCAAAGCTTTCTACATGCGCTTAAACGACGACGGCAAAACAGTTGCAGCAATGGACGTACTTGCACCAGGCATCGGTGAAATCATCGGTGGTGCACAACGTGAAGAGCGTCTAGACGTTCTTGACGAGCGTATGATTGGCATGGGTATCGACCCAGAACACATGAGCTGGTACCGCGACCTACGTAAATACGGCACCGTGCCACACGCAGGCTTCGGTCTTGGCTTCGAGCGTCTAGTATCTTACGTAACAGGTATGGGCAACGTTCGTGACGTGATTCCATTCCCACGTACGCCACGCTCTGCTAACTTCTAATCTCAGCTTTCTTCTTTCATAGAAGTCAGTATAGATAGATAATTAAATAGATAAAAACCTCCGTATATACGGAGGTTTTTTTATACGCGCTTATTTATAAGGGCATGTTCATAAGCGCCTACTGATAAAAGCTTAACAGCTCAATCTACTCGACAGTACGAACCAAAAAGTGATCTAAAAGTATCTTCTCGCCCGTCTGTTCTAGCGGCTTAAATTCAATCACCATCTGATCACCCTTTTGCTCAAAGGCATTCACTTTAAAGAATAAACTATCCTTATCCGCCCTAATGTTATGAGCAACCTGACGACCATTTACAAACACATCAAAAGCGGGCGCTTTTGGGTTTGCAGGAATGACAGTTTCAAAAGTGTACGTTTCACCTTCTAGCGCATAAGCGGTGTTGTAAATACCGCCATCCTTCGTCCAATAAGTACCATTAAAGTCCATACTTCCAGCTTTCCAGTAACTGTAAAAGGCATGAAGATCTTCGATACTGTTCTGGGTCGTTGGCGTCCATCTTACGTCACCAAGATTTATTGGCTTCGAGTAACTAAACCCATGCGTTCTCATATCGCTTTTTAGAGAGTCTAATCTCCCCAAAACATCATCGAATGTATCTTGCCAGCCTAGCTCACCATAATATTGAAGGCCTATCTCCCCAATAATGTAAAGCTCGCCTTCTCTCTCAATCGTAATACCAGATCCCGAATCCCCATGGATAATCAGCCATTGAAGATTGCTTTGAGGCATTATCACCGGGTCATATTTATATTCAGCTAACCATTTCTTATCTGCGTCGTTGTACTTAACAAACTTTTTGCCACCATTACGTCCGTTATAGTTACCAAAGCCAACACTGTTTACTTCATAGATTTCAGAATGGTCAAACATCCCTTTCTCTGGTAACTTCGCGGGCTTAATACCGGTGATTGGCGTGTCTAAGCGCACCAGAGCGAAATCATAAATGCCATCGGTGAATTCATATTCGCCCCACTCTCCATCAGGGTCGGTGGTCGCACGTGATGTATGAATAACGTTGTACTTACCGTTCTCATCTTTTTCATAAGAAGAACAAGTTACCGCATTCTCATAACCTTCGCTTTTAGACCCGGATACATGGTTAGCAGTAATCACCCAATATGGGTCAATCAACGTTGCCGAGCCGGCATTCATGTGACATGCAAAATCGAATTGAGTTTGTAGAGCGAACGTTTTGTGTTGAGTGACCGAACGATCCATTTTTCCGAGACCCGCGTGCGCAGAAAAGGTCGCTACAATTGCTGATGCTAGAATGATTCTTTTCATGTTACTCAACCTCTCTCAACTGGATAGCCTCAATAGCGTGATAGCCTTGTCTCGATTCAAAATCAAACTGCCTATATTGGCGTGAATATGAGATTTCAACGATGTCATCTGGAGATTGGGTTTCAAAGGTGACGATGTTTTTTACACTGGTCATGTGAAAGGAAATATCATTTTTGATAGTGTTACATTGCTTTTTAATACACGCCGTCACATTGGAAGAAGACAGCCAGTTGTGCGTGTACAGTTCAACTGAAAAACGCCCTTGTTTCCCCGGTTTAACATGAAAATCAAAACCACCAGTACCTTGAATTAGACCAGCAAAAGATAGTTCCTGTTTATAATCGTTAGAGTCACCGCCTTGCCAGTAATAACGATTGCCAAAGGCGTTTTTACTATCTGAATTAATGATCTGCTTTAATTCACCACTAACGGTTACATCGCTTATCAGATCAATATTTTCTTTCTCAACTCTTTGATGATCACCATACAAAAATGCCCAATCCAAACCATTTAGATCCACCTCTCTTGCGTAACGATACTTTCCCTCATCAAGCTCATAGCCGATAAATTCACTGTAAATAGACAATCTATTAGTGCCAACTTCCGAAAAATTGCTTAGTCGATTCAAATCAACATGGAGTTCGCTTGCTGAAGCATTGGTGGCTAACAAAGCCAACATGCACAGGTTTGTTTTTGTATATTTCAATCTCATCATCCCGTATCCCAATTAGTTATAACCAATTGTAATAAATGGGAAATTTAAACCTGTAAGGTACTGTAAGCCTTTATTTAAATCACTTTTATCGTATAACGACCAATAATTGACATGAATGTATGACAATGAAAGGTGGGCTCTGGTTATTTCCTAGCACAACCAATAAGCCAAGTTTTTGACTAAAGGTGATGCATATTCCAAATAATCACCATTTCGCGCTTACAAAGACTTACAAAGCCTGTGGCATTAAGGTATGAGATAGTCTTCAGAGCTAAGCTTTAATGCAGCTATTCAAAAATTCAGGCCATTTAAAACGAAAAAGCCCTGCCAAATTCTGGCAGGGCTTAAAATAGTTCGACTGAATAATCCGCTTAATCGACATCTTGGTCGATTGCGTATTTGATGGCGAAACCACAGATTGCCATCATAACGAATGGGATCGCTGCCGTTGTATATTCAGCCCAAGCCATATCTGCGAATGCTTTTGCCAGTAATACATGGCCGATAATAAGCAGAAGTGCGCACACAATAGCCACTATAATTAGCTTAACTTCGTTTCCCATAGTCACTCTCAACATAACGGTATCTCCAAAATTTGGTCTACCGTTATTGAAGCACAACTCTTTGATCAATAAGGCGTACAGTTACAGAGGAATCAGTCCGTACAGTTGAAATCATTCGCTGTTTTATGAGTGACTTAGCCTTTTGGACGGTTATATCGCTACATCTTTATCTAGCGCTATACCTATATACCGCTAGATCAACCGCAAGCTAGGCGATGAGTCATAAGCAGCCTATTGATGAGTAAGCTTATGCGCCAGTTTTCCAAGCAGGATAAGCGCTTGTTCTTTCTCTTGCGTCAGTTCATAAGAGAAATTCAGTCTAATGGCGTTATCCACTCTGCCCTGTTCACTAAACAGATCGCCTGAAGCGACGCTGATCCCCTGAGCAATCGCCAATTGATGGAATTTTTGGCTATCAAAACTCTCGGTAAAACGAATCCAAACAAAATAACCACCGACGGGCTGTTCAATTTGGATAGAGTGCGGGAAATACTGCTTGATCACGCTGATAAAATCTTCTTTTCTCATCAACAGGTTTTTACGCAATTTACGAAGATGATTGTCATAGCTTTCATGCGTTAGAAAGTGTGCGACACCAAGCTGAACAGGCGCACTGCTTGATAATGTAGAAAGGAGCTGAAGCTTTTGAATGGCATCGTTGAAACGAGTATTAACAACCCACCCCACACGATAACCTGGGCATAAACTTTTTGAATACGAACCACAAAGCAGAACAGAATCGGTCTTATCGAAGGCTTTTAGTGGCTTAGGCTTATAGCCTTCGAAGTAGAGGTCACCATACACGTCATCCTCAATAATGTAGGTTTCGTGTTGTTCTGCAATCTCTACCACACGACGCTTCGCCTCTTCAGACAAACTTGTTCCCGTCGGGTTTTGAAAGGTTGTCATCAACCAACACGCTTTCACGTTTTGAGTTTTCAACGCGTGTTCAAACTGTTGGAGATTCAACCCATTAACAGGGCATACATCCACTTCAATAGGGTTAAGCCCTAACCTCTCAACGGCCTGCAATGCACCATAAAATGCGGGGGACTCAATAACAACATTGTCACCTGATTTGGTAACCGTTTGCAAACTCAAGTTGAGCGCTTCCATTGCGCCCGAAGTAATCACGATGTCTTGATGATTCACCGTAATACCTTGCTGTAAATAACGCTGCGCAATTTGCCTTCTCAGTGACTCACTGCCCGGAGGTAAATTATTAATGACACTCGCGCCAGTCATTTTTCTGCCAGCACTCGCGAGATTTCGGGTCAAGGTAGGTAAAGGGAACAGATCAGGGTCTGGGAATGCTGAGCCAAAAGGAATCACACCTTCTGCGGAACTCGACTTCAAAAAGTCAAACAAACGGTCGTTAATCGCTTTCTTCTCACGCGCTGACGGCACTTGGCATTCCACACCATCTATTCTGGGCGCGACAAAATAGCCCGATTGAGGCTTAGCGATGATCCAGCCTTCACTTTCTAACAATTGATAGGCTTGTAGAACAGTACTATTACTGACGTTGTAATTTCGACAACTCATGCGCACAGAAGGGATCTTCTCCCCGGATCGCCAAGTGTTGTTGGCAATCTGAGTTCGAATGTCCTTTGCAAGCTCTTCATAACGCGCCATCTAATTGTACTACCTAGATAAATTTATAAGCCGGAGATTTTATCACTAACGTTAACAACTATTGCTGCTATCCATATGATTACCCCTGATTTCTATAATTGTGTGAATTGGTTCACAGATAACTTTGTAAGCTTTGCTAAGTTTGTACTCAAGGCGGGAGCCAAGTTCGCTCTGTGCCTCTATAATTTGATGTAACCCAAAAAACATGCGAGATAACAATGAAAAAAATAGAAGCAGACCAGTTAAGTTATAAAGGAGAGTCAAACGGTGTTCATAGTTGGACAACACCGAGTGGCCAGCCATATTACTGGCACCCAGATTGGCTACATATCGCTGAAGATGCAACAGGTTCACATCCAAAGCAGAAAATCGACATCGACCAAGATAAAGCTCCAACTCAGAAACACGCGGTATCTGCAATTCTTAAGCACCTAAACCAGTGGGCAACCGACAAACTGGCGTCTCACCCTGATATTGAAACAAGCTCTATTGAAGCTGAAATCAATCTAAAAAAATAATACGCAATGAGGCGTATCGGCTTTGACTGTTTTCACGAACGAGCAAGCCAAGATCGATAACTGAATAGCCTCGAATCTCTATCGAGGCTATTCACATATACGCATAGTAATGCTGCAATAATCCCCACTTAGTTAACAAATCACTTACACACACCAATTTCTTGTATCATTCAGCGAAAGCTATCGATAGAATTTCTGGTCCTATTTACGCAAGTCATTCAAGTTGTGTATATTTCAAAGCAAGCAATGCGTCTTGCAAAGTAAAATATGCGTACTTAAAACTCGTGAATCTAGTAAGAATTATACAGACCAGAAACGAAACTGAACAAAGGCTTATCGATGGATACATCAAACTATAATCAATCGCTAACAACCCAGCTATATGCCATCGCTGGTGTGCTTTTTGGCACCTATGGCAGTCGGGTATGCCCTATGCTCGACACCTTAACGACGTTAGAAATTTTCACTCAAGTGAGTGTCGTTTTTGCCTTAGTCTGGTTTGTGCGCCATTACCTATTAGCCCGCCATGCTTTAGTTAAACAAGGTCGGTTTGCGCAGCTCGACACCTTGTTGTTTTTTGCTGCTAGTGTCCCTTTTGCGCTTTATTACAACTTAAGCTATGACTTCACCATCGATAGCAATTTAAAAGTGCTCTTTGGAATGACGTTATTTGGCTTCTTTACTGGAAGCATTCTTCAGTTGAAAGCTAAGCTTGCGCAAATGGACAAAATGGAACAGTCTGGGCAGTTTGACTTCCAACTGATTGGCGAACGAAGTTCATTGGTTAAACAAATGGTCGGTTTAGTCATCGTACTTCTGATCACGCTGACCACAATGCTGACTATGGTTGCCGTTAAAGATATCTTTTGGTTAGAATATAACCCAGCTCGCTTACTGGACGGCACAGGTAAAGTCAGCGTGATTAAAGAGTTCATCTACCTTGCGTTGGTGCTTGGTGGATACGCAATAACCATCATGACATTGTGGAGCAAGTTGATTAAACGCGTTCTCCTGAGCCAAGAACATGCATTGAACAAGGTAACTAAAGGCGAGCACGGCGTTCGTTTGCCTATTTTTGGCTATAACGAACTGGGTTCCATGGCGTCAATGACCAACACCATGTTAGATAGCCTTGAAACCGCACAAAACGAAGTAAAAACCACACGTGACGTAGCGATTGTTAGCTTGTCTGCCCTTGCTGAATCTCGAGACAATGAAACGGGTGCCCACATTCTGAGAACTCAAGAATACGTTAAGGTACTCGCACAAGAACTCAGCAAATCTGAAACGCACTCTGCTTTGTTAACACCAAATTATATCGAGTTGCTTTATAAGTCGGCTCCCCTGCATGACGTCGGCAAGGTGGGTATCCCTGACAATGTTTTATTAAAGCCGGGGAAATTAACCGACGAAGAATTTGAAATAATGAAGGGCCACCCGGCAATTGGCGCTGAAGCCTTGTCTATTGCAGAAAAGCAGTTGGGAAGCTGCTCTTTCTTACAAGTCGCGAAAGAAATATCACTGACTCACCATGAAAAATGGAATGGCAGCGGTTACCCCAATCAACTGTCTGGAGAAGCGATCCCTTTGTCTGGTCGATTAATGGCATTAGCGGATGTCTATGACGCGCTAATATCGAAACGAGTTTATAAGCCAGCCTTTACTCATGAGCAAGCCAAGCAGATCATCTTAGAGGGCAATGGGACGCATTTTGACCCGCAAGTTGTACTCGCGTTTCTTGCCGTTGAATCGCAATTTGTAGAGATTGCCGCGATCTACAAAGATGGCAAAAATGTTCAGAGCGAACTTGAGCGAGAAAGCTTCATTGCTCAACCTGCATAATCCTGTCAAAAAGCACTAACTTCTTACGCCCTATAGGTTAATCCGTAGGGTGTTTTGTTATCAAATACCCTCTCTAGTCAATTAATCTGATTGAAATGGATTTTTTTTGGTCTTTCTGTTCACTTCGTATTGTCTTAAAAATTTCATACAGGTATAACTACCAATAGATACTATCCCCTCTCAATTGACATGGATGAAGATTATGTTTGAAAAAGTGCTAGCTGCTCCCGCCGACCCTATCCTCGGCCTTACTGAAGAGTTTAAAAAAGACTCTCGCGCAGAAAAAATCAACCTTGGTGTTGGTATTTACAAAAATGAAGATGGTCAAACGCCTGTTCTTAAAACAGTAAAGAAAGCAGAAGCTTCACTTCTTGAAAACGAAAAAACCAAATCTTACCTAACAATTGAAGGTACAGCTGAATACGGCCTAGCGGTTCAGAAACTTCTTTTCGGTTCAGACGCAGAGATCGTAACGTCTCAACGCGCTAAAACAGCACAAGCTCCAGGTGGTACAGGTGCACTTCGCGTAGCGGGTGAATTCATCAAGCGCCAACTAGGCGACGCAAAAATCTGGATCAGTAACCCAACTTGGGCTAACCACAACGGCGTTTTCGCTGCTGCGGGTATCGAGACAGCTCAATACAGCTACTACAATGCTGAAACAAAAGACAAAGACTTCGCAGGCATGGTTGCTGACCTAGAGAAAGCTTCTGAAGGCGATATCGTTCTTCTTCACGGCTGCTGTCACAACCCAACAGGTATCGACCCAACAACTGACGAGTGGGAAGTGCTAGCTAAACTGGTTGCTGAGAAGAAACTGCTTCCTTTATTCGATTTTGCTTACCAAGGTTTTGCAAAAGGCGTTGAAGAGGATGCAGCTGGCCTGCGTATTTTTGCTCAATACAACAAAGAGATCCTTGTTGCTAGCTCATTCTCTAAAAACTTTGGCTTGTACAACGAACGTGTGGGTGCATTCACTCTAGTTGCAGAATCTGCAGACGTAGCTACTACAGCATTTTCTCAAGTTAAGAGCATCATCCGCTCTATCTACTCTAACCCACCAGCGCACGGTAGTGCTGTAGTAACTCACATCCTTGGTGATGCTGATCTACGTGCTGAATGGGAAGCGGAAGTGGCAGAAATGCGTGACCGTATCCAAGAGATGCGTGAGCTATTCGTAACAACACTGAAATCTGAAGGTGTTGATGCAGACTTCACATTCATCGAGCGCCAAAACGGCATGTTCTCGTTCTCTGGCCTAAGCAAAGAGCAAGTAACCCGCCTGAAAGACGAATTCGCTATCTACATTGTTGGTTCTGGCCGTATCAGTGTTGCTGGCATGACTAAGTCAAACATGGGCCCTCTATGTAAAGGTCTTGCTGCGGTTCTTTAATCGTAAAGCGAAACCTGTACGTGCAGACCGATAGATATGCAAAAGCCAGCGAATAAGCTGGCTTTTTTGTATTTAAAATTATGATCTCAGTTGCTTTGATAAGTTGACAAGATTATTGATAAGTTAACAAGTTAGTACTCTAAGAAAAACTCCACCCCTAGCTCGTTAGTACGCTCACTACGAATCTTACCTTCGCCATCTCGGTGTTGATAAGAACCACCAATCGCAAACTTGTTGGTCACTAGATAGCGTAAACCTAGGTGATAGATCTCTTCGTCAAACAGGTCACTTCGGTTAACTTGCACACTGCCATTAGCAATCCAACGTTTCGCAAAACCATAGTTGAGTTCAGCTTTTAGACCTTGGATAAACTCCGTATCTGAAGATTCAGTTTGATTCGTATCATTGTCTTCAACCTTACCTTTAGTAATACCAAGCAAGTAGGAAGCAACGAGATCGAGATCTTTTCGGATACTATAACGGTAACCAGCACCTGTCATTAAAGTATCAATACGAGTGGTAGTTTCATCTGGATGAATGAAGCGTGCGCTGTAGTCACCCAATAACAACCAATCATCAGTCATCGTATAACTAACACCCAACCCGTACGATGATGCATTATTATTACTACCCGCATCTTCATTCAAACTACCCGAATGAGCGGTCGCGTATATGTGGTCATAATCCAGAATGTTTACATCTCCAGACACTGCCCATGAGTTCGAAGAAAACACTGCAATTACTGATACTAAACTTAGCTTCCACATCGACATTCATATCATCCTTTAAAAACGCTCTCCGATTTATTAAAAGGTTAGTCTATCCATAAGACTTTAAAAAGGTTTTAGCTCACAGATTGATTTGTCACGGAAAATTATTATCAAATGTTGTACCATGAAATCATACAAACTAATGGATGATCATTATGGATGCTGAGTTATTAGAGATTCAGAACTTTCTGGCACAATACCCACCTTTCACGGAGCTCCCTGAAGAGATCTTGATGAAAGTGACCAGTAGCGTGGAAATTTCTTATTACCGCCAAGATACACCTATCATTCACTTTGGTGACCAAATCCATGACCTCTATATAGTTCGAAGCGGTGAAGTAGAAGTCTACCGTCGTAAAGGCGAACTCTATAACCGCCTTGATGAAGGGCATTTGTTCGGCCAAATGGGCCTGTTGACCAACAACAAAGTTCGTTTCCCGGTCAAAGCGACCGAAGACACCCTACTCTATTGCATCCCTGAACCGATTTTCCAAGAACTCTACGACAACTACGACTCTTTTGCCGATTTCGTTGAAGTGGAAGATAACGCCCGCCTTCGTCAAGCCAACTCAGATAGTAACGATGCCAACGACTTATCAACATCGAAGGTTAAAACGCTGCTCACTAGCGAAGCTCCGATGATCGAGAAAACGCGTACGATTCAACAAGCCGCCACCATGATGGCTGAGGATAATGTGTCTTCTTTGCTGATCATCGACCCAGATATCGTTGAAGATGACGAAGACGACTCAACACCTGTTATTGGCATTATTACTGACCGTGATTTATGTACACGAGTGCTCGCTGAAGGGCTCGATCCATCAGATGAAGTTTCTAGCGTAATGACGCCCGAGGTTATCTCACTCGACCATAATGCTTATGTATACGAAGCCATGATGACCATGCTTCGCTATAACGTACATCACCTACCAGTATTAAAAGATAAGAAGCCAATTGGCATTATCGAAGCAACTGATATCGTGCGTTACGAATCTCAAAACTCCTTGTTACTGGTAAGCAGTATCTTCCAACAACAGAGTATTGAAGATCTCAAAGTACTTTCTGAGCAAGTAAAAGACAGCTTCGTTCGCCTAGTAAACGAAGATGCCAACGCGCACATGGTTGGTACGGCGATGTCGGTAATTGGCCGTAGCTTTAAACAGCGTATTATCGAGCTTGGTGAAGAAAAATTGGGTAAAGCACCCATTCCCTATTGTTTCCTTGCGCTCGGTTCAATGGGGCGCGATGAGCAATTGCTCGTAACAGACCAAGATAATGCCATCATTCTCGACGATACCTACGACGAGAAAAAGCACGGTAAGTACTTTGAAGAGTTATCAACCTTCATTTGTGATGGTTTAGACCAGTGTGGCTACGTTTACTGTACTGGCGACATCATGGCGACTAACCCCACTTGGCGTATGACTCGTCGACAATGGGAAGAGTGCTTTGCTGATTGGATTGATGATCCAAACCCGAAAGCGCTATTGAATGCTTCGATCTTCTTTGATTTGGATGGCGTGTATGGCCGATTAAAATGGGCAGAACAATTAAACAGCTTTATCATAAGACGTGCTCGTAAGAACAACCGCTTCTTAGCGTGTCTTGCTCGAAATGCACTCAACCGCACACCACCATTAGGCTTTTTCAAAGACTTCGTTATGGAAAAAGATGGTCGCCATAACAACTCAATCAACCTTAAGCGACGTGGTACTGCGCCGCTTGCAGATCTGATTCGTGTACACTCTTTAGCGGTGGCTTCTCGCTCGAAAAATTCATTCGAACGTTTGGATGACATTATCGACGCCGGTATTTTGCCTAAAGGTAGAGCACAAGATCTCAAAGATGCAATGGAGTTCATCTCTCTGGTTCGGATCAGACACCAAGCACACGATGTCGACAACAATATTGAACCTGATAACAACATCGAACCCGAAAACCTTTCCGATTTTGAACGTCGTAACTTAAAGGACGCATTCCAAATTCTAAGCAATGCACAAAATTTCCTTAAGTTCCGTTATCAAGCTAGCAACAAGTTTAAGTAGTGATCATGAATAGACTCTTTAGCTCCCCTGCGGTTGATTGGCCTTTTAAATTTGCTCAAAAGCTAGAACGTTCGAAGGATGAACGTTTGAAGCAGTTCTATGGCGAACCGCTGCCCGATCCCGAAACGCCATTATCTGAAGTGACCTTTTTAGCCGTGGACTTTGAAACTACAGGCTTAAATCCGGTAAAAGATGGCATTATTACTATTGGCTTAGTGCCTTTTACACTCAATCGTATTTATCTACGACAAGCAAGGCATTGGACGCTAAGGCCTAAGCAAAAGCTGGAAGAAGAATCGGTGGTCATCCACGGTATCACGCACAATGACATCATTGATGCACCAGACTTAAATGAAGTGCTCGAAGAGATCTTAGGTGCAATGGCTGGCCATATTCCGGTAGTTCACTACCGCCGTATTGAACGTGATTTCTTAGACAATGCGTTAAAAGTAAGGCTAGGCGAAGGCATTGAATTTCCAGTATTAGATACACTAGAAATCGAATCTCAGATTCAGCATAAATTGGCTGGTGGCTTGTGGAACAAACTAAAAGGTAAGAAACCCGCGTCAGTAAGACTTGGGCAAAGCCGTCGTCGATACCACTTACCGGACTACACGCCACACCATGCGCTAGTGGATGCCATTGCAACCGCAGAACTACTCCAAGCGCAGATCGCCCATCACTATAGCGCTGATATGCCCTTGAAGGATTTCTGGCTGTAGTAATAGTAATAGTAATAGTAATAGTAATAGTAATCGCGATGGCCGTATGAAAGATCGCAAACATAAAGAAGCCCACACTCTTAAAAATTGTGGGCTTTCTCGAGTATTACTCTGCTGTCGGACCAACCAATCGCATTTCCCAATCTTCAATCTCTCCAGTTTCTAGGCGACGCTCGACAAGGTTGCCCCAAGATTCGACTAACGGCAGCCTAGCCAGCTCGCTTAGCTCTTGTTTGTCGAGACAACCAGTGAAAACCGCGCCCATGATTCGAGCTAGAGGCCAGTCAGGATAAGGTCTTTCGCACAAAATAATCTCATCACCAGTACCAATATCACCGTCTTCCAATACTCGGAAGTACCAACCTGTACGAAGAGTATCTTGTAACCTTCTTGCCATGTCATGTTGGTCGAATCGTACATTCAACTTCCAACAAGGCATACGCCCTTGCGAGACTTCCAATAATGTTGAGCCAATACGAATCTTATCTTTCAAAAAAATTGACGCTTCCGTCACGCCAGTTGAACTGAGGTTCTCACCAAATGCGCCTGCGGTTTGAAAGATCGCCTTATCGCCCAATTCGTGCTGCCAAACTGGGTAGTGTTCACTTGGATAAATATGAAGGGCTTTTTGAATACCACCATGAAAGCGAGGGTCACCTTGCTCGTCGTTGATAAAACCAAGCTCTGTAGCGTGTTGACGACCAGACACAACTTGTTTGTCAATGGCACTTTGTGCACCGTGTGCAAAGGCCACAGTCTTGCCTGCTAATACGTTATTCACTACGCCTAACTTTTTCATATCCCTTCCTCTTTAACTGAGATTTGTCTGCTTAACTTTATCGCTTGCTTAGCCTTGCCGCTTATATAACTTTATCGTTTGCACAGCCTTGTCACTTGCTTAACCTTGCCGTTTGTTTGGCTTCACGCGACGAAAAGCGAAGTTATCGCTGTCCCAATGACCTGAACATCGGAATCGAAGCCAATACCTCTATACGTTTTTCTGTACTTTTTAGATAGCGAGTTTCACTGTCAGAATACAATACATGCCGCTGATAACCTTCTAAGTGAGGGAATTTAGCTAACACGGTTTTAAGTGATATTTCACATATTTCTTGGTTGATGTTATCAATGTCTATTTTGAATAAGAGTTGGTTTTCTTTGGATATTTCGACTTGATATCGCATACGTCTCCCCTCATGACTTCATTCACGTTACCGAGCATGATAGCCTAGCGAACTCATGTCAGAGTAGAGATATAAGGACAGTTAACAATGCCAACCCGCCAAATTAATTCTCACTCCGGTGTCATGACTTCAAATGAGATGATGGTTGCCAATTTTAATTCACCCGCGTTGGTGAAGACCATCGACATGCCTAAAGGGTACATCGACAAACTGCATCAACACACGTGGCATCAAGTTATCTTCCCCATCAAAGGGCTGTTGCAAACCAAAACCGATCACTATCAACACCTTGTGCCGCATACTTCTGCTCTGTTTGTGCCTGCCGGTATTCCACACGAATCTATCGCACTTAACCATACGACATTTGTCGGCATTTATCTCAACCCTGCCTTTGGCACAACTTATAAACCCGAAGTACGCACCATTGCGCTCACGCCGTTCTTAAATGAACTGTTACAAGAAATCCGCAGGCAATGTGAAGGACGACCTAATGACGAAGAAATATCGCGATTACTGGCGGTATTGCACGATCAAGTAATGAAAGACAACGTACAGACCTTTCAATTATTATTACCTGAAGATCGTCGCTTGAAACTGATATTCGAAGCGCTCACAGACACACCTGCTTTAGATTGGTCGCTGAACGAATGGGGAAAGAAAGTCGGAGCATCAGAGCGAACCTTATCGCGGTTATTCTCCAAAGAGTTCAATACATCGTTTCAGTTGTGGCGACAGCAAATACGGCTGATTTACTCGTTGTCTTTGTTGGATGAAGAAGCCTCTATTCAAAGCATTGCCGACAAAGTGGGTTATCAAAACGACTCTTCTTACATCAAAGCATTTAAAGCATATTTTGATGTTACTCCGCAGCAGTTTCGCGTTAATGGTCGACAAGGATAGTAAGCACGTATGGTGGTAGCGGCTTAGTAAGAACACTAGGTAAGAACGCTGAGTAAGAACAAGTAATGTGATCTTTTTTACTTCGTTATAGCCTGGCGTTACAAGAGTTAAAACCGAGATTGGGGCTGGGAAGTCAAACTCATCGGTTCAGCAAGATCAAAAAAGAGGAGCATTAGCTCCTCTTTCTAATCGTAAATATTGAATTCTGCTGATTAAGCGTATTTTTCTTCAAACTCTTTCATAAAGCTGACTAATGCTTGAACACCTTCGAGCGTCATTGCGTTGTAAAGCGAAGCTCTCATTCCACCTACCGCTCGGTGGCCTTTCAATGATTTAAGACCAGCAGCATCAGCTAGTTCTAAGAACTTGCTATCCAATTCTGGCTTCGCCAGTTGGAACGGCACGTTCATTCTTGAGCGGTTTGCTGTGTGAACATCGTTTTTATAGAACGTAGAATCATCAATCGCATTATACAATAACGCCGCTTTTTCTTGATTGACGCGTTCTATAGCTTCAACACCACCTTCAGCTTTCAGCCACTTAAATACAAGGCCTGATAAATACCAAGCATACGTTGGTGGCGTATTAAACATTGAGTCTTTTTCAGCAAGCACTTTGTAGTTAAGAATGCTCGGCAACACATCGTTGGCAAGGTCTAGTAGATCATCACGCACGATGGCAATACAGATACCCGCAGGACCAATGTTCTTTTGAGCGCCCGCGTAGATAACACCATACTGAGACACATCGATTTGACGAGATAAGATATTTGATGACATGTCAGCAACGATTGGCTTGTCAGTTTGCGGTAGCTCACTGATTTCAATGCCATCGATGGTTTCGTTTGGACAGAAATGTACGTACGCAGCTTCTGGGTCGATTTTCCAATCTTTAGCCGGAACAACCGCCGCTTTGCCATCAATAGACGTCTTCGCGTTAAATACATCGATTTCACAATATTTGCTCGCTTCAGTCACTGCGCTTTCTGCCCAGTAACCCGCATCAATGTAAGTCGCTTTCTTTGCATTACCTAAAAGGTTTAGAGGCACAGCAGCGAATTGAGCACGAGCGCCCCCCTGACAAAAAAGAACTTTATAGTTGTCTGGGATATTCAGAAGATCACGTAGGTCTTGTTCAGACTCATCGGCAACTTTAATAAACTCTTTGCTGCGATGGCTGATTTCCATAACGGAAGTCCCTAAACCATTCCAGTCAATAAAATCAGCTTGTGCTTGTTTCATTACTGGTTTAGGTAGCGCCGCTGGGCCAGCACTAAAATTGAATACGTTATCTAATGTAAGTTCCATGGGGATAATTGCTCCTGCTAAATAATAACTAAGCAAGTAATACCATGTTTTAACCAACATAAAAACAACAAAAGAGGTCTTAAGACCTCTTTTGTTTCGTACCGTACAAAATGTTTAACTTAACCCGTTAGAACACCTTATCAGTATTCAGTCTTATTCTTTTTATTGAACAAAAGCAGGCATTAGAAGTGCAATTAATGGAATTTCTTGTCCATTTTCAAACACTAGATTCCCATTCTTAATGTCAGCGCTGATTTCATAACCACTTTCCGTTTCTTTGATCATTTCCATTACCAGCAATTCATTGATGCCTTCACGAATGAATGGGTACTCCTCAACAAGCCCATTTGAGAAACTCGAGTGAATATTACCCGTCAGTGCAGGAACAATCATAGAAGGATTACTGCTGATGTTTTCAGTGCCTTCAGGTACGCTCACCAACCATTTAGAGTCGAATTCACCCTTGCCTAGCTCTAACGACATATTATTCATTGAAAGGTCGAACCCTTTAGCAAACAGTATATCGATGAATGGGATGATCTCTGCAACGTCTTCCTGAGTCAAAACCGGGCTCGATTGATAGATCGCAAAGATTTTCTCGAACGACTCGCTATCCAGTTTTGCCATTTCGAAATCAACATTTAAGTTGTTCACTTGGCCCTCGTTGGTCTCGATATTAGCGATATCCAACTTAAGGTTACTACGCAAACGCTTAGTCGCTTCATCAAGGTGCGATTCAAAATCGTACTTTGAGTTTTCGATAGTCATGAATGGCTGCATTGTCGAATCTGAAACAAGGAAGCTATCGATAGTAAAGTTCTGTGAACCCAACCAATAACCTTTAGCTTGCTGACCAGAACCCACACCATTTAGGTTCGACAGTGTCACCTCTTCGCCTGTTTCAAAATCAATTTGAACAGAAGGAATAGTAAGCTTGTAATCGACTTGCCCTAATACCGTGGCATGGCCAGACAGATTCGATTTCGTGATAGATACCGAGGTACCATTGTCATCAGATCCTTGATAATTAAACTGACTTAACTCGAAGTTGAAATCGGTGTTACCGTTTAACTCAGTACTGGTAGTAAGAGTCAGAGGAAGAATATCTGTATTTTCAAACGTCGACAGTGCATTTAGGCTTAACAGACCATGGCTAACCGCGCTGTTGATAACAAACTCACTCGGAATCCCATCAAGCGCCAGTTGTTCTTTGAGATTTTCATCCGTCACAGTTAGACGTGTTTTGACATTAGAAGATAAGTAACCTCTATCGTATTCCACGATCTCAGCTTGAATGCTCGAATTGTTAAGGTTTGCCACACCATCAGTAATAGCATTCTGTCCAATTTGGCCAACCGCTAATGGCCAACAAAGTGCCAATGAGATTGCTCCGCCAATTGCACCAATTTTTCTTAACTGTTCCATGAGTTCTCTTTCTACACTAGTCTGTTTTTTTTAGTCTAACCCATCAGTAGCAAACAAGAAACATTGAGTTAAATCAGTCTATTGCTCGATACTTCAATTGCCTCAATAAATTAACGGCTAGCTCTCATCCTTATTCAGCGGTTCTTGCTAGGCTAGAGACGTCGTTACTATTAAGGTTGAGCTGTGAATCAATACGCTGTTATCTGTTTGGACAATAATCCGGTTAGCATTGAAAGAATACGTTCGGAGCTGGCTCCGTTAGCTTCTGTATTCGATATTTATACTGCCGAGAACATAGAAGACGCGCATCACGCATTAGAAGATATCCATGATCACCACCAAACCGTTGCTTTAGTGATCACTCATCATCATTCTGGATTTAATGGTGTGCAATTTCTTATTGAACTGGAACAGCTGCCCCATAGTAATACCGCAAGAACGATATTAGTCAGCGCTTCGTCAGACATTCAATCCATTCTGACCGCGGTGAATGAAGGCCGGCTCAATCACTGCCTAACCAAACCCGTTCAAGATCAAGTTCTCTTCAAATCGGCGCAAAAAGAGCTGACCTCTTTTGTTATCCAATACGACTCAGAAAACCTGTTATCTTACAGCGACGCGTTGGATCAACAGCGCTTATTCAGAGCACACATCGAACAAAAGATTCATTCTTTTCAATCGGGTTTCATTCACGACTACCACCAACTTTCTGACAATGCCCTTGCAGAACGCGTGGTCAGTGCCTTACAAGATGTCTTCTCTAAAGACGATAAAACCAAAGCCATTCGTGATTACTCACCGGAACATTTGCTTACTGTAGAAGGTGAAGACAATCGTTTCTTGTGGTTAATCATCGAAGGTGAAGCGGCACTCTACAAAAAAGATGAGCTAGGACAGCAACGAGAAGTAGTACGTCACTCAAAAGGTAACATTGTTGGCGGCATGTCATTCGTGACTGGCGAGCCTTCATTCTCAACGGCAATTACCCTAACCCAGACAAGAGTGATCAAGCTTGATAAAGATAGCTTTGCTCAGGTCATGCATTCAAACAGTACCCTGCTCCCACTCTTTACTAACCTGTTGCTTCGTCACTTTAACCGACGCTTGCAAAGAAGCATCACCAATAAGATTAAGCTCCAACAAACACTCGAGTCATTGGAATCCGCACATCAACAGTTAATCGAGAAAGAAAAGATGGCAATGTTGGGTCAGCTTGTCGCGGGCGTAGCGCACGAACTGAACAATCCAATTGCAGCTATTTTGAGAAGCATCGAAACCTTGTCTGAACATCTCGATCAGATACTCAATAACTCATCACTCCCTGACTCCAACAAAGGGACGGACGTATTAGCGCATTCGAAATTAGCGAAGCCGCTATCAACAGCTCAAGAGAGACAGTTGGTGAAGCATCTCTCGTCGACCATTGATGATCGTGCTCTGGCAAAAAAAACAGTAAGGCTAAATCTGAGCCAAGACACTGCAGTATTAAACACTTTAAAAGAGTCACCTGTCGCAGGCAGAGAGCTGCTCAACGACTTAGAACATTACCACTATGTTGGAAACTCAATTCGCTCTATTCAAGTTTGCAGCAAACGCATTGCTGACATGGTGAAAAGCTTAAAAAGTTATGCCCGAGAAGATGAAGAAGTTCGCCACTACGCCGATATTCACGAAGGGCTTGAAGACACGCTCGTTATTTTTGAAAACAGACTTAAACATCATCAACTTGAAAAACATTACGACACCGACTTGCCACCTTTGTTGTGCCAGTCACTCGCATTGCAACAAGTGTGGACTAACCTTCTTTCCAATGCGCTCGATGCCCTTTCTGAGAAAGGGAAAGTTTCGATCACAACCTCTCAGGAAACAAGAGGTGGCGATGCTTTTCTGGTAGTGCAAATATCCGACACAGGTCAAGGTATCGATAAAGCACACATCAACACTATTTTCGACCCAAATTTCACGACTAAAAAAGAAGGTAACTTTGGTCTAGGGATTGGGCTATCCATCTCTCAACAAATTGTTTCAGCTCATCAAGGGTTTATTTTGGTGGAGTCTGAGGTAGGAAGCCATACTCACATGCAGGTTTGGCTCCCATTCAAACAAGAAGGAGCACCTCATGAATAAGTACCTAATTTTATGTGTCGACGATGAACCGGAAGTTCTTAACAGTGTCCTTCAAGACTTAGCGGTATTTGAAGAAAATTTTATCGTTGAAGGTGCAGAATCGGTAGATGAAGCCAAACAAGTGATTAAAGAGATGGGACAAGATGGCATTAAACTCGCCTTAATCTTGTGTGACCACATCATGCCAGATAAAACCGGGATTGATTTTCTCATTGAACTCAACCAGCACGATCACACTAAGCCAACGCGTAAACTCCTACTCACAGGGCAAGCTGGGTTAGAAGATACCGTGACGGCAATTAATAACGCAGCGCTGGATTTCTATATTTCTAAGCCTTGGAAAGGCGATCAGCTCAGAGACACGATTACTCAACAACTGACTGACTATGTCATTGCAAACGACAAGCAATTGCTAAACTGGACGGCGATCTTGGATACCGAACGTATACTGACCTCAATGGCAGACAAACGTACAAGCTTTGGTGAGTAGTTCTTACACCTTATTTAATTGCACTTAAGTTTTGTCTAATTACGCTTAGATTTTGTTAATTTCGACTTAGATTTTGCTTAATTGCGCTTACATTTTGGCAAACTGTCTCTAAAACATGAGATCTCAGTTGCAGAGTAACCCTTGATTTGGTCATTTTTTAGTTAATTGACAAATGATTGGCATTTTTATGGATTACTTTTCCGTGAGTTAGATTAAACTGTCTCAATGTTTATGGTTTGCCTGATTTTTCTCAAACCAAAGGAATTAACACAAATAAAGGTTTACTGTCGTTATGCGCAAAATTCTACTTACTACCGCTATGCTATTGGCTTCTAGCCAAGCACTAGCTGTTGATGAACAACCACAAGTAATGAGCAACTTTAACTACGATTACTTTGAAGCACGTATCGGTGCTAGCCCAGTAACATTTGGTGGCGCGTTCAGTAAGTCAATTCACCCGAACGCTCACGCTATCGCACGTATCGATTCAGAATTTGAAGGCGATTACGATTCAGCGGTAGGTCTTGGTTTCCACGCTCCATTAAACAACTGGGCAGATTTAACAGGTGAAATGCTAGCGCGCATCGTACAGCCTGAAAACTCAAGCTCGACTGATATCGGTATGGAAATCAACGTTGGTGTTCGCCAATGGCTTGGTCCACAACTGGAAGTGGGTGGTAAAGGTGGTTACGTTTCAATCGATGATAATGATGATTGGACTGGCTCTGTTTACGCACGTTTCCACTCTACAGAGCTATTCTCTCTTGGTGCAGAAGCTCGTATCAACGACTTCTATGGTGATCAACTCATGTTCACGGCTCGTTTCAAGTACTAAAACTTAACGAGACCGCGCTCAATGAGCACTTAGTCTTTCAATAGATAGGACTAAAACAAAAACAAAAAAACCGAGGATATTCCTCGGTTTTTATTTATTAACAGTAATCTTAAGCATATAGGGACGACTTCTTTAGTGGCAGCTTTTTAGCAATTGCTGCTTGCGTGGTTCTTGTAATAGTTTCCAATGGATACCATCAATTGCACCTGCAAATTTCCAAAGTAGTTTTAGGTCAACGTCATTGCCGTACGCTTCACGAACCTTATTAAACACTTCAGGTGCGCCTAACTGCATAAACATTGAAACATCGTCTACACCAGCCTTCTTAACCATGCGTTCTAATGTAAGTTGCATGTTCGGAAGATCTCTCAATCTACGGCTAGCTGATGATTTTTTGAAGCTACGTTGCTGAATTGAATTATCGATCGAAGTACGAATAATGCTATCCAATTCGGGATGTTCACATGTAAACAGGTCAGTAATATCGTAATAGTTTACGGTTGCTGTTGTCTGTTTTTTTACATGACGATACTTTTCACAATCAAGACCCGTCAGTTTTTTATCTAATGAGTTTCCACCTCTAATGAATAAACAACTTTCACTCAACAAAGCGAACATAGCGTCATTTTGAAAGAGGCCAATACCCCCAAACATAGAACGTTTTTGATGCTCACCAAATTGATTCACGTAATTAATAAATGCTGTCTCGGTCATATCCGTTGATCCTTAATCAAATTACCCCGATTAGGTTGATCACCAGACAAGCAGCTTTTTATGCGAAAAATTTTTAATCTATCTTTATTATTTAGGTGAATATTATGTTTCGTCTCTCACCTTTGAAACAAATGATACTTTGAAAAGAAAAATAAGTCTGGACTTAGTTCACATCAATCAATTGTGTATTCCATGATTTCATGGTTGACGTCACAGTAAACTATCAAAAACAGCTAGAATTCTGACATTTGATGATACATCGGTTCAAGTTTTCGGAGCTTATGTGGCCCGATCAGTATTGCCTCGCAGCATCGTGGCTTGTAAAATGGTACGACATACATGTTTTTACTTTTTATATGAATCATTTATCGTTTTTCTGGCTACCACAAAATAAGGCTCTTTTGTTAAAGGGTTTAGAATCAGAGTTTGCCCAACTTGTTGGACATTCTATCTCAGCGGGAAAAATCACACTTCCTCCTATCCCTAACGTCGTGCTGAAAATTCAAAAGCTTTGCACCCTAGATTCAACTGGGATTGCTGAAGTTGCAGAGTGCTTACTGGAAGACCCTGGCCTTACCGCCATAGTAATTCGAGTTGCTAACTCTGTCGTTTTTAACAGGCGTAACATTACCTGTGTCGATATTATGACAGCGGTTTCTCGTCTCGGTATATTGAGAGTACGTGACATTGTTACGGCTCAAGCGATAGAACAGCTCAAGCATTCTGTAAATCTTAGCAACGAATGTAACCAACTACTGGTTCAGAGTGCTTCTGTTTCTAAAGAACTTGGTGCGACCATGGTACTGGTCACCAACGGCTTCAAAGAGCTATCTCCTATCGAATACCGCTATCTTGAGCATGAAAAGTCATTGCTTGTTGGGTTATTGGCTGACATTGGTTTATTTTGTTTGGTTAGCGAATATCACCTATACCTCGAAAACGGCAACTACTTAAACCACGATATCGCCCTGCAGATATTCCAAGGCCAATGTTCAGCTACGAGTAAGCTAGTTTTAAAACGTTGGGGCTTCGACAGCGACTTCATTGATGTATGTAGTAACACCATCAATAAACAAGAAGAACGCGAGGTGTCTTACCTTGATATCGCAAGAATCGCTAACCACCTACTGATGTTCAGAAATAAGGATGAGAACATCGATGAACACGAAGTTGAACTTAACGTGACAGGTGCAGAGGTGCTGTATAAATTAAGCAACTTGAGCAAACATGATTTTAATGCAAAGCTAAGCGACGTGATCAATACTAGTGGCTTCTAAGTCACTGTTAAGTGACAAGTAAATGTAATATGAAGTAAATGCAATGGGGAAAGCATGTTTACAGGGATGATCTTTATATTTGCACCACTCGTCGTGGGGTATCTTTTTTCTATTTCGAACGCTCAAACGCTAGAGTTCATCAACCGCTCTACGTCGCGGTTGATTTACGTAATTCTAGCGTTAATGGGGCTAAGCTTAGCCGCCCTCGATAACCTAGGCAGTAATCTGCAGACAATACTTCTTTACACCGTCACTTTCTTTGTCTGTTTGAGCGTTTGTAACCTAATGGCGTTACCTGCTATCGATAAGTTACTGCCACTCAAAACAGACAGCAGTAAAAAGAAACTTCCCCTTTCTTCTATGGCGATGGAGTCTGCCAAACTAATCCTAGTGGTGGGTTCAGGCCTTATCGCTGGTTTAGTGCTGCCTATCAGTCTTGGTTGGGTCAATACTGCAAGCGAATGGATTTTGTTTGTACTTCTGTTCTTTATTGGTATTCAACTGCGTAATAGCGGATTAACACTTCGACAAATTTTGCTGAACAAACACGGCATGGTCATCGCAATCACGATTATCATCACCTCAATGCTAGGTGGCGTTATCGCGGCTTACATTCTGGATATACCTCTGTTCAAAGCCTTGGCAATGTCTTCTGGGTTTGGTTGGTATTCTCTGGCAGGTATCTTGATGGGTGACGCCTTTGGTCCGGTTTATGGCGGCGCTTCTTTCATGCTTGAGCTGTTAAGAGAGTTGGTTGCCTTAGTACTGATTCCAGTGCTGATTCGCAGCTATCCATGCACCTCTATTGGCTATGCTGGTGCTACAGCGATGGACTTCACCCTACCGGTCATTCAAACCACAGGCGGCGTTCGATGCGTTCCTATCGCGATTGTCAGTGGCTTTATATTAAGCCTGCTTGTCCCTATTTTGATGCTGTTCTTTGTATCTCTTGCTAACTAGATCGCAGGAATAGCGATTATTTTAGATTAGAATGCATCTCGAATACCAATGCCCAAGATACCGATACAGTTACCGAAATAAAAAGACACTAAGTGTCATTGCTCAACAAATAATGATCACGGTACTCTGTAACGACTAAGTTCTAAAAAGAATAAACTTACAAAAGGAACCACTATGAAACGCCTTTGCGTCGCATTACTGCTAGCTTCAACTTCTACTTTCTCTTTTGCAGCAGATTCAATGTCTGAAACAAACCAATGCCAAGCAAAAAAATATGACGCGTACATCGACGCTTCTTTGAATTGGTACGCTGACCTTGCTGCTTTAACTTCGGAACAATACCCAGAGTTAACAGAAGTAAGTGAATGGTTCCTGGAAGGCCGTAAGCACCACTTCGAGCTTAATCGTGCCGCGGTAAACTACTACTTAGTAAACGATTCAAGCAAAGTAGCAACTGAACAGCCTGTTGAAGGTTGGTTGCAACTAGAACAACACGACATTAAGACGCTTTCAACGCGTGATGATGAGCTTGGAAAAATCGCTAAAACCACGTTCGACGACCGTCAATCAACGCCTCATGCTCAAAACTACGAGCTACGTTCAGCCTTTGCAGAATTGCTTAGCCACCCAAAGCAAATCGACACAGCATTACAACGCTACAATCAGTCGATTACTAAACTTGAAGCAATTAAGTGTAATTAACCCCTCATTTAGTATGCTTTTTTGAGAAGTTGGATTTCATAATTAAGACGGGACATTGTTCCCGTTTTCGTTTAGATTATCCCGCTCGCGTCAATATAAAAAAAAATAACTCGCTTGCTATGGTTACGGAACAAAAAACTGCAGATGTTAGCTTCGACAGTCTTCTACGTATATTTACAGTACCAGAAGGCCCAGATTCAACACTCACTCAAATTGAAGACAAACTTTCACGAAACCTGAATCAATTCTTACGTGAACATATTGTGGCTGAAGAAAAGCCACTACGTGAAATTGAGAAAGATTTTTCAAATGCTCATATTCCCGAGCAGCCTGAGTTTGTTTCTGAACACACTGAACATCTCCTCGATACTCTCGTGTCTCATTCGGTACATACGTCGTCGCCAAGTTTTATTGGTCACATGACGTCTGCTCTGCCGTATTTCTTGATGCCGCTGTCTAAAATCATGATTGCGTTGAATCAGAATCTAGTAAAAATCGAGACCTCAAAAGCTTTTACTCCCCTAGAACGTCAAGTTTTGGGTATGCTTCACCGCTTGATTTATCAAGACAACGACCAGTTTTATTCGCGTTGGATGCACAGTGCAAACCACTCTTTAGGTGCGTTTTGTTCTGGTGGAACCATTGCGAACATCACCGCACTTTGGGTGGCACGTAACAATGCACTGAAAGCACAAGGTTCGTTCAAAGGTGTCGAGAAGGAAGGCTTATTCAAAGCCATGAAGCACTATGATTACGAAGGCCTGGCCATCTTAGTCTCTGAACGTGGTCACTACTCTCTAAAAAAAGCCGCAGATGTGCTCGGTATTGGCCAAGAAGGCCTAGTGTCTGTTAAGACAGATAACAACAACCGTATTTGTACTGACGACTTAAGAATCAAGATCGAGCAGCTCAAGCAGAATAAGATTAAGCCTTTTGCTGTTATTGGTGTGGCTGGTACAACAGAGACCGGTAATATCGACCCATTAAGGGATATTGCAGAAGTATGTGCTGAGTCTGATTGCCACTTCCATGTGGATGCAGCTTGGGGCGGCGCGACGCTGATGTCGAACAATCACCGTCACCTACTTGATGGCATTGAACTCGCAGATTCAGTTACGATTGATGCGCATAAACAACTCTATATCCCGATGGGTGCTGGTATGGTTCTGTTCAAGAAACCAGACGCGATGACAGCCATCGAACATCACGCTCAATATATTTTACGTAAGGGTTCTAAAGATCTGGGCAGCCACACTTTAGAAGGCTCTCGTTCAGGCATGGCCATGCTTGTTTACGCTTCGATGCATATCATCAGCCGTCCTGGTTATGAACTGTTGATCGACCAGAGCATCAACAAAGCACGCTATTTTGCCGACCTGATTAAACAACAAAGCGATTTTGAGTTGGTATCAGAGCCTGAACTTTGTCTACTGACTTACCGCTATGTTCCTGAATCGGTTAAAGCCGCTCTGCAGAAAGCTAATGCGAAAGATCGTGTAGACCTGAATGAGTTATTGAATGAGCTCACTAAGTTCATTCAGAAAAAGCAGCGTGAAACGGGTCGATCTTTTGTTTCAAGAACTCGCTTGAACCCTGAAGATTGGGCACACCAACCGATCATCGTTTTCCGTGTCGTATTAGCCAATCCACTAACCGGCAATGACATTCTTTCTTCCGTACTTGAAGAACAGCGTGAAATCTCTACACTAGCACCTAATTTGATGAGTAAAATCACCAAGCTGGTAGAGCAAATAAACGCCTAACCATTCAATTTTAGTTGCATCAAATTGAAAATTTCTTTCTTTTTGATGTAACTAAGCTGTCAGTTCATACTCAATTTGCATTCTTTTTATTCAAAATCTCTTCCAGTTCTGTAGTTTTCTAAAATTTTGTTGAGGTTTGTCATATTCTTAAGCATTCATGCCGTGTTTTTGTATTAGTAAATAGTATGTTGGGTTTATACTGACTCTATGGTGCTAGTTAGCTTGATATCTCTTTGACGCAGCAGTATTTACAGACCAAAAATATTTTGAGTATTGTTTTACTGATATTTGTTTCAGCCATACCCCCTGGTAAAAAGATATTAACTAGCAAGTTGTTCTCTATACCCTTGTGAACACTATGAATACATTAGAAAAAATACAAAAAAACCTGGAAAATTTCAGCAAGTCTGAGCGTAAGGTAGCCGAAGTAATCATGGCTTCCCCTCAAACTGCAATTCATTCTAGCATTGCTACCTTAGCTAAAATGGCTGACGTAAGTGAGCCTACAGTTAACCGCTTCTGTCGTCGTTTAGACACAAAGGGCTTCCCTGACTTCAAACTTCACCTAGCACAAAGCTTGGCGAACGGTACACCTTATGTGAATCGTAATGTTGAAGAAGATGATGGCCCAGATGCTTACACGCATAAGATTTTCGAATCGACTATGGCTTGTTTAGACGTTGCTAAAAACAGTCTAGATGCGATGCAAGTAAACCGTGCGGTTGACTTGTTGACTCAAGCTAAACGCATTTCGTTCTTC